>NZ_JBJEJK010000001.1:0-21289 GCF_051877975.1 Anaerotignum sp.
AATCTGATCGAAGTCGGAACACCTGTATAATCCAGCTCGACAGATTCCAGTTTTTCTCTTTAACGAGTGGCTTAAATGCAGTAAATGCAGGAATGTTAATGTGCGTTGCTTGTAGCAACGGCTCTTTTGAATATAGAATTGAGCCATCAAAAACAAGGAGGCACAGATTATGCTGAATGAAAACATTAAAAGACTACGAAAATCAAAAGGTCTCTCACAGGAAGAACTTGCAATCAAGTTAAATGTGGTAAGACAGACTGTATCAAAATGGGAAAATGGGTTGTCGGTTCCAGATTCAAGTATGCTTATTTCGTTAGCAGATGAATTGGATACATCTGTAAGCACATTACTTGGAGAAACTGTATCGGAATCAACTTCAGATGATTTAAAAATAATCTCTGAAAAGCTGGAGGTGATTAATCTTCAACTGGCTAAGAAAAGTATGGTAAAAGTTAAAACTGTTCGTGGGGTACTCATCGCACTGTGTACACTAATAGTAATGATATTCATTGCTTTGGTAGTTATGCAAAGTTCTTATCTTGGTTGGAATTACAATGATCCAGAACTCGCAGTTGCAGGAACAATTTTGCATGGCTTTGAATTTGTATTTGTAAGACTTGCACCGATTATGTTTTTGGTTTCTGTGGTGGGTATTATATTCACGTATAAGAAGAGATAAATTGATATTTTTATCTATGCAAAGACCCCGACAACTTCCAGTTTGTCGATTCAGTAAAACTCAATTTATCAGGCAGTTCTGGTTTAGGGCCGCCTTTGTTGCACAGGCAGGAGTTGTGCAATCAGGCAAACGAATTTGGCGAATACGCAATATCCCAAAGGGAAAAGGGAATGATTTTGCCGCCTATTGCAAAAAGGACGCTTTTTTGGTAAACTAAATAAATATGATAAAAAAATAAGTATTTTTCAGATTTGGAGAGTGATGACCGTGGACGGCAGTCCAGTGTTGATTGGTTTATTGTTATTTTTAGTATGTTGTTCTGCGTTCTTTTCCGCATCGGAAACGGCGCTGACTTCCCTGAGCAAAATTCGCCTGCGGAATATGGTGGATGAGCATGTAAAAAATGCGGACTTGATTATGAAGCTGTTGGAAGACCCTAATCGCTTGCTCAGCTCTATTCTGGTGGGCAACAATCTGGTGAATAATGGCGCTTCCGCCCTGACTACAGCCCTTGCCATCCAGATGTTCCATGGCAATACAGGAAACGGTGCCGGGATTGCGACTATCATCATTACGATTATCATTTTGATTTTTGGGGAGATCACTCCCAAGACCATTGCGGCCCAGAAAGCGGAAAAAGTGGCTCTGTTGGTGGTAAAGATCATTGCGGTCTGCGTATTTGTTTTCCGCCCTGTGGTGGCGGTGCTGAATGTGGTGACAGGCGGGCTGATCCGCTTGTTTGGCTGCGATCCCAATGAAAGATCTCCTCTGATCACGGAAGCAGAACTGAAAACCATTGTCAATGTGAGCCATGAAGAAGGCGTACTGGAACTGGATGAGAGAACGATGATCAATAACGTATTCGATTTTGGCGATTCCAAGGCGAAGGACGTTATGACCCCCAGAACAGATATCGTTGCGGTGCCTTTGGATGTGACCTATGCAGAATATGTCCGCCTGGTGCAGGAGGAAGGGTTTTCCCGTATGCCTGTTTATAGGGAAGATTTGGATGATATCGTTGGTATTCTCTATGTAAAGGATGTATTTTTCCTGAATGAAACGGATTTCTCCGCGGAAAAATTTATGCGGGAACCTTTCTTTACTTACGAAAGCAAGCCGCTGGATGAACTGTTGGCAGAACTGAAAAATAGCCGTTTGGCTGTGGCTGTGGTTCTGGATGAATATGGCGGTACCTCCGGCATGATCACCACAGAGGATATTGTGGAAGAGATCGTCGGTGAAATTGAAGACGAATATGATGACGAAGAAGAAGAGATCGAAGTCATTAAGGACAATGAATTTGTGGTAGACGGCAGCACCCGTTTGGAGGATTTCAATGAAATGGTAGGCACAGAGCTGGAAAGCGAAGAAGTGGATACCATTGCAGGGTATATCCTGATGCTGTTGGGCAATTTCCCTGAAAGCGGGCAGGAGATCGAAACCGATGGCCTGCGGATCGTTGTGGAGGAAATGGATAAAAATCGAATCGAAAAAGTACGTGTTTATAAATAAGTAATCAAAAAGAAGCTGCAAACCTGTTTTGGTCTGCGGCTTCTTTTTTTCAGATCATTCGGTTTTTCCTACAGTCTGCAGCATGGTTTCCGTGGTTTCCATATAATAGGAGGCATCCTGTATCCCTTCAATTTTCAGATCGCCAGGTTTCCCCTGTTTGTCTACAAAAATCGTTGTAGGCAGACCATTCAGGTTATTCATGATCCAGCTTGCCAGATTCTGGTCGGGCATGATGCCTGTGAAAGTAACACCGGCTTCTTCATAAGCATCTGCAACGATTTTCTCTGCCTTTTCGTTGGGCGTATCGATGACTACCTGAATAAAGTTTACATTGGGATGTTTTTTCTGCAGATCCTTGTAAAATGTTTGCAGAGTATCCAGTTCGTTGATGCCTTCTTCTTCGCAGTAGCTTGCCCAGAAGTTGACAACGGTCATATCGTAATCATAGAAAACAGCTGTTGTGATGGAGTCACCTTCCAGGGTATTTGTGATGAAGTTCAGATATTTTCCGTTTTCTTCTGCTGCATCGATCACAGCCTGTTCATCAGGCATGGAAATTTCGATGCTGTCTCTCAGCTCAGGCAGATATTTTTCCAGTTCGCGGAAGGTTTTCTGGGCATCTGATGAGAAATGGTCGATGCCGGAAGCATAGTCTGTCATGAAGTAGAAATGAAAATCACCCTCCACGCCGAGTTCTTCTACATTGTTGAACAAGGCCAGTTCTGTTTTTGCAGTTTCCGATTCCAGATGTTCTGTTTTTACTACCAAAAATTCTGCGATGGGGGTCATCAATTTTTCAATCGGAACGGAAGAATCTGTATTGTTCAGATCTTCCATGTTTTCATCGGGCGCATAATTATACTGTATTTTAGCATAGATTTCACCGCTGGCATTCACAAAGGAAACGGGGATCAGGTTTGTATTTTCTGTTTCTACCCAGGCATCGGGGATAGTATAGGAAAGGCCGCATTCCGCCAATGCAAATTCTGTCTGAATTTCGTGCTGGTTTTCTTCTGCGGGTTCCTCCTTTCCGCAGCCGGCCGCGCTGAAAAGCAGCAGCGTTGTCAAAAGCAGGGCAAGTTTCTTTTTCATTTCTTCAACCTCCTGTGTTTTGTTGTTTTGTCCGGATAACATTATAACGAAAAATTTTTTTATCCGCAACCGAAAGAGAGCAAGTATGGCGGAAATCTGTGGGAAAATTCGTTTTTAATCTCTTTTTAATCTGTTTCGAAGGGATCTTTAAGGAGAAAAAATCATACTGAAAGCAGACAAAATGGTGTAGAATTGGTATACTATAAGTAAAAATTTGCAGGAAGTGAGTATATGGAACGAAAAAAAATCCTTCTGGTGGAAGACGAGGTCAAATTGGCTCGTTTTGTGGAACTGGAATTGAAATATGAAGGCTATGATGTTACGGTTTGCCATGACGGCAGAGAGGGTATGAATCAAATCACCAATGGGGAATTTGATATGATTTTGCTGGATCTGATGCTGCCGGGGTTGACGGGGATTGAAATCTGCCGCCGTGTGCGGAAATTTTCTCAGGTCCCCATCATCATGCTGACAGCAAAGGATGAAGTGATGGATAAGGTGGCAGGGTTGGACAGCGGCGCCGATGATTACCTGACAAAACCCTTTGCCATCGAAGAACTGCTGGCCCGCATGCGGGTGGCTTTCAAGCATTGCGAAGGGGCAACGGCGAAAAAGACTATCTTGCAGGTGCAGGATCTGGTGATCGATACGGAAAAGCGTATGGTGACTGTTGGCGGCAAAGTTGTGGATTTGACTAAAAAAGAATATGAATTGCTGACTTATCTGGTGCAGAATAAGAATATTGCCCTGACCAGAGAACAGATATTGAATGAAGTATGGGGCTACAGTTATATCGGGGAGACCAACGTGGTGGATGTTTATATTCGCTATCTGCGCTCCAAGATTGACGAAGCCTTTGGCAAAAAGTATATCCTGACAATCCGAGGGGTAGGTTATTATGTCAAAGAAGAGTAAAGGGAGACTGTTTGGCAGTATAAAGCATATGGCCATTGCCAAGCGGATCACTTTGTTATACAGCGGTATCTTTTCCTTTTCCCTGCTGTTTATCAGTGTGTTTATGGCCCTGAATATTTCCAGCCTGCAGCAGGCAGAAATGCGCAGGCAACTGCAGAATACCGTTTCTGATATCCAGACTTACCTGGAAGCGGGAGAAGAACTGAGCGATGAAGCACTGACAGAATTTTTGAGTGATAAATATGTAGAAGTCAGCATTTTCAGCTATACTGAAAATAAAACCTATAATAACTATGCGGGGGAAACGCCGCCCTTTATCCTGCGGCCAGAGGGGGGAACCCCCCGCGGGCCGAAAACGAGCAGCGAGGAGTTTGCTGCGGAGCCCCCTTCTTTGCAGGAGAAAGAATTGTATCAGGAAGGATATCAGATCAATGTGAGCCGGGAAAACAAAAGCGGCAACATGGAATATATCCTGGAAAATGATATAGATCAGCAGTTTATGCTGATTACGAATCATTTTCATACCGAGCAGGGGTTTTATCGCATTCAGGTCTTCAAGATGATTGGGGATGGCGGCTATATGGTACGGGATTTCCTTGCAAAAATGCTGGCAGTAGATATTTTTGGTATTTTTTGCGCCTTTTTGATCGGCAGATATATCAGCCGCAGGATGCTGAAGCCGGTAGAAGCCATTCGCACGGCGGCAGAGCGGATTTCTATTGAAGATTTGAGCCAGCGGATTTCCACAGAAGGCCCCGATGATGAAATGAAAGAACTGACCATTACCTTTAATTCCATGATCGACCGGCTGGATACGGCATTCCAGCGGCAGAATCAGTTCATTTCCGATGCTTCCCATGAATTGCGCACCCCTATTGCAGTCATCCAGGGCTATGCGAATCTTATCAACCGTTGGGGAAAGAGCGACCCTGAGGTGCTGCAGGAATCCATCGATTCTATTTTGACAGAGACAGACCATATGAGTGCCCTCATCCGGCAGCTGCTGTTTCTGGCAAAGAGCGACCAGAGCAGGCTGCACGTACAGAAGGACAGGGTATCTTTGAATGAGATTGCCGGGGAACTGGTGCGGGAAATGACGTTGCTGCGGGAAGACAGAAAGATTACATTTACAGAAGAGGCACAGGTGGAACTTTTCGCGGATTATGACCTGATCAAACAGCTTTTGTGGATACACGGGGAAAATGCCCTGAAATATTCCGGCGGAGAAAAAGCGATCGAAGTGAAGGTCTGGAAAGATCAGGAATACGGATATGTTTCTGTGAGAGATTATGGCGTGGGAATCGCCCAGGAAGATTTACCCAAGATTTTCGACCGGTTCTATCGGGTGGATAAATCCAGAAACAAGGAAATTTCCGGCACAGGGCTGGGGCTGGCCATTGCCCGCTGGATTATAGATTGCCACGATGGAGAGATTCAGGTGGAAAGCAAAGTGGGGGAAGGAACGGTATTTATTGATAAATTCCCGTTGTTTCTGCCCGAAGGGAGACCGGAATCCAAATTGGCACAGAAAAAAGAAGAATAGATATATTTGGCTTGGATATATTTGGCTTGCGGCGCTGTTTCCGCAGGCCTTTTTTATGAAGGAATATTGGAAACAGGATTTTGTATGTCCTGTCTGCTATTTCTTACGAATTTCTTTATTTTTGGGGGGCGTATTGCGGGGATAAGGAGAATCTTGTATAATGAAAATATCTCTGTGAGATGGAGGATTGTCCTTCCTGATAGGAAAGATTCTCGGAACCTTTAAAAATTTAGATTGTAAAAGGGGGAATTTGTATGAAGAAGAAACTGGCGGCATTGCTTTGCGGCGTGATGTGTACAGGGGCATTTACCGGCTGTTCCAGCACAGAACTGGCTTATCTGAAGATGAGCAGGGATTTGCTGGATACCATGGAAAGCTGCAAAGTAGAAGGGACGATACGGGCAGATGTGGACTTTGATGCCATGCAGGGCTTCGTGAAAGATGTTGCCAAAGCAACGAAGGGTGAATTGGATGGGGCGAGCCTGTACACAGAAGGGATGCCTACAGGCAAAAAAGCCGTAACTGTTTCATATGATATGAATATGAATATCAGTACGCTGGAATATGATATGGCCTTTGATGTATCCTATGAAGGCAAGAAATATGATCTGGGCACGCTGTATTATAGTCTGAACGATGGTGTATATGTGACTTCTGATACGATTTGGGGCGTGTATCAGATGGCAGGGGATATGATGGAAGCAGAACCCAACGGCTATATGTTCAGCGATGCCTTTGCGAAGGATTTGAAGGCGGTGCTGGCGGAAGATCCGTATATCGAACTGGTTTCCATGGAGGATATGACCGGTGTGGATATGGAAGGTGCGATGCCCCAGAATAACATGGGCGATCTCTATGATGCTGTGATGACATTCTATGAGGATGTGCTGGATGGCTTTGAGACAGGCATGGTGAAGGAAATTCCCGGCGGCTATGCAATTCAGGCTAATGGACAGGAAGTGGCACAGCTTCTGGTAGATTTGCTGGATTTCGTGGCGAAAAACCCGGATCAGGTCATTGATGCAACAGAGGCTTACATGAATGCAGTGATGGAACAGGTTCAGGCAGGCACACCGGAAGAAACGGCTGCAGCAAAACAGGAAATGGCAGAGTTCTTTGCGGAAGCCAGAGCTTCTCAGGATGATTTTGTGGAAGCGGCAGCAGATATGAGCACTTTCCTGAAGGAAACCATGCAGGATAAGAGCGTAGCTGCAGTTTTGAACAGCTTTACATATAAAGCAGAAGTGAAGAAAACAGATAATGGATTCAATTCTACAGCATCCTATGATATGACAAATAAAGGCAAAAAGGTGCTGAGCGTGACAACAGATTCTGTCATGAAAAAATCTGCTGTGAAAGTTACCATGCCGAAAAAGGCAGTATCTATGGATGATCTGAATGGAAAGCTGGCGGCATTGGAAAATAAATATAACCCCGTAAACGGTGTTACGATGAGCTGGGGCTGGGATGGCACAAATTCCGAAGCGGATCTGTATAAGATGAGAGAGGAAGCTGTTTATTTTGGCAACGATTATGAATGGACAGACCTGATCGTGAAAGACGGCCGTGCGTATCTGCCTCTGCGGGTGATCTGCGATGCTTTGGGTGAAAATGTTGGTTGGGAAAATGCCACAAAGACCCCTTATGTGCTGCAGGATGGCCAGCGGATCGATATGAAAGGCCTGCTGCAGGATGGCAGAGCTTTCGTTGGCGTAAGAGATTTTGAAAAACTGGGCTATACTGTTTCTTACACATCGGAAGATGGCTATAAAGAAGCAGTGATCGCAAGATAAGGAAGAGAACAAAAAGGGAGACTCTATAGAGTCTCCTTCTTTTTTATGTTGTTCGTTTTTTCAATTCTTCCCAAAATCCATAGGGAATGGCAAGATTACTTTTGCCGCTGCCCAAGTGAATATTGGGTTTATTTTTACCGTGGAAATCGCTGCCGCCGGAGGGAAGCAGACCCATGTGTTCCGCCAGAGCGGTGATGGCTTTTGTTTCTGCCGGGGAATAGGTGGAATACTGACATTCGATGCCGTCTAGCCCATAGGGAATCAATTCCCGGCAAAGCTCCGCAAGCTGTTCCAGATCCAGCCCATAAAGGGTTGGGTGAGCCAAAACAGCAGCACCGCCGGCTTCCTTGATGGTGCGGATACAAAGAGCCGGGGAGAGAAATTCCCGTTCTACATAGCCGGGCATCCCCGGAGAGATATAACGGGCAAAGGCATCCTCCTTCTTTTTGATATAGCCCTTCTGCAAAAGCACATTGGCAAAATGGGCGCGGGTGATGATTTCCCCGCCGGCGTTTGCCGACACTTCTTCTAATGTAATGGGCAGGCCGATAGAGGAAAGCTTTTCACACATTTTTTTATTGCGGATATCCCGGCTTTGGCGGATATCCTTCATCCGTTCCCATAAAACAGGATGGCTGGGGCAGAGGCCCAGGCCGACAATATGGATTTCCGGGCGGTGGTGATGCTCCCAAAGGGCGGCAAATTCGATGCCGGGAATCGTTTCCATGCCGAGGGCTTTTCCGGCAGCCTGAAATTCTTCCAGCCCGTCTATGGTGTCATGGTCTGTCAGCGCAAGGGCGGAAAGACCGATTTTTTTTGCCAGTTCCACCAGTTTTGCCGGGGTATATGTGCCGTCAGAATAGGTGCTGTGGGTGTGCAGATCGATGATCGGCGGATACTGCATGGGCGTCACTCCTTTCTTCTATGTGTAGCATAGCATATTTTAGGCAAAAAGCCCATAAGATAAAACCAAAACGGATATGTCTGGATGTGATCCTTTGAGAAAAGAGAAAAAAGAAAAAGTAAAAAAGAAAAGGGAAAAAATACATAGCCGCGGAAAAGCGGAGAAAATGCCTGCAGCCAATGGCGTGGGAGTTTGTTTTCTGCGGGGCATGGGCATTGCCTATGCCATCACCTGCATTATCTTTATCGGCTTTGGCATCCTGCTGACATATACTTCTCTTTCGGAAGAAAGCCTGCCGATGGTCTCTCTCATCTGCACTGCCCTTTCGGCAGCAGCGGCAGGGTATGATTGGGCCGCATGCAAAAAGAAAAAAGGGCTTATCTGGGGGGCTTTGGCAGGGGTGGTCTATGCGGTGCTCCTATACCTGATCACCAGCTTGGCGGCAGATAGCTTTGCCCTTGCATTATCAGGCGTGATGACCCTCGCCGTTGCTGCGGCGGCCGGAGCTATTGGCGGTATTCTGGGAGTGAATCGAAAATAAACTTGCAAATCTTGGTTTTTGTGTTACAATAATTTTCATAATGAATGGAATAAAGGGGTATGGATTCTTCCGGGTTTTTGGGAGGATTCGCCCCTTTTTTGTGCGAAAAAGCATTCAGGTATCAAGGTGTAAAAGGAGGAGAAGGAATGAAGGTAAAAGGCAGAATGATGCTTTTGGCTACGCTGATTGCAGCAGTGGCGCTGAGCGTGCTTTCCTATAAAGGCATCGGAGCGGAAAAAGCATTAAGCGTCAATCGGATCGAACAGGGGCTTGACTTGAGCGGCGGCGTAGATATTGTTTATGAAGCGGATCAGGAAAGTGTAACGGATGCAGAAATGAAAGCGGCCATTTCTCTGCTGCAGGGCAGACTGGACTGGAACGGCTGGACAGAGGCGGAGGTTGCCCGTGAAGGGGACAAGCGTATCCGTGTGCAGATTCCCGGGGTGGAAAACGCAGAGGAAGCGATTCAGCAGATTGGCCAGACAGCACAGCTTTTCTTTGTGGATGAAGAAGGAAATGTCCTGCTGACAGGGGATATGGTGGAGGATGCCTATAAACAGGTAGGGGCAACAGATGCAAACGGCCCTTCCCAGCCCTATGTGGCATTGGAATTCAATGAAGAAGGAAAACAGCTTTTTGCCGAAGCAACACAGAATAATATCGGCAAGGCGATCTATATTGTAATGGATGATGAAGTCATCAGCGCGCCGGTGGTGCAGACGGCTATCACCGATGGACATGCCATGATCACAGGGCAGTTTGGCGGGGAAGAAGCAGAACAGCTGGCTTCCCTGATTCGTGCAGGTTCCCTGCCCTTCAATCTGAATGTCATCCAGATGAAAAATGTCGGTGCCAGATTGGGGGCGGATGCCCTTTCCACCGGTATCAAAGCAGGTATCATCGGGATCACCCTGGTGCTGATCTATATGCTGTTCAGCTATAAGATTCTGGGTTTTGCCGCCGACTGGGCCCTTATCATCTACATAGGCCTGGAACTGGTTGCATTGAGCCTTTTCCACGTGACGCTGACGTTGCCTGGTATTGCAGGTATCGTTCTTTCCGTCGGGATGGCGGTAGATGCCAATATCGTTATTTTTGAGCGTATCAAGGAAGAATTGGTCATGGGCAAGTCGCTTCGGGCTGCTGTTAAAAATGGTTTCCAGAGAGCAACCTCTGCCATCGTGGATGGCAACGTAACAACGTTGATCGCAGCAGCAGTGCTGTTCTTCCTGGGCAGCGGCACGGTCAAGGGCTTTGCCACCACATTGATGATCGGTATTATCATTTCCATGTTTACCGCATTGGTGGTTACCCGTGTGATTGTAAAAGGAATGATGTATGCCGGTGTAAATAATCCCAAGTATTATGGTCTGAGATTGAAATAAGGGGGTGGGGAAATGAAGATTATTGAAAACAGAAAGAAATTTTTTATCTTTTCTTTGATTGTCATCTGTATTGGCCTTGCTGCCATGGCTTTCAATGCCAGAGCGGGCAAAGGGGCACTCAACTGGGATGTTGAGTTTACAGGCGGTACTTCCATGGAAATGGATATGGGCGGTGCATATGATGAAGCAGAGTTGGAAACGATCATCTGCGATGTAACAGGGCAGTCCAGCCCCCAGATTCAGCAGATCACTGGCACCAATGAAGTATCGGTCAAGCTGCAGTCGATTGACAGCCCTACCCGTGTGGAACTGATAACGGCGGTACAAAAGGTATATCCGGATGCGGAACTGAAAGAAGCCAACGATATCAGCGGCACAGTCAGCGGGGAAATGCAGCAGGCTGCCATTAAGGCAACGCTGATCGCAGCTGTGGCAATGCTGATCTATATTTCCATCCGCTTCAGAGATTTCCGGGCAGGCGGCAGTGCGATTCTTGCACTGATTCACGATGTTCTGGTGGTTTTGGCGGCTTATGCGGTATTCCGTATCCCCGTCAATAATGCCTTTATCGCGGTATTGCTGACGATTTTGGGGTACTCTGTCAACTCTACTATTGTCATTTTTGACCGTATCCGTGAAAATAAAGACAATTTTAGAGCAAACCAGATGGCGGAGCGCATTGATAAGAGCGTCAGCCAGACATTGGCGCGTTCCATCAATACTTCCCTGACTACATTGTTTACCATTGGTGCCATTTACGTATTGGGTGTGCCTTCCATTAAGGAATTTGCACTGCCCATGATCGTAGGCATTATCGCCGGGGCGTATTCTTCCATTTGTATTTCCGGTTCTATTTGGTATACATTTTTGCCAAAGTCCGGGAAATGATTCCATAAAAACATAAAAATCAAGAGCATCGAAATATCATTGGCAATGGGGCTGAAAACGCTGGATTCCAAGGAAATGTTTTCAACCCAAGCCTTTGGTTTCGATGCTTTTTTCTTTCAGAAAACAGAAAAGTATGATATACTATTGCAATCGTATGAAAAAAGGAGGAAGCCCATGAAACGCTGGCTTTTGAAACGGACAAAAGTAAATACAGCAGAAATGGCCAGGGAGCTTGGCATTCGCCAGGCGACGGCGGCCGTCCTGGCCAACAGGAAATTATATTCCCGTCAGGAGGCATGGGAATTCCTTCATGGCGGGGAGGGGGCTTTTGGCGACCCTGCTGGTATGAAAGATTTGCAGCGAGGGGTTTCTCTCCTTGCCGATGCCATTCGCCGGGGAAAGAAGATCGTCGTTTATGGAGATTATGATGTGGATGGGGTCATGAGCACTACGATCCTTTTTCTGACCATCGTCCGCTGCGGCGGCAAAGCGATGTTTTACCTGCCCCATCGCCAGAAGGAAGGCTATGGCCTGAATCTGAAAGCGGTGGAAAGCCTTTCCGCAGAAGGGGCAGAGGTGCTGTTTCCCTGTGATAACGGCATTGCGGCAATTCAGGAGATTGCCCTTGCCAAGGAAAAGGGCATGACTGTCGTCGTCCTCGACCACCATGAACCGGGTTTTACGGGAACGGGGGAGAAGCGCAAGGACCTTCTGCCGAAAGCCGATGCCATCATCGACCCGAAGCAGAGAGACTGCGGCTATCCCTTCAAGCAGATGTGCGCCGGGGGGCTTTCCTATAAATTTGCCCGCTTACTGCTGCAGGAATTTCATATTCAGGATGAAAAACTGGAAAAACAGCTGGTTTCCTTTGCAGCCATTGCCACTGTATGCGATATTGTGGATTTGCTGGGGGAAAACCGTGCCATTGTCAGAAAAGGATTGCCGGAGATACAAAAAACCGAAAATATAGGCTTACGTGTCCTCATAGAAGAAGCGGGGCTTTCCGATAAAGTCATTTCCGATTATCATATCGGGTTTATCTTAGGCCCCTGCATCAATGCCACGGGACGCTTGGAAAGCGGCAGGCAGGCGGTGGAACTGTTTTGCACAGAGGAGGAACAGGAAGCCAGAAAATTGGCGAAGAAGCTGGTGCAGCTGAATGAAGAACGGAAACAGCTGACGGAGGAAGCGGCAGAACGGGCAGACATTGCCCTGCAGGAAAGCGGCGCCCTGCGGGATCAGGTTTTCGTATTGTATGACCCGGAAATACATGAAAGCATTGCGGGCATCGTGGCAGGCCGCATCAAGGATAAATATTACCACCCGACCATCCTCATCACAGGTAGTGAGGAGGGGGCAAAGGGCTCCGGCAGAAGTATCGAAGGCTATCACCTCTTTGAGGCGCTTTTTGCCAACAGAGATCTTTTCACCCGTTTTGGCGGTCATGCCATGGCGGCAGGGCTGTCTCTGCCTGTGGAAAATATCGATATATTGCGGCAGCGGCTGAATGAGAATTGCCCCCTGACAGAAGAACAGATGATTCCCGCCCTGCGGATTGAAAAACCCCTTTCCTTCGGGGAGATCGACTTGGGACTGGCAAAGGAATTGCAGGCACTGGCACCCTTTGGCAAGGGGAATCCTTCTCCTTTATTTGGTTCCAAGGGCATCCATGTGGATAGGCTGGATCTGATTGGGAAAAACAAGGATATCCTGCGGCTGACGCTTTCGGAACCGAAGAGCGGTATCCGACATTCTGCCATTTCCTTTGATGGCTATGGACAGCTGAGAGAACTGCTGAAAGAATTGTATCCTGTTGAGGATTGTGATAAAATAATAAGAAGTGGGCAGCTGCCCAAGCTGCTGGATATTGTTTATAGCGTGGAGATCAATACCTATAACGGCAGAAGCAGCGTGCAGCTGATGCTCAAAGATTTCCGGTTTGCAAATTAAGGAGGATACATAATGGACTTGAAGGATAAAATCAGATCAATCGAAAACTACCCCCAGGAAGGCGTGATCTTCCGCGATATCACCACATTGCTGAAGGATGCGGAAGGCATGAAAGCAGCCATCGATGAAATGACGGCAAAGCTGGAGGGTGTGGAATTCGATATGGTTCTTGGCCCCGAATCCAGAGGCTTCATCTTTGGTATGCCTGTGGCCTATAATTTGGGCAAGGGGTTTGTGCCTGTGCGGAAAAAAGGCAAGCTGCCTGCGGCAGTCATCAGCAAGGAATATGCCCTGGAATATGGCACAGCCACCATCGAAATGCATAAGGATGCCCTTCAGCCTGGGCAGAAGGTAGTCATCGTGGACGACCTGATGGCAACAGGCGGCACAGCAAAGGCCATCATCGAAATGGTAGAAGAAATGGGCGCAGAAGTGGCAGCTTTGGTATTTCTGATCGAGCTGGATTTCCTGGAAGGCAGAGAGATTCTGCCCGGCTATCGGATTGAATCTGTGATCCATTACTAAAAAACAGAAACGGGAACGTTTGCTCCCGATATCTTTTTGGAAAAAGGAGTCTCACATATGTACGGACAATTTTTTATGCTCTTCGGGCTCATCCTTGTGGGGTATTATTGCAATAAGAAAGGCTATCTGACTTCGCAGACCAATAAAAATATGGGCAGCATGGTTATGCATGTGACGATACCGGCCATGCTGGTGACGACCATATCCGGCATTGAGATTACCGACCAGATTTTGAAGGGATTTTTTCTTTCCGCAGCAGGGCAGGCGGCCATGATGATCGTCTTTGGTTTTCTGATGCGATTCTATGGCAGGGGACGGAAGATGGACAGCCGGCTGCTCCCCATGCTGGATTTAACGACAGGCTCCCTGAATACAGGCTTCATTGGCCTGCCTGTTACGATGATCTTTTTCGGAGAGGCAGGCATTGTATATATGTCTGCGGGGGTTTTGGCGCTGAATTTGTATCTTTGGAGTTATGGCGTGTATATCATTTCCGGCAAAAAAGAGACAAACCCGGCGGTCATGGGAAAAACCTTCCTGAAAGGGGCCATCAACCCCAACTGCATGGGGATTCTTCTTGGCCTGGCACTGACCATGACCCGCGCCATCGAATATGTACCCGAAATGGTGGTGGGATTTTTGACAAAGGTAGGGGAGCTGTCTACGCCGCTGTCCCTGATCTATATTGGTGCATTGGCGGGCAGCAGCGGCATTGGGCAGCTCTTTCAAGAAAAACTGGCATTGGAGATCAGCCTGGTGAAGATGATTTTGATGCCTGCTCTGGCTATCCTGATTATGTATTTTGTGCCGGCAGGCAGCCTGGCAAAGTCGGTTTTCCTGCTTTCCATGTGCATGCCTTCGGCAGTGGTGGTTCCCATGATGGTGGGGCAATATGGCTATGGGGAAAAATTATCTTCCAATATCGTCCTCTGGACCACATTCATTTCCATGCTGACCATTCCTCTGAGCGTCTGGCTGGCAAATCTGCTTTATTAAAGGCTGAAAAACCTTGAAAATCCAGAAAAAAGTGCTTGCAATACACCCGGATCGGTGGTATAATCTTTCATGTTGATTACGGACGGTCCAATACCCCATCAAAGGGATGAGGCAAGAACGTCTAAGGTGTATAAGGAGGAAATACAATGGATATCATCAGAGAACTGGAAAAAGAACAGCTGAAAAGCGAAGTAACTCCTTTTAACGTTGGCGACACAGTACGTGTATATGCTAAAGTAGTAGAAGGTACAAGAGAAAGACTGCAGATGTTCGAAGGCGTTGTAATCAAAAGACAGGGCGGCGGCATCAGAGAAACTTTCACAGTAAGACGTATCGCTTCCGGCGTTGGCGTGGAAAGAACATGGCCTGTGCACTCTCCCAGAATCGACCGTATCGAAGTTGTAAGACGCGGTGTTGTAAGACGTGCAAAACTGTTCTACCTGAGAGACAAAGTTGGTAAAGCAGCTAAGGTTAAAGAAGTATTGAGATAAGAAAAAGCGGTCTCGGTGAATCAGTTTCATCGAGACTTTTTTCGTGAGGGGCAAAAAATTTTGCAGTTGACGAAAGAAGTTGCTTGTGAAAAGGAGGGGCTTTCCATGGAAAATGAAAAAATGAAACAGGAAGAACTGCTGGAAACGACGGAAAAAAGAAACAGAAGAAAAAAAGAAAAAAGGGGCATTCCTATTTTTCTGCAGCTGGTATTGCTGGTGGTGTTGATCTTTATCCTGCGGAATGTAATGGGGACGATTTATGTCAAAGGCTCTTCTATGGAACCGAATTTTTACCATGGCGATCTGCTTTTCATCAATAAGCTGAGCACATCCATTGGCTCTCCCGATTATGGGGATGTTGTCATCTGCAATATGGAGGATGATTTTGCCTATGAAAACATCATCAAGCGCGTGATCGGCCTGCCCGGGGATGAAATCGAAATTGTGGAAAACGAAGATGATGATGAGATTTATGATTTGTATGTCAATGGGGAATTGGTGGAGGAACCCTTTTTGGGCGAGCCTATGATGACAAAGGGCGATATCGAATATCCCTTTGAGGTGCCTGAAAATAGTTATTTCGTTATGGGGGATAATAGAAATGCCAGCACTGACAGCCGCAAAGAAGCTGTTGGCGCCATTGCAAAGGAAAACCTGGAGGGAAAGGTGATTTTCCGTCTGTTCCCCTTTAGTTCCTTTGGGTTGATTAAATGAGCATAGAAAGAGGTCAATATGAATAACATACAGTGGTATCCCGGGCATATGACAAAGACCCGGAGAATGATGGAGGAAAATATTTCCCTGGTGGATATCGTCATCGAGCTGGTCGATGCCCGTATCCCTTACAGCAGCAAAAACCCCGATCTGGATACGATTGCGAAAAATAAGCATCGCATCCTGCTTTTGAATAAATGCGACCTTGCCGATGAGAAAGCAACAGATATCTGGCAGGAATATTTTGAAAAACAGGGCTTCCGTGTCATCCGCATCAATGCCCTGAAGGGCAGCGGCTTTGGAGAGGTGACAGAAACTGCCCGGGCGCTGATGAAGGAAAAAATTGAAAAGCTGAAGGCTCGCGGGCGCATCAATGTACCCATCCGCAGCATGATCGTAGGGATTCCCAATGTGGGGAAATCCACGTTTATCAACAAATATGTGGGGAAAACCACGGCGAAAACCGGGGACAAACCCGGCGTGACCCGGGGCAAACAGTGGATTAAGCTGAAAAAAGACTTTGAACTGCTGGATACACCTGGTATCCTGTGGCCCAAATTTGAAGATCAGCAGGTGGGGCTGAAGCTGGCTTTTACCGGTGCCATCAACGATGACATTCTGGATGCGGAAAACCTGGGGATTGCTTTCATCAATCATATGGTGGCAAGGGACCCCGATTGCTTCCGCAAGCGGTATCAGATTGAATTTGACAGCATAGAAGAACCCCATGTGATTTTGGAAAAGATCGCCATTGCCCGGGGCTTCAAGAAAAAAGGCGATGAGCCGGACCTGGAACGTACGGCGAAGATCATGATCGACGAATTCCGCGGCGGCAAGCTGGGCAGGCTGACCTTGGAGCTGCCCGAGGATATCGATACAATGCTGGAAGAAAAGGCTGCAAGAGATGCGGAAAAGGCTCTGCTGGATAAGGAAAGAAAAAGAGCATATAACCATAAAAAGAAAAAATAAGCTGGGTTTTTCCCTGCTGTTCCTGCTCCGCAGGTTTTCTCTGTTTTGGAACAAAAGAAGAATTTTTTTCGTCCAATCAGAAAAACTATGCCTGAGAGGAGAGAACTGCATGAAAAAGAAACTGTTGTTTTGTATGCTGCTATGCCTGCTTTGCCTTGCGGGCTGTGGAAAAAAGGAACTGCTGAAAGAAAAGCTGGACGCCAATGCCATAGACAAGGTGGTCGTAACGCTGGCCATGGGGAATCCTGCCTATGGTGCGGATTGCAAAATCATCACCGATAAAGGAGAAATCGAAAAGCTCGTTGCGGTATTCAACGGTGCTGTTGTAGAAGAGAAGCTCGACCCCGGTGAGGAATGGGTGGCAAGTTCCGGTTCCTATACCTTTTTCAGCGGCGGTGAACAGATATTGAAACTGAATACCAATGGCAATGACCCGGAGCATATTTGGATCAACGATGGTTTTTATGAGATCGACTATCCCGATCGGATGTATGACCCCTATCAGCAGTATTGCTTTTCCTCTGCACAGACGATTGTGGTGGATGAGGATGGAAAAGAAATGGCAAGACCAGAAGCATAAGAAAAACAGCGATGAAACCGAGATGGTTTTACCGCTGTTTTTTTATATTTGTGTTGTTTTTAAAATTTCGATGATATTCCGAATGACCTGGGCTGTGAAGCCCCAAATGGTATGTCCCTTGTATTCATAGAAAAGCTGCGTGGTTTTTCCCTTGCTGAAGGGGTAGTTTTTGCCGCCTTCGATCTTATCGTAGGGAAAGTCCTCGGATTCTATGACCTTCCAGACAGTATCATGCTTTTCCGGTTCGGTTTCCATGAAAAATTGCAGGGGAACGGTGAAGATTTCGTCTACTTCCATGGGGTTGGGGCGGGCCTTTTGATAGACTTCATAGGGGACATAACCAATGAAGGGCTGTATCATGCCTCGGTAAATGGTCAGCATGAAATCGCTTTTGCCTAAAATCCGGATATCCTCTCTCTGGATGCCCATTTCTTCTTCCGTTTCCCGCAGGGCAGTTTCCCGCAGGGATTCCCCCTTTTCCTGATGGCCACCGGGAAAGCAGACATCGCCGGGCTGATTGACACCGGAGGCACGTTTATTCAGAATAAAATGCAGTTCCCCATCGATTTCCGTCAGCAGAGCAAGAATGGCAAAATAGCGCAGCCGCCAGATGGGCTCCGCCTGATGTTCGGAAAAGATGGATTCGACTTTTTTCAAGCATCTTTTCGGTTCCATAAGATTCAGTCCTTTCTCAATTTGATCCGAGTGGCAGCCATACGGCGGCGGCTGTCTTCGATATCGGCATAGTGCTTGCGGGTGGTGTTGACATCGGCATGGCCCAAAACATCCGCTACCAAATAAATATCTCCCGTTTCCTGATAAAGATTCGTGCCAAAGGTACTCCGCAGTTTATGAGGAGTGATTTTTTTGATTGTGACACCATTGGCATATTTTTTCACCATATTTTGCACCGTTCGCACACCGATGCGCTTACCCTGACCGGAAAGGAAAAGGGCAGGTTCATTCTCCTCTTTTGTGACAGCATTTTGCCGTTCTTCCAGATAATCCTCCAGGGTTTCCCGCACCTCTTCGCCGAAATACAGAAATACTTCGTTGCCGCCCTTTCGGGTGACCTTTACTGCATTATTTTTAAAATCCAGATCTTTGATATTGATGCCTACACATTCGGAAACACGCATTCCCGTGCCCAAAAGCAGGGTCATCATGGCCAAATCCCGTTTTTTTGTCCGTTCGTGGAAGGCCTTCTGGCGGTCGGTCAGTTTTTCCCCTGTTTCCACCGCATCCAGGAGGTTTGCCACTTCGTTCACATCCAGACGGACAATGGCTTTTTCGTGAACCTTCGGGGTATCCACCAAGGCCGCAGGGTCAGCTTTGATGACTTTCTTCTTATAAAAATATTTGAACAGCATCCGCACTGCTGCCAATTTGCGGGATTTGCCCTTTTCCTCATTATGCATTTCTTTCCCATAGGCAGGATTTTCATGGTCGGGGCGAATATAATAGGAAAGATATTCCAGAAAACAGTCGATATCCTCGGAAGTGACTTCATTCAGGTGTTCCGCCGTAAAATCCTTTGCTTCGATGCCCCCCAGGGTACGATGTTCTTCATACAGATAGCGGAAGAAGATACGCAGGTCGTAGGCATAGGCCAGGCGGGTCTTTGTGGAAGTGGTCTGGGCGATGCCCCGGAAAAAGGATTGGGTAAAGGGCGGCAGTTCCTTCTGAATTTCCCGCAGGCGCAAAGTTTCTTTATTTTTCAGTTCTTCATGGTAAGTGGACATATTATTCCTCCTTGCTCCAGCCTTTCAGAGAGGAACGCTTGATGGCACCGAATACCTTCTCCTGCAGATTATCATATCTCTGGGAAAGCTCTGCCAGCAGTTCTTTGGTTTCCTGCCGCTTGGTATTGCCATCGGCCAGGCAGGGGTTTTTTACGATGCTGATGCCGCTTTTGTTGACAAAACTGCGGCATTCCCATTCGGGTACATACATCAGCGGACGGATGGACCAGAGCTTCTTTCTGTCCAGATAGCTGACAGGGGCAAAGCAGTTCATACGCCCTTCATAAAACAGGGACATGAAGAAGGTTTCCACCACATCATCTTTATTATGCCCCAAAGCGACTTTGTTGCAGCCCAGCTTTTCCGCCATATCGTTCAGCGCGCCCTTCCGCATTTTGGCGCAAAGGGAGCAGGGGTTCTTCTCTTTTCTTTCTTCAAAAATGATTTGACCGATATCTGTATTGACAACGGTATAATGCACACCCAGTTCATCGCACAGAGCCTGAATATCATCATATTTGGCGCCGGGCAGCCCCAGGGAGACGGTAATGGCTTCGATTTCGAACTGTTTGGGATAAAACCGCTGCAGATGCTTCAAAGCCACAAGCAGGCAGATGCTGTCTTTCCCGCCGGAAATGCCAATGGCGATTTTATCGCCTTCTTCTATCATATGATAATCATCTACGGCACGACGCACATAGCTGAGCAATTTTTGTAATTTCATAGAGGTTCTCCTTTTTAACATTGTTGTATCTGCTTTTAAGTATACCGAAAAAATAGGAAAAAGAAAAGACAAGGGGGATTTTTTTTAGAGATATCTGTTCATTTTGTGGGAAAACGGCTATACTTAAGGGAATGAAGGAAGAAGAACAATTCGATAAGGGGAGAATCCTATGAAAAAATTATTGGCATTGTTTTTGGCTGGCTGCCTTGCCTTTGGGGCGGGAGCCTGCGGGAAGCAGACAGAAGCGGAGGAAACACCGCCAAAAACAGAAACAGAGAGGATAGCAGAAATCATCGAAAATATGACCCCTGCGGAAAAAGCGGGACAGCTTCTGATGGCAGATTTTCGCCAAAATGCAGACGGAACAGGTATGACGACCCTTTCGGCGGAAGCAAGGGAAGCCATTTCCACATATCATATTGGTGGAGTCATCCTGTTTGCGGAAAATCTGGATACGGCGGAGCAGACAAAACAGCTGACGGCGGATTTGCAGGCGGCGGCAGAGCTGCCCTTGTTCCTGGGGATTGATGAAGAGGGGGGACTGGTTTCCCGGCTGGATAAGAGCAATATTCCCCATGAGCCCATTCCTGCGGCGGCGGAAATTGAAGACGCGGCGGCGGCAGGGCGGATCATTGGAGAAGAATTGAAAGAGCTGGGCATCAACGTGGATTTTGCTCCTGTTGCCGATGTGAATACGAATCCCGATAATCCTGTCATCGGCAGCAGATCCTTTTCTTCCGACCCTCAGACGGCAGCGGAAAAGGTCGGCGGATTTATCAGAGCTATGGAGGCAACCGGCATCAGTGCCTGCGCCAAACATTTCCCGGGACATGGGGATACATCTATGGACAGCCATAAAGGTGAAACCTATGCGGAACATGATCTGGAACGACTGAGGACGGTGGAATTTGTACCTTTCCGGGAAGCTATTGCTGCCGGGGTGGATTTCATCATGGCGGGGCATATCCAGACGCCGAATGCCACAACCGATGGCCTGCCTGCTTCCCTTTCCTCTGAAATGTTGGGGATTTTGCGGCAGGAATTGGGCTTTGACGGCATTATCATCACCGATGCTATGAATATGGGAGCCATTGTGGAGCCTTATGGAGCTGGGGAAAGCGCAGTATTGGCGGTGCAGGCAGGGGTGGATATCGTGCTGATGCCGGCGGATTTGGCGGAGGCCGCAGAAGCCTTGACCCTGGCCATCGAAACAGGTCAGATTACAGAGGAAAGGGTGGAGGAAAGCCTGACACGGATTCTCTCTCTGAAATATGATAAAGGCTTGCTGGGATAAAAGCCGATTGCTCCGTGCTTTGCACTCTCGCAATCGCTGCCTGCATTCGCAA
>NZ_JBJEJK010000001.1:21389-30422 GCF_051877975.1 Anaerotignum sp.
CTACATTCGCAAATCGCGCTGCTTGCGCATCGCTTCTTTGCTCATTCGGCTTGCCTATCCTATGTTCCTGCTTTCTTGCAAACCAGTTTGCAGAAAAGCAGGAACGCAGGATAGGGCTTTTATAGAAAAAATCTTGAAAATATACATAGGAAACAGTATAATTATTTTTATAATCTTTTTTCGACAAAGAAATAAAATCTTTAAAGTAAGAGGGGGTGATGAGTATGGCAGCAATCGAAGAACAACTGTATCAGGAATTGATCGACAAGATTAAGACTTACCATCCATCCAACGATTTTTCCATGGTGGAAAAAGCCTATAAACTGGCGGTGGAGGCCCATAAGGAACAGAAGAGAAAATCCGGCGAGCCATATATCATCCATCCTTTGAAAGTGGCATATATCCTGGCGGAATTGGAACTGGATATGGAGACCATCGTGGCAGGGATCCTGCATGATATCATTGAAGATACGGAATACAGCTATGAAGACATCAGCAATCTGTTCAGCGAAGAAATTGCTGCATTGGTGGATGGTGTCACCAAATTGGGGAAGCTGTCCTATTCTACAAAAGAAGAAGCGCAGGCAGAAAACTACCGTAAGATGTTCCTTGCCATGGCAAAGGATATTCGCGTCATTTTGATCAAACTGGCGGACAGACTGCATAACATGCGTACGCTGAACTATATGACGCCCGAAAAACAGCGGGAAAAAGCACAGGAAACTTTGGATATCTATGCACCATTGGCCCACAGACTGGGCATTTCCAAAATCCGTTCTGAAATGGAAGATCTGTGTTTCAAATATTTGAACCCGGATGCCTATTTTGATCTGGCAACAAAAATCCAGAAAAAGAAAGAAGAACGGGATGAATTTGTGCAGAATATGGTGAAGGAACTGCAGGCGAAGATGGACGAAGCCGGTATCAAAGGCAAGGTCTACGGCAGAACGAAGCATTTCTTCAGCATTTACAAAAAAATGGTGAACCAGAATAAGACGCTGGATCAGATCTATGACCTGTTTGCTATCCGTGCCTTGGTGGATACGGTAAAGGACTGCTACGCCGTGCTGGGGATCGTACACACCATGTATACCCCTATGCCCGGGCGTTTCAAGGATTATATCGCCATGCCCAAGCCGAATATGTATCAGTCTCTGCACAATACGCTGATCGGCCCCATGGGGCAGGTTTTTGAAGTACAGATCAGAACATGGGAAATGCACCGTACCAGTGAATATGGTATCGCTGCCCATTGGAAATATAAAGAAGGCAAGGCCAACGAAAAGACCAGCAAAGCTGCCAAAAAGGAAGAAGCAAAGCTGGCCTGGCTGCGGCAGATCATGGAATGGCAGCAGGATATGTCCGATAATAAGGAATATCTGGATACCATCAAGCTAGATTTGAATATTTTCACTACGCAGGTATATGCATTTACCCCTCAGGGGGATGTGATCCAGCTTGCGAAGGATTCCACACCCATCGACTTTGCCTATATGATTCACTCTGCTGTCGGCAATAAAATGGTCGGGGCAAGGGTCAATAATAAAATTGTCCCTTTGGACCATAAGATTCAGAATGGGGATATTGTTGAGATCATCACTTCTCAGAATTCCAAAGGCCCCAACAGAGACTGGCTTTCTATCGTCAAAACGGCCCAGGCCAGAACCAAGATCAAACAATGGTTCAAGAAGGAAGAGAAGGAAGAAAATATCGTTCGCGGCCGGGAAATGATTCTGGCAGATATGAAAAAGAAAGGCTTCCAGCCGCAGGATCTGCTGCGCCCCGAATGGCAGGAGATCGTGCTGGTCAAATACGATTTCAAAAACTGGGATGCCCTTTTGGCGGCTGTTGGTTACGGCGGCTTAAAGGAAGGGCAGGTCGTGAACCGGCTGAAGGATGAATACCTGAAGGAAAAACGCAAGACCCAGACGGCAGAAGATGCGCTGAAGGATTTTGAAAAGACCATCGACCAGAAGCCGACCAAGAAGCATAAGAGCAAGAGCGGCATTATCGTAGAAGGCATTGGTGATGTGGCGGTGCGTTTTTCCAAATGCTGCAGCCCTGTGCCCGGGGATGAAATCGTTGGTTTTGTTACCCGTGGCCGTGGTGTCACCATCCACCGGACGGACTGTGTCAATGTCATCAATCTGAATGATGAAGAACGCCATCGTTTGATTAATGCGGAATGGGATGCCCAATTTGCCCATGGGGATTCCAACACATCCTATCTGGCAGAGATCCGGGTGACAGCCAATGACAGAGTTGGTCTGATTCTGGAGATCAGCCGTCAGCTGGCGGATGATGATATTTCCGTAAAAGGGTTCAATGTCCGCACAACGAAAGATATGTTTGCAATTTTTAATATTACAATGGAAATCAGAACAAAGGAACAGCTGGAACGGATCGTAAAACGGTTGAAGAACCTGAAAGATGTTGTAGAAGTAGAACGTGTTTCCGGTCTGGGCTGATATCGATATCAATTTTAGGAGGAAGAAATGAGAGCAGTATTACAGAGAGTAACAGAAGCAAGTGTCACCATCGATGGCCAGGTAGTGGGCGAAATCGGCAAAGGCATTATGGTTTTATTTGGCATGCTGGGAACAGATACCGATAAAACCATCGATTATATGCTGGATAAGGTCATCAACCTGCGTATTTTCGAGGATGAAAATGGCAAAATGAATCTGTCCCTGATGGATATTGAAGGGGAACTCTTGATTGTGCCCAACTTCACACTGTATGGCGATGCCAGAAAAGGCAGACGCCCCGGCTATTCCGGCGGTGCGGCCCCCGAACTGGCAAATGAACTGTTTTCCAAGCTGTGCGCAAAAGCCCAGACCTTGGGCATCAAGAAGGTGGCGCAGGGGCAGTTCCAGGCAGATATGAAAGTTGCCCTTGTCAACGATGGCCCTGTCACACTGTTGCTGGACAGTGAAAAGCTGTTCTGATTGTTATGGATACAGAAATGATTTATTATGTCCTGCAGGGACATGAACTGCAAAATGATGTGCAGACGATGATTCAGGTATTTCTCGCCAACCGCCACTATATCCGGGCGGAGGAAGTGACGGGGGAAATTACCGTAGTCAGCCGCATGGAGAAAGGCATTGCTTCGGCAATGCTTTATCGCCGTGGGGAGAAAGCAGCGGAATGGTCTATGCCCTATGCGGAAGAAGCCCTGACGGAAAAGGAGCAGAAGCGTATCATCAAGCGGACCATTTATGAGCTGCTGAAAAAGGAAACGGGCATTCGTCCCCAGTGGGGCTTGCTGACAGGGGTTCGCCCCGCCAAGCTGGTCAGCATTTTGTTAGAGGAAGGCAAAAGCGATGCAGAATGTTTGGCGTTTCTGACAGAGGAATATCTTGTTATGGAGCATAAGGCAGCGCTGGCTCTGAAGGTAGCAAAAGCGGAACAGAAGATTTTGCAGGGCAACAAGCCAGAGGAAATCAGCTTGTATATCGGCATTCCTTTCTGTCCTACCAGATGCCTCTATTGCTCTTTTACAGCCTATCCCCTGCATCAGTATAAAAACCGTGTGGATGAATATTTGGACGCCATGTTCAAGGAATTGGACTGGCTGGCGGCATACAGTAAGCAGTTTGTGATGAAAAATATCTACATCGGCGGCGGTACGCCAACTTCTCTCAATGAGGAGCAGCTGGAACGTCTCCTGAAAAAGGTGGAGGAGCTGTTCCATCCCGATGCTTCCATGGAATATACGGTGGAAGCAGGCCGCCCCGACACCATCACCAGAGAAAAACTTCACCTGATGAAAGCATATGGCGTCAACCGCATTTCCATCAATCCCCAGACTATGAATGATAAGACTCTGCGGGCTGTGGGCAGAAAACATACGGTGGAGGATATCCGCCGGGTGTTCCGCGAAGCCAGAGAAGAAGGCCATCAGAATATCAATATGGACTTGATTCTGGGGCTGCCTGGGGAGGATGCGGCAGATGTGCGGCATACCATGGAAGAAATTGTAAAGTTGGAGCCGGATAACGTGACGGTGCATACTCTGGCGGTGAAGCGGGCATCCCGCTTGCGGGAAGAATTGGACCAGCATGATATGACCACAGCGGAAACGCTGGAACAGATGCTGGATATTTCTGCGGAATATGCGGAAAAAATGGGTATGGAGCCCTATTATATGTACCGCCAGAAAAATATGGTGGGGAATTTTGAAAACGTTGGCTATTGCCACCCCGGCAAGGAAGGGGTCTATAATGTCCAGATTATGGAGGAAAAGCAGACCATTCTGGCAGCGGGGGCAGGGGCCAGCACCAAAACCGTTGACCCGGAAACAGACCGCATTGAACGGGTATTCAACGTAAAGAGCATTGAAGATTACATCGGTCGTATCGATGAAATGATAGAAAGAAAAAGAACGGGCTTGCCCCAAGGAGGTAGTATATGATCCAGTTAGTAAAAGGGACAAAGGATATTTATGGCGCAGAGGTGAAGGCGTGGCAGGAAATCGAAGGGAAGATGAGACGCATCTGCGAAACCTTCGGCATTGGCGAAATTCGCACCCCTGCTTTTGAATTTACAGAACTTTTTGCCAGAGGCGTTGGCGAAACAACAGATATCGTGCAGAAGGAGATGTATACCTTCACAGATGACGGCGACAGAAGCCTGACCCTGCGCCCCGAAGGGACTGCGGGGGTAGCACGGGCTTATGTGGAGCATGGGATGCACAATCAGGCACAGCCCACAAAGCTGTACTACATTTCTCCCACCTTCCGCTGTGAAAACACACAGGCCGGCAGACAGAGACAGTTCCACCAGTTTGGTATTGAAATGTTGGGTTCCTACAGCGCGGCACAGGATGCGGAGGTTATTTCCGTAGCAACAGCTTTGCTGGAAGAAATGGGTGTAGAGGGCGTAGAACTGCGCATCAACAGCCTTGGCTGTCCCGAATGTCGTGCCAGATACAATAAAACACTGAAAGAATTTATCGGTCAGAATCTGGATAAGCTGTGCCCTACCTGTAAGGAGCGTTTTGAAAAGAACCCCCTGCGTGTGCTGGACTGTAAGGAGGAATCCTGCCAGAAGATCGTAGCAAATGCGCCTTCTGTGCTGGATTGCCTGGATGAAGAATGTACAGCCCATTTCCAGAAAGTACAGGATATTTTGACAGCAAACGGGATTCCTTTTACCATCGACCCGAAGATTGTCCGTGGTTTGGATTATTACACCAGAACCGTATTTGAATTTGTATCCAATGGGCTGACCGTCTGCGGCGGCGGCAGATATGATAACCTGGTGGAAGAAGTGGGCGGCAAGCCTACCGGCGCCGTTGGCTTTGGCCTGGGGATCGAAAGACTGATCATGATTCTGGAAAAACAGCACGGCGCCCTCACAGAAACCCCTGAAAGAGATGTTTACATCGGCTCCATGGGGGATGCAGGGCTGCTGAAAGCCCAGTCTTTGGTTTATCAGCTGCGAAAAGCTGGCATCAAGGCGGATTGCGACACTGTAGAACGCAGCGTAAAAGCTCAGATGAAATATGCAAATAAGATTGGCGCAAAATATTCCGTGATCCTTGGGGATTCTGAATTGGAAAGCGGCAAAGTGGAATTGAAGGAAATGGCAACCAGCGAAAAGAGCGAAGTGGCTCTGGCGGAACTGGCTGATATTCTGAAAGAAAAATGCGGAAAATAAAATATTGAAATGACAGAAGCCTCGGGAGAACTGTTCTGCCGGGGCTTCTTTCTTTTCAAGAGCGCCGGCAGAAGGCCTTATGCAGGCAAAAACACGGAAAAATCTTGTTTTTCCTAAGTGGAAATGATATGATAATATGACGGATTGTAGGTCTGAAAAAAGACCTTTCAGAAACAAGGAGGAAAAAACATGAACGTTGTGATCGTAGGGGATGGCAAGGTGGGCGGCACCATCGCTAGCCAGCTTTCCGGTGAAGGACATGACATCATTGTAATCGATAATAATACAAAAGTTTTGACCAATGCATCCAATACGATGGATATCATCAGTGTGGAAGGCAATGGCGCCAGTATGGCCATACAGGAAAGAGCAGGGGTGCCCCATTCTGATCTGCTGATTGCTGCCACTTCTGCCGATGAGGTCAATATGCTGGCTTGCCTGGTGGGGAAAAAACTGGGAGCGAAGCATACCATTGCCCGTGTGCGTAATCCGGAATATTTTCAGCAGATCAATGAACTGAAGGATGACCTTGGGCTGAGTATGGCGGTAAATCCGGAATTGGCGGCAGCAGAAGAAATTTCCCGTTTGCTGCGCTTCCCTTCTGCGTTGAAGATTGATACCTTTGCCAGAGGCCGTGTGGAGCTGGTGGAAATCAAAATTTCTCCCCACAGTGTATTGGATGGGATGCCCCTTTGGGCGATTTATAAAGAATTCCAGGTAAAAGTTCTGATCTGTGCAGTGCAGAGGGAAGGGGAAGTTTATATCCCCAGCGGTGATTTTGTGCTGCAGGCAGGGGATAAGATCAATTTAACGGCGCCTCATTTGGAAATTGCTAATTTTTTCCGTACCATCGGCATTTTCCGTACCGGTGTGAAATCGGTCATGATCATCGGCGGCGGCCGAGTGGCTTATTATTTGGCCAAGGAACTGCTCTCTCTTCATGTGCGGGTAAAGATCATCGAAATGGATTATCAGCGGTGTGAAGATCTTTGTGAATTGTTGCCGGAAGCAGTTATCATCCATGGGGATGGGACAGATAAAGAATTGCTGCAGGAAGAAGGGCTGGAAAAAACAGATGCTCTGGTCTGCCTGACGGGGATGGATGAAGAAAATATCGTTGTTTCTTTGTATGCCAAGGCGAAAAAGGTTTCCAAGGTCATTGCCAAGATCAACCGTATTTCTTTTGATGAAATCCTGGATACACTGGATATTGACGGCTTTATTTCTCCAAAGACCATTGCGGCCAGCAATATCGTCCGTTATGTACGGGCTATGCAGAATTCTGCCGGCAGCAGCAATGTAGAAACCCTGCATAAACTGGTAAATGATCAGGTAGAAGCTTTGGAATTTAAAGTGCGGGAAAAATCCAGCGTGGTTGGTGTTCCGCTGAAAGACCTGAAAACGAAGGAAGAACTGCTGGTTGCTACCATCATTCGAAATGGCAGAGTCATCATTCCCGGCGGTAACGATTCTATCGAAATCGGGGACAGTGTCATTATTGTAACGAGGAACAAACATCTGATGGATTTGAAAGATATTTTGAAATAACATCTGAGACTGGTGAAGAACTATGAATTTTAATATGATTGCCTATATTTTAGGCAATATCATTCGGATAGAAGGAATATTGCTGGCTATACCGGCGTTTACCGCTTTTTGGTATAAAGAAGGACAGGCGGCGGTGGCATTTATCGCTACCATTACAGCCTGTCTGATCGTTGGGGCGGTGTTGGTCAGCCGGGAGCCTAAGAATAAACGCATTTATGGCAGAGAGGGCTTTGTTGTTGTAGCATTATCCTGGATTGTGATGTCCCTTTTGGGGGCACTGCCTTTTTATTTGAGCGGCACCATCGAAGGATATATCAACTGTTTTTTTGAAACAGTATCCGGCTTTACGACAACAGGTGCCACCATTCTGACAGAGATTGAAGGGCTGCCAATGAGCATTTTGTTCTGGCGCAGTTTTACCCATTGGATCGGTGGCATGGGGATTCTGGTATTTACGCTGGCCATCATGCCTTTGGGGGATGACCGTACCATGTACTTGATGAAGGCGGAAGCCCCCGGACCTATGGTTTCCAAGCTGGTGCCGAAGGTAAAATCCACTGCGGAGTTGCTGTATAAAATGTATATTGCATTGACATTGATTGAAATGGTGCTGCTGCTGTTGGGCGGAATGCCTTTGTTTGACAGCATTGTGAACGCTTTTTCTACAGCGGGTACAGGCGGCTTTGCGATTAAGAATGCAAGTATCGCAGGGTATGACAATGCGTATTTTGAATATGTGATTACAGGTTTCATGCTGTTGTTTGGTGTGAACTTTAATCTGTATTATCTGATGATTTTGAAGGATTTCAAGAATATCTGGAAAAATGAAGAGCTGCGCTATTATATTGGGATCGTCTTTGCCAGCATTGCCCTGATCACGGTCAATATCTATCATATGTACCCTACATTGGAATCTGCTTTTCGTCATGCGGCGTTCCAGGTAGCGGCAATCGTAACTACGACGGGTTTTGCTACGGCGAATTTTGATCTGTGGCCGGAATTTTCAAAAACGCTGATTTTTTGCCTGACGATTTTGGGTGCCTGTGCCGGTTCTACCGGGGGCGGCATCAAAGTATCCAGAGTGATTATTTTAGGAAAATTAGCTTATCGGGAGGTCAAACGGATTGTGCATCCCCGTTCGGTAAACCTGATCAAATTGGATGGCGCAAAGGTGGAAGAAGATATTGTCTGCGGGGTAACGGGATATATTGTTGTATATCTTTTGCTTTTGTTGGGCTCTTTTATCCTGATTTCTTTCGATAACTATGATTTTACTACATCGCTGACTTCTGTAGTCACTTGTTTGGGAAACGTTGGCCCTGGCTTTGCCAAGGTTGGACCGGAGGAGAACTTCTTCTTTTTCTCAGGGTTTTCCAAGCTGGTTTTGTGTTTTGATATGCTGCTGGGCAGATTGGAAATTTTCCCGATCATCATGCTGTTCACACCTTCCATCTGGAAGAAAAGCTATATGTAACGATGCAGACCCAAGGGAATTTACGGGAAAGAATGCACCAGACACCTTCGGCTTTTGTAAATGCATTTGAGCAGATGGATTCTGAAGTGTTGCTATGTTATAACAAAAAGAAAAAAGCAGCCCGGGCGGGCTGCTTTTTCCAAAGGGGAGGGTGTATTACTATATATAATAAACAAATCAAATGGTAATATGCTTTTGATGCCCCGAAATAGGAAGGGGTGCCTGCGGCTTTTCGGGGAAGATAGCCGCAGGCGGGAAGTAAAAGGGGGCGTCCTTTTGACTTCTCTTGTAGTATACAATGAAAATATGGACATTTTGTGAATGAAAACTTAAGGCTTTGTTAAAAA
>NZ_JBJEJK010000002.1:0-30327 GCF_051877975.1 Anaerotignum sp.
GACCATGTCTATTTTTATGAAATTGAATTTGCGAAACTAATTATACGTTATCTTTATAAATCCAATGCTGATAAAATGGTTGCCGGTGTTTGCGGCGGTATTGCAGAATATTTTGAGGTGGACCCTACGCTGGTGCGTCTGGGGTGGGTTGCATTCTGTGTGATAGGCTGCAGCGGGATTCTGGTGTATATTGTTGCTGCCCTTCTCATCCCACAGAATCCTGAAAATTAAAACTATCGTCCGAAAGGGTATAAGAAAGAGATAATTTTTTCCGAAAAAGAGTGAACTATGGGTATCAAGTAGAAAAAATCTTAATGAAAGAGCAGGCTGTCGTTTTCCGAAAGCTGGGTTGAAGGGTTTCTACTGAAAGACTGGAAATAAAGGAGGAACAATGGCATCAAACAGAGAATACCTGCAGTATGTTTAGAGCAGTTGTCTGAGTTAGAGGAAATAACTTATCGGGAAATGATGGGAGAATTCATTATTTACTATCGCAGTAAAAATGTCGGTGGTGATACTGGTTTCGGGAGCCGAAGATATTGCTAACAAAAATTTTAATGGAAGGACTTAAAAATAACGATACACCTCTTTTCGAATATTATAGTAAAAATATAAAACGATATAATATAAATTATTAAAACTAATTATACTATTTTGGAGGTACAGAAATTGTTTTTTAAGAAGATTTTCGATGAAAAAGACAGCCTCATAAACAAATATTTAGTATAAATATGCTATCATATATCAGAAAAAATTGAAACCTATTTTTACTAAAAATTGATGAAAAGTGTAGCATTTTTGTAGCACACAAAAAAAATAAACCCCGCAAAGCCCTGAAAATCAAGGCTTTGCGGGGTTGTTGTTATTATTCCCACTCAATTGTTGCGGGTGGTTTGGAGGTGATATCATAAACGATACGATTCACATGTTTCACTTCATTAACAATACGAGTAGATACTTTATCCAAAACATCATAGGGGATACGAGCCCAGTCAGCTGTCATGAAGTCTGTTGTAGTAACGCCGCGCAAAGCGATCGTATAATCATAGGTTCTGAAGTCGCCCATAACGCCTACAGAACGAACATCAGTGATAACAGCGAAATACTGGTTGATTTCTCTGTCCAGGCCGGCTTTTGCGATTTCTTCGCGGAAGATAGCATCGGCATCCTGCAGGATAGCAACCTTTTCTTCTGTTACTTCGCCAATGACACGGACACCAAGACCAGGACCGGGGAAGGGCTGTCTCCAAACCAGATATTCAGGCAGACCCAATTCCAGACCCATCTGACGAACTTCGTCCTTGAACAGCAGGCGCAGAGGTTCGATCAGCTCTTCAAAATCAACAACAGAGGGCAGGCCGCCTACATTGTGGTGAGATTTGATGACTGCGGAATCGCCCAGGCCGCTTTCGATGATATCGGGATAGATGGTGCCCTGTACCAGAAAATCCACTTTGCCGATTTTCTTTGCTTCATCTTCAAATACACGGATAAATTCTTCCCCAATCAGCTTCCGTTTCTGTTCGGGGTCTGTTACGCCTTTCAATTTGCCCAGGAAACGTTCCTGTGCATTTGCTCTTACGAAATGGGAATCAAAATAACCATCGAAAATCTTTTCTACTTCATCGCCTTCATTTTTACGCATCAGGCCATGGTCAACGAATACGCAAGTCAGCTGTTTGCCGATGGCTTTGGAAACCAGAGCGGCAACTACGCTGGAATCTACGCCGCCGGAAAGGGCACAAAGCGCTTTGCCATCCCCAACCTGTTCGCGGATCCGTTTGATCTGGTCTTCGATATAGTTTGTCATGGTCCAGTCGCCTTTGCAGCCACAAACTTCAAACAGGAAGTTACGAATCATTTCAGTACCCTTCGGTGTGTGGTTTACTTCGGGGTGGAACTGTACGCCATAGAAGCCTTTTGCTTCACATTCGATAGCGGCAGCAGGGCAAGTGGGTGTTGTGCCGATAACACGGAAGCCTTCGGGCAGTTCTGTTACATAGTCCGTATGGCTCATCCAGCAGATTTCATTGGCATTGATGCCTTTCAGCAGTTTGCTTGTGGTATCAAAGTTTACTTCTGCTTTGCCGTATTCACTCAATTCTGCAGCATGGCCAACTTTGCCGCCCAGTGTATAGGCCATCAACTGGCAGCCATAGCAGATACCCAGTACGGGAACGCCCAGTTCAAACAGCGCAGGGTCAACCTTTGGAGAACCTTCTTCATAAACACTGTTGGGGCCGCCGGTAAAGATGATGCCTTTTGGATTTTTCGCTTTGATCTCTTCCAAGGATTTTTTCCAAGGCATGATTTCACAGTACACATGGTGCTCTCTGACACGACGGGCAATCAGCTGATTATACTGACCGCCGAAGTCCAGAATGAGGATCATTTCTTGATTCATCGTATCCCTCCATTAAAATTTCTTTTGTATTGAAAATAGGAAAACCGTCGGTCAGCCGACGGTTCGTCTGTCTATCTTTACTTTATTTATATTATCATAGGCACTGGGGATTGACAAGAGAAAACGGCAATCTCAAGTGTATTTTTCCATGAAAAAGGCTAAAATATTTTAGGAAAAAGTCAAATTTTCGGAGGATAAAAATTTTTATCCTTCCAATTGGAAAAGAGAAAGGAGTATCTTGCGGATTTTTGGAAAAAAAGGTATACTGTATTTGGTTTTTATCTTTTATTATCTTTTTATCAAACTTTTTATCAAAGAGGAGGGAATATTTTGAGTTTCATCGAAAAATGTTTTAAACTGAAAGAAAACAAAACAACTGCGAAAACCGAGATTATGGCTGGCTTAACAACTTTTATGACTATGGCATACATCTTGGTCGTAAACCCCAGCATTCTGTCTGTTACGGGGATGGATTATGGCGCGCTGCTGACAGCAACTTGTATTGCCGCAGCCCTGGGTACCTTCTTTATGGCGTTTTTTGCCAATTATCCTTTTGTACTGGCTCCCGGTATGGGGCTGAATGCGTATTTCGCTTATACTGTATGCGCGCAGTATGGATATGGCTGGGAAGTAGCGCTGGCAGCTGTATTTGTCGAAGGTATTATCTTTATTATCCTTTCGGCAGTCAACGTACGGGAAGCCATCTTCAATGCTATCCCTGCAAATATGAAAAAAGCAGTCAGTGTTGGGATTGGTATGTATATTGCCTTCATTGGCCTGCAGAATGCAGGCGTTGTTGTCAACAATTCTGCTACCTGCGTTGGCTTGGGTGATGTAAGATCCGTATCCGTTGCACTGGCGCTGATTGGTACCGTTATCACTTTGGTGCTTGTTATCAGAAAAGTGAAAGGGGCTCTTTTGGTTGGCATTCTGATCACATGGCTGCTGGGCATTATCTGCCAGTTTGCAGGGATTTATGTGGTGGACGTAGAAGCAGGGGTATATTCCCTGATTCCTACAGGTATCGTTTCCACACCTCCCAGCATTACGCCCATTGCAGGTAAATTGAGCTTTTCCGGCGTTTCTGTTTTCGATTTTATTGTTGTTATCTTTGCATTCCTGTTTGTTGATCTGTTCGATACATTAGGTACATTGATCGGGGTATCTACAAAAGCCGGCTTTCTGGATAAGGATGGCAAACTGCCCAGAATTAAAGGTGCGCTGTTTGCCGATGCTCTGGCTACCACATGTGGTGCCGTTCTGGGGACTTCTACAGTAACCACATTCGTAGAATCCGCTTCCGGTGTTTCCGATGGCGGCAGAACTGGGCTGACAGCTTTCACAGCAGGCATTCTGTTCCTGATTGCACTGCTGTTCTCTCCCATTCTGACAACGATTCCTTCTTTTGCAACAACACCTGCGCTGGTAGTTGTTGGCCTGATGATGGCAGAAAACGTAACAGCCATTGATTTCTCTGACTATACAGAAGGATTCCCTGCATTTATGACGATCCTGATGATGGTCGTATGCTACAGCATTTCCGAAGGTCTGGTATTTGGTGTTCTGTCTTATGTACTGCTGAAATTCTTCAGCGGCAAAAAGAGCGAACTGAATCCTGTCATCGTCATCATTGCTTTCCTGTTTTTCTTGAAACTGATTCTTGCCTGATCTCATGCCTTGCATTCAAGGGGGAAAGTGCTATAATGAACGTAGTAAGAAGAAACAAATGAGGAATATCTTTTGGGGATAGGAAAGGAAGTTTACTATGAAAAATCTTTTGGTCGCACAGTCCGGCGGTCCTTCCGCAGCTATCAATGCTACTTTGGTGGGCGTTGTGGAAAAGGGGCTTTCAGATAAAAAGATCAATAAAATCTACGGTGCAAAAAATGGTATCATGGGTATCCTGACAGATAAATTGATTGAACTGAACGACAAACTGGCAGACCCGGAAACTTTACAGCTTTTGTGCCAGACACCTTCTTCTGCGCTGGGCTCCTGCCGCATGAAGTTGTCCCATTGGGAAGAAAGCACCTTTGAATATGACAAAATTATCAAGATATTCCGAAAATATGATATCGGTTATTTTGTTTATATCGGCGGGAATGATTCCATGGATACTGTTCATAAGCTGGCCGGATTCTGCGAACGGATGCATATCGATGATATCAAGATCATTGGTGCGCCAAAGACCATTGATAACGATCTGATGGAAACAGACCATTGCCCCGGCTTTGGCTCCGCGGCAAAATATGTGGCGACAACAATGTCCGAAATTGCCTGCGACTGCAATGTATATGCACAGCCTTCCATCACGATTGTTGAAATCATGGGCAGAGATGCAGGTTGGCTGACAGCCGCTTCTGCTTTAGGCAGGTTGAATGGGGATTCCGCTCCTGATTTGATCTACTTGTGTGAAAGACCTTTTTGTGTAGATCAGTTTCTGGATGATGTTAGAGAGAAAATGGCAGAAAAACATTCCATTATCATCGCTGTCAGTGAAGGCATCAAAAATGAAGAGGGGAATTATGTAACAGACAGTTTGTCTGACCGGGCAGCAGATGCCTTTGGACATAAGATTTTGGCTGGTGCATCCCGCTATCTGGAAGAGATTCTCCGTTTTGAAATCGGCTGTAAGGTAAGAAGCATCGAGCTGAATGTCATGCAGCGTTGTGCGTCCCATGTGGCTTCCGCTGCGGATATTTATGAAGCAAGATTGATCGGTGCTGCCGCTGCCGATTATGCGATTTCCGGCGGCACAGGCAAAATGGCGTGCCTCCGCAGGATTTCCACAAAGCCGTATCGTTTTGAAATCGATTTTGTCGAAATCGATAAAATTGCAAATCAGGTAAAAACGGTACCGGATGAATGGATCAATGCGGCCGGCAATGATGTAACGCAGGAAATGATCGAGTATCTGCTTCCTTTGATTCAGGGAGAATTGCCCTGCACATATCAGAATGGCATTCCTGTCCACCTGAGATTATATTGAAATAAAGAAAATCTATAAATGCAGATTTTTCAGCATCCGAAAAAGCCTTAGATCATCAATGGTCTAAGGCTTTTATGCGTTGTATAAAACTTCTTTTTTCTGTCCATACTCTTTCCAAGAGGTGGTAATATGCGAAAAGCGATAGCAGTGGCAGCTCTGTCCAGCTTTCTGCTCTGCCTTCTGGCAGGGTATTATATTTCCCTGTGGATAGGGGAACGAGATAGAGAAATGGCGGCAGGGGATGGCAGCAGAAATGTCCTTCAAACTGAAAAAGAGATCAATGCACAAACAAAGATGATCTATCAATATTTCTATACCAGCGACCGTGTAACCAAGGAACAGATAGAGACTGCCCCCGATTTTCTTCAGGGCTTGAATCTGGAACAGTTAAAAAGTATTTATAATGGCTGGCAGGTAGTTTTGTTTTCCCCGGAAAGAGTGATTCTGCGCTGCAGCATTGAAGGCATGAGCAGCGAATCCTTTATCCTTGGAGAGGATGATGGATATCTGGCAGTTTTTTATGAAGATGGAAATAAAGCAGTCCACTTGAAAGAACGGACGGATTTGCCCATTTCTACTTTGCCGGAGGGGGATGCAAGGCAAATAAGAGAAGGCTTGAGGGTTACAGGGGAGGAAAATCTGGCAAAACTTTTATCGGATTATATGAGCTAGAGGCAATTATCATGCGTATGGCTTTGCTGTGCGTATACGTTTATTCCGTAAACGCTTTACGTGATAGAACTCTGCTTTTGCATGGAAAGAATCAGGCGGTTTTCTATTTCTGTGAAGCTTTCTCTGTGATTTCACATTTTTTGCTGGACATTTTCCATCCCACATGTTATAATAAAAACGTGAAAACTCCCCAATATTTTCACCAACTTAGTGGCATTTCTGCCACGTAAACCCAACAAGAAATACCTTCTCTTTTTGAAGAAGAGCAGCCATCGGCAGGCTGCTCTTCTTCATTTTGCGAAATAGCAGAGCAAGGCAGCTTTGAGAGGAAATATCTAGAGTAGCCTATTTTTACGACTAAATGGATGTTCTCGCTGAAAGGAAGATTTGCGGGGCAAAACACATGCGTAGCCATTTTGTGTCCAAGAATTTGAGGCTTCTATTTGACATGGTATACATTCAACAACTATAATAAAAAACGAATCAATAAAAAATGAAGGTGGTGTCATTTATGCCAGAGCACATAGCATCCGGCTTATCAGTGACTGAGAGCGATTTCCGTGCCCAGGCTGTATATAGTGATGAAACAAAGCAATTCCGTTTTCCCCCGGAACCGCTGTCTGCTGATGCGGTGGAAATTTCTATCCGTGTAGGCAAAGGGACGTTCTCTGCTGTATTTCTCTGCACAGAAGAGAGAGAATATCTGATGGAAAAAGGGGAAACAGAGGGCATTTTTGAATATTTTAAAACAACTTTGCCTCCCACAGAAAAGAAAATAACCTATTACTTCCGTTTACAATACGGGGATGAAGTGGGATATTATACAAAATATGGATATTTTGATGAATTCAAAAACGAAGGGGAATTTCAGATCCTTCGCGATTATCAGACTCCCGATTGGGCAAAGGGTGCAGTCATGTATCAAATTTATCCTGATCGTTTCTGTAATGGGGACCCTACTAATGACGTCAGAACCAATGAATATGTCTACCTGAAGCGTATGGCAGAGCATGTCAAAAATTGGGATACGCTTCCTACAGCCACTGATGTGAACCATTTTTACGGCGGCGATTTACAGGGGGTCATTGATAAATTAGATTATCTGGAAGATCTGGGGGTAGAAGTGCTCTATTTTAATCCTATTTTCGTTTCTCCCAGCAATCATAAATATGATGCCCAGGATTATCATCATATCGACCCGCATCTGGGAAAAATCGTTATAGATGGCGGCAAAGTATTGAGCAGCTGTGCCACAAATAACACGGGGGCAACTATGTATGCGACACGAACGACCAGAGAAGAAAATTTGACCGCTTCAGATAAACTCTTTGCTCAACTCGTGGAAAAAGCCCATGAAAGAGGCATAAAGGTGCTTGTGGATGGCGTCTTCAATCATTGCGGCGCTTTCCATAAATGGTTGGATAGAGAAGGCTTTTACAAAGGAACGGTAAAAGGTGCTTATCATCATAAGGATAGCCCGTATCGTGATTATTTCTACTGGAATGAAGATGGCAGCTACGAAGGCTGGTGGGGCTATGAGAATCACCCCAAGCTGAACGAAGAAGGCTGCGAAGAGCTGAAAAATGAAATTTTGGAAATCGGGAAAAAATGGGTATCCGCGCCTTTCCATGCGGATGGCTGGAGACTGGATGTAGCTGCGGATTTGGGTAAAACACCGGAATTTAACCATAAGTTCTGGTCGGAATTTCGCAAGGCTGTAAAGAAAGTTTCTCCGGATAAACTGATTCTTGCAGAACACTATGGCGATGCTTCCAGCTGGCTGCAGGGGGATCAATGGGATTCTATCATGAATTACGATGCGTTTATGGAACCGGTCACATGGTTTTTAACAGGCGTTTCCAAGCACAGTACGGAAAAGCGGGATGATATGTATAACAATGCCGATGTATTCTGGGGAACCATGAGCTATCAGATGGGCAAGCTGCCTTCGCAGGCCATTGCAACGGCCATGAATGAGCTTTCCAATCATGACCATTCCCGTTTTCTGACCAGAACAAACCGTCATATTGGCAGATTACAAACAGAAGGCTCTGCGGCTGCATCCAATGACATTGATCCGGCAGTATTTCGGGAGGCAGTTCTTCTGCAAATGACATGGAATGGCGCTCCTACTGTATATTACGGAGATGAGGCAGGGCTTGAGGGCTGGACAGACCCGGATAACCGCCGTACCTATCCTTGGGGCAGGGAAGAGAAAGAACTGATTGCGTTTCATAAAGAAGCGATTTATTTAAGAAAAGAGAATCCTGTCCTGCGGCATGGCTCTTTGAAGCAGCTCTATGGTGATTATGGCGTAATCGCTTACGGACGTTTTGACAGAGAAGAAAAATTTCTCATTGTTTTGAATAATACTGATGAAAGCAAGAGCATTTCTGTTCCCGTTTGGCAAGCCGGCATGAAATTGGAAGGCTCTTTGGAAAATTGTTTGATGACCAATCGGGATGGTTTTACAGATTTTGCTTTCCAGTGTCCTGTGAAGAATGGCTTTGCAGAACTGACCATGCCGCCCAAAAGCGCAGCAGCTTGGAAGGAAGTGGAATAAAATGAATATCCTTTTTGAAGATGCCTTTATTCTTGCTGTGGTGAAACCCCAGGGCATGCCTTCCCAGGCAGATAAAACAGGGGATCCTGATTTACTTTCCCAACTGGAAGCTTATACGAAACAACCGCTGGGGCTGCTGCATCGTTTGGACAGGCCCGTAGGCGGTGTGATGCTTTTTGCGAAAACAAAGGAAGCGGAGGCAAGCCTTTCCAAAGATTTGCAGGAAGGCCGGCTGCATAAAAAATATCTGGCGGTTCTCTGCGGAAGATTGCCTGCGGAACAGGGGATTTTGGAGGATTATCTTTTGAAAAACGCCAGAACGAATCTTTCCGAAGTAGTTTCTAAGGATAGAAAAGGAGCAAAAAAAGCAATTTTACACTATGCAAGAATCGCTGAGCAGGAAACGGATATGGGGTGGCTGACCTTGGCGGAAATCAAATTAGAAACAGGCAGACATCATCAGATTCGTGTGCAGACTTCCCATGCAGGCGTTCCCATCTGGGGTGACAGAAAATATCATAAAAACTTCCCCAAAAGAGGAAAAACAGAGATTGCCCTCTGGTCTTATCAGCTGGAAGGGGTACATCCGAAAACGAAAGCACCTTTCTTCTTTACGGCAAAGCCTGAAAAAGAGCCTTTTTCTATTTTTGCGGAGGAATTAAAGGAATTGTAATAAATAGGCATAAAGTATTCTTTGCATTTTCTAGTATTATGGTATATAATATCCACAGACTTTGTCTGCGGGTATCCACTGAAAGCACGGATCGTTGTTTTACAGCGAAAAGGAATGCAATTTTGTAATGGAACATAACAAAAATAAGAGGACGGTTTCGTTCTTTTATTTTCTCTCATAAATTAGCAATCACAACTTTGATTGGCTAACAAACCGGCTAAGGAAGGTGAAAAAAATGCAAGGCAAATATACAAAAAAAGCAAAAGACGTTCTGGTGAGGGCAAAGGAAGCCGCTGCGAAGCTGGGCAATGAATATATTGGCACAGAGCATATCCTGCTGGGGCTGACGCTGGTGCAGGAAAGCGTGGGCGCAATGGCTTTGGAGGGGCAAAATGTAACCTATCATCAAGTGATGGAACGAATCTCCGAAATGAATAAAGAAAAGATAAATTTCTATATTCCTACAGATTTTACTCCTCGCGCAAAGCGGGTAATTGACCTGAGTGCTCAGGAAGCCCTGCGTATGGGGACAAATTACGTTGGCACAGAGCATATCCTCATCGCGCTGCTGCGGGAAACAGATACCATTGCTGTGAAGATTATGACGGGTCTGGGGGTGAATATCCAGCGCCTGTATGAGGAAATCATGATGATGCTGGGGGAAAGTGAAGGGCAGACTGCTGGAGCCATGGGAATGAACAGCAATCCCGAAAAAGAAGAAAAATCTGCCACAGAAACGTTGGATAAATTCAGCAGAAATCTGACTGTGCTGGCGAAAAAGGGGAAATTTGACCCAATCGTCGGCAGAGATAGTGAGATCGAACGTATCGTCCAGATTTTAAGCCGCAGAACGAAAAACAATCCCTGCCTGACCGGTGATCCTGGTGTTGGGAAAACGGCCATCGTAGAAGGTCTGGCACAGAAAATTGCCGAAGGGGATATTCCTGATACCCTGAAAAATAAAAAAATTATTTCTCTCGATCTTTCTGCCATGGTTGCCGGTTCAAAATATCGTGGGGAATTTGAAGAACGCATGAAAAAAGCACTGGATGAAGTCCGTGCTGATGGCAATATCATTCTGTTCATAGATGAAATTCATACTATTATCGGCGCAGGTGCGGCAGAAGGGGCCATCGATGCCTCCAATATCCTGAAACCTGCCATGGCAAGGGGCGAGATTCAGCTGATTGGTGCCACAACCTTGGAAGAATACCGTAAGCATATCGAAAAGGATGCTGCCTTTGAACGTCGTTTCCAGCCTGTTCGTGTGGAAGAACCTACAGAAGCAGTGGCCATTCAGATGCTGACTGCCTTAAAGGATAAATATGAAATGCACCATAAAGTTACTATTTCCGATGAAGCATTGGAAGCGGCTGTAAAGCTTTCTGCCCGCTATGTTTCCGATCGTTTCCTGCCGGATAAGGCGATCGATCTGATCGATGAAGCTGCATCCCGTCTGCGTTTGCGTGCTTATACAACGCCGACATCTGTGAAGGAACTGGAACAGCGCATTGCAGAGATGGAAAAAGAAAAAGAATCTGCCATCAAAACAGAGGAATTTGAAAAAGCGGCAGAAGTGAAAAAAGCCCAGGATTCCTTGCGGATCAGCCTGAAGGAAGCAAAAAAAGCATGGGAAACAGGGCATGACACAGAACCGGTTGTTACCAAAGATGATGTGGCAGAAGTGGTATCCCGCTGGACAGGTATCCCAGTGCAGAGCATGAAGGAAGAAGAAAGCCAGCGTCTGCTGCGTTTGGAAGAGACCCTGCATAAAAGAGTCATCGGTCAGGAAGAGGCGGTGAAGGCCGTTTCCAAGGCAGTGCGCCGGGGGCGTGTCGGCCTGAAAGACCCCAACAGACCCATTGGTTCCTTCCTGTTCCTTGGCCCTACTGGTGTCGGGAAAACAGAGCTTTCCAAAGCACTGGCAGAAGCCCTTTTTGGGGATGAAAATGCCATGGTGCGGATTGATATGTCCGAATATATGGAAAAGCATAGTGTATCCCGTATGGTAGGTTCTCCTCCGGGCTATGTAGGCTATGAAGAGGGCGGTCAGCTCAGCGAAAAAGTGCGTCGCAATCCTTATTCCGTTGTTCTTTTTGATGAGATTGAAAAGGCATCTCCCGAAGTATTCAACATCCTTCTGCAGGTATTGGATGATGGGCATATCACCGATGGACAGGGCAGAAAAGTCGATTTTAAAAATACTGTCATCATCATGACTTCCAATGCCGGTGCCCGCAATATCGCTGCCCCCAAACGCCTTGGCTTTACCAGCGTAGAAACAGCAGAACAAAGCTATGAGATAATGAAAAAAGGCGTTCTGGATGAGATCAAAAATATTTTTAAGCCTGAATTTCTCAATCGTATCGATGATATCATTGTATTCCATTCCTTGGAAAAAGAAGATATCGTGGAAATCGTAAAACTGATGACAGATGTTTTAGCGAAACGTGTGAAAGAAAATATGAATATTACTGTTTCTTTCACAGAGAAAGCCATTGAAAAGATCGCCGAAGAAGGCTATGATAAGGCCTATGGGGCAAGACCCCTCCGCCGTGCCATCCAGTCCAAGATTGAAGATGCCTTTGCGGAAGAATATTTGCAGGGAAATTTCAAGGCTGGAGATAAGGTTTCTGTAGGGCTCAAGGCCAATGGTTTCAGCTTCCGTGTTGTGAAATAATACTGAATTTTATTCAAAAGATTTGAAAATTTTGACTATACCAAAAACCTATTTTGTGATATACTTAATAATAATATACCGCTGTTAGGCTGTATGAACAAAATAAGGTCAAAACAGTTTGCGGCAGTTCCTTCCTCTGAACTGCCCAAACGAAACACAATAGAGAAACGACTGGGAGGTACTGAAATGGCAGTAATTGAAGAATTGATCAGACAGGAAGACAATGGTGCAATCAGCTTCGGCAATCACCTGATGGATGAAAAGAAAAAAGTTCTGGATTTCGAAGTGAATGGTGATCTTTATAAAGTAAAAACCTTTAAGGAAATCACAAAGCTGGAAAAAAATGGAAAAATGCTTCTGGAAGCAGTTCCCGGCGCTACCGTACATAACTTTGAAATGAATGAAAAAGGCGCACATTTTACTGTCGAAGGTGCAGAAGATATTCAGATCACAATGGAACTGGAACCTGAAACAGAATATAAAATTTTAATCGACGATGTAAACGTTGGAAAAATGAAAACAAACTTGGCAGGCAAGGTAACCTTTAGCGTAGAGCTGCAAAATAACGCACCCTCCGTTGCAATCGAAAAAATCGGTTAATGTACACCAAAGTGGACTGTAATCTTGATTACAGCCCACTTTTTGCTATGAATGTTCTGTGAAGCGGCTCATCTGCCGTAAAAGATTGATTGTAACATTAATTGATCATCTGGTTCCTTTCATAGCGAGACAAAAGAATTTGCCAAAACAGAAGGGTTCGGTGGATCAATGAAAGTCAAAACAGTTTACAGATGTATCAACTGTGGATATCAAAGCCCAAAATGGGCGGGCAGATGTCCAGAATGCGGGGAATGGAATACCATAGAACAGGCAGAAGAAGTGAAAAGTGGCGGAAAGATCACAAAACCTGCCGCAAAGCAGCCAATCTCACGTTTATATGAAGTAGAAACCGGAAATAATCAGCGTCTTTTGACAGGAATCACAGAATTTGACCGTGTCATGGGCGGCGGTATCGTTCGTGATTCTGTAACGATCATCACATCTCCCCCTGGCGGTGGGAAATCCACGCTTTCCCTGATGGTAGCTTCGGCTCTGGCAAAACAGGGCTATCGGGTTCTGTATGCTTCCGGGGAAGAAAGCAACGGACAGATCAAAAGCCGGGCAGATCGTATTTTGGAAAAGATTGAAGAAAATATCTGGATTTTATCAGATACTTCTATGGATCGGGTGCTGGATGCTATCACGGAAATAGATCCCGATTTCATGATATTGGATAGTATCCAGACTTTCTCTTTGGCAGAATTTCTGCCTTCCCGGGCAGGCAACCCTACCCAGACCATGGAATGTGCCTCTGCATTGGTGGCACAGGCAAAGAATAAGAAACGCCCCAGAGCCGTCCTGATGATCGGGCAGATGAATAAAAGTGATGAAATTGCCGGGCTCCGTGCTTTGGAGCATCTGGTGGATGCAGTTCTGGTTTTGGAAGGCGAAGGAGCAGATGAACTCCGCTGCCTGGTGGTAACGAAGAACCGTTTTGGCAGTACAGGGGAAATGGGCTTTTTTACCATGACAGAAACCGGCTTGGCTTCTATTGATAATCCTTCTGAATATTTTGTAACAAAGAGAGGAAAGGGAGACAATGTTTCCGGCAGCGCCATTGCAGTGCTGAAGGAAGGTTCCCGACCTGTCATTGCGGAAGTGGAAAGCCTGGTTTCTCCTTCCTTTACGCCATATCCTTCCCGTATCAGCGAGACCATGAAGAAAGATACCATGAATACCTTGATCTCCATTTTAGAACAGCGGGGCGGTATCAAGCTTTATGATAAAAATGTTGTACTCAAAACAACAGGTGGTTTATATTTAAAAGAGCAGGCGGCAAATCTGGCTGTTCTGATGAGTATTGCATCCTCTGTATATGATAAGCCTATCCCTGCGGATTGGGCATTTATTGCAGACGTCGGCTTGACGGGAGAATTAAAACGTGTCCCTTCTATGGAAAGCCGTGTAAAAGAATTGGATCGTATGGGCTTTGAAAAAGTTTTCATTCCTGCAGGAGGGATGAGAAACATTCCTTTAGAGAATATCCAGGTGGTTGAAGTAAAATTTTTGTCACAACTTCTAAAGGATGTCTTTGTAAAAAAAGGAAATAAATAAAAAAATACTGCATTTGTCCATGATATATAGACATAAGTATTTCTTATGAGAAGCTAAACGATTTTTTAGTTTACGAATAGGGATTCCTGTATTATAATAGGGAGAAACTATGCTTTGGTAAACTTAGCTAAAATAGCATTTGAAAATAAAGCGTTATATACAAATAACGAAAAGGAGGTATTACCCATGCAGAACGTACAAATTAAGAAGTTCAAAAAAGTACTGGTTGCAAACCGCGGCGAAATTGCCATTCGTGTGTATCGTGCTCTGAATGAATTGGGCATTCAGACAGTCGGTATCTTCTCCAAAGAAGATAAATACGCGCTGTTCCGCACAAAAACCGATGAGGCCTATATGCTGAACCCGGAAAAGGGTCCTTTGGATGCCTATCTGGATATCGATAATATCATCAAAATCGCAAAGGCGAAGGGGGTAGATGCGATCCATCCCGGCTATGGTTTCCTTTCCGAAAATCCTGATTTTGTAGAAGCCTGCGATAAAGCCGGCATCGCATTTATCGGCCCTAATGTAGATGTTATGTACAAAATGGGCGATAAGATTTCTTCCAAAAAAATGGCCATCGAATGTAATGTGCCTATCATTCCCGGTGTTGACCATGCTGTCAGAAGCCTGGATGAAGTTATGGATGTTGCCCAGAAAGTAGGCTATCCTGTTATGCTGAAAGCTTCCAACGGCGGCGGCGGCCGTGGGATGCGTATTGTAAATTCCGCTGAGGAAATGCCCAAGGAATTTGAAGAAGCAAGAAACGAAGCAAAAAAGGCCTTCGGCGATGATAAAATTTTCGTAGAAAAATATCTGCGTGACCCTAAGCATATTGAAGTACAGGTGCTGGGGGATAAATATGGCAACGTGGTTCATCTGTTCGACCGTGACTGTTCCGTGCAGCGCCGTCATCAGAAAGTAGTGGAATTCGCACCTGCTTTCACAGTAAGTCAGCCTGTTCGGGAAAAAATTCTGGCTGATGCCGTTCGTCTGGCTAAATATGTAGGCTATAAAAACGCCGGTACACTGGAATTTCTGGTTGATGCCGATGAAAACTATTATTTCATCGAAATGAACCCCCGTATCCAGGTAGAACATACGGTAACAGAAGAAGTAACAGGCATTGATATTGTTCAGGCACAGATCCTGGTTGAAGAAGGCTACCCTCTGAGTGCGCCTGAAATCGGCATTGGCTCTCAGGAGGATATAAAATGCAATGGCTATTCCATTCAGCTGCGTATCACAACAGAAGATCCTTCGAATAATTTCATGCCCGATACAGGCAAAATCAGCGTATATCGTTCTCCTGCAGGGAATGGCATTCGTCTGGACGGCGGCACAGCCCATACAGGTGCAGAAGTAACGCCTTATTACGATAGCCTGCTGGTTAAGATCATTGCCCATGACAGAACCTTTGCTGGGGTTACTAGAAAAGCTGTTCGTGCTGCGAAAGAAACTCGTATCCGCGGCGTAAAGACCAACATTCCTTTCCTCATCAACGTACTGCAGAGCGAAACCTGGAATGCCGGGAAATGCACCACAACATTCATCGAAAAAACACCCGAACTGTTCCATATCGTTCTGGGGAAAGACAGAGCAAGCAAGATTGCTGAATTTATTGGCAATCAGATCGTAAACGAATCCAGAGGCAAAAAGCCCGAATTTGACCCCATCATCGTGCCTTCTTTTGGGAAAGCAGAAGATGGCTCTACCATTCCTGTAGAAGGGGCAAGGGATGCTTTCCTGAAAATGGGCGCAAAAGAATTTACACAGTCTCTGCTGAAAGAAAAACGTCTCTATGTAACAGATACAACCATGCGTGATGCACACCAGTCCCTGATGGCAACCCGCCTGCGTACCAATGACCTGATCGCTGCGGCTCCTGCAACCAACATGGCCATGGCAAACGCCTTCTCCGTAGAAGCATGGGGCGGTGCTACCTTCGACGTTGCCTATCGTTTCTTAAAGGAATCTCCTTGGCTTCGTCTGCAGCAGCTGCGCAAAGCAATGCCTAACACATTGATTCAGATGCTGCTGCGTGCTTCCAATGCCGTTGGCTATGCAAACTATCCCGATAACGTGGTAAGGGAATTTATTAAGGTTTCCGCGGAACGGGGCGTGGATGTATTCCGTATTTTCGATAGCTTGAACTGGCTGGAAAATATGAAGATGCCCATTGAAGAAGCTCTGAAAACAGGCAAGATCGTAGAAGGTGCTATCTGCTATACCGGCGATATCCTTGATCCCAACGAAACAAAATATACACTGGATTACTATGTGCGCAAAGCAAAAGAACTGGAATCTTTGGGTTGTCATATTTTCGCCATTAAAGATATGGCAGGTCTGCTGAAACCCTATGCAGCGAAGAAACTGTTCAGCACATTGAAGGAAGAACTGCACATTCCTCTGCATCTGCATACCCATGATACAACAGGTAATGGTGTCAGCACAGTGCTGATGGCCGCAGAAGCAGGCGTAGATATTGCCGACTTGGCTATCCAGTCTATGTCCTCTCTGACCTCTCAGCCTTCCATGAATGCTGTTGTAGAAGCCCTGAAGGGCACAGAAAGAGATACTGGCCTGGATCCTGACCAGCTGACAGAACTGAGCCATTATTATCAAGGCGTACGTCAGATTTTCACCGGCTTTGAAAGTGAAATGAAGACCCCTAATACAGAAATCTATAAATATGAAATTCCCGGCGGTCAGTATTCCAACCTGCTGGCTCAGGTAAAAGCCATGGGCTCCGCTGATAACTTTGAAGAAATCAAACATCTGTATAAACAGGCAAACGACCTGTTGGGCAACATCGTAAAAGTAACACCTTCTTCCAAGGTAGTAGGGGATATGGCCATCTTCATGTCCAAGAACGGCCTGACAAAAGATAATATCCTGACAGAAGGTGCGGAACTGTCCTATCCCGATTCTGTAGTGGACTATTTCCTGGGAAATATCGGTCAGCCTGAAGGCGGTTTCCCCGAAGAACTGCAGAAAATCGTTCTGAAAGGGCAGAAACCCATCGAAGGCAGAGCCGGTGCTTTGATGGAACCTGTAGACCTGAAAGCCATTGAAAAATACCTGCTGGAAGCACACTCTATGAAATCCATCAACCCCAGAAATATCATTTCCTATGCCCTGTATCCCAAGGTATATGATGATTACTGCAAACACTGGGAATACTATACAGACGTTTCTAAGCTGACCAGTGATGTTTACTTCTTTGGTTTAGCAAAAGGGGAGGAAACTTCCATTGAAATCGGCGAAGGGAAAAATATCCTGATCAAATATATTGATATGTCTGAACCGAATGCGGAAGGCTTCCGCTCTCTGACTTTTGAAATCAACGGCGTTATGCGTGAAATCAAAGTTCTGGATAAACATTTGGAAGTAAAGAGCGATGGTAAGCTGAAAGCAGATAAGAATAATCCTTTCCACCTTGGTTCTTCTATCCCCGGTACTGTATCCAAGGTACTGGTAAAAGAAGGCGAAGAAGTGAAAAAGAATCAGCCTCTGCTGACAGTAGAAGCAATGAAGATGGAAACATCTATCGTTGCAAACCAAGATGGCGTAATTGATAAGATTTACGTAAAAGAAGGAGAAAAAGTAAACCAGGGCGACTTGCTGGTATCCTTCGTACAGGAAGGCTAAGCATTTTTTCCGATAGTTGAATGAAAGGCATACCCCATGTGAGCAACAGCTTCAGAAAGGGTATGCCTTTTTTGTCGTACATAAGATTCCTTTGATTGTTCTATCTGAAAAAGTATGATATGCTAAAATTGTAGTTTGACGAACTTTTAAAATCAGAAAGGATGTATCAAATGAATTGGAAACAAAATTACAATGGAAAAATCTTGACTGCCGATGAAGCAGTCCTTCATATTAAATCCGGAGATACCATTTCCATTGCCCATGTGGGCTCTGAACCCTACGCGTTAGTGGATGCATTGGCCCGGAATGCGGCAGCTTTTGAAAATGTAGATATGCATTTTATGCTTTCTCTGCGAAAAGAAGAACCTCATGTTGCACCGGGGATGGAAAAGCACCTGCGTTTTTTTGGCTATTTCCTGGGAGGCAGCACAAGAGGGGCTGTGGCGGAGGCCCGTGGGGAATATCTTCCTTGTTTTTTTCATTTATACCCCAGAATGCTGCAGGAGCGGGGCGGTGTGGATGTCCTTCTGATTTCTGTTTCTGAACCGGATGAACATGGCTATTGTTCCATGGGGTTAGGGATCGATCATGTGCCTGCATGCCTGGATTCTGCGAAACTCATTATAGCACAAATGAATAAAAATATGCCTCGTGTCATGGGGGATTCCTTTATCCACCTGCGGGATATTGATATTATCGTAGAAGAAGATACCGCCCTTCCTATCCTGGCGCCTCCTGTCATTACAGATGTAGAACGGAAAATTGGAGAATATTGTGCATCTTTGGTTAAAGATGGGGATACACTGCAGTTGGGAATCGGCGGTATCCCGGATGCAGCAGCTGCATTCCTGAAAGAAAAAAAAGACCTTGGCCTGCATACAGAGATGGCGTCTGACGGCATTGTAGATCTGATCCAAAATGGTGTTATCAATAATAAGAAGAAAAAGATCAATCGAGGGAAAAGCATTGCAACTTTTGCGGCTGGTACCCAAAAACTATATGATTTTTTGGATAATAATCCCTGCTTTGAACTGCGGGGCGTAGATTACGTCAATGACCCCTATGTGATCGCTCAGAATGATAATGTGGTCTCCATCAATTCTGCTGTTCAAATAGACCTGATGGGGCAAGTCAATGCGGAAGTGGTAAAAGGAATGCAGTTCAGCGGCGTTGGCGGTCAGGTGGACTTTATCCGCGGCGCAACTATGAGCAGAGGGGGCAGGGCCATCATCGCGCTGCCATCCACGGCAGCCGGCGGGAAGATTTCCAAAATCGTCCCCTTTATCGACCGGGATGCCGTTGTGACTACCCCGCGCACGGAAGTGAATTATATCATTACAGAATATGGTATTGCCCAGCTTTGGGGCAGAAGCCTGCGGGAAAGGGCAAAAGCCCTTATCGCGATTGCCCATCCTGATTTCAGGGGAGAACTGGCGGAAGAATATGAAAGACGTTTTCATGAAAAACTGCATTGAGCAAAAAAGAGCACCCTGATTGGGTGCTCTTTTTATCACAAAAATCAAATTGCTTTGCCCTGATGAGATTTCTGATCAGGACTTTATTTTATTTCCCGATAGAACGCTTATAAGCTTCCACTTCTTCATCTGTCAGGGGTTCCAATTCCTTGGGATCCATCCATCTAACCCAGATGCGCCCCTGCATAGCGTTGATATCCAAAGGAGTATCCATAGAATCCTTATCGATAGGAACTACAGTGTCATTATCGCCGTTAAACATGATTTCAAAGGGTTTATAAACACCATCTTCAAACACCAGCATATAAGAGGAGAAGAAATTCAGCGCGCCGCCTTCGCTCAGGAGATGTTTTTCCAATGTTTCTATATCCGGGAATGTAACGATCATCCAGTCGCCTTTGGTATCGGAATAATCAAACAGCTGCAGGCCATGGAAGTCGATTTCTTCTGCACCTGTCATCCCCTTATCATCCTCTGCTTTCCCTCTCATCACAACAGGAGCACCGTTTTTGCCATCCTTCAGGATTTCTGTGCCAGGCAGAAAAGTGTTTACAAAGTTATTGATTTCGTTTGTTCTGAACTGGGAACGGATCTGCGCGATCATGCCATATTCACTGCTGTCATAGCAAATCGAAGCAACTTCATTCCAAAATTCATTTAATGTTTTAATCATTGTCATTACCTCCGTATCAAATCAAACTCATTACCTATTATCATACTAGCATTTTGTTCATTCTGTCAATAGATATTCGTTCGGTCGGCTCATTTGAAAATAATGTTCCGGTATCTTCCCGCTGAAGATCAGATCAGCCAGCATGATTTTTCGTTCCATAGTCAAAGTTTCTTGGTAGAGAGGGTTAACAATTTTAATTTCCATGGAAAGATTCAGCCAAATTTTATAATTGATCTGATTGATGCCCACAGAAGAAAAGGCCGTTTCATAATCTACTTTTGCTGTGCCCATAGGAATAAGGGTAAAAGGAATCTTTGGCCCTAGATTGGCAAAAAAGCTCCATTTGGTGGCTGCGCCAAGGGGAATACGAATCACTTCCTTTGGCAAATCCTGCAAGCCCTGCGTTACGTCTGCACTAAGCCGGCTGCAAAATTGATTCACCAAAGCCGTATTTGCCGTATAGCCTTCTCCGTCCTCTTCACGAATCAGAAGGGAGGCAGTAGAAAAATCCGTATCATTCAGGATATTTATCGTTGCTTTATCAATGATCTGGTTTGCCAAAGCCTTACACTGCATATGGGAAATCTCTTTTAAGGGAGGCAGAAAGCGATTTTCCAGGAAGGAAAACAACAGGAAGGACAAACATAAAATACATAAAAAGAAAAGTAAAGATTTATTTTTTCGCTTTCTTCGCTTTTTCCACATAGGCAGCCCCTCCCTTTGCAATGATATGAACGGAGAAGAGAAAACATGTTTTTTACCAAAAAGACGGTATTTTATCCATCTTAAAGAAAAAATAAACAAAGCTTATGAAAGATATCAGATTCCATTTGTGAAAATATCTTTCTTTTGAAGCAAAAATTTGTTATAATCAAAAAGTATAATGTTTGTAGAGGAATGGTTTCCGGATTTATTTCCGGCCGTTTAGCAATGAAAAAAACAAACAGGAGGCTTTATTCTATGAGTGAATCTCAACATAGGAGGAGACCCCCGGATGGTTCCGAAAGCAGAAGCAATTCAGCCTCCAGAAGAAGCAGTTCTTCTGGCAGAAGCAGCTCTTCCGGAAGGAGCAGTTCTACCGGCAGAAGTAGTTCTACCGGCAGAAGCAGTTCGCAGAGGACCAACCGCTCATCCTCCAGAAATACATCAGCGAAAAAACGCAGAAAGCGTAGAAAGAAACGTACTGTAAGCGGCAAGATCGGGAAAGTATTGCTGGTTGTTGCAGTGGTAATTGGTTTTGCTGTGGCAGGTGCAGTTTTAGGTACGGTCTTTGGCATTCTACAAAGCACAGACATGCTCAATACTTCCGATGTCATGCCGGATTCCTACACATCTGTGATTTATGATGCCGATGGGGAAGCAGTAGATAAACTTCATGGATCGGAAAACCGAGAGTATGTCAAGCTTTCCGCAATCACCAAAAATATGCAGAATGCGGTCGTCGCTATTGAGGATGCCCGGTTCTATGAACATAACGGTATTGATATACGCGGCATCATGCGTGCCATGGTGGAAAATATAAAGACCATGAGCTTCTCTCAGGGGGCAAGTACCCTGACCCAGCAGGTCATCAAAAATGAAGTGCTGACCAATGAGAAGAGTATTACCAGAAAGATAAAAGAACAGTATCTGGCAGTCTCTTTGGAAAATGCGCTGGAAAAACAGCTGGGCTCCAAAGAGGAGGCAAAGAAATACATTCTGGAGCTGTATTTGAATACGTTGGCGCTGCACCATGGGCTTCATGGTGTGGAATCTGCGGCTCAATATTATTTCGGCAAGCATGCCAGCGAACTGACCTTGGCAGAATCTGCATGTATTGCCGGTATTACAAAGAACCCCAGCAAATATGCACCGGATGTGAATGAGGAAGAAAGTCGCGATCGTCAGCTGACGGTTCTAAAGAAAATGCTGGAACTGGGCTATATTACCCAAGAAGAACATGATGCTGCTGTAGCGGAGGATGTTTACGGGCATCTGGTCTGCAAGGAAAAACAGGAAGAAGAAGGCAATGCAAAACACAACTGGTTTGTGGAAGCAGCTGTACAGCAGATCAAAGAGGACTTAGTAGAAAAGAAAAATATGACCGAAGCCCAGGCGTCCAACCTGATTTATAGCGGCGGTCTGCAAATCCATACTACAATGGACAGCAGTATGCAGGAAACTGCAGAAGCTGCCATGAAGAATGATAATCTATTCCCCGCAGGGGATGGCTCTTTGGATGTAACGTATCTGATTTCTGTATTGGATACGGAAAATCCCGATGAAAGCAGCAATCAGTCCCACTATGAAAAGAAAACGACTGCGACCAGCCAGGAAGAAGTGGATGCTTTTGTAGAATCCGTAAAGGAAGAACTGCTGGATGATACCCATACTTTGGTTCTGGATAACCTGACCGTTTCCAAATCTTTGCAGGCGGCTATGGTCATCATGGATCAGAGCAATGGGGAAGTAAAAGCACTGGTAGGCGGACGCGGTGAAAAGCCCGGTGATTCTGTTTTCAACCGTGCAACGCAGGCATTGCGTCAGCAAGGTTCCACCATGAAACCATTGGCGGCTTATGCACCTGCCATTGATACCGGCAAACTGATGCCTGGCTCGATTATCGTCGATGAGCCTGTCACATATGGCGGCTGGTCTCCTAAAAACTGGGATGGCAAGTATATCGGCCCTACAACGGTTCGCCAGGGTATCTGGCATTCCATGAACGTTCTTGCAGTCAAGACCTTTATGATGGTCGGTGCGGATACAGCATATCAGTATCTGTTGGATTTTGGCTTTACAACAATCGACGAAAGAGACAAGGCAGCCACAACAGCATTGGGCGGCTTGACCCAAGGGGTTTCTGTACTGGAAGAAACTGCGGCATATGCAACCATTGCCAACGGCGGCACGTATTATGAACCGATGTTCTATACAGTGGTTTACGATCACGACGGCAACGTTCTGCTGGATAACAGCGATCAGGAAACCCATAGAGTTCTGAAAGAAACCACAGCATTCCTGCTGACAGATATGATGCGTGATGTTATTACAAAAGGCACCGGTACACAGGCTGCCATCAGCGGTATGAATGTAGCCGGTAAAACAGGTACAACAAATGAAACCATTGACCTGACATTCTACGGATATACGCCTTATTATACCGCAGGGATCTGGATGGGGTATGATACGCAGAAGGAAATCAAAAATGCAAATAATGCCCATCTGCGGATCTGGAAAACTGTTATGACTGAAATCCATTACGACCAGGGGCTGAAAAATAAGGAATTTGAAAAACCTGACGGTTTGACAACACGTTCTTACTGTTCGGCAACAGGCTTGACACCTACAGAATTATGCAACAGTGATTACTACGGCTATGGTACCCATTCCGACTATGTAACCACCGATTTCAAGGGGGATAGCAGCGGTACCTGCACCATGCATAAATCTTATATTGTCTGCACGGAAAGCGGAAAAATTGCTTCTCCGAACTGCCCTACAGATTCGACTATGCAGGTTGTTCTTGCAGTAGACAGCAGTGGTAATATCAAAGGCAAGCCGACAACCATTCCTGAAGGAAAACTGGATATCAATGTAAATGAAACCTGCAATCTGTCTCATACCGGCGGAACAACAGATCCGAACCAGCCAACGACTCCGGCGGATTCTACTACATCTGACCCTGGCTATAGCGATCAGATCCCAGATGATGATATGTGGAATAACAATGACTTTGGCATACAGTGACATTGAATTGCAGAAAAGCAAATGAAGAAAGCAGGAGAATCCGAATGGATTCTTCTGCTTTTCTCTTTCATGTTGTATTTCATACAAATAAGTACAAAAAAGCCCCCTCTTTATGGTTTGTTTAAAAAGAGGGGATTTTTTTACTGTGCTTTATTTAATTGTTCCAGTGCATTTCTTACATTACTGATCTGATTGGAATCGGGGAATTCACTGATAATGCGGTTATAATATTTTTTTGCAAGCTCTGCATCGCCGTCTTCCTCTGCAATCCTTGCCAGATAATAAATTGTATCATCTACAAAGTTTTCATTGCTGGTATATTGCAGAGCTGTTTCCAGATAAGTTTTCGCTTCAGTAAAATTATTGCTTAAGAACTGGCTCTTGCCCTTTGTATAATAGGAATCCGCTGCCTTGGGGTAAGCGGTCGTCTTTACAGAATTATATTTCGCCAAATCTTCTTCGCTGAAGCTTACCGTATCAATAGAATCCAGCGTAGTGACGCAGGCTTCATAATCGCCGTCTGTCATCTGGGATACAGCTGTTTCCAGCAATTCCAAGTTTGCTTGTTTATTTTCCTCGCTGCGGAGCAATTTATTTTCTTCCTGCAGCTTTGACAGTTCTGTCCGCATGGAAAGAACCTCTTCCGGTGTCATATTCGTTTCACCGGCATAATTTTCCACAGCTGTTTCCAGCTCTTTGATCTTTGTATTCTTGCTTTCATTCAAAGCTGGTACGATCAAAACAAGAATTACGATTGCCGATACGGCAATACCAACTAAAAAGGCCAGCAAGTCACGTTTTTCCAGTACACTATTAGCCTTTTCCTTCCGTTTATAGCGAGGAATCGGGGGATTGCTGTCTGTTTTCTTCATGCCAACAACAGATTTAGCCTTTTCCTGCTTTTTTAATACAGAAGTGGAAGAGGAATTTCCAAGAAGCTGTGCGTAATGCAAGGCGAGGGGATTGCGGATATCCCGCTTTAAAACAATATCGTTGAAATGCTGTGCACGTTTGATATTTTTATCCTCTAGGCAGCAAAGCGTCATCAGATTATAAGCATCCAAAAAATCAGGATTATTATCAATGGATTTTTTCAGCTGGATAATCGCCAAGTCATCGCTGCCTTGTTTCAAATAATTGATCGCCTGATTATACATACGGATAGCATCATTGCATTTTTCCATTTCTCTGCCATTTTTCTGCAGATAATCAATATAGCTGGAGGCGGTATTGCCTTCCGGCAAAATAGAAGTGCTGATGATCCAATGTTTCAGGGCATCGCCAATTCGCCCTGTTTCACAATAAATGAGACCAAGCAAATTTCTTGCCTGCACGTTATTTTTATCAAAAAGAAGGCTTTGCTCCAGATTTGCCGCTGCGCCGGATAAGTCTTTTTCCTTTGCCAAGCTAAGGGCATCGTTATACAGGCGAATAGACGCACTGCGTGCTTTGCGGAACACATATACATCGACCCCACAGCCGGGACAATGGCAGCCCTCAAAAAATTCAAAACCACAATTGGGGCATTTCATGTCATTCTCTCCTTTTTCTTATTCCTGAGGGGGTGTCTGTTTTTTTTCTTTTGCAATATGCTGCAAAATATCTAATAAATCCTGCATTTGGGAAGGGTGCAGGGATTCTTCAATTTGGTCAATTTCCATAATAGGCTGGAATCTGCTCAATTCATCTTTAAAATTAAACACGGGTCATTCCTCCGTTTCAAATGCTTCTGTTTGTAATATAAGTTCTGATGGCACCGATCATATAAAGAGAGCCACAGCAAAGGACGATACCATCTGCAGGGGTGATAGAGAGAGCTTTTTCATAAGCATCTTCGATTTTCTTTTCCGTATAGATCATGCCATTATAATTAGAAATGGAACGGGCCAGAGAAAATACATCCAGCTTTCGTTCGCTATGGGGTTCTGTCAGGATGACAGAATTGGCATAGGGGAGGATATACTCCGCCATTTTGTGATATTCCTTGTCACCCAAAACGCCAAGGATCAGGGTAACTTTTTCGCCCTTGAAATAAATAGAAAGGGATTTCGCCAGCTGTGCAATACCATCCGCATTATGGGCGCCGTCTAGAATTACCAAAGGGTTTCTGCTGCAAATCTCCATTCTGCCGGCCCAACGGGCGTTTTTCAGACCCTTTCGAATCGCTTCTTCCGAAAGGGAAATGCCTCTTTTTCTGAGAACGCGACAGGCTTCTAAAACTGCCAAACAATTATCGATCTGATAGGACCCCAGAAGGGATACTTTAAAATTTTCCAAAAATATTGATTTATTTTTGACAGAGAAAACAGTCCCTTCCAGCGTTTGGGAAGCGACGTTGATCTCTGCATCATTCAAACAATATAAGGGCGCATCCAATTGGTCTGCCACATCCTTGATGATATTATATACTATTTCCTCTTGAGAATACAACACTACCGGGCAATTTTTCTTGATAATGCCAGCCTTTTCCGCAGCTATTTTTTCAATGGTATCCCCAAGGAAATCTGTATGGTCAATACTGATGGACATAATGAGAGAAAGAAGAGGGGAGGAGACAATATTGGTAGCATCATATTTGCCGCCAAGCCCTACTTCTAAGATCAAAATATCGACTTTTTGTTCAGAAAAGTAATGAAAGGCTGCTCCGGTGAGGATTTCAAAAAGCGTAGGCACAGCTTTGCCCTCTGCTTCCAGTTTCTCACAGAGCTTCCGTATCAAATTGATCTCCTTTGTAAAATCCGCATCTGAAATTTCTTCACCATTGATCATAAAACGTTCGTTGTATCGTTCCAAGTGGGGAGAGGTATAGGTTCCGACACGGTATCCTGCTTCTTTCAGAATAGAAGACAGCATAGCAACAGCAGAACCTTTCCCGTTTGTCCCTGCAATATGGATGACAGAAAGCTTCTCTTCGGGGTTTCCCAGCTTTTCACAAAGAAATTCTATGCGTTCCAGCCCCGGTACAGAACCAAAGCCGACTTCTTCTTCTAAATAATGGATACACTCTTGATAATTCACGGATTTTCTCCTCTCAATATTTTTCATCCTTAATTATATCAAAGCTTCGGATTTCTGCAATAATCTTAAGAAAAATGAAAAAGAAATTGTTGATGTCCTTTATATTGCGAGAAAAGGTTGTACGATAAAGGAGAAAAATGTATAATAATATGATGGAATAAAGAAAGGAGCATCACTTATGGATGATAAATTCGACAGAGAAAATGAATACTCTGAAACCAGATATCCTCGAAGAGAAAGAGCCACCATAGATGGAAATACAAGATATCCCGTTAGAGAGGAACGTCGTTCTCTGCGCAGCACACAGGAACAAACGCATATTCCAAAAAGAGAAGATCCTTTCCGGGAGCAAACACGTAGCCCGAAAAGGGAAGCACCTGCCCAGGAACAAAACAGCTTCACGGAATATGAACGGCGTGCAGCCGCAAGGCGGGCAGAATTTTCCAGAGAACCGAAGGAATCCTATTATGAGGATATCCGCATAGAACGCCCTGCCAGGGAGGAACTTTCTCCCCGAGAGGGACGGTCTGCCAAAGAAAACAGAACTCGCTCCGCTGCCCCCCAAAGAAAGAACAACCATCGGAAAAAACGCCACCTGACAGGCTTTGCAAAAGGTCTGATCGTTTTGATTGTAGCTTTGATTGTTGGTCTGCTTTCTTTTACATTTATGAATCATCTCATGAACCCCCCTGTAGAAGAAGTGGAACTGACAGGAGAAACTGTCACTGTTACCATTCCTGAGGGGGCGGGTACAGAAGATATTGCGAGAATTCTGAAAGAGAATAAGCTCATCGGCAGCGTATTTGGGTTCAAACTGACCAGCAAACTGGAAGGGTTTGACGGTACTTATAAACAGGGTACCTATGAAGTGGATACAGGCCTGACAAAACGGCAGATTATGGAATTGCTGCAAAGCGGCAAAGTGGCGGCAAATTTGAAGATCACGATTCCGGAAGGCTATTCCGTGAAGCAAATCGCTGAAAAAGTCGCAGAAACAGAAATTTGCACGGCAGAAGAATTTATCAGCGAATGCAATAATGGTACCTTCGATTATGATTTTCTGAAAGACCTTCCTGACAGAGAATACAAACTGGAAGGGTATCTCTTCCCTGATACTTATTTCCTGCAAGAAAGTATGACAGCCCATGATATCGTCAATGCCATGCTGGCTCGTTTTGATAAGATGTATACAAAAGAATATCAGGAAGCTGTTGAGAAGAGCGAGTATACTCTGGATGAAATCGTAACAATTGCTTCTATGATTGAAAAAGAAATCAAAGTAGAGGAAGAACGTCCCAGAGCTGCCGCTGTTATCTATAACCGCCTGAAAGATAATATGTCCCTTGGCATCGATGCCACAGTGCTCTATGCTGTCGGCAAAACATCCGGCGAATTGACACAGGATGATCTGAATACGGATTCCCCCTATAATACAAGAAAAAATCAAGGCTTGCCTTTGGGGCCTATTTCCAACCCCGGCGAATCTTCCTTCCGGGCAGCTCTTTATCCGGAAGATAATAATTATCTGTACTACGTTGTAGAAGCAGTAGGCAAAGATAATCATGTTTACTGCGAAACTTACGATGAATTCCTGGATGCAAAGGCAGCATATCAGGCCAGTGCACAGTGATAGAAAATAGGAGAGAAAAAATGAATTATGTAACTGATGATACGATGAATGCATATCTGCGTACGGTACAGCCTATGTATGACGGTGTGTTGGGCGAAATCCAGAAGGAAGCCATGGCTGCGGAGGTGCCTATTGTACCGCCCGAAGTCGCCCGCCTGCTGAGTGTCCTGCTGACCATGCAGAAGCCTAAAAATATTTTGGAAATCGGTACAGCTGTTGCCTTTTCCGCAGGGCTCATGTGCCGCTACTTGCCGGAAGAGGGAACTGTAACGACCATCGACCGCTATGAAGTGATGCTGAAAGATGCCCGTGTGAATATCAAGCGTATGGGGCTGGAAGATAAAATTAAGATTTTGGAAGGGGATGCGGCAGATATCCTGCCCACTTTGGAAGGCCCCTATGATGTGATCTTTATGGATGCTGCAAAGGGGCAGTATCAGGCGTTCCTGCCTCACTGCCTTCGTTTGCTGCCTGTTGGAGGTCTGCTGATTGTGGATGATGTGCTGCAGGGTGGAACCATCGCTCAAACCCGCTTTAGTGTGCCCCGCAGACAGCGCACGATCCATAAGAGATTGCGGAATTTTCTTTGGGAGATTACGCATAATGATGCACTGGAAACCTCTATCATTCCCATAGGGGATGGTGTAGCCCTTTGCTATAAGAAAAAAGAAATCGAATGGAAAGAACCAGAAGTTAGAACAGAAGGAGAAACTGACGATGCAGAATAAAAAGAAAATGGAATTATTGGCACCGGCAGGCGATTTGGAGAAGCTGAAGATCGCTGTACTTTATGGTGCAGACGCAGTATATATCGGCGGAGAGGCCTATGGCCTTCGTGCCAAAGCAAAAAACTTTGATATAGACACCATGGCAGAAGGCGTAAAATTTGCCCATGAACATGGTGTGAAAGTATATGTGACAGCTAATATTTTTGCCCATAACCCGGATTTTGAGGGAATGGCAGACTATTTCAAAGCAGTAGAAGCCATCGGTGTGGATGCCCTTATCATTTCCGATTTAGGGGTATTTTCCGTTGCCAGAGAAACTGTTCCTAATATGGAGATTCATGTTTCCACCCAGGCAAACAATACGAATTACAAATCTGCCCAGATGTGGTATCAGCTGGGGGCGAGACGTGTGGTCGTTGCCCGTGAACTGTCTATGACAGAAATCAGACAGATTCGCGATAACATTCCCGCAGATATGGAGATTGAAGCCTTTGTGCATGGTGCCATGTGCATTTCCTATTCCGGCAGATGCCTGCTGAGCAACTATCTGGCAGGAAGAGATGCCAATAAAGGGGCTTGTGCCCATCCCTGCCGCTGGAAATATCATCTGGTGGAAGAAACACGCCCCGGGGAATATATGCCTATTGAAGAAAACGAAAGAGGTACTTATATCTATAATTCCAAAGACCTCTGTATGATCGAACATATTCCTGATATTGATAAAGCTGGTATCTATAGCTTAAAAATCGAAGGGCGCATGAAAACCCCTTTCTATGTGGGTACAGTGGTAAAAGCTTACCGTCAGGCCATTGATGATTATCATACCGACCCGAAGCTCTATGAAGCACGCCTGCCTTATTATCTGGCTGAGGTTTCCAAGGCAAGCCACAGGGATTATACAACAGCATTTTATTATGGAAAACCTGACGGAAATCAGCAGGTATATACGAACAATTCCTATATCCGCGAATATGATTTTATTGGCATGGTGCAGGAAGATTGGGAGGAGACAACAGGTTTTGCCGTTGTGGAACAGAGAAATAAATTTTCTGTTGGAGAAGAAATTGAAGTAATGCCAGCAAAAGGAGATTCCTTTTCTATGATCGTTACGGAAATCATCAACGAAGCGGGGGATAGGGTGGATTCTGCTCCCCATCCCCAGGAAATTTTAAAGGTAAAATTCGACAGACCTGTGAAAAAATTTGACATGCTTCGCAAAAAACCCACAGATATAAAATAAAAAACTTGATTTTCTGTCGAAATAAAGATATCCTAGAAGTATCCTAAT
>NZ_JBJEJK010000003.1:0-17410 GCF_051877975.1 Anaerotignum sp.
AAAATACACGAAAACCGATTTGCTTTTTTGGGGAGATTATCTGTTTTCCACAGAAATATTTTTTTTACAGAAATGGGTTTACTTTCGCACCTCGATGTGCTAATATGATGAAAACCAAACAAACGAAGAGAAAATGAAAGAGGCAGAAAATCATGAGACAGAATCATCTTTTTACAGCTGCATACTTTTATTTTTACCGTGTTTTCCAAGATTCAAAGTGAATTTTACTGTTAAGAAAAGACGGTTTGTTTTGATGGTTTTTTCTTAGAGAAAGCGCAAAAGGCTTCGCAGTGAAATTCGCTGCGAAGCTTTTTTTATTCAATACCGACAGATGTTGCAGTGATGGGGTATGAATATTTGCACTAAATCTTAATTCACAGGTATCTGTATAAACCGTACAAAAGAACATTAGAAAGAAGATTTTTTAAGGAGGAAAAAATTATGGTAGTAGTACTGAAACCCGGCACAAAAGAAGAACAGATTGAAAACCTGAAGGCATGGCTCAGCAGCATGGGAATCGATACCCATATTTCTCAGGGTATGAATCATACTATCATCGGTTTGATCGGTGATACATCTGTAGTAGATATGGATCTGGTCAGAGCTCTGGACATCGTTGAAAACGTGCAGAGAATTCAGGAACCCTTCAAAAATGCAAACCGTAAATTCCACAATTCTGACTTGGTAGTAGATATCAACGGTGTGAAAATCGGCGGCGGCAATTTCCAGATCATCGCAGGCCCTTGCTCTGTTGAAAGCGAAGAACAGGTTTGCTATATTGCAGAAAAAGTAAAAGAATCCGGCGCAGGCCTGCTGCGCGGCGGCGCATTCAAACCCAGAACTTCCCCTTATTCTTTCCAGGGGCTGAAGGGCGATGGCCTGAAGCTGTTGGTAGAAGCAAAAGAAAAAACAGGGCTGCCTATCGTTTCTGAAATCATGAACGCAGTGCATATCCCTATGTTTGAAGAAGCTGTTGACCTGGTACAGGTTGGCGCAAGAAATATGCAGAACTTTGAACTGCTGAAAGAACTGGGCAAAATCAATAAACCTATCCTGCTGAAGAGAGGCTTGGCAAATACCATCGATGAACTGCTGATGAGTGCGGAATATATCATGGCAGGCGGCAATGAAAACGTTATCCTGTGCGAAAGAGGGATCCGCACTTTTGAAACAAGAACAAGAAACACATTGGATCTGAGCGCAATTCCTGTTCTGAAAAAACTGACACATCTGCCTATCGTTATCGACCCCAGCCATGCAATGGGATATGCACATCTGGTAAAACCTATGGCAATGGCTGCAACTGTAGCCGGCGCAGATGGTCTGATGATCGAAGTACACAATAATCCTTCCAAGGCTCTGTGTGACGGCCCTCAGTCCCTGACACCGGAACAGTTCGACGAAGTGGCAAAACTGGTATTCCAGCTGAGACCTTTGGCTTGCAAATATGATTACTAATGAGACCTTGGGATAAGAGGTGAAAGATATGAAAGTTGGCGTAGTAGGCCTGGGGCTGATCGGCGGCTCTATGGCAAAAGCAGTGAAAAAGAAAACAGAACATGAAGTGATTGGCTGGGATATTTCTGAAACCATCCGCTACAGCGCATTATTGATGGAAGCGGTGCATGGCTTTATGGAAGAAGGCAACCCCAAGGATTGTGACATCGTTGTGATTGCCCTCTATCCCCAGATGACAGTGGACTATATCAAAGATCATGCGAAGGATTTCAAAAAAGGTGCAGTTGTTGTAGATTGTACCGGTGTCAAACGGGCAATCTGCAATCAGGTGAAAGACATAGCGGCAGAAAATGGCTTTTCCTTTGTCGGTGCCCATCCCATGGCAGGGGTAGAGCGTTCCGGTTTTACCTATTCCACAGCAGAAATGTTTGAAGGCACCACATTGATCGTAACACCTTATACGGGTACAGATATTGGCATGATGAATGCGCTGAGCATGTTTTTCAAAAAACTGGGCTTTGAAAGATTGAAAGTGACAACGGCCGAAGAACACGACCAGATGATTGCATATACTTCTCAGCTGGCCCACGTAGTTTCCAGCGCCTATGTAAAAGGCGCGCTGTCTTCCAATTTCCAGGGTTTTTCCGGCGGCAGCTTCCATGATATGACTCGTGTTGCCAGATTGAATGAAAATATGTGGACAGAACTGTTTTTGGCCAACGGGGATAACCTGGCCAACGAAATCGATGGCTTGATCGAACGGATGCAGGCCTATAGCCGTGCGATTCGTGAAGGCAATGCCGATGAATTGCGGGAACTGCTGAAGGAAGGCAGAGAAAAATGCATCGCCATCGATGAAAACAAGGAATTTGATTAAGGTGTGAGAAAAATGAGAAAAGTGATCGTCAGTGCGTCTGTAGAATATCCGATTCTGATCGGACGCGGACTTTTGCAGCAGACAGGGGCGGAGATCGCCAAACGGATTTGTCCTTGTAAGGCGGCAGTTATCACAGATACGACAGTTGAAAGGCTTTATGCGGAGCAAGTAGAAAGCAGTTTATTGGAAGCCGGCTTTTCGATATGTCGGTTTGCCTTTCCTGCTGGAGAGGGTTCCAAAAATATCGGCACCTTATCTGATATATTGGAATTTCTGGCAGAGGAAGAAATGACCAGACAGGATATTATCGTTGCCCTGGGCGGCGGTGTTACGGGGGATATGGCAGGCTTTGCAGCGGCGGTATACCAGAGAGGCATCCGCTTTGTGCAGGTGCCTACCACCTTCCTGGCGGCGGTGGATTCTTCTGTTGGCGGCAAAACCGCTATCGACCTGAAGGCGGGGAAAAATATGGCAGGGGCATTCTATCAGCCCCATCTGGTGCTTTGTGATGTAGATACGCTGGATACTTTGTCGGAAGAAACCTTTGCCGACGGCATTGCGGAAACATTAAAATATGGTGTTATCGGTGATGCGGATTTATTTCAGAAAACAGCCTCCGGCGATTTCAAAAAAGATTTGGAAGAAATCATTGAAACCTGCGTGAAAATGAAGCGGGATATCGTTATGGAGGATGAATTTGATACAGGCTTGCGTCAGCTGCTGAACCTGGGGCATACATTGGGCCATGCCATTGAAAAGAGAAGCGGGTTTACCCTTTCCCATGGACATGCGGTAGCCATCGGGATGCATCTGATCGCAAAAGTTGCAGAAGAAAAAGGACTGGCGGAAACCGGATTGGCGGCAGCCATCCAAAAGGCTTTGGAAAATAATAATCTGCCTGTTTCTACTTCCTATACTGCAGAAGAAATTGCGGAGGGTGTTCTGAAGGATAAAAAACGTAGAGGCGGAGAGATCAGCTTTGTATTCCCTACAAAGATCGGCCATTGTGAAATTGTGAAGATTCCTGTGAATGAAGTGACGGAATTGGTAAGGAAAGCATTGATTTGAAAAGGCGGTACAACTATGAATGTAAGAATCGGAAAAAGCCCTCTGAATGATGGGCAGGTACGCATTATTTCTTCTAAATCTGATGGACACCGTGCTATGATCGCGGCAGCCTTGGGGGAAGAAGAATGTGTATTGTTCCTGGAAGGCTGGAACGATGACCTGGAAGCCACGAGCCGCTGCATTGAAGGGCTGGGGGGCGAAGTGGTGAGAGAACCCTCTGGCACACTGATCGTTCCTGTACCCAGAAATGCAAAAGAGGAGACTATTTTGGATTGCGGCGAAAGCGGTTCCACTCTGCGCTTTCTACTGCCGGTAGCTGGTGCTCTGGGCAGACATGTCCTTTTTGAAGGCAAGGGCAGGCTGCCGGAAAGACCTATTGGCGTTTTATTGGAAGAAATGCAGCAGCATGGCTGCAAGGCTTCCAGCGATCATTTGCCGGTGGAACTAGAAGGGCGGCTGACCAGCGGTGTTTATACATTGCCCGGTAACGTAAGCTCTCAGTTTATTACAGGGCTGCTGTTTGCACTGCCTTTGCTGGAAGGGGACAGCGAGATTCGCCTGACAACGAATGTGGAATCCAAAGGCTATATTGATATGACCCTGCGTACCCTGCAATCCTTCGGTGTAGCAGTGAAGGAAACGGAACAGGGCTGGTTCATCCCCGGCGGGCAGAGCTATCATGGCCCTCGCATGCGGATGGTGGAAGGCGATTGGAGCAGTGCGGCATTCTGGTTGGTGGCAGGTGCCATCCATGGCAGCATTGGCTGTCAGGGGTTGGATATGGAATCTGCCCAGGGAGATAAGGAGATCGTTTCCATTTTGGAACGGTTTGGCGCGGAAAGCAAAATTGTCCTGAACCAAGTGACGATGACCCATAAAGAAATGAAGGGGATTCGCATTGACGGGGCGCAGATTCCCGATTTAGTGCCTATTCTGTGCGTGGCGGCTGCTGCGGCAGAAGGAAAAACGGAAATCTATCACGCAGGCAGACTGCGGATCAAAGAAAGTGACAGACTAGCAGCCATGGCGGACTGTATGAAAAGAATCGGCGTAGAAGTGGAAGAAAAACCGGATGGCATCATTATCACTGGCGGCTGCAATCCCCCTGAGGGCGAGATCGTCATCGATTCCTATGGCGACCACCGTATCGTCATGGCTATGGCCATTGCGGCGGTAAGCCTTGGGGTGGAAATTACCATTGAAGGGGCGGAGGCAGTGAATAAATCCTATCCTTCCTTCTTCGCGGAGCTGACAAAGCTGGGAGGTGTTGTAGATGTCCTCTAGTTTTGGGGAAAAAGTGAAAATTATGATCTTCGGACAGTCCCATTCTGAAGCCATTGGTGTTGTGATCGATGGCTTGCCTGTGGGGGAAGAAATCGATATGGAGCGGGTACAGCAGTTTATGGAACGCCGTGCCCCCGGCAGAAATGCCTATTCCACACCCCGTAAGGAGGGGGATGTGCCCCGTGTAGTATCGGGGCTGTTTGAGGGAAAGACCTGCGGCGCACCCATTTGCGCTGTGATTGAAAATACGAATACAAGATCGAAAGATTATGATAAATTGAAAGATCTGCCTAGACCCGGCCATGCAGACTATACCGCATGGGTGAAATATAAAGGCGCCAACGACCACCGGGGCGGCGGTCATTTTTCCGGCAGGCTGACAGCACCCCTTTGCTTCGCGGGGGCAGTTTGCATGCAGATTTTGGAGAGAAAGGGTATTCAGATCGGCGCCCATATCCTTTCTATCAAAGGGGTAAAGGATACCCCCTTTGACGAGGTACACATTGATGCGGAAATTCTGAAAACAGTGACATCCAAAGGGTTTCCTGTGCAGGATGATGCAGCGGGGGAAGCCATGCAGGCGGCCATCGCTGCAGCAAGGGCCAATGCCGATTCCGTTGGGGGCATCATCGAATGCGCTGTAACCGGGCTGCCCGTAGGCGTGGGGGAACCCATGTTTGACGGCTTGGAAAGCAGACTGGCGGCGGCTGTTTTTGCTATTCCCGCAGTAAAAGGCGTGGAATTTGGCAAGGGCTTTGGCGTGGCAGAGTTGTTCGGTTCGGAAAATAACGACGATTTTATATATGAAGCAGATGGTACTGTTCACACAAAGACTAATAACCACGGCGGTTCCCTGGGCGGCATTTCCAGCGGTATGCCTTTGATATTGCGGGCGGCTTTCAAGCCCACTCCTTCCATCGGGCAGGAACAGGATACCATCAGCATCAGCAAAAAAGAAAATGATAAATTGGCCATCATAGGCAGACATGACCCCTGTATCGTGCCCAGAGCTGTGCCCTGTGTGGAAGCGGCGGCGGCCGTAGCGATCCTGGATCTTCTCTGCCGGATGGAATAAAAAAGGAAAGGCGGGAACGTACGATGGATTTGAATGCGGTTAGAGAAAGGATCAATGCCATCGATGACCAGATGGTAGAATTATTTGTTGAGCGGATGCAGGCAGCAGCAGATGTTGCCAGTGCGAAAGCAGAAAAGAACCTGCCTGTGCTGGATCTGAGAAGAGAACAGGCCGTTCTGGAAAGGGTCATGGAAAAGGCCGGTGAAGAATTTGAACTTTATGTCAATAAGCTGTATCAGACTATGTTCGACATCAGCAGAAGCTATCAGGCTGGGATTTTGACAAAGGAAACTGCTTTGTCTGAAGAAATTTTGAAAAACATCGCAAATCCTCCCATGGAATTTCCCAGAAAGGCAGTTGTAGCTTGTCAGGGAGTGGAAGGTTCTTATGCGGCCAGAGCCTGCGACAGATTGTTTACCCTTCCCAGCAAAATGTATTTTAACAATTTTGAAAGTGTATTCAATGCCGTAGAATCCGGTCTGTGCAGATACGGCGTATTGCCTATCGAAAACAGCTCCGCCGGTTCTGTTACAGAGGTTTATGACCTGATGGTGCGCCACAAATTCTATATTGTAAAAAGCCTGAAGCTGCATGTAAGCCATGCCCTGCTGGCAAAACCCGGCGTGAAAGTTGAGGATATCAAAGAAGTGATCTCCCATACACAGGCTCTGCAGCAGTGCAGCAATTTTCTGAAGGCAAACCCTGATGTGAAAGTGACCATTTTTGAAAATACAGCAACAGCGGCAAAATTTGTTGCGGAAAGCGACAGAAGAGATATTGCTGCCCTTTCCTCTCCAGACTGTGCGAAGCTGTATGGCCTGAACGTGCTGAAGAACGGGGTTCAGAATAATGAAAACAACTATACCAGATTCATTTGTATCGCAAAGGATATGGAAATCTATGCAGGTTCCAACAGAATTAGCCTGATGCTTTCCGTAGACCACAGACCCGGTTCCCTGCATGAACTGATCGGCAAATTCGCTTGTCGCGGCATCAATCTGTGCAAATTGGAAAGCCGCCCGATCCCCGGAAAGGATTTTGAATTCCGCTTCTATTTCGACCTGGACGGCTCTGTATTTTCCCCTGAAATGCGGACAGTACTGAAGGATATTGAACAGGCGGCAGAAAGCATGTCTTTCTTGGGCTGCTATTCGGAAGTATAAGGAGGCGGCTGTATGAAACTGCTTGTCATCAATGGACCGAACCTGAATATGCTGGGAATTCGGGAAAAAAATATCTATGGTGCGGAAACCTATGAAGATTTGAAACATCTGATCGAAAAAACCTTTGCGGAAAAAGGAATCGAAGGGGAAATCTATCAGTCTAACCATGAGGGGGACTTGGTAGACCGTATCCAGCAGGCCTATTTTGACGGCACCAATGGTATCGTCATCAACCCGGCGGCCTATACCCATACCAGCGTAGCTATTTTGGATGCACTGAAAGCGGTGAGCCTGCCTGCAGTGGAAGTACATATTTCTGATGTGAAGGAACGGGAAGATTTCCGCCAAATTTCCTATGCAGGAAAAGCATGTGTGAAAACCATCATGGGTAAGGGCTTCCAGGGCTATGTGGAAGCCATCGAATATCTGGCGGAGCAATATCAGAAATAAAAAAGGAAACAAAAGAATTTTGGAAATGTACAAAAGATGAAAAAAGAAATGAAGAAAGAAGGCAGATCGATATGATTTCCGATAGAATGTCAAAATTACTGGAGAGAAGTGCTGCCATGAGCAGCATGTATACAGAAAGTGCCCGTATGAAAGAACAATACGGCGCGGAAAATGTATATGATTTTGGTATGGGCAATCCAAACCTGGCTGCACCTGATATCATCAGAGAAACCAGTATCAAGGTGCTGAATGAAACAGACCCTTGGTATCTGCACCATTATATGCCCAATAATGGCTTTATCGAAGCCAGAGAAAAGATTGCAGCCAGCCTGAATCGTCGCTTTGGCGAAAGCTTTGGCGTGGATAACATCATGATGTGCACCGGGGCGGCCGGTGGTATCAACTGCCTGCTGAAGGTGCTGATGGATCCCGGACAGGAAGTGCTGACTTTCGCCCCTTATTTTGGCGAATATGATCGCTATGCGGATAACGTGAACTGCACATTGACGGCGGTTCCTCCCAATATTCCCACCTTCCAGCCAGACCCGGCAGAGTTGGCGAAGTGTGTGACGGAAAAAACAAGGGCTGTCCTGATCGATAATCCCAACAATCCTACCGGTGTTGTTTACAGCGCGGAAACCATTAAAGCCATTGCCGATGTTTTGGCGGAAAAGGAAAAGGAATTTGGACATGCCATTTATCTGATTTCCGATGAACCCTATAGAGAATTGGTATACGATGGCGCGGTAGTGCCTTGGATTCCTGATTTTTATAAAAATACCATCGTTGCATATTCTTTTTCTAAATCCCTTTCTTTGCCCGGCGACCGTATTGGTTATCTGGCACTGAGAGATGATGTGGAAGATTTTGAAAACATCATTGCTGCCGTTGCTGTGGCAACGCGTATTACAGGCTTTATCAATGCCCCTGGTCTGCAGCAGCTGGTTTGCGCAGAATGCTGCGAAGAAATGGTGGATATCAGCTTCTATGACAGAAACAGAGAACGGCTCTATAATGCGCTGATCGAATATGGATATGAATGCGCGAAACCGGAAGGGGCGTTTTATATGTTCGTAAAAACGCCTATTGCAGATGATAAGGCCTTTGTAAATAAGGCAAAAGAATACCGTATTCTGCTGACGCCTGGCAGCGGCTTTGGCTGTGCCGGATATGTGCGTGTCTCCTATTGTGTATCTCCGGAGACGATTGAAGGTTCTTTGCCCGGCTTTAAGGCATTGGCGGAATTTTATAAAAAGAAATAAACAGAATAAGAAAAAGGACTCAGGATTTATTTTCTGGGTTTTTTTTTTGCTTTCTGGGCATTTTTACGGTGTGGGTGGAGCGTGGTGGAGGGAATGGAAAATAGAAAAAATTGGTTTTTGTTGGAGAGTGGAGGGAGAGTGCTTTCTTTTCTGGGGAAAAGGCTTGAAATATCAGGTTTTTTTAATGAAAAAAATCCATAGAAAACGTTCTTTTGGGGTTGTTTTTTTGGGACGGGTATATTACAATGTGGATAGAAGTGGCGTAAAGTGGTTTTTTGTGGTGAAAAAATACCATAAAAAAGAGAAAATGGTGAAAGGTGGTGACAGCGAGATGTTCTTGGGGCAATATCAGCATTCCATTGATGCAAAAGGGCGCTTGATCGTTCCTGCAAAGTTCAGAGAAGGGCTTGGTGAGCATTTCGTTGTGACAAAGGGCTTGGATAAATGCCTTTTTGCCTACCCGGAAGCCGAATGGAAGGTTTTTGAAGAAAAACTGAAACAGCTGCCGCTGACCAATACAGGTGCCCGTAAATTTGTCCGCTTCTTCTTTGCGGGAGCAGTGGAATGTGAACTGGATAATCAGGGGCGCATCATGATTCCGCCCCATCTAAGAGAATATGCGGGGCTGAAAAAAGACATCGTTTCCATCGGTGTGAATAACCGCATCGAAATTTGGAATAAAGATAACTGGAATGAATACAGCGACGAAGAGGATTACATCAGCAATGAGCTGGCCTTTGAAATGGAGAATTTGGGAATCTAACGAATGCCTTTGCAGACTGAAGGGAGCAAAAGCGAAGGCAGCAAAGCTGTATGCGAAAGCCTCGTAAGAGGGCACTTCGTTATGCATAGCTTCGATTGGATGAAAAAAGAAATCAGAAAGGAAGTCAGGCATGGAATTTCATCATATTTCCGTACTTCTGCATGAGTGCATTGAACAGCTGAATATCAAGCCTGACGGCATTTATGTGGACGGTACCATGGGCGGCGGTGGTCATTCTTTGGAAATCGCTAAGAGGATTGAAACAGGCCGCCTGATCTGCATCGACCAAGACCCCAATGCCCACGAAGCGGCAGGCAAACGATTGGCGGAGCATCGGGATAAGATCACCTTTGTGCGGGACAACTTTGGCAATATCGCCCATATTTTGGACGAGCTTGGGATAGATAAAATCGACGGGATGCTGATGGATATCGGCGTTTCCTCTCATCAGCTGGATGAAGCGGAACGGGGTTTTTCCTATCAGCAGGATGCGCCGCTGGATATGCGGATGAACCCGGACAGGCCCTTCAGCGCCTATAACGTGGTGAATGAATACAGCGAAGATGAACTGGACAGAGTCATTTTCACCTATGGCGAGGAACGCTGGGCAAGACGTATCGCTCAGTTTATCGTAAAAGAAAGAGCAGAAAAGCCCATTGAAACTACGGGCGAACTGGTGGATATCATCAAAAAGGCAGTACCCAAAGGGGCCAGAAAGGATGGACCGCATCCGGCAAAGAGAACCTTTCAGGCCATCCGCATTGAAGTAAATGGGGAATTGGAGGTGCTGCAGAAGGCCATTGATGATGTCTCTGAAAGATTAAAGGAAGGCGGCAGGCTTTGTATCATTACTTTCCACTCTCTGGAAGACCGCATTGTAAAAGATGCGTTCCGGAAGCAGGAAAATCCCTGTATCTGCCCGCCCCAGTTTCCCGTATGCGTTTGCGGGAAGAAGCCTTTGGGCAGAGTGGTGACCAGAAAGCCTATTTTGCCCAGTAAAGAGGAACTGGAGAGCAATCCTCGTTCCAGAAGCGCGAAACTGCGTGTATTGGAAGGGATTGCCCATGAGGAAAGCATAGAATGACTCACGGAAAGGAGGGGAAGGATATGGCAGCGAAGAAACATCAGGAACGAAAGCCCATGGAAAAAGGCTCTTACTATACCTATGGCAATGTAGCCTATGAATTGCAGCCGGATTATACCCCCTATCGTGTGCGTGAGGAAGAAGAAGAGCGACGCAGAGAAGCGGCGCGCATCGCCAGGGAAGAAGCAAGGGAACATCGGATTTCTTCTGTAAAAATGATTGCTATGGCATTGGTGCTTTTTGTTGGGTGTATCGCTTTCATGGGGATGCATGTGGTGGTGGATCAGGCAGAGGTTTCCCTCCGCAAACAGAAAAGCACACTGGAAGACCTGAAATCTGCCAATGCCATTTTGGAGGCAGAGCTGACAGAACAGCTGGATATGGATTATATCAAGCAGGAAGCCACAGAACGACTGGGTATGAGTGAGCCTCAGCCCTATCAGGTGGTTTATATTGACGTGCCCAAGCAGAGCTATACGGTGCAGTATGATACAGAGGACGCGGCAGAAGGCGCTTCTTTGTTGGATAAAATTCGAAATATCTTGAAAAAGGATTGATGATAGATGAGAAGAAAGGCACGGGGAATAAAAGCAAAACAAAAATTTGCTTTTATTCTTTTTGTATTTATGGCAATATTGACAGTGCTTTTTGGCAGAGTTGTATATTGGAAGGTGGCCCATGGGGCAGAATTTGAAACGGCTGCAAAAAATCAGCAGATCAATCGATATGATCTGGTGAATACAGCGAACCGCGGCAGTATTTTGGACAGAAATGAACAGGTATTGGCGGTTTCTACGGCAGTTTATAATGTAGTGCTTGATCCTCTGCAGCTGGCGGAAGAAAACGATGAAGAAAAAACGAAGGAGACATTCACGACATTGTGTGAATATTTTCCTGATTTGAAGTATGAAGATTTACAGTATCATGTTACATTGAACCCGGAAACCAATAAGATTAATACCCCTACCCACTGGAAATATCTGGTCAAGGGCGTGGAAAGAAGCGTCAAGGAAAAACTGGAAGCAAAAAAATTGCTGGGGGTTTATTTTGAACAGACCAGCAAACGTTCCTATCCCCTGAAAACGCTGGCTTGCCACCTGATCGGGTTCAACAATACCTGGGGGCTGGAAGGCTATTACAATGACGAAATGACAGGCACCCCCGGCCGTTCCTTTATTCTGTATCAGGGGGCGGATAAAGTGACATATCAGGATTATGCAGCCCAGGATGGGAATACCATCGTCACTACTCTGGATTATACGATACAACAGTATGCGGAGCAGGCGGTAAAGGAAACTATGGAAACCTGGCCTTCCCAGAATGTAGCGGCGATTGTCATGAATCCCAATACAGGGGAGATTTATGCCATGGCAGCAGCGGATACCTTCGATCTGAATGACCCTGATGAACCATTGGCACTGGAAACAGACGAAACCTTCCGGGAAACATGGGAAGCCATGACTGATGAAGAAAAAAGTGAATATTTGAACACCACATGGAGAAACTTCTGTATCAGTGATACTTATGAACCCGGCTCGGTTTATAAACCGCTGGTGGTGGCAGCAGCATTGGAAGAAGGCGTGATTACGAAAAACTCCACTTTCTACTGCGGAGGCAAAATCACCGTTGCAGACAGAGATATCAGCTGTCATTTGCACAGCGGGCATGGAACGATTTCCGTAGAGGAGATCTTAGCACAATCCTGTAATCCCGGCATCATCCAGATTGCCCAGAAGCTGGGGGTGGAAAAATTCTATAAATATCAAAGAGAATTTGGCTTTGGACAGAAAACGGGGATTGACCTGCCCGGTGAAGCAGTTGGCATCCTTCATGCAAAATCTGCGTTAGGCCCTGTAGAATTAGCAACAAGTTCCTTTGGGCAGACCTTCAACTGTACTTCTATCCAGATGGTGACAGCCTTTGCTGCCCTCATCAATGGCGGCAACCTAGTGAAGCCTTATGTGGTTTCTCAGATTGTGGATGATGATGGCTCTGTTGTGATGGAGCAAAGTACGGAAGTGGTGCGGAAGGTCATTTCCCAGAAAACCTCTGATTATATCCGTACGGCTTTAAAAGCAACGGTAGACCATGGTACTGGTAAAAAAATTGAGATTCCCGGTTATTCTATCGGCTGTAAAACAGGGACATCCGAACAGGGTTCCCGTACCAGTGATAAATCCTGGACGCTGACCCATATGGCATATTTTCCTGCGGAAAATCCCCAGTATCTGGTGTTCAGTGTCATTCATCTGCCGGAAGATTATGCTGACGGCGTACAGACCACAGCAACTATGACAAAACAGCTGATGGAAAATATCATCAAATATAAAAACCTGGAACCTACAGAAGCAACGGAAGAAACCGCAGCGCTGAACAGCGGAAAAACCACTGTGACCATGCCGGATTATGTGGGCAGCAGTACCTACCATGTAACTATGGATTTGGATGGCAAGGGTCTGAACTATAAAGTAGTCGGTACGGGCAATACCATCACCAATCAGGTGCCCAAGAGCGGCACGAAGGTGGAGGTTGGCAGCGAGGTTATCCTATATGTTACAAAATCCGAATCGGACAGCGGCACAGTGAAGGTGCTTGATGTCATGGGAAAAACCTATAGCGAAGCAGTCGAGACCCTTTCTGATGCAGGCTTCGAAGTGGTTTTCAATGGAGAAACATCCAACAGCACTGTAACGGCCCAAGACCCGAAATATGGCGTATCCGTAGAGGAGGGCAGTGAAGTGACCATCACCCTGACGAAGCAGGAGGCGCCGGAAGAAACAGCAGAAGAACCGAAGAAAACAACGGAATAGTGAAAAGCATAGACACCCTGTCTTTTCTATACAATAAATTGTAGAGCGAAGAGACAGGGGTGTTTTGTATGGAGAAACCGTCGATCGGGGCGAAAAAGAAATTATTGATCTTCCTTTTTTGTTCTATGTTTGGGTATTTGCTGCTGACGGGAAGGTTGGTTTTTATTGAGCTTTTTCGGGCGGAGGGATGGCAGGAGCTGGCCTATGAACAGCAGACCAGAGACCGCCTCATCACGCCAAAACGGGGATCTATCCTGGACCGAAACGGAGAGGGCATTGCTCTGACGGAAACAGTCAATGCTGTCAGCGTGATTCCGGTGCAGGTGAAGGAAAAAGAAAAGACAGCGGCTTTTTTGGCGGATGCGCTGGATCTGGAATATGAAGATGTTCTGGAAAAAATCAAGCAAAAGGTTGCCCTGGTGCGCATCAAAACGAAGGTGGACACGGAAACGGCAGCTGCCATCCGCAAGGCCAACTTTCCCGGTGTGGAAGTGGACGAGGATGTACAGCGGGTCTATCCCTATTCGGAGCTGGCTGCACAGGTCATTGGCTTTGTAGGGAAGGATAACCAGGGCATCATCGGCTTGGAAGCCAAATATGATGAGCTGCTGGAAGGGGAACAGGGAAAGATTTTGACCCTGACGGATTCCCGGGGGAACGAAGTGGACAGCGAACAGGAGCGTATCCCCCCTGTGGATGGGAAAAACCTGGTGACGACCATAGATGTGGTGATACAGCAATATGCGGAACAGACCATTGCCAAGGCGGTGGAAACCAAGGGGGCAAAACGGGGCGTTATCATCATTTTGAACCCCCAGAACGGGGAGATTTATGCCATGGTCAATTATCCGTCCTTTGATTTAAACGACCCTTTTACCATTCAGGATGAAGAACTGGCGGCAAACTGGGATAGTTTTTCCGAAAAAGAAAAAAATGATTACCTGAATCAGATGTGGCGAAATACTGCCATCAATGATACATATGAACCGGGGAGTACCTTCAAGATCGTGACTTCCTCTGCAGGGCTGGAAGAAGGCGTTGTGACACCGGAAAGCAGTTTTTTCTGTCGCGGGTTTTATGTCGCCGGGGACAGACAGATCAAATGCTGGCGTTATCCCAGAACCCATGGGGCGGAGACATTCGTGCAGGGGGTACAAAATTCCTGCAACCCTGTTTTCATGGAAGTGGGCGAGCGTTTAGGAGCAGAGAAGTTTTTAGAATATATGCAGAAATTTGGCTTTGCCCAGAAAACAGGCGTAGACTTGGCAGGGGAAGCCACTGGTATTATCCACAAACTGGAGAATATTGGCCCGGTGGAATTGGCTACCATGAGCTTCGGCCAATCTTTTCAAATCACGCCCCTACAGCTTTTGCGGGCGGCTTCGGCCATTGTCAATGGGGGCTATCTGATTACACCCCATTTTGCCAAGGGGATTGCCGATGAAGAAGGAAATCTGATAGAGAATTTTCAGTATGAGCAGGGGGAGCAGGTCATTTCCCGGGAAACGTCGGAAACAATGAAAAAGATATTGGAAAGCGTAGTTTCGGAAGGCACAGGGAGCAAAGCTTATATTCCCGGCTATCGCATTGGCGGGAAAACGGCTACCTCTGAAAAATTGCCCCGCCGCAGCGGAAAATATATCGCGTCTTTTATGTCTTTTGCGCCGGCGGAAAATCCGCAGGTCATGGCTTTGGTGCTGATCGATGAACCCCAGGGGGTATATTACGGCGGCACAGTGGCAGGACCTGTCATGCAGGAATTGCTGCAGAATATCCTGCCTTATCTGGGAATTGAGCCAGAGTTTAATGAAAAGGAAGCGGAAGAAGCGGCAAAAAGCGTGACAACGGTTCCTGATTTGCTTGGAATGACCTTGGGCGAGGCGAAAAATGCCCTTTTCCAAGCGGGCCTTTCCGCAGAGGTGGAAACAGAAGGAGAGACCATCACAAGGCAGACCCCGCCGGCAGGAGAACTGGTAAATAAAGGAACAAAGGTCATCATATCCTTGGAATGACGGGTTTTGTCTGCATTTTTCAAGAAAAAATGGGAAAAAGGTTTGGTTGTCAGCCGTAAGTGTGGTATACTAAACAATGGCTCAATATTGGTATTTTTCGCAGGGAGCCGGAAAAGAAAGGAGGCTGTATCATGAAACTGAAACAGCTTTTGGAAGGCATTTCTTACGAAGTGCAGCAGGGAACGGCGGAAATGGAGATTTTCGATTTCCAGTATGATTCCCGAAAGGCAGAAAAAGGCAGTCTGTTTGTCTGCATCACGGGATTTCAGACAGATGGACACAAATATATTCCCATGGCGGTGGAAAAAGGTGCGGCGGCACTTTTGTGTGAGCATAAGGTGGAAGGCGTGCCGGAAGATGTGACAGTCATTGTGACAGAAAATAACCGGGCTGCGCTGGCGGTGGTTTCCGATCATTTCTACGGACACCCCTCCAGGGAAATGAACGCCATCGGTGTGACAGGCACCAATGGGAAAACCTCTACTACCTATCTGATAAAATCCATCTTGGACAGAGCAGGGAAAAAAGTGGGCATCATTGGCACTATCGAAAACCGCATTGGTGACAAGGTGCTGAAAACAGAGAGAACAACGCCGGAATCCAAGGAACTGCAGGCATTATTTAGACAGATGCAGGAAGAAGATGTGACAGATGTGGTGATGGAAGTTTCCTCCCATTCCCTGGACCTGCATCGGGTGGATGGCATTGATTTTGATATTGCTATTTTCACCAACCTGACGCAGGATCATCTGGATTATCATAAAACCATGGAAAATTACCGGGCGGCAAAGGGGCTGCTCTTTGAACGGGCAGCGAAAAGCGTCATCAATATGGATGATGCTGCCGGTGCCTATATGAAAGAACACAGCAAAGGTCAGGTGCTGACTTTCGCTGTGGACAATGAAGCAGACCTGACGGCGGAAAATATCGATATTTCCGCGGAAGGAACGGCCTTCAACCTGATCTGGCAGGGGAAGAAATACCCTGTACACCTGCACACACCCGGCCGCTTTAGTGTATATAATGCGTTGGGTTCTGCCGGCGCCTGCCTGCTGCTGGGCATCGCAGTGGAGGAGGTTGTGGCAGGGCTGACGGAAAACCCCGGTGTTTCCGGCAGATTCCAGACAGTACGCAGCAAAAAGGGCTGTCAGGCAGTGGTAGATTATGCCCATACCCCCGATGGCTTGGAAAATGTGCTGAACACAGCCAACGAATTTGTCAAAGGGAAGCTCATTGCCGTATTTGGCTGCGGCGGGGACAGGGACAGAACAAAACGCCCTATCATGGGTGAGATCGGCGGCAGATTGGCAGGCTATTGCATCATCACTTCCGATAACCCCAGAACAGAAGACCCGGAGGCCATCTTGCAGGATGTGGAAGCTGGCGTCAAGAAAACTGATTGTCCTTATGAAAAGATCGTGGACAGAAGAACAGCGATTCAAAGAGCGGTGGAACTGGCCGGCGAAGGGGATGTCATCCTGATTGCAGGCAAGGGACATGAGACTTATCAGATCTTCCCGGACAGAACCATTCATTTTGACGATATGGAAGAAGTACGCAAGGCATTTGGAGAGGATTGTTTATGAAAAAAATTACGATTCGAGAAATTATCAAAGCAACAGGTGCCCAGATGATCGCTCTGGGCGATATGGAAGAAGCACTGAAGAAGGAAATCTGGCATGTGACACAGGATTCCAGAGAAACAGCTCAGGAAGGTACGCTTTTTGTTGCCCGTATCGGCGAAGTGAGAGATGGACATGATTTTCTGCCCCAGTGTTTTGAAAATGGTGTGACAGCATGTTTATCTCAGAAGGTGGTTGCACCCCAAAACGGTGCCATTGTGCTGCTGGTGCCCGATACAGGCAAAGCACTGCTGGATTTGGCTGCATATTACAGAGATCTCTTTGATATCCCTTATATCGCGATCACAGGTAGCGTAGGCAAAACCACCACAAAAGACATGATTGCTTCTGTGGTTTCTCAGAAATATGATACCCTTTGGACACAGGGCAATTATAACAATGAAGTTGGCGTTCCTCTGACGATTTTCCGCATTGAAGAACATCATCAGGCGGCTGTCATTGAAATGGGCATGAACCACTTC
>NZ_JBJEJK010000003.1:17510-29704 GCF_051877975.1 Anaerotignum sp.
TCAGGCGGCTGTCATTGAAATGGGCATGAACCACTTCGGTGAACTGGACAGAATTGCGGCGGCGGTGCGCCCGAATATTGGCGTCATTTCCAATGTAGGCGTGGCACACATGGAATTTTTGGGCAGCAGGGAAGGCATTCTGAAAGCAAAATGCGAAATGCTGGCCCATTTGGATAAAGACGGCGTTGCCATCCTGAATGGGGATAATGATATGCTGCAGACATTGGAAGGCAAGCTGCCCCATAAGGTACGCTGGTTTGGCGTGGAAAATCAGAAGGATTTCTATGCGGATGAGATCGAGCAGATCGGCTTGGAAAAAACGGCCTGCACCATTCATACCCCCATCGGCAATGTGCATGTGGATATCCCTATCCCCGGTGTGCATATGGTGCTGAATGCCCTTTCCGCAGCGGCAGTGGGCGTGGAGCTGGGGCTGACACTGGAACAGGTGAAGGCCGGCATTGAGGGATTCCAGTCCACCAAAAACAGAATGAGCATCGAAACAACCATGGATGGTATCACCATCCTGAATGACGTATACAATTCCAACCCTGTTTCCTGTAAGGCATCTTTGGATATCCTTGCCAATGCCAAAGGCAGAAAGATCGCTGTATTGGGCTTTATGGGGGAACTGGGCGATTATGCGGAAGAAGGACACAGAGAAGTGGGCATCCATGCGGCGGAAAAAGGCATTGATGTGCTGTACTGCATCGGTCTGTGCTGCGATTATATGGCAGATGCGGCGAAAAAAGCTGGGATGAAAGAAGTATATTATCTGGAAACACAGGAAGAATTCTGGGAAAAAGGTATCCCTGCCCTGAAAGCGGGGGATACAGTGCTGCTGAAAGCATCCCGCAGCAGAGAATTTGAAAAAACGGTAGCGAAATTGCAAGGAGTGAACTAAAGTGGGTTCTTTGGAACAGGCAGTCTATGCCATAATCATATCTTTCGTGATTGGTGTTATTTTGTGTCCAATCGTGATCCCGATGCTGAGAAAACTGAAATTTGGCCAGAACGTCCGCGATGATGGGCCGGAGACCCATTTGGCAAAGCAAGGCACCCCTACCATGGGCGGGGTAGCCTTTCTGGTGGCTTTCGTGATCACAAGCATCTTTTTCCTGAAAGGAAATCGGGATGGCGCAGCTATTTTGTTAATGACCCTGTGCTATGGTCTGATTGGTTTTCTGGATGATTATATTAAAGTGGTGAAAAAACGTTCCTTGGGGCTGCGGGCCTATCAGAAGCTGCTGCTGCAGCTCATCGTTACAGGACTGTTCTGCTCTTATGTGCTGAAAAGCGGCATCGGTACAGCCATCTATGTACCCTTTACACAAGGCATGATGCTGGATTTGGGGATTCTGTTCATTCCCTTCCTGTTCGTAGCCGTTTTGGGTACGGTCAACGGCGTCAATCTGACAGATGGTTTGGATGGCTTGTCCAGCGGGGTGACTTTGCTGGTAGCGGCTTTCTTCATGATTGCGGCTTGGGCGGCAGGCAGTACGGTGGCGCCTATGTGCGGTGCCATTATGGGCGGCCTGATGGCGTTTTTGATTTTCAACTCCTACCCTGCAAAGGTATTTATGGGGGATACGGGTTCTTTGGCTTTGGGCGGCTTTGTGGCTTCTACGGCCTTTGTGCTGAAAATGCCCATCTTTATTGTGATCGTTGGATTCGTTTATTTGTGGGAATCCATTTCCGTTATGCTGCAGGTAGGCTGGTTCAAGATCACAAAGAGAAAATACGGCGAAGGTAGACGTCTGTTCAAGATGGCTCCCTTCCATCATCATCTGGAAAAATGCGGCTGGAGAGAAACAAAGGTGGTAACGCTGTTTTATGTATCAACAGCATTGCTTTGCCTGATCGGTTTCTTAGGCTGTAAAAATATGTTCCTGTAACAGAAATCGGAAAGAAGGAATCAAACGTGGAATACAATGGTAAAAAAGCGCTGGTCTGCGGCATGGCGAAAAGCGGCATTGCTGCGGCAAAGCTGCTGAAAAGACTGGGTGCGGCAGTGACCCTGCAGGATATGAAGAAAAGAGAAAAAATTCCTGCGGATGTGCTTGCTTTGGAAAACGAAGGAATTGTCCTTTACACAGGCGCAAACCCGGATGATATTGCCTGTGCACAGGATGTGATTGTGCTGAGCCCCGGTATCCCCTGCGATCTGCCCTTTATTGCGGCGGCAGAGGAGGCTGGCGTGAATGTCATCAGTGAAGTGGAGCTGGCTTATAGCCTGACACCCTGTCCCATCACAGCAATCACAGGTACAAACGGCAAAACGACGACAACAACCCTGACCGGGGAAATCATGAAGGCAGTTTACCCCGGAACTGCGGTAGTGGGGAATATTGGTATTTCCTACAGCGGCGAGGTGGAACGCCTGACGGAAAAAGACTGGGTGGTTGCAGAGATCAGCAGCTTCCAGATGGAAAAGGCGAAGGAATTTCATCCCCATATCAGTGCGGTGCTGAATATTACGCCCGACCATCTGAATAGACATAAAACTATGGAAGTTTATATTGCCATGAAGGAACGGGTTTTTGCAAAACAAACAGCGGAAGATTTTTGTATCCTGAACCATGCGGATGAAGTTTGCCGCAAAATGGCAGAGAAAACAGCGGCAAAGGTATTTTTCTTCAGTTCTTCCGAAAAGCTGGAAGAAGGTATCTATCTGGATGGGGAAACTATCGAAGTGCGTTGGAATGGTATTAAGGAAACCCTCATCAATGTAAACGACCTGCAGATTTTGGGCGTACACAACCATGAAAACGTCATGGCGGCAGCGGCAGCAGGCATTTGCGCCGGTGTTTCTCTGGATATCATTAGAAAGGTTCTGAAAGCTTTTGCCGGCGTGGAACACAGAATCGAATACGTTGCTACTGTAGATGGTGTGGATTATTATAACGATTCTAAGGGGACGAATGTAGATGCGTCTATCCGTGCGGTGCTGGCGATGAAAAAGCCCATCGTGCTGATTGGCGGCGGCTATGATAAGGGCGTTTCCTTTGACGAATGGACGAAGCTCTTCCCCGGCAGGGTGAAGCATCTGGTCTTGATTGGCGTGACAGCGCCCCAGGTGCGGGCATCCGCTGAGAAATTCGGCTTTACAGCAATTTCTGATTGTGAGACTTTCCAAGAAGCTGTAGACCTGTGCAGAGCAAAGGCGGAACTGGGCGATTGCGTGCTGCTTTCTCCTGCCTGCGCAAGCTGGGGAATGTTCGATAACTATGAACAGCGGGGCGATCTGTTCAAGGAACAGGTAAGAGGATATTTAAAATAAAACTCTTTGACGAGGTGTAGAAATGGGAAGAAATCCTGGCAGACCGAAAAAGAAAACCGCGAAGCGGAAGTATATCAAGCCTTTGGGATATGATTTCACGGTCATGTTCATCGTGCTGACGCTGGTGCTTTTTGGCGTTGTCATGATTTTCAGCTCCAGCTATTATTATACGATGACCACAGAACGGTTCAACAATGATATGTTCTATTTCCTGAAGCGGCAGAGCGTATGGGCGGTTTTGGGCATTTGTGCCATGCTGTTCTGCATGAATGTGCCCTATACCTTTTGGAAGCGGTTTGCAAGGCTGGCCTATTGGCTTTCCAATATTTTTCTGGCGATGCTGCCTTTCTTTGGGACGGAAGCCGGCGGGCAGAAGCGATGGCTGGGAATTGGTTCTTTGTCCTTCCAGCCTTCGGAATTTACGAAGATTGCTGTCATTTTGTACCTTTCTGTCTATGTTATAGACCATCGGAAGGAATTGGCGAATATCAAGGGCTTTGCAAAGGCCTGTTGTGTTTTGCTGCTGCCTGTGGCTTTGATCGCGGTATCCAATTTTTCCTCTGCCTTGTTGGTAGGGCTGATGGGGGCGACCATTCTTTTTATAGCCAGCCCTCGGGTATGGTATTTCGGGGCGGCGATTGCAGGGGCATTGCCCCTTTGTGCCATTGCGGTGCTGCTGCCGCAGTTCAGATATCGATTAGGCCGTATCCAGACCTGGCTGGACCCTTGGAGCGACCCGACGGGCGCCGGTTTCCAGACGATTCAGTCTTTATATGCTTTGGCCTCCGGCGGCTTATTTGGCCTTGGCTTGGGGCAGAGCCGGCAAAAGACATTTATCCCCGAAGCCTATAATGATATTATTTTTGCCATCATTTGTGAGGAATTGGGGCTTGTTGGCGCAGCGCTGGTCATTCTTCTGTTTGCGGTGCTGATCTGGCGGGGAATCAAGATTGCTATAAATGCAAAAGATTCCTTTGGGATGCTGGTAGCGACAGGCATCACGGCGGTCATTGCCTTCCAGTCTATCATCAATATTGGCGTAGTTACAAACACGATTCCCAATACAGGGCAGCCCTTGCCTTTTGTCAGCTATGGCGGCACATCACTGGTATTTTTGATGATCATGGTCGGGATTTTGCTGAATATTTCCCGCTATCCCAAGGATAGAGAATAAATAAAGAGAATGTTACATAAAGCGGAGAAGGCTTCTGTTTTCTATGAAAATAGGAGCTTTGCTGCTGTGAAAAAGAAATATGAAAAGTATTTTCTATTCAGAAAACGGATAGGAAGTGCTTTTTCTCTGCTTTTCGATGTATACAAAATAATTACTAAAATACCCTTGACAAAATTGGATGAATTGAATAAAATTTTGTGATATAGAACAAAATACAGCACTGTGAAAGACAGAGAAAAAGAGGAGTACACATCCAGAATGTGCAGAGAGAAGGGTTCATCGGCTGAAAGGCCCTTTGCAGGAAAGATGTGGAAGGTAGCTTTGGAGTTGTTTCGCTGAAGAGGAAACCCTTGTGTAGGCGAAAACGGGAGGTCCCGTTACAGGCCGAAAAGTGTCCGTTCCAATGGGAACGGGAATGAAGGTGGTACCGCGAGCTTTCGTCCTTTTTAGGATGGAAGCTCTTTTCTTTTATATTCACAGTGAAATAAAAAACATAGGAGGAAAATCACAATGAGAGAGTTGGCAAAGAATTTTGACCCCTCTGTTGTAGAGGAAAGACTTTACAACAAATGGATGGAAAAGAAATATTTCCATACAGAAGTAGATAAAACAAAAGAACCCTTTTGCATCGTTATGCCGCCCCCGAATATCACAGGGCAGCTGCACATGGGCCACGCACTGGATAACACGATGCAGGATATTCTGATCCGCTGGAAAAGAATGTCCGGCTATAATGCCCTGTGGGTACCCGGTATCGACCATGCAAGTATTTCCACAGAGCTGAAGGTTGTTCAGAAAATGGCTTCCGAGGGGCTGACAAAGGAAGATGTTGGCCGTGAAGGTTTCCTGGAAAGAGCTTGGGCATGGAAAGAAGAATATGGCGGCATCATTTTGAATCAGCTGCGGAAGCTGGGTTGTTCCTGCGACTGGGACCGTGTTCGTTTTACTATGGACGAAGGCTGCTCCGAAGCGGTTCTGGAAACCTTTGTAAGACTGTATAACAAAGGATATATTTACCGCGGGGAAAAAATCATCAACTGGTGCCCGGAATGCCAGACGACTATTTCCGATGCGGAGGTAGAACACGTTGATACAGCCGGCCATTTCTATCATATCAACTATCCCATCGTTGGTTCTGATGAAAAACTGAGACTGGCAACAACAAGACCGGAAACAATGATGGGCGATACAGCGGTTGCAGTTCATCCTGAAGATGAAAGATATCAGCACCTGATCGGTAAAACCTGTATTGTTCCCGTTCTGAACAAAGAAGTTCCTATCATTGCTGACTCTTATGTAGATAGAGAATTTGGTACAGGTGTTGTAAAAATCACACCTGCCCATGACCCTAACGACTTTGAAGTTGGCCTGAGACATGATCTGCCTCGTATCTGCGTGATGAATGATGATGGTACGATGAATGAAATGGCAGGCAGATTTGCAGGCATGGACAGAATGGAAGCCAGAAAAGAAATCGTAAAACAGCTGGAGGAAGAAGGCTATCTGGTTGAGATCGAAGACATCACCCATGCGGTAGGCTGCCACGAAAGATGCCATGTTGCCATTGAACCCATGATTAAACTGCAGTGGTTCGTTAAGATGGAAGAACTGGCAAAACCGGCAATGAAGGTTTATCAGGATAAGGAACTGAAATTTGTCCCCGAACGTTTCGGCAAGACCTATATGCACTGGCTGGAAAACATCCGTGACTGGTGTATTTCCCGTCAGCTTTGGTGGGGCCACAGAATTCCTGCCTACTATTGTGATGACTGCGGTCATATCACAGTAGCGAAGGAAAACCCCGGCAAATGTGAAAAATGTGGTTCTGCCAATATCAGACAGGATGAAGATACGCTGGATACCTGGTTCAGTTCTGCTCTGTGGCCCTTCTCTACACTGGGCTGGCCCCATGAAACAGAAGAACTGAAGCATTTCTATCCTACAAGCGTACTGGTAACCGGTTATGATATCATCTTCTTCTGGGTAATCAGAATGGTATTCTCCGGCATGGAACAGATGGGTGAAAGACCTTTCAATGACGTATTGATCCATGGCTTGATCCGTGACGATCAGGGGCGTAAGTTCTCCAAATCTCTGGGCAATGGTATCGACCCTCTGGAAGTTATCAAAAATTATGGTGCTGACCCTCTGCGTCTGATGCTGATTACAGGGAATGCACCCGGCAACGATATGCGTTTCTATTGGGAAAGACTGGATAACTGCAGAAACTTCTGCAACAAGCTGTGGAATGCTTCCCGCTTCGTTATGATGAATATGGAAGAAGAAACAAGCACAAAACTGCTGATGCTGACTTCTGCGGATAAATGGATTCTGTCTAAGGTAAACACTCTGGCAAAAGAAGTACAGGATAATCTGGATCATTACGAACTGGGGCTGGCGGCACAGAAGGTTTACGACTTTATTTGGGATGAATACTGCGACTGGTACATCGAAATGGTGAAACCCCGTCTGTATAACAAAGAGGACAGTACAAGAGAAGCGGCTCTGTGGACACTGAAACAGGTTCTCATCAATGCCCTGAAGCTGATGCATCCTTTTATGCCCTTCATCACAGAAGAACTGTTTCTGCATATTCAGGATACAGAAGAAAGCATCATGATTTCCCAGTGGCCTGTGTATAAAGAAGAATGGAACTACAAAGAAAACGAAGCAGAAATCGATGCGATCAAGGAAGCTGTAAGAAATATCCGTAATATCCGTGCGGAAATGAACGTTGCACCTTCCAAGAAGGTACACGTTTTTGTTGTTTCCGAAAGCGAAGAAGTTCGTTATATCTTTGAACATTCCAAGGTATTCTTCAAGACACTGGGACACGCCAGCGAAGTAACCGTACAGGCTGACAAAGCTGGTATCGGTGAAGATGCGGTATCTGTTGTGATCAAAGATGCTACTATCTATATGCCGCTGGCAGAGCTGGTTGATTTCGCAAAGGAAATCGAACGTCTGGAAAAAGAACAGGCAAAACTGCAGAAGGAAGTAGAACGTGTAGAAAAGAAACTGGCAAATCAGGGCTTTGTTGCGAAGGCGCCTGCCCATGTTATCGAAGAAGAAAAAGCAAAAGAAGAAAAATATAAAGCAATGCTGGCACAGGTAGACGAAAGACTGGCACAGCTGAAAAAATAAGCTATGCGAAGCCCCTTCTGAGAAATCGGAGGGGTTTCTCTTTTTTCAGAAAAAGGCTGATTGAAAATAGAGCAAGAATATGAATTGTAATGTGTTTACACACAGGAAAGAGGAGGCAGAAGGATGAGGTATGAAAGCAGAGAACTGGAAGAAAGAAGCGTAATGATGACGGCAGCAAAGATGTGTGCAGCTGCCAGAACGGCACCAAAAGGAAGAGGCATCGACCGGATTGAAACACTGGTTTTGACGGGAGAAGAAAAAGACAGGCTGGCGGACAAAATGGAGGAAATTTTCGAATCAACAGGAGAGAGCAATGCCTTTTTTAAAAGAGATGCAGGAAACGTAAGGGATTCTGAAGCGGTGGTGCTGATCGGAACCAAGAAGGCTTGTCTGGGGCTCAGCTATTGCGGCTTCTGCGGCTTTGAAAACTGCGGCAATTGCGGGAAGAATGGAGGCAGCTGTGCTTTTGACTATGTGAATTTGGGGATTGCGTTATCCTCTGCGGCTGTGGTGGCGCAGATGGATTTTGTGGATAACCGTATTATGTTTTCCATTGGCAAGGCATGGATGGATATGGAAGGGAACGATATTATTTGGTTTGGCATTCCTTTGAGTGTGACAGGGAAAAGTAAATATTTTGACAGATGAAAGGAAGAAATGATATGAAAAAGAGCAGTGAAGTATTTGTATTTGGCAAAGATGTGACAGTGACACCTGCAGGGGAAGGCGTGGAAAGAAAAGTGCTGGGCTACAGTGAAAATATGATGATTTGTGAGATCAGAATGGAAAAAGGGGCAGTGATTTCCAGCCATGCCCATCCCCATGAACAATGTTCTACTATCATTTCCGGTAAATGTGCATATACTGTTGGAGCAGAAACGAAAGAAGTGCAGGCGGGGGATAGTGTCATGGTAGGCTCTGATGTGCCCCATGCTATCATTGCATTGGAGAAAACATTGGTGATGGATGCATTTACACCTATGAGAGAAGACTTTATTTGATAAAATATATTTTTTTGAAAATTACGGCGGGAAATTCCCCGTCGTTTTTCTTTGCGGAAGTTTAAATGTTCGTAAAAGAAAAGAGAAGAAAAAATGTTGGTTTGTAAAGCTTTTTTATGGGGACGTTAGCCTTTTGTAAATTCTATTGCGGAGAGATTTTTCCTATGGTATACCTGTACCAGCGGCGAAAAACCGCAGGGTAAAATGGAGCATTACTTTGAGGAGGGTATTGATATGAATTGGAAAAAAGGACTGACAACCGCTTTGGCAGTTGTGACTGTGGCAGGCACGATGACGGCTTACCATGATATTATGGGCGGCTCGGTGATTGCAGAAGCAAAGACAACATCATCTGACGCAGCAGTAAAATATAAAACGCCGAAATATGTGTTTCTGTTTATTGGCGATGGCATGAGCTATCCCCAGTTTCAGGCAGCTTCCGATTATTTGGGAGCAGTGAAAAATGAAGGGAAGGAATTGGTAAAAGGCGGCGAAAATCTTTCTTTTATGAACTTCCCTGTGGCGGGTTCTGCTGCAACCTATGATTCCACATCCTTCTGCCCGGATTCCGCTTCCACAGCAACATCCATTGCCAGCGGGGAAAAGACCCATAGCGGCGTGATCAACATGGATGAAACAAAGACAAAATCTTTTGAAACCATTGCAGAAAAGCTGAAAGAGCAAAAGGGCTACAAAGTTGGTATCGTAACATCTGTGAATTTGAACCATGCAACACCAGCAGCATTCTATGCCCATCAGGAAAGCAGAAAAAATTATTATGAGATTGGGGAAGAATTGGTAGAAAGTGGTTTTGATTACTTTGCGGGCGGTGCGCTGCTGAAACCGGAAGGCAATGATGGTGATAAGGAAAATATTTATGACGTGGCAGAAGAAGCGGGCTACAAGGTAGTTACAACACAGGCTGAGGCAGAGAAGCTATCCGAAAAAGACGGCAAATCTATTGTGATTGCAGAAAAGCTGGCAGATGAAGACTCCATCTCTTATGAAAATGACAGAGAAACAAACGAATGGGCACTGAAGGATTATGTAGAAAAGGGGATTGAAGTGCTGGATAACGACAAGGGCTTCTTTATGATGGTAGAAGGCGGTAAAATTGACTGGGCTTGCCATGCCAACGATGCGGGCTCTACCATTGCAGATACTGTTGCCCTGAGTGATGCTGTCGATGTAGCATTGAAATTTTATGCAGAGCATCCCGAAGAAACACTGATTTTGGTCACAGGCGATCATGAAACAGGCGGCCTGACGATTGGTTATGCCGGTACAGACTACGATACTTACCTGACAAATCTGACAAATCAGAAAATTTCCTATGCAAAATTTGATGAAGAATATGTAGCAAACTATAAAGCAAACAAAACACCTTTTGCTGACGTGCTGAAGGATATCAAAACAAACTTTGGTCTGATGGCCGCATCTGATCCGGATGCAGCGAAGAACCCTAAGCTGGTTCTGACAGATTACGAAATGAGCAAGCTGAAAGCAGCCTATGAAAAATCCATGAGCGGCGATACGGCCGATTTGAATCAGGAAGAGTATGTTCTTTATGGCAGCTATGAACCTTTGACCGTAACGATCACCCATATCCTGAATAATAAATCCGGGATCAATTTTGCATCTTACGCCCATACAGGCCTGCCCGTAGCAGTATTTGCAAAGGGACAGGGACAGGAATTGTTTGAAGGCTATTATGATAATACAGATATCTATGCCAACATGGCAGAAATTTTGAAAGTGAAATAATCCAGTGACAACGGAGGAGAGAGGATGGAAAAGGAAAAACAGCGGTATTATTTGCCGGTCATCGTTTCGGCGGTGTTTCTGATGATTTTGTTCCTTCTTCCTACAGGGTATGAAGGGGCGGTAATCTATCAGGGGATGGATCGCTGTGCAGCAAAGGTGCTGGAAGTGGATGACAGTATGATTATTGATACAGGTCTGGTACGTTCCGGCGAGCAAAGCTGTACATTGGAACTTTTGGGCGGAAAATTCAAAGGAGAAATCGTAAACGGCTGCAATCTGCTGAATGGTTCTTTAGAACAGGATAAGATTTTTGCAGTGGGGGATAAAGCCCAGGTGGTGGTCAGCTATCAGGGGGACGAGATCGGCTCGGTAACGATGATCGACCATTACCGCATTCACGTAGAATTTCTTCTGGCAGGTATGTTTGCTGTGTTCCTGCTGCTTTTCGCAGGACAGACAGGCCTCAGAGCCATCCTTTCCTTCGGTGTGACCGTTTTGTGTATCTGGAAGATATTAGTACCCTTGTATTTGAAAGGTGTGAACCCGGTTGGGGTTGGTATGATCGTGACGCTGCTGCTGACAGGTATCATCATTTCACTAGTGTATGGATTTGACAGGCGTGCAGCCTCGGCAGTGCTGGGGGCGGCAGCGGGATTGCTGGTGACAGCAGTTTTAGGTATTATTTTCACGAAAGCATTCAAAATACATGGCGCAGTAATGTCTTATTCAGAGAGCTTGCTGTACAGCGGGTATCAGGATTTGAACTTGACTGAAATTTTTATGGCAAGTATTTTTATTGGTTCTTCCGGGGCGGTGATGGACCTGGCGGTCGATATCACTTCCGCCATCCGGGAGGTTGTAGACAAAAAGCCGGATATTTCCCGGTGGGAAGCGGCAAAAAGCGGCATGAATGTGGGGCGGGCAGCTATGGGGACGATGACGACCACATTGCTTTTGGCTTATTCCGGCGGCTATGTGGCTCTGCTGATGGTTTTTATGGCGCAGGGCACTCCCCTTTACAATATCTTTAATTATAAATATGTTTCGGCGGAAATCCTTCATACCTTGGTAGGCAGCTTTGGACTGGTAACCACAGCACCATTGACCGCACTGGCGGCAGGGATTCTTTTGGCAGGCGAGAAGCAGCATTGACGGAGGAGAAGCGCAGGAAACATCCTGTGGCAATCACGCAGAGCTTCGCTGCAACGGAGTGCTGCGATATGATACATAAATTTTTTTCAAATTGTATCTGCGTTGAAGCCGGACTTCGGCGGGGGTTCAATCACTCTTCCCTTACTTATATTTTGAAGGCAGCGGCTATGATTATTCATAACCGCTGCCTTCATTTGCAGCTTTTATTTTATTGAATTATATAGAATCTGTTCGAAATATTGGGCGTTATCCATATATCAGGGGATGATTTCCAGCCAATAATTATCGGGGTCATTGATGAAATAGATACCCATCTCGGGGTTTTCAAAGCAGATGCAGCCCATTTCTTTATGCTTTGCATGAGCTGCTTCAAAATCATCGGCTTTAAATGCCAGATGGAATTCATTTTCTCCCAGATTATAAGGTTCTTTTCTATCTCTCAGCCAGGTCAGTTCCAGCGTAAAGCCTGTTCTTCCGTCGCCCAGATAAACCAGCTTCCAGCTGCCATCCGGGGCTTCTTTACGGCGCACTTCTTTCAGACCAAGGGCAGCTTCATAGAAAGCAATACTTTTTTCCAGATTCAAAACGTTATAATTGTAATGATTGAATGTAAACATGAAAATACCTCCTCGTATAATATCTTTTAGATACATAAATGTACCTTGAAAACTTAATAAAT
>NZ_JBJEJK010000004.1:0-29337 GCF_051877975.1 Anaerotignum sp.
TGAAAAAAATTTGATTTATTATTCATTTCTCACTTGACATCACACCGCTGGACTTTTCTATACAAAAAAAGTATAAGAAACAGAAGTTAAATGAATTACCTCAGTTCTGTTAAATCTACGTAAAATAATAAAGGCAAGGCCTGCAGGGCGAATACAGAGCCTTTCCGCTTCCGTTTGCCCTACAGACCTTGCCTACGTTTCTTTGATGCTTTTCTCTTTTGTAAATTGTTTTGTAAAATGTATGGGTGGGAGATTGTTACTATGAAAAAGTTTCTTTTTCCGGGTTTCTTTACTGAACTTCAGACCAATCTGTTACTGTGCCTGTGAAGATATCTTTTACCTGTGCGCTTTCCAGACCATTTACTGCATTTTCATGGTTGACAACAACCGCAATACCGTCCATGGCGATAACTGTAGGAGTCAGGCCTGCTTCCAGTTCGCTGTCTTTCAGTTCTCTGGATGCCATACCAATATCACACATGCCTTCGATGGCAGAAGTCATACCTGTAGTAGAGTCACTCTGCTGCACTTCGACAGAAGCATTTGTATTGATAGCCAGATATGCTTCTTTCAGTTTTTCCATAACGGGTGTTACGGAAGAAGAACCTGCTACGACTACTTTGCCTTCTACCATTGTGCTTTCAAAAGCACCTGTGTTGCCCTGGCTGATATAGCCGTTTTCTTCTACCACTGCCTGCCCTTCTTCACTCAGGATGAAGTTGATGAAATCCTGTGTTACTTCGCTTACTTCTGCGTTTGTTGCGATATTGAAAGGTCTTGCTACAGAATATGTACCGTTTTTGATATTTTCTACAGTTGCTTCTACGCCGTCAATAGACAATACTTTTACGGAATCATCCAGGGAACCAAGAGAAACATAACCGATCGCATTGGTATTCCCTGCAACCGTGGTCAGCATAACTGCTGTGCTGTTTGTGATCTCTGCCAGATCTGTGGTCATATCTATTTTTTCGCCGGCATCATTTTTTTCTTCAATCCCAAACAGTTCGATGAAGGCGCCCCTTGTGCCGGAGCCATCCTCTCTGGATACTACCGTGATCGCACCGCCTGCCGCTGCGTTTTCTTCTTCCGCAGGTTCGCCGCTGCCGCCGCAGCCTGCCAGCATGCTTGCTGCCAATGTCATCGCCAGACCAAAACTGAACATTTTTTTCATTTTCATTACTCTCCTTTTTACTGCTTTTTCTTTTCTTTGATTTTTGTTTCTTTTTGTTTACAATCCAAGTATATGCGCCAAATGTTAAATAAAAAATCTAACTTTTGTTAAATCTATGAAAAACCGACCTGTCTTATCAAAATTTTTGATCACTTCCATCAATGTTTTCCATTTTATCTATCATTGACTTTTCAAAACGAAAGTGATAGCATGGTTTAAGTTTCTATATAACATAACTATCATTATATATAATACGAGAGAAAAATCATGCACATCAAAAATAAAGTACTGATGGGTTCCGTTTTCTGCATCGCCAGCGCCTGTCTTTGGGGTGTTTCCGGTGCAGCGGGACAATATATGTTTCACAATGCAAATATTACACCAGAATGGTTGGTTTCCATTCGCATGCTGCTGACAGGGATCTTCATGCTTACCTTTGCGCAAATCAAAAAAGGTGGTATCCTTCAAATCTGGCTAGAAAAGCAGGATCGGAAAGAAGTCATTCTTTTTGCCCTGATCGGCATGCTCTTTATGCAGTATGCTTACTTTGCAGCCATCAACGATTCCAATGCGGCCACTGCAACTGTCCTACAGTATCTGGCTCCCATCATGATCGTTGTTTATCTTGCTTTCCGCCAGAAAAAACTGCCGAATACCATCGAATGTCTGTCGGTACTGGGGGCATTGATCGGCACCATCCTTTTGGCGACCCATGGCAATCTGAAAAGCCTGAGCCTTTCCCCTAATGCGTTGTTTTGGGGGCTGCTCTCCGCTGTGGCATTGGCTTTTTATACGGTCTATCCCGTCCGCCTGCTGAGCCGCTTCGATACCATGCTCCTCATTGGCTGGGCCATGCTCATCGGCGGTATCGCCATGAATATCATCCACCCCTTCTGGCAATGGCAGGGCGACTGGAATGCAACGAGCGTCTTTTGCCTGATCTTCATTATCGTTTTTGGTACAATGGTACCCTATATGATGTTTCTGAATGGTGTAAAATACATCGGGCCCACAAAAAGCAGCTTGTACGCTTCTGTAGAGCCCCTTTCTTCCACTATTGTTTCCGTGCTTTGGCTGAAAGTGCATTTGGAATTCATCGACTATATCGGATTCCTCTTTATTGTCATCACCGTTCTGATGCTCTCCTTCGCCAAACCAAAACCGAAAAAAGCATAAAATAAGCCTCAAGTCTGAAGTGAACCGCTGTTCACAAGACCTGAGGCTCTTTTTATGTCTCCGCCGCCGTTATCTCCGCTGTTTCCAACTGTCCTTTTTCCCACTTTTCCACTTCTTCCTTTAGACAGCTCAACTGCAGGATGCAGCCAATATAGAACAGGAAATACAGCACAAAGGGAATCCATATCCATCCGCCGATGTTTTCCGTCCCTTCAATCGCAGCAGCAAGATATACCGCCAGTTCTGCCAACAGGACACGGTTTCGGCTCCTGCAGATGCCCTTCAGTGTATCTGCTTCTCCCCCCTGTTCCGCTCCCGCATCGGCAGCAGCTGTCAGAATGATATACATAAAGTATATACGGATACAAAGGATAAAGATTGCTATATAAGGGCTGAGCGCACCGTAAAAAGGAATGTGATCCCCTATATAATACAGAACCACCATAGCAATTTCATACCAAAGGAGAACTTTACCAAAGCTACGGATGCGTTCGATGGCAGGTATCGCGTCTTTCAAAATATCAACGGCGCCCAGCAAACACATCCACCCGAAAAAATCAGGGATGATATCGAAGCCGAAAATATTCACATCAATTAGAAATACCAGCATAGCCGCACGGATATTCCCAACGGCTTCGCTTGTCTTATTCTTCATAGAGGGCACCTCCCTTCATAGGAAAGGCAGCCAGACGTTCGCCCTGTACTGTATAAACCCGCACTTCATAGGGGTTTTCCAGCAGATCAAAGGCTTCATTCAAGCTTTCTCCCCATACACCTCCAATCTCCGTCAAAGAACCATCCCAGTCCTTTCCTGTGCGGAAACTGCACCAGGAGCTGCCATCGGAACTGCTCCCACTTCCATTGGGGCTATAACTCCGCATCCCTCTGTCCCCGTCCCAAAGATATTCCTCTGTCATTTCCGCAGGGCAGAGATACAGTACAAGAATTTCTTCCTTTTCCTTCCATTCTGTTCCCGTATATTCCAACAGGACTGCATGGCTGGCATCAGAAGAAAGGGTCTGGTTGAATTGAGGTTCCTCATTTCCCAGATTCATAAAGCTGAACAGATTCCCTCCGCTCATCTGCATATTCCATACGAAGCAATAGCTTACCTCTGCCATTTTCCAATCTCCCCGCTGGGTATACTGACCATTTTCCATCTTTTCTTTTAGTTTTCGTGTTGTATAGCTAGGATTATTAACATCAAAAAGCCAGCTGTCTTCTTTGCATACTTCAACAGACCAGTTGCCTTTTTCTTCTTCCAACACACGGAAATAAAGGAACCGTTCCGTAACAGGCACATCGTTATAGCAGGCATCTGTTTCATCTATGATGTGCAGCATCCCCTTCACAGAACCATCTTCTTCCTGTCCAAAGAAATACAGCCCATCATACCGCATATCCTCATAAAATTTATATTTATAATCAGCCTTCGTGCCTTCCGCCAATTGTGCCCCAAAGGCTTTTCTGTTTTCCCCATATTCCTGCAGCGCCCATGCCCGATAGGTTTCAAATTCCGCCTGGGGCACGGTCAGCGCCAACTTTCCCAAATCCTTTTCATAAATGGCTTCATAAAAAATGGAAATCGCCATTTCCGGAGAAGTCACATCAAAATAACGGGCATCCTCCAGCAGAAATTCCAAATCTTCCTTCGTTTCCACCTCAGAGGTATCGAAATATTTCGGCTCATAGGCATAGCTGACAGAAGCCAGACACAGCATCACAGTGATGCAGCCTGCAGCAAAAGCCGCTCCCCTTGGCGCACGGCCAAAATCAGCGATACGCCGCACCCGTGTTTTGATATTCTTTGCCCCATTTGCCATGGAGGTGGTACCGATGCGGCTGGCATGGCGGCGGTCTGCCATCCCCAGCAAAAGCATCCCATAGTCCCGCTTTTCCTCCCCTTCCAGCCGTTCCAGTGCCCGCTGGTCGCAAAGGGCTTCGCTGTCATTACGGATGATATGGCACAGCCAATATACAAAGGGATTAAACCAGTTCAATGCCTGCAGCAAATGCAGAGCAAAATTCACCAGCACATCATGATGCTTCAAATGCAGCATTTCATGGAGCAGAACCTTTTCATCAATGGTTTCCTCCATGCTTTCCGGAATCACCAGAACAGGCTTGAAAAATCCACATAAAAATGGTGTTTCAAAACCACCGCAGACTTTTACCCGTTCCTGCTTTGGTAAATCATATTTTTCTGCTGTCGTTCTGATTTTTTCCTGCAGACCCCAGGATGCTTCTCTTCCCTTTTTGATTTTCCTCCGCAGTTTTCCATAAATTACTATATCCCAGGCTAACATTATCACTACACCCGCAAGATACACCACAAACAGGATATCCGTCACGGACCATGCATCAACAGGAGTGCTTTTCAGCAAGGAAAGGTCTCCGCCCTCCATACCAAAAGGAGCAGAAAGAAGGGAATTTCTCCCCATCTCCACTATGCCACGAAGCCGCTTCATCCCTTCCATCCAGATATTATTCAAGGCAAAGCCTGTGGAAAACAGCCGTACATTCTCCGGCAAAACCGCCCGCACCAAAAGCACCAGCCACACCAGATAATGCCAGCGGGCACTCAGCTTATCCCAAAAGATTTTTTTGAACAACAGGAGCATTCCCCCCGTCAGGGTGATCCCCAGTGTAAAATAAAGTACCGTCCATAGATTTGTCATACATCCATCCCCTTCAGAAGCCGTTTCAGTTCTTCCACTTCTTTCTCTGTCAGCTTTCCTTCTTCCACAAATGCCGCTACCATTTTCCCCGCAGAGCCATGATAAATTTTATTCAGAAAACTTTCCTGCTCCTGTTCCACACAATCCTCCCGTTTCACTGCTGCCTGATACCGCTTCGGGCTGCCGCCGCTCTGCACCATGCCCTTATGTTCCAGCCGGCGCAGGAAAGTATACACCGTATTTTTGTTCCATTTCACATCCAGCGCATCCATGATATCGTTTTGCGCTGCTGCCCCTTTTTCCCAAAGAATCTCCATGATCTTCCATTCACTGTCGGAAATCTTATAATCCAAAAAATCACCTCCTTATTCCCTCTGCCCAAATGAAAACTACAAATGTAGTCTTGTTTCTATACTACATTTGTAGTCCAATATTGTCAATAAAAATTGTCAATAAAAAAGACCCAACTTATCCTTTTGGGGATAAATCAGGTCTTTTATGTAGCTTCATCTTAATTTTCCTGTATCAGAATTTCTTTCTTGTCAGAAAATCAGGAATCTTGATTTCAGATTCATAATCATAGTCCAAATCCGCAAATCTTCTTGCAACAGGACGTGCTTCACCTGCCTCTTTTTCCTCTGCAGGGGCTTCTTCTGCCTTTGGTGCAGCAGTTCTTTCTTCTGTTCTGATGCCCACATCTGCCAGTGTTCTCTTGGGTTCTGCATGGGGGCCATCGTCTTCCAGGCCTGTAGCGATAACCGTAACAACAACTTCGTCGTTCAGTTCTTCGTTCAATGTTGTACCGAAGATGATTTCTGCTTCGGGGTCAATCGCTTCTCTGATCAATTCTGCAGCTTCTTCTGTTTCCAGCAGACCCAAATTCATATCGCCGCTGAAATTGATAAGGATATGTTTTGCACCTTCGATGGTTGTTTCCAGCAGAGGGCTCTGGATTGCCATTTTCGCAGCAATTTCTGCCTTGTTTTCACCGCTGGCACGGCCGATACCCATGTGCGCAATGCCTCTGTTTGCCATGATGGTACGAACATCGGCAAAGTCCAGATTGATAACGCCGGGCTTGGAGATCAGGTCAGCAATGCCCTGTACGCCCTGCAGCAGAATTTCATCCGCTTTGCGGAATGCTTCTGTCAGCGTAGTTTTCTTATCAATGATGCTCAGCAGTCTCTGGTTAGGGATAATAACCAGTGTATCTACGTTCTTTTTCAGTTCTGCGATACCCTTTTCCGCATTGCCCATTCTCTTTTTGCCTTCAAAATTGAAGGGTTTTGTAACAACGCCAACAGTCAAAATGCCCAATTCTTTAGAAATCGCAGCAATTCTGGGCGCTGCGCCAGTGCCTGTACCGCCGCCCATGCCGGCTGTGATGAATACCATATCGGAACCCCGCAGAGCCTGGGCGATATCATCCTGTGTTTCATCTACAGATCTCTGGCCGATCTCAGGGTTTCCGCCTGCGCCCAAACCTTTTGTCAGCTTTTCACCAATCTGGATTTTCGTTGCGGATTTGGATTTCGCCAAAGCCTGTCCATCTGTATTGATGGAAATGAATTCTACGCCATCCAAACCGTCTTCAATCATTCTGTCCACAGCGTTGTTGCCGCCGCCGCCAACGCCAATTACTTTTATCTGTGCCATATTACTCATAGGGATATCGAATTCGAGCATTATATAATCTCCTCCTAAGTCATTTACAAAGTTAATCAACCTATATTATACACGAAAAAAAAACTGATTTCCATAGAAAAAATAAGTTTTCCTGCTATTTTTTGCTTTTTTTCCCAAGCATTTTCAGGTTTTCTCAATCAGCATCTATCATAATCTCTTTTTTCCCTTTATTCAAGAGGAAAATGCGGATTCTGCTGAAATTATGAAACATTCTGGAACCATAGACCACTACTGCCGCCAAGGAAAGGTCGATACTCAGCTGATTGCCCAGCCAAATGAGCGCCATGGCGAAAATTCCGTTGCAAAAAAGTCCGGTTACAAAAATCTTTCCCTGAAACCTGCCCTGCAGATTGGCGTATACGCCCCCGATCACAGAATCCAAACAGGCCAATATCCCCATAGCCACATAGGCAGAATACCCCGGCGGGAAAACCATGCCGCTGCCAATGCCCACCGCAACACCAAGACACAGCCCAATCATCGGAATCAACATTCTGTATCCCTCCTTATGGTCTATACAGTTCAATGATATATCTGATATTTCCGTTTTCCTGTGTTACCATAAAAAGATGCTCCTCCAGATGTTCCATCTGCTTCAATTCTTCCAACGTCATGCTTTCCACCGTGGAAGCACCCGCATAATAGCTGATTTCGCAGGCTTCGTCCACAGGAACACTGTAAGAAGCATTGGTTTCCATCAGAAAATAACCATTATCGGTATATCCATGGGTTTCTTCAATCCAGAATTTCCGATTCAGATTTAAGTTTCCCTTTTCATCGAATTGGATTGTCCCGATGAAAGTGCCCACTTCTGCAAAATCCGGCAATTCCTCTGTAATCAAATGCCATTTATCCTGTTCTGTCAATTCATCTTCCCGTACAGCAAGGAACAGCCCTTCCGTTTGGATATTATCCTTTTCCGTATAAGCAGTCAGGCGAAGCGGCAATTCCATATGCAGTACTTCTTCCCCCACAATCAAAGGCATGGCAGGGTTGGTGTCCTCCGTCAATTCTCGATAGGTCACACCCAAATCAAAATCCATTTCCAGAGAACCTTCTAAATTTTCCAGCTTTTTTATCTCAAAATCATACGCTTCAAACTGTCTTTTCCCTGTATAGCTTTCCTTCAGGATAGAAGCAATGATATCCTCCGTCAGGTCTGTCAGCATTTCGGCGGGTTTTTCTGCCGTATCATTTCCCCATGTAATGGAAACCTCCCCGGATTCAGCAGGCAGTTCTATTTCCGCAGAGGGGTCTATTGGCGTTTCCTGGGTTTTTGTGTCACAGCCAGTCATGCCAAAAATCAGACTCCATGTCAGCGCTGCTGCCAATGCTCTTTTCATTCCTCTTCCTCCTTCAAATCTTCTTCGCCTATTGTCGTCTGTGTATAGGCAGGTACCGTCACCGTAGCTTCCTTCCGAATCGTAATTTCAATTCCCCAAGGGGTAAGGCTGTCTACCACACCGCCGGGGAATTTCAGAGCAGACTGCAGTACATCCGGGTCGCCCACTGCTTTGATTTCAAAAGGAGCCGCCACACGCACGCCATTTACCATCACAATAGAGCCGGCACAGGTGATGGCACTCTTGCCCACCATCCGCTGCTCATTGATGGAAACAGCCTTTGCCCCTGCTCCATTCAGCTCATTCACCACGGAAAGCAGATCCTCCGCATGGACAAGGTACGCATTTCTATCCCCGCCCATATTCGTACTGCTGTCATTCATGGTAACGATGACCCCTTCGCCGGTGATAGAAGTCAACCCCGCAAACTGCCGCAGCTGCTCTATTTCCACACCGCTGTAGGTGCCTTCTTCATATTCCTCCAAGGTTTTTTCCAATGCTTCCTTTTGTTTCTGCAGGGCATCCCGTTCCTCCTGGGCCTGATTCAGAGCAAGGGTCACTTCGGATAAACGCTGATTTTCCGTGGACAGCCGCTGCTGCTTTACTGTATTATACTGCACACCGACAATGACCCCCAGCAAAATGCAGGTTGCCGTCAATGCAATGGAATAATGATGCCTTGTCATTTTTTAACCTCGCTAAGTCACTCTGGCAGGAAAACCCGCTGATTATGTTAAATATTGAAACACTACATTAGCCTTAGGGTTGTCCAATGCGCTCAGATCCAAAATGCCCCGATCCTCCTCTGGAATCGTTTTCATGATTTCCGCCATGTATTTGATCTTCATATCGCCATTTTCCATATTTCCCAAATGGATCTGCACCTGATTCACATAGGCATAGATATCCTCCGGATTGGAAACATCGATTTCTACCACCAGATCCAGCAAATCATATTTTTCCATCATTTGAGAGATCCGCAGCACCACATCCAGTGCCTCGGGGTTTTCTACGGGGATAATCTCCCCTTCTGTAAAGCTGCCAAAGGAAAGCCCTTTTACCAAAGGCAGGGCTTCATGATATGCCTCCTGCACCTCCAGCACACGGCCTTCCTCATCTATGTAAAGGTAAGAGCCCATATAAGGGACATATCCTCTTACCTTTCTTTCTTTCACTGTGATGATCATCGTATCGGGCAGCTTGGCAGAAAGCTTCGCATCGGCAATATAGGGGTTTTCCTCCAATATTTTTTCCGCCTTGCCCTTACCAAATAAAAACAGGTTATCTCCAGTGGAAAGGCCGATCCTCTCGCACAGTTCCGAGGTCGTAAAATGGCTGGCACCCTCTGCTTTGATCTCTTTTACAGCAAAAACAGGAGAAAACAGGATGCAGGCAACTGCCACAACAACAAACACACCGGCAATCACTACTTTCTGATCGATTCCCTTTTTCTTTTCAGGTTTTCTGTAAAAATCCAGTTCATCCATCAGGTCGATATCAATCATTTCCTGCTTCTTTTTCTTCGATTGTTTTTTCTTTTTTCCAAACATTATTTTTCCTTTCTTATGTCAGCCTGATATCGCCGCCCAAAAAAGAAAAGGCGTCCTCTATCTTTTCATAGCCCCGCTCCACATATTCCGAGCCGTGGACCAGGCTTTCCCCTTCCGCCGCCAATGCCGCCACCAGCAAAGCTGCACCGCAGCGCAAGTCTTTCGCAAAGACCTCTGCCCCATGTAGTTTTTCTACGCCATAAATCGAAGCATTTCGCCCCGAAATACGAATATCCGCCCCCATACGACAGAGCTCTTCCCCTTGAGAAAAGCGGGCTTCGAACACCGTTTCACTAATCATACAATTTCCTTTCGCCAATGTCAATAAACTCATCATGAAAGGCTGCATATCCGTAGGAAAGGCGGGAAACGGGCCTGTGACGATGGTAAAATCCGACAAAAGCCGCTTTGGCGGGCACATCCACAAGTGGTCACTTTCCTCCCATAAAAAACGACAGCCAGTCATCCGCATCACTTCCAGAACGGCTCCCATCTGTTCCCGTTCCAGCCCTTTCAGCCGCAGTTCGCCCCCTGTCATAGCGGCGGCGCAAAGGAAGGTTCCGCCTTCGATGCGGTCGGAAGGAATGGAAAAATATGCCCCATGGAGGGTCTTTACCCCTTCCACCATAATGCTGGCAGTTCCTTCGCCATAAACTTCTGCGCCGATGGCCCGCAGGAAGCGTGCCAAAGAAATGACTTCCGGCTCTCTCGCCGCATTATGGATCACGGTGACCCCTTCTGCTTTGGCCGCCAGAAGCAGGATATTCTCCGTCGCGCCAACACTGGGGAAATTCAGATAGATATGCTGCCCTGTTATCCGCTCTGCCCTGCAATCCAGAACATAGCCCTCTTCCCGTATCGTAACGCCCATTTTTTCAAAAGCAGCCAGATGCAGGTCTATGGGGCGTTTCCCAATGGCACAGCCCCCAGGATAGGCCAGTTTTCCCTGCTTTTCTCTTCCTAAAAGTGCCCCCAGAAAAAGAATGGAAGAGCGCATCTTCCGTACCGTTTCATTGCCGATTTCCGTTCCCTTCAGATATCTGCTGTCAATGACAACCGTCCGCATTTCTTCCGAAAGGGAAACCGTGCAGCCTAATTCCCGCAGGATATCCAAAGTCTGGAATACATCTGTAATCAAGGGGATATTTTCCAGTATCACCTCATCTTCTGCCAAAAGGCAGGCAGCTAAAATAGGCAAGGCAGCATTCTTGCTGCCCCGCACAGCAAATTCCCCTTCTATCTTCCTCCCGCCCCGCACCATGTATGTCCCCATGCTCTTCCCTCCGAAAATAAAATCTTACACTTATCATATCGCAGGACAAAACTTCTTGTGCTTTTCCATCAACAAATGTAAAATCTAATCAGAAAATACTTCACCCGTTGAAATAAGGAAATCTTTTTCCTTTACGGGAAAAACCATTGGGCTTTGCCCCTGGTTGGCAGCTATGCCGCTATGACATAACCCTCGGCAGCACTTTTCCCCTTGCACAGGCTACGCCTATGGAGATGGGGCTTGTAGCTGCTGCCTCACTCGTTGATAAAGGAGTTGTTTGAATATGGAATTAAAAAGAAATATCCTCGATATAAAAGGTTTGAAGGTAGGTCAGGCGGAAAACCCCGAAGCAAAAACAGGGGTAACCGTTGTCATTACTGAGAAAGGAGCTGTCTGCGGTGTAGATGTGCGGGGCGCCGCCCCCGGCACAAGGGAAACTGACCTCCTTAACCCCATCAATGCTATGGAAAAGGTGCAGGCTGTTGTTCTATCCGGGGGCTCTGCTTTCGGCCTGGAAGCAGCCAGCGGTGTCATGGATTATCTGGAGGAAAAAGGGATTGGCTTTGATGTGGGCGTGACAAAAGTGCCCATCGTTCCTTCTGCAGTGCTGTATGATTTAGAAAACGGCGATGCTTTTACCCGCCCTGATAAAGCCATGGGCAGACTGGCCTGCGAAAATGCCTCTGATTCCCTCCTGCTGGAGGGCGACCATGGCGCAGGCTGCGGTGCAACGGTCGGCAAGCTGCGGGGCATGGATTTTTGCACCAACAGCGGCATCGGCTCCTGGTCTGAAGCAACAGAAAACGGCATCCGGGTAGGGGCTCTTATTGCGGTCAATGCTTTTGGTGATGTCTATGAAAACGGCAAAATCATCGCCGGCACAAAGGATGATAACGGCGGCTTCATTTCCACAGAAGAAGGAGTCCTCCAACTGGCATCCAGCCTTTCCTTCAGCGGCAAAAATACGACCATCGGCATCATCGCCACCAATGTAAAGCTGACAAAGGCCCAGGCCACAAAAGTAGCCGGTATGGCCCATGATGGTCTGGCCCGCTGTATCCGACCCATCCATACCACCATGGACGGAGATACTCTTTTCTGCCTTTCCACAGAAGAAATCGAACTGCCCACAGCCCCTGTGGATGTCATCGGCATTCTGGCGGCAAAGGCAGCAGAACAGGCCATACTGCGCGCAGTAAAAACAGCAAAATAAAAAGAGCAGCTGGAGTATCCTTCTGCAGAATTCTGCAAAAAATACAAAATTCTATTTCCTGTTTGGCTTTATTATGGTAAAATATGTGTAAAAATGGAGGTTTGCACCTCCTCTGCCGCAAAAATGCACAACCTTATTTCTAAATGTTTAATCAAAACAGGAGGTATTTATGAAACAGGACATGATTTTAATTCTGGATTTGGGCAGTGAAGAAAATCCCAAAATTGCCCGTGAGATTCGCGCAATGGGTGTTTACACAGAAATCCACCCCCATGATATTTCTGCTGCAGAACTGACTGCTCTGCCCGGCGTAAAAGGCATCATTCTGAACGGCGGCCCCAACCGGGTTGTAGATGGTGTAGAGATTGATGCCAGCGAAGCTGTTTACAGCGCAGGTCTGCCCATCCTGAAAGCAGACCATAAAGGCGGTGACGCCTTCCCTGCAGATGATGCAGAAAGAGAAGCTGTTCTGAAACATTTCGTATTTGACACCTGTAAAGCAGAAGCAAACTGGAACATGGAAAACTTCATTGCTGACCAGATCGAACTGATCAAACGTCAGGTTGGCGATAAAAAAGTACTGCTGGCTCTTTCCGGCGGTGTAGATTCTTCCGTTGTTGCAGCCCTGCTGATTCGTGCTATCGGCAAACAGCTGACATGTGTGCACGTAAACCATGGCCTGCTGCGGAAAGGGGAACCCGAACAGGTTGTCAAAGTATTCCGTGATGAAATGGATGCCAACCTGATTTATGTTGACGCCGTTGACCGTTTCCTGGATAAACTGGCAGGCGTTGCAGATCCGGAACAGAAACGGAAAATCATCGGTGCCGAATTTATCCGTGTATTCGAAGAAGAAGCTCGAAAATTAGAAGGCATCGAATTCCTGGGTCAGGGCACTATTTACCCCGATATCATCGAATCCGGCACAAAGACAGTAAAAGTCATCAAATCTCACCATAACGTTGGCGGCCTGCCTGAAGACCTGAACTTCGCATTGGTAGAACCCCTGAAAATGCTGTTTAAGGACGAAGTACGTGCCTGCGGCAAAGCTCTGGGGCTGCCCGACAGCATGGTTTACAGACAGCCCTTCCCCGGCCCTGGTCTGGGTGTACGTTGCTTGGGTGCTATCACCAGAGACAGACTGGAAGCTGTCCGGGAATCCGACGCTATCCTGCGGGAAGAATTTGCGAAAAATGGTCTGGAAGGCAAAGTATGGCAGTATTTCACAGCCATTCCCGATCTGAAGAGCGTTGGCGTAAAGGATAACAAACGTGTGGACGAATGGTGTGTCATCATCCGTGCCGTCAATACCATCGATGCTATGACAGCTACTGTAGAAAACGTTCCTTTCGACCTGCTGCAGCATATCACAGCCCGTATCACAAGCGAAGTAAAAGGTGTAAACCGTGTGCTGTTCGACCTGACTCCTAAGCCTACCGGCACCATTGAGTGGGAATAATCTATATGTAAAAAGCACCAAAAACCCTCGAAAAAATTCGGGGGTTTTTACATTTACAAATACATCTTTGAATGTTATGATGATTTCGTGAGTCTGCAGATTGATATCTGCGGCCCAGAAGCGGACGGTATTCCATGTGTATTGGAAACTGTACCGACATATCATCCTGAATTCGAGTTCCCACGGAACGAAAAAGACCACATCACCTGACCCCTACAAAGAAGGTGATAACATGAAGATCGGATTTATTGGAGCAGGCAAAGTTGGATTCTCTTTAGGAAAGTTCTTTGCTGAAGGAGGCATTCAAGTGACCGGGTATTACAGCCGGCATCAAGAATCAGCACAGCAGGCAGCGCAATTTACAAATTCCCGTTTTTATGACGGGTTGGACAAACTGATCGAAGGCAGTGATGCGCTCTTTTTGACTGTTCCAGACGGAACGATTACTTCGGTCTATAATGAACTGAAGTGTCATGGGATCTCAGGAAAACAAATATGTCATTGCAGTGGCGCTATGACCGCTGAAGAGGCTTTTCCAGAAATCAGCCTGTTCGGCGCACATGGTTATTCTATCCATCCGCTTTTCCCTGTCAGCAGTAAGCTGGAAACATATCGGGAATTGTCGGGTGCTTTTTTTTGCGTCGAAGGCAATGGGCCGCATCTTTCAGCCTGGCAGAACTTGCTCAGCTCATTGGGTCCCACCGTACAGGTGATTCCCACCGGGACAAAAACACGCTACCATGCAGCCTGTGCCATTTCCAGCAATCTTGTCTGCGCATTGGTGCAGGAAAGCCTGGAATTGCTGGAAACCTGCGGATTTTCCAGAGAGCTTGCCCTGCAGGCGCTGACACCGCTCATCCGCAGCAACACAGAGCATATCCTGCAGGATGGCCCCATTCAGGCACTGACCGGCCCCATGGAACGCTGCGACACAAAAACTGTGGAAAAACACCTTTCCTGCTTCCCCAGCGAAGGGGAACGGGAATTGTATCGCACGGTTTCTCAAAAGCTCATGGAAACCGCTCAGGCAAAGCACCCGGAAACTGATTACACGTACATGGAAAAGATTTTGAAAGAAGGTAAAAAGAATTGAAAAAGAACACAATCGCTACTCTGATGGCAATGAAAGCAAATGGTGAAAAAATTTCCCAGCTGACCTGTTATGATTATTCCACAGCAAAGCTGGTGGATGCTGCAGGCATCAATACCATTTTGGTTGGCGACAGCCTGGGTATGACCATGCAGGGCTATTCCGACACACTGCCCGTAACCATGGAAGAAATGATCCTGTATGGCCGCAGCGTCTGCAGAGCCTGCGAAAACGCATTTGTCATTCTGGATATGCCTTTTATGAGCTATCAGGTATCCGTAGAGCAGGCTGTTGCAAACGCAGGCAGACTGATGAAAGAAGGCGGCGGCAACGCAGTAAAACTGGAAGGCGGCAAAAGCGTTTGTGAACAGATCAAAGCCATTACTGCATGCGGTATCCCCGTTTGTGCCCATATCGGCATGACACCCCAGTCCGTAAATGCTATGGGCGGCTTCAAGGTACAGGGCAAAGGCGAAGAAAACGCCCGCCGTGTGCTGGAAGATGCTCTGGCAGTGGAAGAAGCCGGTGCATTCATGGTCGTTCTGGAATGCGTACCTCCCAAACTGGCTGCCCTCATTACAAAGAAAACAAACATGATCACCATCGGCATCGGCGCAAGTGCCGGCTGCGATGGTCAGGTTTTGGTATATCAGGATATGCTGGGCATGTCCGGCGAATTTGTGCCTAAATTCGTAAAACGTTATGCAAATATCGGCGAAGAAATGAAAAACGCCTTCATGGCATACGATGCAGAAGTAAAAGCTGGCACATTCCCTACTGCCGCTCAGACCTATGCAAAGAGCGACTGCGCAGATGAATTCCTGGCACAGCTGGATGCAGAATACGAAAAGAAATAATCTGTTAACAGCGTATGCTTTTCATAAAAAAATCCCCCGAACCTGGGGGATTTTTATTTCTATAATGAAAAAAGAAGGTAATTTTGAAAAAATTTATTTTATTTACTGGTTATGTTCCATTTACTGATTGCCGTTCAGTGTTGCTGTTCTGTTCACAGCATCCCATTCAATATCCAGCACGCCCAAGGCTGTTGCCAAGTCTCTCATCGGCAGGAAGGTTCTGTCGTCTTTGATTTCCACTGCGGAAGATGCGGGCAGTGCGGAACCATTGACATAAATCACTTTCTGACCATACGTCATCGTAATGATACGCTGACCATACATGATGGTTACCGTTCTGGTGGGCTGATCCCACAGGACTGCATTCTTATCGATACCCAGGGCATTTGCCACCGCTCTGACAGGAAGCATGGTGTAGCCAGCATCGTTAATATATGCAGGAACATCCAGCGCAATCTTGTTTTCACCGGAAAGGATGTAATCGGCACCAATGGGAACCACAACTTTTGTTGTAAAACCATCTTCATCTCTTCCGCCTGTTATGATATTGATGAACCCTTCCTTCACAACATTTTCGTAATCGGAAACGTCACCAACTGTATAGTCATCCTTTTCCACACCGCCAAACAGGACGGTATCCAGATAACCATCACCGGAGCCTTTTCCGCTGAAAGATACGTCCATATCGGAGCCCTGTTCCATGGATGTTGTCAAAAGCAGATCATAGAAACCAGCGGGAATATCCCTGCTCATATACAATTCCATATCGGAAATGGTCACTACTGCCGCTTCGTCATCAGATGCTTCTTTTACCTGGAATGCCAGTGTACCGTTATTTTTATTGGTAGAGCAGTTCAGCTTCATTTCAGAATCTTCGTTAACTGTAAATGTCGCATCCTTTTCAAACTGGATCACATTGCCTTTTTCAATATTCAAGGCAAATACGGCTTCTTTTTCTTCCCACAAGCCTGCTTCTGGTTCTGTTACTGTAATAGCTGTGGGTACCTTTGTATAACGGTAGTCAATCTTCAGATCGTTCCGTTCCGCCTTTACTTCATAAGGTTTCACAAATTCTGCGATCGTTACTGTCTGTTCGTCAATATCATCCCCTGTCAATGTCAGGTCAACTTCCCCTTCAAAAGTAGGGTCTGCCACCAGTGTCAGGGTGAATGTCAGCTTTGCAGGGTCGCTCTGTGTGGTTGTATTCACATCATCGAAGGTTCTTCTCTTGAATTCAAATTCCACATAATCACCATCCTGATATGCTTTCAGGAATTTTCCTTCTACTTCATCCGCAGATGCTTCCTTCCCGTTGAGATACAAGCCTTCTACTTCTGTTACATCTACCCCGTTTACGCCGTCACTGTTTTCTTCTGCTACATAAACACCTTCCGGCAGTTTAAAATAAAACGCTTTCTTCATGTTCCAAGCGCCAGGGAAAGATTCTTCCACAGTGATCTCCAGAGACAAATGATCAGAATCATCGGTCAGGCCATAGTTATCCACGCCGACACCGCTGTAAATCACAGGCAGATCTTCATCTTCATCTACTGTCATTTCCACAGTATATTCTACTACTTCCATGACTTCAATGCTGGTAGAATCATAATTCTTCGCAGAAACTTTAATTGTAGCAATATCGCCGACCTTTGCTGTTGTTGCTTCGATCAGAATCCCTTGGCCGTTATTGATACCATCCACACCTTTGATATTGATTTCAGAACGACCTTCTTCCACTGCTACTGTCAATTCTGTATCATTTTTCTTGGTGATGCTGTATCCATCCCCTTTCAGGCCATCGCAGCTGTTCAGGAATTCAAAGCCCTTGGAAAGCTTTAATGTCAATTCACTGGGCAGATTCCCTACTGCCGCTTCGATTTTCAGCCCTTTGGAGGAAATTTCCGCAACCTCCTCAACGGCAACTGTTTCCAGTTTTTTCACCGTCGCTTTCAGGCCTTTGCTCATAACGGATACGTATGTCAGATCATCCACACTTACCATTTCAGATTCTACGGAAACTGTGGCGGTTCTACCTTCGCTGGTCTTATCCATAACAGAATACAGATCGATTACAATAATGTCATCCTTTTCAAAGTTGCCGTTAAATGTAAATGTAACGGTATCCTCATCCGCATCCCTTTCATCTACAGAAACTGCCAGTCTTTCTTTCTTGCTTTCGCCATCCTCAATGACCCATGTATTGTCATCGTCTCTAACAGAAACCAGGCTCTCCAAATCCTGATCTTCCAAAAATTTGGCATTATCCAAAGATACTGTGACATCTACTTCCTCAGGTGCTACCCCTGTGCCTGTATGTTTGTAGGAAACATCCTGCACTTTGATCTGCAGTTCCGGCATATCCCCCAGAACCTCATTGATGATGTTGTGATTGGCTTCTACTTCTGCTTTTGTTACTTCCAGCATGCTAACGATCTTAGCTGTTGCCGTAACATTATTTTTTGCAAATGCCGTTACAGGCATTACGGAAATGGCCATGACCCCAGCTAATACCATAGAAAGTATTCTTTTCATGGTGATTCCTCCTTTTACTGTTTTCTTACTGTTTTCAAATTCATCTCATTCTTGTCGTTTTCGCGCAATCAGCTGTTTGCAAGGCCATATTAACATTTATTAAATATTTAGACAATAGTTTTTCATATTTTGTAATATTTTCGTAAAAATTACGAAATAATTACTTAAATATTTCAATTCGTCAACGGTTTGGTAACATAGGGAACAAAAATGAAATTTCTTCGTAAACAAATAAAAAATAACCTCCGAAAATCCTTCGGAGGCTATCATTTTCATTTTATGTTTTATGTAGTTATTGGGGCTCTTTTCCTTCTTCAAATACACGGATCATTTCCCGGGTCAGGCTAATGCCGTCATCATGGGCAGGCAAATCATTTCTGGGGAACCATTCTGCCATGGCAAGCTCTTCCCGGTCTAATGTGATGGTATCATCCTCTCCATCCAAATCGCAGTAATATCCCAGCAGCAGACCGCCTGTTACACCCCATGGCTGTGTTTTATAATAGCGTATATTCTTTACCTTCAGCCCAACTTCTTCCATCACTTCACGGGCAACTGTTTCTTCCACCGTTTCACCAATTTCCGTAAAGCCTGCAATCATGCCATACCGTGTATAGCTCCGGTTGGCATATTTGCTCAGGAGCAAATAGTCTCCGTGGGTCACGCCAACAATGACAGAGGGTGCAATTTTCGGAAAGATCATTTGATTGCATTGCGGACAGCGCATCATGCGTTCCTTCGCGTCATGCTGTGTTTTTGCCCCGCATCTGCCGCAAAAACGATTGCTGCGATACCAGTCAAAAAGATGCCATGCTGTCATAATCGCATAACAGATATTTTTGGAAACCAGTTGGCGCAGCATCCTTGTATCCTCGTAAGCATAAGCAGGATCTGCGCTTTCTCCCGCTTCTCCCCACCAGATAAAATAATTTTTATCCTGCATACGGAATACATACTGCACTTTGTTTCCATTCCAGCTTTCCCAATGATTTGCCTCTGCCCATGCAAGCACTTCTCCATAAGAAGGCAAATGCAATTCATCCTGATCATTTCTGTCAAGCAGGGCGCTGCTGCCTCTGAAACAGACTACAATATCCTCCTCTGCAGGGAGGATATTGCGGAATTCATTTTCCAATCTGCCATATTCCAAATCCTGTAACATTTCTGACTCCCTCTTTTTATCTTTTTTCTTTTGTCCGCTGAATCGTAAAATCTCTGAATTTTTCCACCGCAGGGGGCAAATACCGATTCAGCACATAAGCCAGGTAAACCATACGGCGGGAATAAGGGGTATCCAATTCCAGCTTTGTTACACGGTAATTATCCAGGGTAGGGCTGTCCGTAACAATGGCAAGCCCTTGATTGGCCGCAACTAGCCCCGCCATAGAATTGATATCCTCAAACTGACACAGGATATTGGGCATGATCTGCGCCTTTGTAAACAAATCATCAATGATCCGGCGCATCCCGCTTTCCTTGGTATAAGAAATCAGCGGATAGGGACAGATATCCTGAATGGTCACCTTTTTCCTGTTTTCCAAAGGATGCCCCTCCGGAACAATCACCACAAGGCTCTGTTCATACACGGGGATAAATTCTACATCGCTTTCCGCTTCCACCATAGAGCAGAAAATCAAATCATATTTTTCCCGTTTCAAGTTATAAAGCATGGTTTTCGTATTGCCTTCATAACAGGAGAAAGAGATATTTTTATTCTGCGGATCATCCAAAAAATCGGCGATCAGATCAGGCACAAAATTCGTGCCAACAGATGTCATATATGCCAGCCCCACATGGCCGCCTCCTTCAGAAACCAAACGCTCAATCTGGTTTTTCCCCAATTCCAGCTGGGTCAGGGCATTTTCCACATAAAACATATAGATTCTGCCATATTTGGTCAGAACCACGTTTCTGCCCTGCTTTTCAAAAAGATTTGCGCCAAGTTCCTTTTCCATCGAAGAAATGGAATGGCTCAGGGTTGGCTGAGAAATATTCAGCTTTTCCGCCGCTTTTGTATAATGTTCCAATTCTGCCAGTGTTTTAAAGTAATACAGCTGGTTCAAATTCATGACTTTCCCTCCTACTCTTGCACAGCACAAAAATTGCGCAAGAAAGCAACAAATCAAAAAAACTTATTCCTGTCATTAATTTTTTTATATCCTTTCAAGAGTATAACAAAACAAATAAAAGGAATCTATGGATTTTATCACCAAAAAAGCAAAAAGAAATTGTTCCTTATGCTGAAGAATTTACCTTCGCCATGCTCCGCTAATTCTGGAAAGAATAGAAAAACCGAATGTTTCTGCAGGCAGACACTCGGTTTTCTGTTTATCTGGAGTTTTTTCTGCTGTCTCCATTTATTTCATGAATCTGTCGATAAAATCCTGTTCACTCAGAATGGGGATACCCAATTCTGCGGCTTTTTTATTTTTGGAGGATGCGGAATGAATATCATTATTGATGAGGAAATTTGTTTTCTTTGTGACGCTGCCCGTCACCTTGCCGCCGCCTTTTTCAATCAACGCCTGCAATTCCTTCCGGTTGGCAAACTGCTCCAAATCCCCTGTTACCACAAAGGTCAGCCCGGACAGAGGGCTTTCCGCGCCCCCTTTCTGGGGCTCTGCCTGCTTGATCCGCAGGTACTGCAGGACATCCTCCAACAGGCGCAGATGTTCCTCCTGCCGGAAATAGGTACTGATACTATGGGCAATGATCTCACCAAAGCCTTCTGCTTCCACCAGCTCTTCCTGAGTCGCCGCCTTGATTTTTTCCAAATCATACCCGCAATGGGCGCAGAGCAGCTTGGCATTCCGCAAGCCCACATGGTTGATGCCCAATGCATAGATAAAATTAGGCAATTCCACATCCTTTGCTTTTTCGATGGAAGCGATCAAGTTGCTGTAGGACTTGATACCAAACCCTTCCATCTCACAAATTTCCTCTTTATATCGCTCCAAACGGAACAAATCGGGATAGTTTTGCAAAAAGCCCTTTTCCAGGAATTTTTTCAAAGTCTCCTCGGAAAGTCCTTCCATATTCATGGCATCCCGGGAAACAAAATGGCTCAAGGCCTGTATCCGCTGGGCAGAACAGTTGGGGTTGGTACAGTAAAGGGCTTCTCCATCCCGCAGCTTTCTCAGCTCCGTTTCCCCGCCGCAGACAAAGCAGGCCTTGGGAATCTCCGCCGTGGAAACTTCTCCCGTCAGGTTTTCCGCAATCTGCGGAATAATCATATTTGCCTTGTACACCTTGATGGTATCACCGATACTCAGCTTCAGTTCCTTCAAAATGCTCACATTATGGACACTGGCACGGCTCACCGTAGAGCCTTCCAATTCTACTGGGTCGAAAATCGCCACAGGGTTCATGAGCCCTGTCCGAGAGGTGTTCCATTCGATGGCACGAAGGGTCGTTTCTGCCATTTCATCAGCCCATTTGAAGGCAATGGAATCCTTGGGAAATTTGGAGGTTCTGCCAAGGCTTTGGCTATAGGAAATACTGTCAAAGGTCAGAACCAAGCCATCGGAGGCGATATCGTTTTCTTCGATTTTATCTCGAAAATGCTCCACTTCCGCCGCCACGGTTGCTCCTGTGACCATCACATGCTCCACCACATCAAAGCCCATTTCCGCCAGCCAATCCATATTTTCCGCCTTGCTGTCGGAAATCTCCTTTCCTTCCGCACTTACCAGCGTAAAGGCAATGAATTTGACGTTTCTTTTCGCTGCAATTTCGCTGTTTAATTGGCGCACCGTACCACTGCAAAGGTTACGGGGATTTTTATATTGTTCCTCTTCCCCCAGTTCTTCATTGATACGGTAAAATTCGCTGTAAGGGATGACGCCTTCCCCCCGCAGCACCAACTCCCCCTGAAAAGGAATCGATACGGGCAGATTGCTGAACACACGGGCATTATGGGTCACATCTTCCCCAACTTCCCCATTGCCGCGGGTGATGGCCTGTGCCAATGTGCCGTTTTGATATTTCAAAACAATGGTCAAGCCATCCAGTTTCCAGGAAAGGATCCCTTTCTTATCCAAAAGAAAGCTTTCCAGCTTTGCCACTTCCTTCGTCTTATCCAGAGAGAGGATAGGGCTTTCATGGCGCACTTTCACCAGATTACTCAGCACAGTATAGCCCACCTTCTGGGTGGGGCTGTTGGCTAAAATGGTGCCTGTTTGTTCTTCCAATGCCGCCAATTCATCATAAAGGGCATCATATTCCTGATTGGATAAAATTTCTCTGTCTTCCTGATAATACGCCTTGGAAGCTTCGTTGAGCTGTTCCACCAAAGCTTTCATTCTGTCTGTCATATTAATTCCTGCCCTTTCTCTTGTTTATGGGTATGCAAAACTTTTGCTGCAGTTTTTATATTTCATTTTAGCTCATTCGCTCACTTTAATAAGTTTGGAAAGCCTTGCCATAAATTTCTTGGTCCCCTTGGCACCAAAAGAAACTTCCACCTCGAAATCTGCGCCGCCGTTATTGATGGAAACCACAGTGCCGATGCCATACTTGGGCGCACGCACCTTATCCCCCACGCCATAATCCAGCTTAAAATCTTTGGGGGCGGGCATTTCTTTTTTCATGCCGAATTTTGCCGTAGGGAGAACCACATTCTTTCTGCCCATGGGCGTATGCAGTTTGGACTGAGCCATCATATCATATCGCTTTGCCATTTCGGAAACCTGACGGGTAGGCAGATCCACCAAGTCCGCAGGAATTTCCTTCAGAAAACGGGAAGGCGGGTTATACTGAGTGATGCCATGCTGCATGCGGTTTTTCGCATGGGTCAGGAACAATTCTTCTTTGGCACGGGTGATACCCACATAGCAAAGGCGGCGTTCCTCCTCGATTTCCTTTTCTCCGCCATACATCACCGCACGATAACCGGGGAAAATCCCCTCTTCCATGCCGATGATAAAAACATAAGGAAATTCCAGCCCCTTAGCGCTGTGGAGCGTCATCAGAGCAACAGCTTCTTCGCCTTCTTCATAGCTGTCGATATCTGCCACCAAAGCGACCTCTTCCAGAAAACCTTCCAGATTGCCTTCGGGGTTAGCTTTATCATATTCCGCTGCTTTATTCACAAATTCATCAATATTCTGGATACGGTTCAGGGCTTCGTCTGTTCCCTCATCCATCAATATCTGCAGATACCCTGTGCGTTTTACCACTGCATCCAGCAATTCCGCCACGGAAAGGCCTTCGGCATCTTCCCGCAGATGTTCAAACAATTCATAGAAATCCTTAAATTTTGCCACTCTTGTTTTCAGAGAAGTGATCTCATCCAAATGCCCCAAGGCGCCATAGAGAGAGAGCCCGTTCTCATCGGCAAATGCAGCCAGCTTATCCAAAGAAGTTTCGCCGATCCCCCGCTTGGGTACATTGATGATACGGCGCAGGGCGATGGTATCCGCAGGGTTTGCCAGCACCTTCAGATAGGAAAGGATATCACGGATTTCCTTTCTTTCATAGAAGCGCACGCCGCCAAAAAGACGATAGGGAATGCCCTTACGCACCATCATATCCTCCACAGCACGGGACTGGGCATTGGTACGATAGAGAACAGCCATCTGATTTCTGGTCTTTCCCGCCTTTTCCAGCTCCTGAATCTTTTCTGCCACAAAACGGCATTCGTCATATTCATTATCTGCTTTATAGATATGCAGGATGCTGCCGCTGTCATTTTCTGTCCAGAGGGTCTTGTCTTTTCTGGTCTGGTTATGATGGATCACAGCATTGGCTGCTTCCAAAATCTTCTTTGTGGAACGATAATTCTGTTCCAGCTTAATGACCACCGTATTAGGGAAATCCTTTTCAAAATCCAGAATATTGCGGATATTTGCCCCACGCCAGCCATAAATGCTCTGGTCATCATCCCCTACGACACAAAGATTTTGATATTTCGCCGCCAGCATCGCCACCAACTCATACTGGCTGGTATTGGTATCCTGATATTCATCCACCATGATGTAACGGAATCTTTCCTGATATTTTTCCAGAACTTCCGGGAACTGACGGAACAGCAGTACAGTTTTATAGATCAGATCATCGAAATCCAAGGCATTGTTTTCCTTCAGCATTTTCTGATAGGTCTGATACACTTTTGCTATACGCACTGCTTTCAGGTCGTTTTTGTCAACCTTCTGGCTGTATTCCTCCCAGCTTGTCATTTCTTCCTTTAAATGGCTGATAATAGCCAGAGCACCCTTTACAGAAAAGGATTTATCCGTAGTGCTCATATTCAATCTTTTGAAGGCTTCCCGCATGATCTTTTCCTGATCGTCGGCATCATAGATAGAAAACTGATTTTCATAATCCAAATGGTGGATTTCTCTGCGGAGGATACGCACACAGGTGGAGTGGAAGGTGCTGATCCACATATCCCTTGCACCATCGCCCACCAGTTTCTCCACACGTTCCTTCATTTCCTTCGCAGCCTTATTGGTAAAGGTGATGGCAAGGATATTCCATGGTTTCACCCCTGTTTCCAGCAGATGGGCGATACGCACCGTCAGCGCCCCTGTCTTACCGCTGCCTGCCCCCGCCAGAATCAGCACAGGGCCTTCTGTCTGTAAAACCGCTTTTTTCTGCATATCATTGAGTTGTTCAAATCCAATCATGGTCTTAACTCCTATTCTTCTCGTTTTCCTTTCAACAGCATAAGAAAGGCTGATTTGGCGAAATCATTTCATCAAACCAGCCCTTATAATCTCTTTCAAAAATCTAACAAAAAGATTATTCCTTCGCTTCTTTTTCCTTTTTTGCTTTCACACGCTCGATTGCCAGCTTGTAGCCATCTGTACCATAATGCAGACAACGGTTAACACGGCTGATGGTCGCTGTGGATGCGCCTGTTTTTTCCGCAATCTCCACATAAGTGCGTTTTGCATCCAGCATTGCCGCCACTTCCATTCTCTGAGCTATGGCCTGAATCTCATTGACAGTACAAAGGTCTTCAAAGAGCTGATAGCACTCATCAACAGTTTCCATACTCAGGATGCACTCGAACAGTTTATCGGTCAATTCGGTTTTGATCTTTTTATTCATCTGGGAACGCCACCTTCTCCTTAAAATTCTCGTCTTATATTAACATACTAAAGTGTTAAAGTAAAGGCTTTTTCACGTTCTTTTCCCGAAACTTCTTGTCCTTATCTTTTTCTTTTCAGGCTGGCAAGAAATTTTTCAGGGTCTGTATTCAAAATTAGTTCTTCTGGAAAATCTACCTCCTGCAGCAGCGTTTCTGCAAAAGAAAAATCCCCGATACCAGTATAAAAATGGGCATCGCTGCCCAACACCACAGGCTGCCCCGCTTCCATGCTCATCAGAAGAATCTCTTTGATATTCTCTCTGCTGCCATCGCGGAACCCTCCGGGAGTCAGAGAAGCATTATTGACCTCCAAAATCGTACCCGTTTCCTGCGCCTGGCGAAACACCTCACGATAATCTACATCATAGCGGGGATCACCGGGATGGCCAATGATATCCACATATGGATTTTCCATAACCTTCAAAAAGGCTCTGGTATTTTCCGCCCTGCTGCCCGGTTTGATACAGGGCATATGCAAGCTGGCAATCACCAGATCCAAACGGGAAAGAACTGCCTCATCCATATCTATCCTGCCATCAAAATCAAGGATATTCAATTCGATCCCCTTAAGCAGACGTACCCCATGGAGTTCCTGCGGCAATACATGGAGATTGGCAAAATAGGCATGGCTGGTAGTGTCTTTCATTGCAGGGGCATGGTCTGTCAAAGCCACCAATTCCAGCCCCTTTTCCGCTGCCCATCTCAAATTTTCATCCACTGTGCTGTAAGCATGCCCGCTGGCAACAGAGTGGGTATGGGTATCCATCAATCGTTTCATTACATATACCTTCCTTATGGAAATAACATCATTTGTTAAATTTAAGTATATCACTGTTTTCTCCGAAATACAAGCTGAAGGGTTTGGGAAAGAGAAGCGAAGGACAAAGATCACACCATAGACAGCCTGCCAAAAGCAGCTTCCCCCCAATTCTCTGCATGATAAGGCACCTTTTCCAAATCCCGATTTCAAGTTGCGCGCCGGCACGGCTGTCACCCATTTGGTCTTGTCACATACTATATAAAAGAACAACAAACAACTTAAAGGAGGCTGTCTTATGGGAGCTTTTGAATTCGACTGCAACGCAGATCTGAGTGCAAGAAACTGCTGCTTCTGCGGCAGCAACAACTGCAGCAACAATGACAACGACAACAGAGAGCGAGGAGAAGAAACCTGTATCATCGCCCAGAAAATCTTCGACCAGTGCCGCATCCAGAAATGCCTGAACAGCGACATCCTGGGCCCTGCCCGGGCAGCAAAAGGCGGCAACCCCAGCTGCAATGATATGCTGTGCGAAGGAGATATCATCATTCCGCCCTGCAACGCAGCTGATGTTACCATCCGGGATCTGGAATTGGAACGTATTGAAATCTTACGAAAGAAACCCAACCCCCTGCAGAGAGGCTGCTGGGATGTGGAACTGAAATATGTATTCAACTATACACTGGAATTCAGGCGGGCCGATGGTTGTTTTATTGGCAGCATTGATGCTACAAACACACACCATCTGCGGGTAACCCTGTTTGGCTCCACCGAATCCAATGTAACCACTGTGACAGACCAGTTCCACAATGGCAATTCCAACGGCGGGCCTTTCGTTATCGCCGAAGGCAAGGCAGTGGCTCTGTCGGCAGAACTGCGGCATCCTTCCTGCAGCCCTTGCAGCTGCAGCTGCGGCTGTGATTCCTGCAGTTCCGGCCAAAACAACGGTGATGCCGCCCTGGGCGCACCTATCGCCGTCAATGTGGCTATTGGGCTGTTTACCATTGTTAAGCTGTTCCGTACAGTAAATATGGTAGTAAATTCTCTGGGCAGATGTGTACCGGAACGCTGCTCTTCCCTGGCAACCAACTGCGATCCTTGCGAAGGATTCGAAGATATCCGTTTCCCTCTGGATCTGTTCTCCCCCACAGCTGAGCCTCGTTCCTGCTGCGGCTTTGGCCCCATCTTTGGCTCTCCTGACTGTGAATTCCGAGACAGAGACTGCGACAGAGACTGTGACAGAAACAGAGACCGCGACAGAAACAGAGACCGTGACAGAGACTGTGACAGAGACAGAGACCGCGACAGAAACAGAGACCGTGACAGAGACTGTGACAGAGACAGAGACCGTGACAGAGACTGTGACAGAGACAGAGACCGTGATAGAGATTGTGACTGTGACAGAAACCGTGACAGAGACAGAAATAGAGACAATGACCGCTGCAACTGCAGATGATCCTTTAAAAACCGTTACCCTTCCATCCACCTGTAAAAATCCCCGGCCATGGCCGGGGATTCTTTTATATTTAATGAAAAAGCTTTCCTGAAACATCTTTAAAGAAAACATCTCTATAAAATAAAAAAACAGAATCAATCCCAAAATGATATGGATTCATCCTGTTTTTATATTTTCTTCTGGAGATATCCCTTGGGGCATTATCTCATTTTTACAGCAAAATTTTCCGTCATTTTATGATAGCAGTCTTCACAAAGGTCGAAACAATCCTGTCTGCCGTCCTGACTGGAAAAATATCCCCATGTTTTTTCCCCATGGAAATAATCTGCTGTATCCAAGGGGATCTCCCTGCCACAGCCATTGCAGATGACTTTACACAGAACTTTTTCTTCCCGCATTGCTGCATGATATTCTCTCATCTTTCTTCCCCTCACCTTTCTGTCTCTTTCTTTTGTTTACCGTTCATAGGATAGCATTCTTTTGTCGAAAAAGCAAAGGGGAATCAATGGCAAGGCTGGCAAAGACATACCGGCAGCCCCTGCAAAAGTATGAGAAACGGTTGTCTTTCCCGTGTCTGATATGATACAATCACAATGAGAAAGACAGAGGTGTTTAAAATATGGAAAAAATGAAAACGGCTTTGTCTCAGTGTCGTGTCTGCCCCAGAAATTGCGGCGTTGACCGCACCGCAGGCAAAACTGGCTGGTGCCATGCGCCCTATCTGCCAAAGGTGGCGTTGGTCAGCGCCCACCATTGGGAGGAACCGCCCATCAGCGGCACGAAAGGCTCCGGAACTGTATTTTTCAGCCATTGCAATCTAGGTTGTGTTTTCTGCCAGAATCACCAGATCAGTCAGGAAGGCTTCGGGCAGGAAATTACCATCGAACGATTAGCAGAAATTTTTCTGGAACAACAGGAGCGGGGGTTCCATAATATCAATCTGGTTTCGGCGGTGCAGTTTATCCCCCAGGTGTCAAAAGCATTGGAACTTGCAAAAAGCAGAGGTTTATCCATCCCCGTAGTCTATAATTCCAACGGTTATGAATCTTTGGAGGGGCTAAGGCTGCTGGAAGGACTGGTGGATGTTTATCTCCCCGATTTCAAATATTGGAACAATGATTTGGGGCAGGAATATTCCAAGGTACCGCATTACAGAGAAACCGCAGCGCAGGCGATTCTGGAAATGCGCCGACAGACTGGCAAAGATATCTTCAATGAGGAAGGCATTTTGCAAAAAGGTCTCATCCTTCGCCACCTGGTATTGCCCGGGCAATATCGGGACAGCTTTCAGGTGCTGGATTGGATTCGGGAAAATCTAGGGGAAAATACCTATGTTTCCCTCATGAGCCAATATACCCCCATGCACAGAGCTAAGGAATACAAAGCCCTTTCCCGCAGGCTGACCACCTTTGAATATGAAAAGGTCGTAGACCATTTCTTTGAAATCGGTCTGAAAAACGGATTTATGCAGAAACGTTCCTCGGCAACATCGGAATATACCCCCACCTTCAATTTGGCGGGTGTAACCAGTGCCGAGAGTTTTAATAAGAGAGAGGAGAATCACCAATGATTAAAAAAGAAAGAGTTGTAACAGTAGAAGGCCTGAGAGACGGTAAAGGCAGCGTAGAAATCCACCACATTCTGGAAGGCGCTGACCTAATGGGCCATGGCACCATGTTCGCCCGTGTTATCGTACATCCCCACAGCAGCATCGGCTGGCATCAGCATGTGGGCAACACAGAACCCTACTACATCCTGAAGGGCGTAGGCACCTTTGTAGATAACGATGGCACAAAAACAGATGTATATCCCGGCGATGTCTGCACCATCGAGGTTGGTCAGTGGCACTCCATGGAAAACAACACAGACGAAGATATGGAAATGATCGCCTTCATTATGAATGACGGCCTGAAATTCTGATAAACCAAAAAAGAGTCCTTTCGGACAATGTCATTAAGATAATAATGACGTAAAAATAAAAAACACATAGTAATCGC
>NZ_JBJEJK010000005.1:0-28430 GCF_051877975.1 Anaerotignum sp.
TTAAGTTTTCAAGGTACATTTATGTATCTAAAAGATATTATACGAGGAGGAAACGGCATGAAGAAGGAATTTGCAAGAGCGAAAAAAGCCGTGGAGAGCCTATTCTGGGACACCTGCTATGTGGAGATTTTCCGGGAGGAAAGGGCGGACTGGGGGGAAACTATGCACCAGAAGGGGGAGGCAGACAGCTTCCCCTGCCGCTTGACGGAAAAGGCCGTGGCCTGCGGAGAAAAGGGACTTTTGGCGAAGATGGAAAAGACAGTGATCTTGCTTTACCCTGCAGAAAAGGAGATTCCGGCAGGGAGCGCCCTGCGGATACGGAAGGAAAACGGCCAGGAACGGCAGTATTTTGCTGCGGGAGACAGCCAAGTATTTTTGACCCATAAGGCAGTAGGCTTGAGAAGGAGAGAGACAGTATGACGGAAGAAATCAGAAGAGCGGTCATAAAAGCCATTTCAGAAAAATTTGGGCTGCCGGTCTATGGGCAGGAGGTTCCTCAAGGAGGAAAAAGGCCTTGCTTCACGGTAGAAATCACAGAGACGGAGCAGAAGCGGCTGCTGGGCAGGAGAGCAGCAAGAAAGGTTATGGCGGAGAGCAGATATTTCTGCGGGGAAACGGAAGCAGCGGCGGCGGAAGGACTGGCGGCAGCAGAGGGGCTTTATGAAGCCCTGCGTATCATTGGGACGGACGAGGTATTTGCGGCAGCGGGGATGCGGCAGGAAAAGACGGCGGAGGGCGTGAAGGTGACGGTGGAATATGAATATCACATCATTTTTGACGAGGAAGAAGCGGCCCTGATGGAACGGCTGGAATACAACGGAAAGGAAGTGAGCGGCTATGAAACAGAAGGCGGCATTCAGCAGGGAACAGCTGAGTAAGAGCAAGACTTTTGGGTATGGGGCTGATCTGGTGAAAGCGGTGCTGGAGGACAGAGCATATACCAAGGAAGAGGCGGAAAAGGAAATTCAGGCATATTTGACAGGAGAAAGAAAGGAGCATTGATATGGCAGCAGGCGGCGGCACTTTTTTAGTGCAGAACAAGGTATTGCCCGGGGCATACATTAACTTTGTTTCCAGACCCAGAGCTATGAGCAACTTGGGAGAAAGAGGCGTGATTTGCGTGGGCATGGAAATGGACTGGGGCAGAGAAGGGATGCAGACAGTGGAAGCGGCAGACTTCCGGACAGACAGCAAAGCGTTGTTTGGCTATGATTACCTGGATGACAAGATGAAGGACATGCGGGAACTTTTCCTGCACGCGAAAAAGGTACATCTGTATCGGCTGAATGGCGGCGAAAAGGCGGCTGTGACAGAAGGAAACCTGACCGTGACGGCAAAATACGCCGGGGCAAGAGGCAATGATATTTGCATTGCCATTGTGGCAAATGTGGATGAGGAAGGAAAGTTCGACGTGGAGACATACCTGGGGGCAGAGCTGGCAGACAGCCAGACTGCAGAAAATGTGGAAGAGCTGACGGAAAACGACTATGTTTCTTTCAGCGGCGCGGGTCCACTGACAGCGGCGGCAGGGCTTCACCTGACAGGGGGCACCACGGAGACGGCAGCAGGCAGCGCTTATACGGATTTTCTGGCGGCGGCAGAAGCAGAGGATTTTAATGTGCTGGCGTATAACGGCAGTAACGAAATTACGAAAAAACTGTTTGTGAATTTTACAAAGCGGATGAGAGATGAGGAAGGCGTAAAATTTGTGACAGTGCTGTATGATTATGCCGCGGCAGACCACGAAGGGATCATTTCCGTGGGGACAGCCAGTGAACTGGTTTACTGGGTGGCCGGGGCCACAGCAGGGGCAGGGGTGAACGAAAGCCTGACAAACATGATTTACGACGGTGAATACGAAGGAAACGCAAAGCTGAAAAAGAGCGAATATATCAAGGGTATCCAAGAAGGGCAGTTCCTGTTCTATGAGGAGGACGGCAAGCTGCGGGTGCTGCGGGATATCAACAGCCTGACTTCTTTTGAGACAACAAAGAACAGCGATTTTTCCAGCAACAGAGTAGTAAGGGTGCTGGACAGCATCGCCAACGATGTGGCGAATCTTTTCAGCAAGTATTATCTGGGGAAACAGAGCAACAATGCCAACGGCAGAAACCTGCTGAAGGCGGAAATCCTTGCGTACCACGAGGAACTGATGCAGATGGAGGCCATTGAAACTTTCACAGCGGAGGATATCACTGTGGAAAAAGGTGCGGAAAAACAGGATGTAGTGGTTTATGAAAACGTACAGCCGGTGGATGCCATGGAAAAGCTGTACATGAAGGTGGAAGTTGTGTAAAGGAGGTGCGATAGATGGGTTATTTGAGAGCGAAGGATACTGTCAATGGGGCATTGGGCACCTGCTTTGCTATCATTGACGGGAAAAGACAGGAACTGATGCAGGTGAAAAACATCAAAGCAAAGGTAAAGAAAACCAGAACCACCATCCCCATTTTAGGGCTGACGGCAAAGCAGCAGAAAAGCGGCGGCTGGGAAGGCACCGGCACTATGACAGTGTATTACGTGAGCAGCCTGTTCAGAGAGGTGATGGTGGATTACATGAAAAATGGCGTGGACACCTACTTTGAGCTGATGTTGACCAACGAAGACCCTACGGGGGATGTGGGCAGACAGACGGTGCTGCTGAAGGATGTGAACATTGAAGAAATGCTCATCGGCAAGCTGGATGTGGATGAAGCGGCTATGGAGGAAGAAATGAAATTTACCTTTGGCGGCGTGGAACTGCTGGATAGCTTTGACACGCTGTAACCATTCAGACCGGGGAGGGGATTTTTTTGGGACAGGAATGTTTTTACAGAGAGAACAGGAAGGACAGGGGCGAAAGAGAAGTCCTTCTGACGGAAAGACTGGCGGCAGACGGGGGGCAGATGCTTTGGTGCATCCGCCCCATGAGCCAGAGAGAAAATGAGGACATCTGGAAAAGATGCGGCGAGGACGAGAAGAGATATGAAGGGGCGGTGCTGGCGGAAAGTGTGGTTTTTCCCGATTTGAAGGATGCGGCGCTGCAGAACAACTATGGCGTGGCCGGGGCAGAACGGCTGCTGGCAAGACTGCTGCTGGCGGGGGAATACGACCGGCTGCGCAGGGCTGTGGAGGAGATCAACGGAGGTGACAAGGAATGTATCGACTGTATCTGAAGCAGGACGGGCAGCAGATTTTGCTGCCTGTGACACCTTCTGAGATAGAGACAAAGACGGGAAACCAAAACAAGACTGTATATATCCTGAATTTTGGGGAGATGAACCTGGCGAAAAAGCCGGGACTGCAGGAGATTCGATTTACCGCATTGCTGCCGGGGAGACAGTACAGCTTTGTGCAGACGGAGGATGGATTCCATGAGCCGGAATATTTCCTGAATTATTTCAAGGAATATAAGGCGGCGGCAAAGCCTGTGCAGCTGATCTTATTCCGCAGGCTGGCGGACGGGACGCAGCTTTTTTGCGGGAACATGGAGGTGCTGCTGGAGGATTATACGGTGACGGAAAAAGGTGGCGAACAGGGGGACTTCTGGGCGGAACTGCACTGGAAGGAATGGAAAGCGGCGAAAAGCATCCGCTACAGCATCAAGGGCAATGCCATGGTGGAGCAGGGGCAGGAGAGACAGGCAAAGCAGCCTGCTGCAACCTATACGGTGCAGAAGGGGGACTGCCTTTGGAACATTGCGAAAAAGCAGTTGGGTGATGGGACAAAATATAAGGAGATTGCCCAGAAGAACGGCATTGCCGACCCGAACAAGATTTATCCCGGGCAGGTTTTGAAGCTGTAAAAGAAAGGGGAGAAGGGGATGACGATAAAACTTTTATTGCAGCATGGCAGCAACATCTATGATGCTACACCGATTTTAGAGGGGAGCGTGGAATGGTACGCCAGCATCATGGGAAAGGCGGGAAGGCTAAAATTTCAGGTGGTCAGAGACGGTATTGTGAACTTTGTGGAGGGGGATAAGGTTTCTCTTTATGTAGATACGATTTTGCGGTTCAGCGGATTTGTGATGACAAAGGAGAGAACCAGTGAGCAGATCATCAGCGTGACGGCTTATGACCAGATGTTTTACTTGGCAAGGAACAAGGCAACATATGTTTTCCTGAACAAGGGGGCAAAGGAAATCATCCAGACCATTGCCGCAGACTATGGCTTGCAGGTGGGGGAAATTTCTGACAGCGGGTGGAAGATTCCCCAGAGGATCGAAGAAGGGGAAACGCTGATGGACATTATCCTTTCTGCCTTGGAAATCTGCGGGCAGGCCACAGGAAAGGAATATTTCCTCTTTGACAAGGCCGGCTGGCTGACGGTAAAAGAGAGAAAGGAAATGGAAGCAGAAGCGGTGCTGAAATGTGATGGGGGCATCAGCGAGTATACATACAAGACGGATATCAGTCAGGATACTTATAACGCAGTGCGGCTTTACCATGCGGGACGGAAGGAAACGGAGCAAAAGGCATGGGAAACGGAACAGGCGGATAAGGTGAAACAATGGGGCAGGCTGCAGTATTACAAGCGGGTGGCTTACAGCATGAACAGCGTACAGCTGAAGGAACTGGCGGAAAATATTTTGAAGGAAAAATGCAGGGTGGTGAAGAAGCTGACCATTGAGAATATCAATGGGGAAATGATGCTTTACGCGGGAAATAGTATTTGGCTGGAAATTCCGGGATTGGCGGAAATCAGTTTAAAGGGGAAAGCTCTTATCGAAAGCTGCACCCATATCTTTGCCGACGGAGAGCATCGGATGCAGTTGGATATTCGCATGGAGGAGGAATAAGGATGGATTTGAAAAGTTTTTTGAAGGAGGACAATGGATTCCCTGCAAACAGAAAGGTGAAAATTTCCCCTTGTTTTACAGAGGATGGCGCAGAGGCACTTTGGGAGATTCGGGCGGTCAGTGAGGAGGAATACCGCAGGGCAGCGGAAGGAAAAAAGGACAAATGGGCGGCGTTATGCCTGCTTTCTGTGGTAAAGCCTGATCTGCAGGACAAGGAACTTTGGGAAAGCTATGGCGTGGACAGCGGCGAAAAGGCATTGAAGGAGATGCTTTACCCCGGAGAGTATATGCGGCTTTTGGAAGAAGTGAAGGAGATCAACGGCTTTCAGCAGCGTAGAAAGGCTTGGAAGGCGCAGGCAAAAAACTGATTGAGGAGGGCGTGGATGAGGCGGATTATGCCTGCTATGCCCTCCGAAAATACGGGATACGCCCCAGAGAGTGGGCGGAAATGACGACACCGGAGCGGATGTTTTGCTGCGCCGCCATAGAGCTGGAGATTGAGGCTGCGGAAAAGGCTGGAGGATAAGAGGGGAAAAGGAACATGGAAAAAGAAAGGAAAGGGCTTTTCGGGCGGCTGCTGGATTTTTGGAAGGAAAAAATCGGAGCAGACGAGACGAAAGGCATTGGGTTTTGGAATGGCGTGGAGAACATTCAAAATCGGTTTGCTGAGATGGGCGATGCTGTTTCTTTGACCCAGGGGGAGAAGAAAAAGGCTTTCTGGGAGGAAAAGGCAGAAGCTGTTTTGGAAGAAAAGGAACAGGAAGGCAGCCTTTTGGAGCAGGAGAAGAAGCTCTTTTTTGCGGAAGCAGAGGAAGAACAGGAAAAGAGTTCGGAGGCTGCGGAAGAAGGGGAACGAGCGGTGAAACGGAAGGTTTCCAATATTTTTACGGCGGAGGTTTTTCAGGGCGAAGGGCAGGCAAAAGCAGAGGAAGGCAAGCTGGGGCAGGCTTTTCCTTGGGAGATGCCCGAGGAAGAAAGAGAAAAACGAAGCGTTGTGCCTGTGGCGGAAAAAGCGAAACAGGAGAAAATGCCTGCTGCGGAAGCAGAGCAGGAAATGCCAAAAACGGAAACAGGGAAAAGAGAAGAACCCCAGGCGGAGACACTACTTGATATAGAAAAGCTGATGCAGCAGATGACGAAAAAGCTCTGGGAAGAGCGGGAAAGCTGCGGCAGGCGGCTGAGAGGATAAGGAGGGAGCAAGATGCTTGAGATTATCAAACAGCTGGCGTTGGATGCGGCAGAAACAGGGGCGGATTTTTGCATTGGGACGGTGACGGCGGCAGAGCCCCTCTGCATCCGACTGGAAGAAGGGCTGGAACTGACAGAGCCCTTTCTGGTGCTGACAGAGGACGTACTGGACTGGGAAGAGACGGGAACCATCAGCATCAACGGAGGGACGTGGGACAGCTTTCGAATGAAGCGGAACAAAAAATTACAAACGGGAGAAGCCGTGGCATTGGTGCGGGCGGCCGGTGGGCAGCAGTATCTGGTACTGGGCAGAGTGAGACAGGAGGGATAGGATGACACCAACACAGGACATGGAACTGGATATGGCGAGCATCGAGAAAAAAACGATTCCCAGCCTGACCTGGAAGCTCAACGAGGAACGGGCAGAGGTGCGGGGAACAGTGGATGAGTTGGAAGCCATGAAACAGGCAATTCATAAAATTTTGCAGACGGAACGATACCGATATGTTATTTACGATTGGAATTACGGCATTGAGTTGGAAGAATTGTATGGAAAAAATATGACCTATGTGATTCCGGAACTGAAAAAGAGGATTGAGGACGCGCTGCTGGCTGATGACAGGATCACAGCAGTAACGGATTTTTCCTTTCAGCAGGAAAAGGGAAGCGTGACGGCGGCGTTTCTGGTGCATACTATCTTTGGTGAGATCACGGCGGAAAGGACGGTGGATATATGATGGTAAAAAGCTATGAGGAACTGATGGAACAGAAACTGGATCAGATCGATGATAAACGAGACAAACGGCAGGGCAGCCTGATTTATGATGCACTGGCACCCAATGCAGCGGAAGCGGCCACTTTTTACGCCAATCTGGATATGTTGGAGGACAGGACTTTTGCGGATACAGCTACGGGAGATGACCTGACCAGACGGGCGGCGGAACGGGGCATCACCAGAAAGCCGGCAGTGAAAGCGACTTTTTACGGAAGGTTTTTAAACGAGGACGGAGAGGAATACCCAGTAGAAGCGGACACCAGATTCTTTTTGGAAGAATATTATTATGTGGTGCTTTCCAGAGAAGCAGACGGACGATATATTTTGGAATGCGAAACAGCAGGGGCCTGCGGGAATGATTACTTAGGGAACCTGCTGCCTTTGGAGAATATGGATGGATTGGCGGCAGCTACATTGGAGGAACTGCGGACCGACGGCGAGGACGAAGAAGGGGACGAAGAACTTAGAAAACGTTACTTTGCCAGCTTTGATGCAGACGCTTTTGGGGGGAATATCGCCGATTACCAGAGAAAGGTCAGCGCACTGCAGAACGTGGGCGGGGTGAAGGTATACCCTGCTTGGAACGGCGGCGGCACAGTAAAGCTGGTGATCATCGACCAAGGCTGGCATGCCCCTGCGGAAACGGAACTGGCAGAGCTGCAAAGGGAAATTGACCCGGAAAGCAGAGGCGAGGGATATGGGATTGCGCCCATTGGGCATCAGGTGACAGTGGAAGGGGTTACGGAAGTAACTTGTGATATTACCATGGGCATTTCCTTGGCGGAAGGAGCTGTACAGGAAACGGTGCTGGCGGATATCCGAAGCAGATTTGAGACATATTTCGAGGAGCTGCGGAAAAGCTGGGCGGACAGTGAAGCTTTGACGGTACGCATCAGTTATCTGGAGGCCAGAGCATTGGAGGCGGATGGCGTGGTGGATATTTTTGATTGCATGGTCAATGGCACAGGTGGAAATACAATTTTAGGAGCGGATGAAATCCCTGTTCTGGGCGAGATCGGGGTGACAGCATGATGGAAAACAGATATAGCCAGTATCTGCCGGAAACAGTAAAAGAATTACAGGAATTTCAAAAGCTGGCGGAAATCGAAGGAATTATTTTGGAGGAAGCGGCGGCGGCACGGGAGGAAACGGAAAACAACCAGTGGATTCTGACGGCGGAAAAAAGCGGGCTGCTGCGGCTGGCAAAGATGATGGGATTTTTGGGGGCAGAAGTACTGGAAACAGAAGCACTCCGGAAGGAAATTCTGTATCGCTGGAACAGCCAAAGCCCCTATACTCGGTTCCACCTGCTGGACTGGCTGGATGGCTGCCTGGGGGAAGAAAACTATTGTGTCTCCTTGGAACAGGAAAGTTATTTTCTGCATCTTCTTCTGGAACTTCGGGTAAAAGAGAAGCAGGATTTTTTGCAGAGACATTTGCGAAAGATGATTCCGGCAAATTTGAAACTGGAAGTGGATTTGCATGTAAATACTTATGAAAAGGTGAGCATACTGACCCATGGGCAGATGAAGGAATGGAAGTGGACCTATGGGCAGATTCCATTAGAGGACCTGACGCCTTATCAGAATGAAAAAGCGTGAGAGACTTCAGGCAAAAAAGGGACAGACGGAAAAAGATGTATCCTGATCGGGTAAGGATACATCTTATTTTTGTGCAAATAGTTGACATATCAACTATTCTTTGATATTCTTTCTGAGGAGGTGGGAAGATGAATCAAAGTATTGCGCGAAAAATCACTCTTTTGGGACGAAAGAGTCAAACATATATAGGTACCGCTTTGGCCAAATATGGCTTGACCGCAGCGGAGCAGCCTTTTTTTATGGCGCTGCAGCATCAGGAGGGCATAACGCAGGAAGAACTGACCGCCATTGTAGGGGTAGATAAGGCGGTGACGACCCGTGTTGTAAAATCTTTAGAGAAGAAAGGGCTTCTGGAACGGATACAGGATAAACGGGATCGGCGGAAAAACTTGATTTACCCTACAGAAAAGGCCAGGAGATTAGAACCGTTGGTAAAAGAAGAACTGCACGCCTTTAACAGGCTTTTGACACAGGGGATAGAGGAAGAAACCTTGGAGATGGTTTATGAAGCACTGCTGCAAATGGAGGGGAATTTTGTCAATATGTATATGAATAAAAATATAGACGGGGGAACAGCAGAAAGGAGAGAATGAAAATGGAAGGACAACAGACTTGTTCTGAAGGAAATCCTTTGGGGTATGCACCATTGGGCGGATTGATGCGAAAATTTGCAATACCATCTATCATCAGTATGCTGGTGAATTCGCTTTACAATATGACGGACCAGATCTTCATTGGGCATGTGGTGGGGATGCTGGGAAATGCGGCTACCAATGTTGCTTTTCCGGTGACGATTTTGCTGACGGCTTTTGCCCAGATGATCGGCATCGGGACTGCTGCCAATTTTAACATCAACCTGGGAGCGAAGCGGCCGGAAGAAGCCAAAAAGTTCATCGGTACAGGGCTGGCAATGATGAGTTTGGTTGGACTTTTGCTTATGGCAGTGGTTTTGATTTTCAAAACGCCGATTTTGATGATTTGCGGAGCCACAGAAAATGTGCTGCCTTTATCCCAGGGCTACCTGGGCATTACGGCAATCGGGATTCCGTTTCTGTTGTTTACCAGTGCGGCCAGTGTGATTATCCGCGCAGATGGGAGCCCTGCTTATTCCATGACCTGCACTGTCAGCGGGGCAATCTTGAATGTCGTTTTGGATGCATTCTTCCTGTTTGGGTTCGGCTGGGGGATTCAGGGAGCCGCTTTGGCGACTCTGATCAGCCAGATCTTTTCTTTTTTGTTGTGTATCCGCTATTTTCCCAAGTTTAAGACTTTTCCCATTCAAAAGGATATGCTGGGCTTAAAAGGAGCTTATGTTGGGAGAATCGCCAAGCTGGGAACCAGCAATTTTATCAATCATACCATTATGATGGTAGTGAATATCGTGCTGAACAATTCCTTGACCTACTATGGCGCATTATCTATTTATGGGAAAGATATCCCTCTGGCCGTTTCCGGCGTGGCTGCGAAACTGAACAGTATCATGGTGGCTTTTGTGGTCGGCCTTGCACAGGGGTGTCAGCCGATCCTTGGGTTCAATATGGGGGCAAGGAATTATGAAAGAGTAAAGGCGACATATAAAAAGGCTGTAAAGATCGGGCTTTGTTTCAGTATGACAGCATTTTTGCTGTTTCAGTTTTTCCCGAAAGGGGTCATCAGTATTTTTGGCGTAGGAGATACGCTGTATTTTGCATTTGCGGAAAAATATCTGCGGATCTATATGTTTATGGTATTTACTTTTGGATTGCAGCCTATAACGGTAAACTATTTTACCAGCATTGGCAATGTGAAGCAGGGTATTGTCCTTTCCGCTTCCCGGCAGGGATTTTTATTGCTGCCCATCCTGCTTTTGCTGCCTTTGAAATTCGGCTTGAACGGTGTGCTCTTTGCGGGCCCCATTGCAGACGGGCTGGCGGCGCTCCTTTCTATCACGATGGTGGTCATCAATTTCCGAAGCCTTTCCCGGCAGCAAAAAGCCCTGCAGGAAGAAGGAAAAGCTTAGGTTTGGGGCAAAAAACTGTTGCGGAGAAGAAAAGAATGTGCTACAATATGCGAATAGTGGGGTGAAGTGTCCCTGAATCTGATGATATTACACTCTGCAGAGTGAAAATACAGGAGGTTTTCGTATGTCTACAATCGGTACAGTATTAACAGTTATTTTGATGATTTTGGCAGTTGTTCTGGCAGCTATCATTCTGATGCAGTCCAAACGTTCTGCTGGGCTGGGCGCAGTAAGCGGCAGCAGCAGCGATTCTTACTGGAGCAAAAACAAAGGCAATTCTGTGGAAGGCGCACTGGAAAAATATACAAAGATCGGCGGCGCACTGTTCATGATTATTGCATTCATCGTAAATCTGGTAGGTTAAGAAATTAGGGTGTCGACGGTGTCGACACCCTTCGTTGAAATCAGGATTTCGACGAGGAGACAGAGAATAAACAGATAAATTCCGGCGGTGCAGGTGCCTCGGAACTTCCTGTTTTCCTCGACGGAAGGGAATGCAATGCACCGGAAAGAAAAATGCGGACACTTGCAAAGCAAGGGGCTTTTGCCGAAGGCGAAAGTGCGGAACGTTCTGCGGATTCCATTGGGGAATCCTCTTTGTTTCCAGAACCCTTCAGCGGCACGAAATTCGTTTTACCCGCAGTCAGAAGATGCCGAAAAGGCATCTTTTTTTATAGGACGAGAAATTTTGGGGAAAGATAATTTCAAGAAAATATAAGGAGAATTCTATGGAAGAGATGGATATTCTAAAGGAAAGAAAAGAAAGAATTTTAGCATATATCGAAAGCGAAGAATATGTACCCATGAAGCGCAAGGATATGCGGGCTATGCTTTCTGTGCCTGCGGAGGACCGGGAGAAATTCGAGCTGCTCATCAATGAGCTGATCCAGGAAGGAAAGGTTTTTGAAACCAAAAAGGGCAAGCTGGCCTCTCCCAAAAATCTGCAGATGGCAACGGGTACCTTTATCGGCCATGCAAGGGGCTTTGGTTTTGTTACTCCCGATGAGGGCGGTGAGGATATTTTTATCCCTGCCAGCGAAACCATGGGGGCTATGCAGAAAGATAAAGTCCTTTACAAGGTGCTGCATAAAGCGGAAAAGGGCAAAAAGGCTGACGGCGTCATCGTGCGGATTCTGGAACGGGGACAGCAGCGCATCGTTGGTACCTTTGAAGCAGGCAGCAAGGGCTATGGTTTTGTGGTGGCCGATGATAAGAAGATTGCCAAGGATATTTTTGTTTCCAGAGATCATACGAAGGGCGCAGTGACAGGCCATAAGGTGGTGGTGGAGATCATCGATTACGGCGAGGACAGACGCAACCCAGAGGGGAAGATAGTGGAAATTCTGGGGCATGTGAATGACCCCGGTGTGGATATTCTGTCTGTGATCCGCAGATATGAACTGGCGGTGGAATTTCCCGATGCAGTCTACAATGAAATCGAAACCATCGGTACAGAAGTGGCAGAAGAGGATAAAGCGGGCAGAGAAGACCTGCGAAATCTGCTGACCATCACCATCGACGGAGAGGATGCCAAGGACTTGGACGATGCCATTTCCCTGCGGAAACTGGAAAACGGCAATTTTGAATTGGGCGTGCATATTGCCGATGTTTCCCATTATGTCAGGGAGGGGACGGAGCTGGATAAGGAAGCCTATGCCAGAGGGACAAGCGTCTATCTGGTGGACAGGGTCATCCCCATGCTGCCCCATAAGCTGAGCAATGGCATCTGCTCTTTGAATCCCCATGTTGACAGGCTGACCCTCAGCTGCATCATGGAGCTGAACAGGAAAGGGGAAGTGGTGAGTCACCGCATTGCGGAAACCATCATCAATTCCGATTACCGTATGACCTATACCACAGTACGGGAGATTTTGGAGGAGGAAACCCCGGCACTGTTGGAACAGTATGCAGAGATTTTGCCCATGCTGGAGGCTATGGAGGAACTGCGTCAGATTTTGGGGGCAAAAAGAAGAAAAAGAGGCTCTGTGAATTTTGATTTGCCGGAATCCAAAATCATTTTGGATGAAAATGGCAAGCCCATTGAGATCAAACCTTACGAAAAAAGCATTGCTACCAATATGATCGAGGAATTTATGCTGGTGTGCAACGAGACCATTGCGGAAAATTCCTTCTGGCAGGAAATGCCTTTTATGTACCGCAGCCATCAGGAGCCTGATGAGGAAAAGCTGGAAAAAATGGAACAGTTTCTGCGGGGCTTTGGCTATTATCTGCGGAAGAAGGACGGGGAAATCCATCCTCGGGAAATTCAGAAGGTGCTGCAGAAAGCAGAAGGCACCGATGAAGAACGCATCATCACCCGTATGGTGCTGCGGAGCATGATGCAGGCCAGATATACGGCGGAAAACGGCGGACACTTTGGCTTAGCGGCGAAATATTACTGCCATTTCACTTCTCCCATCCGCAGATATCCCGATTTGGAGATTCATCGTATGATTAAAAAAATGCTTCACGGCGAGCTGGATGAAAAGTCCTCTCTGGAATATCGCAGAAAAATGCCTGAATGGGCGAAGCATTGTTCGAAGCGGGAGCGCATTGCAGAGGATGCGGAGCGGGATACGGATGCCCTGAAAAAAGTGGAATATATGGAAGATAAGGTTGGTCAAATTTACGAAGGCATCATTTCCGGTGTGACCAACTGGGGCATCTATGTGGAGTTGCCCAATACCATCGAGGGGATGGTATCTCTGGCCCAGATGGATGATGATTACTATGAATTCGACGAGAAAAATATGCTGGTATGCGGCAAGCGGACGAAGAAAAGCTATCGCCTGGGGGACAGGGTGACGGTTTCCGTGGCTAAGGTAGACCGTATGATGGGCACCATCGATTTTGCCTTTGAAGAGGATCTTGAAACATTTGAGGACTAAAAGAAAAAGACATTCTCAGAAAAGTAGTGGCGGCTTAAGAAAACATTATTTCAATTTTTTGTTGATTTCTTAAGCCGCACTGCGTCATTGGGCGATAAATCGCCCTAGCCGAAGGAGGCAAAGCCTCCTCCATGGGATGTCCCAAAATAAGAAAACATTTTTTGTTTTCTTATCGGGACTCCTCTAATCGTGAGAGTGCCTTTTTTAATCTCGGATGGATGCAAAGATCAGGTCATCAAAAAGATAGTATGCAAATTGTGTGACACCAGGCAGTTCATCCTCAGGCATAAAATTTCCTTCCAATTCGATGCGCCAGCTAAGGCCCTCATAGATGCCGGAGCCGCCGTCCTGATGGAGTTGAGTGGGGCGGGCAAAGATGGGCTTTTCAAAGCTTTTCAGGCGCAGCAGGTCTGTGGCTGCCATGGCGAACCATAAAAGAAAGAAAAATAGAAAGATGAGGAAAATTCGTTTCACAGTGTTGATTTTCATTGGAATCTCCTTTTTGAAAAACGATTTAGATGATATTTATGAACCCTATTATAACAGAAAAAGACGGCGCTATGGGCAAAATTCATGTAAATTGAAAGAAGCCGTATGAATTGGTATTTTGCAGAAGGGAAAAAAGGAAAAGAAGCTTGAAAAATGGGAATTTTTTGTAAATAAATTGAAATATTTGTAATCGAAACGTTATTTGCTTTTTTCGATATTCTATGGTATAGTTATTCCTGCAGTAAGAGAGGAAAGACAAAGAAGCAGGTGATTCTGTATGGCAAAGGCGAAGGGAACCAAGCTGATTGCGCAAAATAAAAAAGCATATCATGATTATTTCATCGAAGAGACCATACAAGCCGGCATTTCTTTGGCAGGGACAGAGGTGAAAAGCCTGCGGGCGGGCAAGTGCAGCCTGAAGGAAAGCTACATTCAGATCAAGGATGGGGAAGCCTTCATCTACAATATGCACATCAGCCCTTATGAACAGGGCAATATCTTCAATAAAGACCCTCTGCGCCCCAGAAGGCTGCTGCTGCATAAGGTACAGATCCGCAAGCTGGCCCATGAAAGCCAGGCGGCGGGGTATACGGTTGTACCATTAAAGGTCTATTTCGACCGCAGCCTGGTGAAGGTGGATATCGCTTTGGCAAAAGGGAAAAAGCTCTATGATAAGAGAGAGACCATTGCGAAGAATGATATGCGCCGTCAGGCAGAAAAAGAATTTAAAATCAGAAATCTTACTTTGTAAAGATTGGTCGTTTCATACCATATTTCCATGGAGACAGAAAAAGCTCGGAGGGACAAAACCAATCCTTTTTCACTCGGCCCCTTGCACAGTTGCAGGTAGATAGGGGAGAGGCTTCATAAGCGAAAAAAGAGTATGTTACATGGGGATGCAATGGTTTCGACGGGAGTCTTGAAAGTAGGGATAGCCATCCGCGGACCAGTGAACCGCGTCATCAAGCTGGAACCTTTTTAAAAAGAAACGACAAAAATAATTTTGCACTGGCTGCCTAATTAATGGCGCCTGTCGGCCTCCGGTTTCTCACCGCCGGAGAATCCGGCATCGACTTGGTGGGGCACTTTTCTGCTTAAGCTTTGCGGCAGGAAAAGATTGATGAAGCTACTGAGGGACAAAGCCTGTCATTCGGCGTTGTAACGAGGGAATGTCAAAAGACTGACTGTGATGGGAGAAGTTCTTACGGATGGGTTTTCGGACAGGGGTTCAATTCCCCTCATCTCCATTCCGGATCCTTGAAAACATTAGTTTTCAAGGATTTTTTAATTGAGAGAAAGTCAGACTTTTTCCAATGGGGCTTCTGTCTTTTCTGATGCCAGGGAAAGGCAATGGAGTTTGTTTCTTTAGATTGTAGATGAAACAGCATCGGAGTATTTTTCCTGAGTTTATGTAAAAGCCTCAATCCCATTTAAAATTATTTTTTCCGCCAGAGCAGCCATCTGTTGCGGAGTTTCCTTTTGCCCGCTTTCCAGCCAGGCACCGATGAGCCCGATACAGCCGGAAATGATAAAATTATAGAAATAGTCCCAATCATTTTCATTTTCAAAATGGAACAGTTCCTGTAAATGGACAAAGCATTTTTCCCGGATCACATTTTTCAGTTTATCGATAAAGGCAGCATCTCCATTTTTGCCAAGCATACATTGAAATAAATCGGCGTTTTCGCCCAGCAGGCTAAAAATTTCCACCAAAAGGGGAAAAATAGATTCGGTTTTTTCCTTTAATTCGTGGGAAGAAACGATTTCGTTGAATTTTTCAAAGATTTCATTGAAAATCTGCTCCGACATATCGAAAACATCTTTATAGTGCAGATAGAATGTGCCGCGGTTGATATCGGCCAGTTCAGCGATTTCCCGAACGGTGATGTTTTTCAGGGGTTTTTCCATCAGGAGGATGCCCAGTGCTTCCGCCATTCTTTTTTTGGTTCTTCGGATTCGTCTGTCTTCCGCCATTGTTTTCCTCCTTATAAACAAATTTAAATATAATTGTTGAATATACAGCAGAAATAAATGAAATTGCATATTGAAAGCGAGCTTGTCCTTGCAGATAATTAAACTGTAATCGTTTAATCAACATTTGTCAATTATTTTTTTGGGAGGATATTTATGACAAAAGCACCCGAAAAAAAGAAAAATAAATTGGAAAACATTGCCCGTTTTATTGTTGAAAAACGCAAAGCGATTTACTTGATTTATATTCTTTTGGCAATTTTCTGCGTCTTTGCCTCCGGCTGGGTTTCTGTCAATAATACCCTGACGGATTATCTGGCGGAAGATACAGAGACTAGCCGCGGCTTGGATGTGATGGATGAAGAATTTATCACCTATGCCACTGCAGAAGTGATGATTGATAATATTTCTTATGCAGATGCAGAGATTCTTTGCGATGCGTTGGAAAAAATCGAAGGGGTAAAGGAGATTGACTTTGATGATACCACAAAACATTATGCAGATGGAGCGGCGCTGTTTTCTGTAACCTTCAGCGGGGAGGATGATGACCCTCTTTGTGAGACAGCTTTGGAGGAGGTCCGAACAGAAGTGGCGGATTATGATTCTTATATTTCCGCGGAATTGGGCAATACAAAGGCAGAGACCATTGCGGAAGAAATGAAGATCGTTATGGTGCTTGCCTGTGTGATTATTTTCTCTGTCTTGTTGTTTACTTCCCGTACTTATATGGAAGTGCCTGTCATGCTGCTGACGTTTGGCATGGCGGCGGTTCTGAACAAAGGGTCCAATTTTATTTTTGGAGAAATTTCCTTTGTTTCCGATTCCATTGCCATTGTACTGCAGTTGGCCCTTGCCATCGACTATGCCATTATTCTTTGCCACAGATATATGGAAGAGAGGGAAAGCAGCGAGCCCATGGATGCGGTGGTGCATGCCCTTTGCAAGGCGATTCCAGAGATTTCCGGCAGCTGCATGACGACCCTTTCCGGTCTGGCAGCCATGGCGTTCATGCATTTTCAAATTGGCCGTGATATGAGTATGGTTTTGATCAAAGCCATTATTTTGAGTATCCTTTCTGTATTTACGCTGATGCCGGGGCTGTTGTATTCTTTCAGCAGTAAGATTGACAGCACCCATCATAGAAATTTTGTGCCGAAGATTACGGCATGGACGAATCTGGTCATGAAGCTGCGTTATGTGACCCCTGTTGTGTTTGGGGTGCTGTTGGTGGTTTCTTTCCTGATTTCCAATCATTGCCCGTATGTATACAGTTATACCCATTTGAAAACTTTTACGAAAAATGAATCTCAAATCGCCAAGGATAAAATCAGCGATACCTTTACTGCCTCCAATGTATTGGCGGTGTTGATTCCCAGCGGGGATTACGAAAAGGAGCAGGCGCTGACCAGGGAACTGGAAGCATTGCCGGAGGTAGATGAGGTGACAGGGCTGGCAACGGTGGAAGCAGATGAGGAGGATGAAACAGATGATATGATGCTGGGGGATTTGCTGACACCCCGGGAATTGGCGGAATTTGCGGATATTGATGTTGAACTGGTGGAACTGCTTTATACTGCGTATGCCATAGATCAGGAAGAATACGGGCATATCGTCGGCGGCATCGAACATTATGAAGTGCCTTTGATCGATATGTTTGAATTTATCTATGACCAGGTGGAGCAGGGCGCGGTTTCTTTGGATGAAGAAGATCAGGAAGATCTGGATGAGACGTATGCAGATCTGACGGACGGGAAAGATCAGCTGAACAGCGGAAAATACAGCCGTCTGGTCATGGAACTGAATGTATCGGAGGAAAGCGAGGAAACCTTTGCCTTTTTAGATACAGCTCGGAAAACAGCGGCCCAATATTATGGGGATGATGTGCTTCTGGTGGGGAATGCTACCAGCAACTTTGACTTATCTACAACTTTTGGGGATGATAATACCCTGATCAGTATTCTTTCCATCGTATTTGTTATGATCGTACTGTTCCTGACGTTCCAGTCGGCAGGAGTGCCCTTCATTCTGATCCTGGTCATCCAGGGCAGTATCTGGATGAATTTTACTTATCCGACCCTGCAGAATACTCCTATCTTTTTTATGAGTTATCTGGTAGTCAGCTCCATCCAGATGGGGGCGAATATCGACTATGCTATCGTTATCACCAATCGTTATCTGGAACTGCGGCAGAAGATGCCGAAGATAGAGGCGGTGAAAGAATCTCTGGAATTGGCTTTCCCGACGATTTTCACCTCCGGCAGTATTTTGGCAGCGGCAGGCACAGCTATCGGTTTTCTTTCTTCCGATGGGGCGATTTCCGGCATTGGTATCTGCCTTGGCCGAGGAACGCTGATCTCCATTGTATTGGTTATGGGCATTTTGCCCCAGCTGCTGGTATTGGGGGATTTTATCATAGAAAAAACATCGTTCAAGAAATCAGATCATCGAAAGGGGGCGGAGGAACATGCGTAAAGGAATACGAAGGGGAATTGCTTTTTTGCTGACAGCGGCGTTGCTGTGCGGCTTATTTCCAATGGCGTCTTTTGCTGCGGGAACTGTTACGATTTCCAATAAAGAAGAATTTCTCCGCTTCGCGAAAAACTGCACACTAGACAGCTGGTCTGCGGGAAAAACAATAGAGTTGACTTGTGATATAGACTTGAAGAATACGGATGTATCCTCTGTGCCTATTTTCGGCGGCACCTTTCACGGGAACGGGCATACCATTTCCGGCATCAAACTGCAGCAGGATGGCTCTAATGTGGGGCTGTTTCGCTATATTGAAGCAGGCGGCACTGTGAAAGATCTGCATGTGGAAGGAGAGGTCAGCCCCGGCGGCAGCAAAACCAATGTAGGCGGCATTGCAGGGGAAAACCGGGGTGTCATCGAAAATTGTTCCTTTGACGGCACTGTGGAAGGCAAAACAAACGTGGGGGGCATTGCGGGAAAGAACAGCGACTCCGGGGAAATTCGGGATTGTACCGTTTCCGGAAAGATCAGCGGGGAATTGGCTGTAGGCGGCATTGCAGGGGAAAATCAAGGATTTTTGACCCAATGTGAAAACTATGCCGCGGTGAATACGGAATATGAAGAGAAAAAGCAGGAAATGACGGATCTGGATACAGATGCGGCAGCACTGCTGGAAAATTATAAAATCGACCAAGAGGGGGAAAGAAACACTCTGGGGTATACGGATATTGGCGGTATCGCAGGTGTGACCGACGGCATTGTGCAGGGCTGTACCAACAAGGGCAATGTGGGCTATCCCCATACGGGCTATAATGTAGGCGGCATTGCAGGCAGACAATCGGGCTACCTGTTGGGGTGTGAAAATTATGGCTCGATTTACGGCAGAAAAGATATCGGCGGGATTGTCGGCCAGGCGGAGCCCTATCTCTGGCTCAGTGCTTCCGGGGATCGGCTGGATGAAGTGCGGGATGAACTGGATATCCTGCGGGATATGGCAGATAAACTGCTGGATGATACGGATGCCCTAGGGGACGACGCAGAGGTCTATCTGAATGGCATTTCTGATCATTCCGAAGCGGCAAAAGGCCATGCGGAGGATGTAAAGGATCAGATGAGCGATTTCATGGAGGATAACATCGATGAGATCAATGCGTGGACAGCGCTGCTTTCCGATACGATGGATGAAATGGAGGACCCCTTGGATGACTTGGGGGATGGTTTGGAGGCCTTGGGGGAAGCTGTGGAAGATGCTATGGATGCCCTTTCCCCTTTGAAAAAAGACGTACCGGAGATTGAGGAATTGGATGAACTGCAGGATGAGACTAAAAAAATCCAAAAACAGAGAAAAGAGATCCAAGGAGCTAAAGCAGCCATTCGCACTGCCCAGAAAAATATTGGAAATGCCATTCTGGCAAAAGATAAAGAAGCGGCAAAGCAGGAAATATCCAATATCCTTTCCCAGCTGCAGATCATCAAAGAGGCAAAACTTACGATTCTATCTTCTCTGAAAAAGATACATACCCTGATGCAGTCTTTGCCGGAAAGCATCGAGGATGCGGGGGAAACGCTGAACCGCCGCTGGAAACGGGCGTTGAACCGGCTGGAAGATGCCGTAGATGATCTTTCCGATGCTGGGGATGATATTTCTGATGCCATGGAGGAGATCAGTGATATCCTTTCCGATTTAGCGGATGAAGAACCTATGACCTTCGTAAAGCTGGGGGATGACTTTGATGCATCCAGCGATGCGCTGTTTGATTCCATGGGGGATATTTCCGATGATATGGAAGGCTTGAAGGATGTCCTGAAGGATGGAAAAGAAACAGTAAAGACAGATTTGCGTGAGATGAGCGACCAGTTTGAAAAAATCATGGATTTGCTGTTCGATGAGATCGAAGATCTGCGGGATAACAAGGATAAGGAACTGGATGATGTTTTTGTGGATGTTTCCGATGAGGAGATCAGCCGCACAAAGCAGGGAAAAACGGCCAACTGCACAAATTTCGGCAGTGTAGAGGGCGACCGCAATGCGGGAGGCGTTGTGGGGGCCATGTCTATCGATTTGGCGGCAGATCCGGAGGATGATATTGATAAGCCGGATTCCATTAATTTTACTTATCGCATGAAGGTGATTCTGCAGGGGTGTGTCAATGAAGGCAATATCCAGGGCAGAAAAGACTGCATTGGCGGCGTGGCAGGATATGCAGAGATCGGCACCATTTATAAGTGCGAAAATTATGGAACCGCAGAAAGCACCGACGGAGACTATGTAGGCGGCATTGCCGGTTTCAGTGAAGGCACTATCCGCAGCTGCTATGGCAAAGGGAAAATGACCGGCGGACGATATGTAGGCGGCATTGCCGGGAAAGCAGAAACGGTTTTGGATACCTGCGCCATTGCGGCAGTTGATGGTGAAGAAAACGTGGGGGCACTCCTTGGCGGCGTGGAAGAACTGGATTCCGTCAGAAGAAATTATTTTGTGGAACAGGAATTGGGCGCAGTAGATGGCATCAGCTATGCTGGAAAAGCAGAACCCCTTTCCTATGAAGCAATGAAAAATCTCAGCGGCATCCCGAAGCGATTTATCAGCCTAACGGTAACTTTTCTGGTAGATGGTGAGCCTATTGAGACCCAGGAAATCCCCTATGGCAAGGAGACAGCAAAGATCAAATTGCCGGCGATACCGGAAAAGAAAGGCTATTTTGGCAAATGGCAGCCCTTTGAAACAGAAACGGTTACGGGAGATATGGAAGTGGTATGTGAATATCAGCCTTATCTGACAACGATTTCCAGTGTGGAGAAAAACGAAAGCGGAAAGCTTTCCCTTGTTTTGGCGGAAGGAGAATTTACCGATACAGCGGAACTGCATGCTTTTGCAAACAAGACGGAAGAACCGCCGGAAGAGGCGGCGGGGCGCAAGGTGGTATATGATATCCTTTTGGAAAATACAGAATTGGCAGATACTGATACAGTTACCCTTCGCCTGCTGAATGCGGATAAGGAAAAAGTTTCTGTATGGCAGAAAAAAGATGAAGCTTGGGTGCAGCTTACAGCGCATGAACGGGGAAAATATGTCGTTTGTGAAATGGAAGGCGCAGAAGGTGTGCTTTGCTTGAGCTACGAAGCCGGGGCCATGAGGTGGATCATTTTGCTGCCTGTGGGCTTGATTTTGGGAATCACAGCAATTGTGATTTGGAAAAAGAAGAGAAAAAAGAAAGAAGAATAGAGTTTATAAAATAGTATCTTTGTTTTTATATTTATACACGAAAAGGGGCTTTTTATAAAAGGCCCTTTTCTGTCGCAGAAAATAGCCGGATTTGGTTGACTGGGAAGGTAATTATGAATATTCTTTTTTGCAGCAAAGGAATGTATTTTGGCAGAAACATGCTGCATATTTAAAAAGGTTTCAATTTTTATTATAGAGAAAGTGTTTGTAATAATTGGGATGTATAGGGGATGTTTTTATTCAAATTGAATATATTGTTTCGCTTGGAGTATTGACATTTTGGCACATTTGAGTATATACTTAATTAAAATAAGTACAAACTTTCGATTTTACATAAAGATTTTGTGAAAAATAAGCAGGAGGGTAAAACGTTGAAGCATAGCCATGCAAAACGCAATCCCCAAAGCTTGTTTCTAAAAAGTAACACAATCAATAAGTACAAACGGGCTTTATATGGTCTGTATTACGGAAGGGAGGAACCTATGGGGGACGATATCAAACTTCGGGTTTCAAAAATTGAAAAATCTTTTCCGGGTGTAAAGGCGTTGGATAAAATTGACTTTACAGTTAGAAAAGGGACGGTACATGCGCTTTGTGGTGAAAATGGTGCAGGGAAGTCCACACTAATGAAAATCATCAACGGGATCTATAAACCCGATGCCGGCGAAATCTTTATCGATGAACAGCCGGTAAAAATCAAAGATCCTATCAAAGCAAGATCTCTGGGGATTGCCATGATCGCCCAGGAATTGAACTATGTACCCGAAATGTCCGTAGAAGAAAACATCTTCTTGGGGCGTCTGCCGGTGGATAAGCTGGGCAGAGTAAAATGGAGAGAAGTTCGTAAGCAGACAGAAAAACTGCTGCAGGAAGAACACCTTCCCTACAAACCTACAGACAAGCTGAAAACGCTGACAACCTCTGATATTCAGATGCTGGAGATCATAAAGGCGATTTCCAATGATGCATCCATCATCGTAATGGACGAACCTACTTCTTCCATTACGCAGAAGGAAGTAGAGCTGCTGTTTAAGAAGATCGAGATTCTGAAAGCCAAAGGCTGTGCCATTGTTTATATTTCCCACAAGATGGATGAAGTATTCCGTATTGCCGATGATATTACAGTATTCCGTGATGGTACGGTAGTCAAGAGCATGCGGGCGGCAGATACAAACATCGATGAGGTCATTGCCCTGATGGTAGGCCGCCGGATGGAAAACGTATATCCCAAAGAGGAAATCGAAATCGGCGAGCCCCTGCTGGAAGTAGAAGGGCTGAAGAGCGGTCAGCTGTTTGAGGATGTTTCATTCCATGTGGGCAAAGGCGAGATCGTTGGCTTTGCCGGTCTGGTTGGCGCAGGCCGTACAGAAGTGATGCGTACGCTGTTCGGTCTGGAACATATTGATGGCGGTACAGTAAAGGTACACGGCAAAAAAGTCCACATCAAAACAGTATCCGACAGTACCAAAGCAGGTATGGTTATGCTGTCTGAAGACCGCCGCCGTTACGGTATCATTCCTATGAGAAGTGTTCGGGAAAATGCCAGCCTGGCATCTCTGGAAAAATTCTTCTACGGCGGTCATGCCCATAAAAAAGAAGAAGCGGAGATGGTAGCGAAATATTTTGAAAAAATGAGTGTAAAAACACCTTCTCAGGAAACAGCGATCCAGTCTCTGTCCGGTGGGAACCAGCAGAAAGTATTGCTGGCAAAATGGATGATGCGCGATCCGGAAGTTATGATCTTGGATGAACCTACCAGAGGGATCGACGTAGGTGCGAAATTTGAAATTTATAAACTGATGACAGAAGTGGCACAAGCAGGTAAAGCAGTCGTAATGGTTTCCTCTGAGCTGCCCGAGCTGATCGGTATGTGTGACAGAATCTATGTTATGAATCAGGGCCATATCGCCGGTGAACTGAAACGAGAAGAATTTTCTCAGGAAGCGATCATGGTTTATGCAACTGGTACACATAGCATCATTCAGGAATAATAAAGGGGGAGATCTAAGTGAAAAATAAAAGTCTGGGTCAGGTAATGACCAAGTACTCAATTTTCTTTGTTTTACTGATTATGATCATCATTTCCACAATGATGAATAACAATTTCTTGAGCGCAAGAAATGTCACAAACATTGCGGTACAGTTGTCTGTAGCCACCATTTTGGCCTATGGTGAAATGGTTCTGATTATCAGCGGCCTGTTGGACTTGTCTTCCGGGGCGGTATTGGCGCTGGCCGGCGTATTGTCTGTCAGCCTCTATAAATCCACAGGTTCCATGGCAGTTGCTTTTGCAGTTGCCATTGGTGTTGCGGTAATCTTTAATATGATCAACGCATTTTTCGTTGCAAACTGCAATCTGCCTGCTTTTATCGTAACATTGGCAACGCAGATGGCAGCCAGGGGGTTGGCTTTGCTGTATACATCCGGCCAGAACCTGGTTCAGATCGGCAAATATGCCAATGTAGGTCAGGGCAAGATTGGCCCTCTGCCCATTCCTGTTATTTTTATGGTTGTGGCAACGATCATAATCTGGTATATTATGAATCATACCAAGCTTGGGCGTTCCTTCTATGCCATCGGTGGGAATGAAGAAGCATCTATTGCTTCCGGTATCAATGTAGTAAGATCCAAATATCTGGCATTCCTGATCAATGGTATCCTGGTAGGTATCGCAGGCGTTCTGTTCATGGCTCGTGTAAATGCAGGTCTGCCCAATGGTGCTGTTGGCTATGAAATGGAAGGCCTGACAGCTGCTATCGTCGGCGGTACAAGCTTCTCCGGCGGTGTTGGTACAACATCCGGTACACTGGTTGGTTCCTTCATCATCGGCTGTCTGAACAACATCATGAACCTGCAGGGCGTAGACTCTTATGTACAGCAGGTTGTAAAAGGTGTCATTATCGTAGCAGCGGTATTGTACGATATCCGCTTCAAAAACAAAAAAGCACCGAAAGTTATCCTGAAAAAAGAAGACGAGGAAGAAAAGAAAGAAGAAGCCCCTGCGGCAAAAGCATAAGCATCTTTGATACAATGGCTTTCATTTGATGGATCAAATTCAAATAGAGCAAAAATTCTCGCAAAATTTTAAACAAGAAAGGGAGAGAGTAACATGAAAAAGTATTTAGCAGCATTTGTAGCACTGGCTATGGCAGCAACTGCACTGACAGGCTGTGGCGGCGGCGAAACAGCAACCGATGAAGCATCCGGTGATAGCTATAAAGTAGCATTTATCGCTAGAGCACAGTCTGATACTTTCGCAGCATGGCTGGCAAATGAAATGATCGCAGCAGCAGAAGAATATCCTGATATCACACTGGATGTATTCGATGGCCAGGCTGACGATGCCAAGGAAAACGCAGCAATTGAAAACGCAATCGCAAACGGCTACGATGCAATCATCGTACAGCCCAACAATGGTGAAGCACAGAGACCTTACGTAGAACAGATCGTAGCAAATGGTATCGTTGCAATCACAACAAACTCCAGAATCGAAGGCATTGAAGGTGCATCCACTGTCGATGCTGACCCTTATGTACAGGCTAAAGTAAACGCTGAACTGGCTCTGGAACAGGTTCCCGAAAACGGCAGAGTTGTTGTTATCAATGGTCCTTCCGGCAACTTCCACGCTGATGAAAGACGTGTTGCATGGCAGGAAGTATTCTTCGATGCAAGACCTGACGTAACAATTCTGGCTGAAGACTTTGCAAACTGGAATAAAGACGAAGCTATGGCTCTGATGGAAGACTGGACAGTAGCTTACGGCGACATCGATGCAGTTATCTCCACAAACGATAACATGGCAGCTGGTGCTCTGGAAGTAGTAAAAGGCAACGATATGTACGACGACCTGCTGGTATACGGCGTTGACGGTACAGCAGAAGCTTGCCTGCTGATCGAAGAAGGCAGAATGACATCTACATGCCTGCAGTCCGCTATCGACCTGGCAGCTCTGAATCTGGAAACAGTTCACAAACTGCTGACAGGTGAAGAAACACAGATCGACACAGATATCGATGCTGTTCTGATCACAAAGGACAATGCTTCCGAATACGTTGAAATGTACAGAGAAAGAGGTCAGATCACAGACTAATTGCAGATCATTACATAGTAATGGTTACTTTGAGTTCTGATTGATATAATCTCGAATGATGAGGGGTGCCAGTTTCGGTTTTTGCCGGAAGGGGTACCCCTTTTTTCCATGGAAATCTTTTTGCGGAAAGAATGGAAATGTTGCATAATTTCCCTGATACTGTTATGATAAAGAATGAAGATTTGTACAGAGACAAATCAAGAAGAAGGTATTTTTATTTTAAGTGAAAGTGAGGAGATCAAAATGAAAAATAGAGCGGCATACATGGTAGAGCTGAACAAAATGGAAATCAGAGAAGTTCCCGTTCCTGAACCCAAGGAAGGCGAAGTTCTGATCAGAGTGGAATACGTTGGTATCTGCGGCTCTGATGTACATTATTTCCATGACGGCAGATGCGGCGATTTTGTGGTAGACGGCGAATTTATGCTGGGCCATGAAGCTGGCGGTGTTGTTGAAAAACTGGGCCCCGGCGTAACTTCTTTGGCCGTTGGCGATAAAGTGGCACTGGAACCCGGCATCACCTGCGGTCAGTGTGAATTCTGTAAATCCGGCAGATATAATCTGTGTCCCGATGTACAGTTCCTGGCTACACCTCCCGTTCAGGGCTGCTATGAAAACTATATTGCATTCCCTGCAAATATGTGCTTCAAACTGCCCGACAGCATGTCTACAAAAGAAGGTGCTTTGATCGAACCCTTCGCAGTTGGCCTGCATGCAGCCCATCAGGGCGGCGTTGGCATGGGCGATCAGGTTATTATCCTGGGCTCCGGCTGCATCGGGCTGATGACTCTGCTGGCTTGCAAGGCTTGCGGCGCAACAGATATCACAGTGGTAGATATGGCTCAGAAACGTCTGGACTTTGCCATGAAGCTGGGCGCAACCCGTGTTATCAATGCTAAGGAAAAGGACGTTCTGAAAGAGGTTGCAGCATTTACAAATGGCGCAGGTATCGACAAGGTATTTGAAACAGCAGGCTCCCCTGTAACCATTGCCCAGACACCTCATCTGGTAAAAATCGGCGGCACCATTACTTTGGTTGGTATGTCTGCAAATCCTGAAATCACATTCAATTTTGGTCAGATCATGGCGAAGGAAGCTACCATCAAATCTGTATTCCGTTACAGAAACCTGTACGCAAAAGCCATTGCGGCAGTTGCAAACGGTATCGATATCGGCACAGTAGCAACCCATGAATTTGCATTTGACGATATTCAGGCTGCCTTCGAAGCTGCCATCAACGACAAAGAAAATGTAGTAAAAGCAGTCATCAAACTGTAATCTTCACAGAATGGCGGTGTAACTATGGAATATTTACTGGGGATTGATATTGGCACTTCCGGCACAAAGACAGTCCTTTTTGACAGAGATGCCAATCCTATCACAGCAAAAACCTTTGAATACCCTCTTTACCAGGAGCAGAACGGCTGGGCAGAACAGGAACCTAATGACTGGTGGGACGCTGTTGTAAAAGGCGTGCAGTGTGTGCTGAAAGATTCCGGCGTGGCTCCTGGGGATATTAAGGGCATTGGCCTTTCCGGTCAGATGCATGGGTTGGTTATGCTGGATGAAACCGGCGATGTCCTGAGACGTTCTATCATCTGGTGCGACCAGAGAACCGGAGAAGAAGTAGAAGATATGAACCGCATGATCGGTGCGGAAAAGATCATTCAGATTACAGCAAATCCCGCAGTCACAGGCTTCACTGCGGCAAAGATTCTGTGGGTGAAAAAGCACGAACCGGAACTGTATGCAAAATGTGCCCATATCCTCTTGCCGAAGGATTATATCCGCTATAAACTGACCGGAGAATATGCCACAGAAGTATCCGATGCTTCCGGCATGCAGCTGATGGATGTGGCAAAACGTACATGGTCTGATGAGATTCTGAATGGTTTGGGGATTGATAAGAAGCTGCTGGGGAAAATGTATGAATCCCAGGAGGTAACTGGCAGAGTACACAAAGAAGCAGCGGCCCTGACCGGCTTGGCAGAAGGCACCATCGTTGTGGGCGGTGCCGGGGACAACCCCGCCGCAGCCATCGGCACCGGTATCGTTTCGCAGGGCAAAGCCTTTACCACCATTGGCACCTCTGCGGTGGTTTATGCCGTATCCGACCAGATGGCACTGGACCCTAAGGGCAGAGTACATACCCTTTGCGCTTCTGTGCCTGGCAAATGGACGGTAATGAGCTGTACACAGGCGGCAGGACTTTCCTTCCAGTGGCTGAGAAATAATGTCTGCACGTCGGAAATGGCAGAAGCGGCGGAAAAAGGCGTTGACCCTTATGAGATTATGACGGCGGAAGCGGCAAAGGTACCCATCGGTTCTGAAAAGCTTCTGTATCTGCCCTATCTGATGGGGGAACGTTCCCCTCATCCGGATCCCGATTGCCGTGGTGTATTCTTTGGCTTGTCCGCGATGCACCAGAGACCCCATCTGATCCGTTCTGTTCTGGAAGGCATCTCTTTTTCTCAATGGGAATGTGTAGAGGTGTTCCGGGAAATGGGCGTGCCTATTGAAGATATGATGATCTGCGGCGGCGGCGGCAGAAGCCCCTTCTGGAGACAGATGCTGGCGGATATGTACGGCTGCCCTGTCAGCACAGTGCAGTCCGATCAGGGCGGTGCCTTGGGGGCAGCGATCTTGGCCGGCGTAGGCGCAGGCATCTATTCCGATTTGGAGACGGCATGTAATGAACTGGTACGGAAAAAAGACGTTTCTCAGCCGGATATGGCTGCAAACGGCGAATACGCAAAATTCTTCACATTATATAAAGATTTGTATAAAACACTGTTCAACAGTTTTAAAGAACTGAAAGACATCTGATAGACCCACTAGCCTCGACCGAAAAAGTCGGGGCTTTTTTGGTTTGCAGAATTATTCGTTTTTTAAGAATATCTTTCTTGATTCTTGCGTTCTCCTTTTTTATAATACATAATGAGAAGAAAGACGAA
>NZ_JBJEJK010000006.1:0-28175 GCF_051877975.1 Anaerotignum sp.
CAGCATTATTTCTAATACTGAGATCCCGATTCGTCATCTTAACTTAATGACATTGTCCTTTCGGACTCTTTTCTTTTTATCTAATTATCTGATAAATTCGATTTCTTCTGCAAAAATCGTCAAATAACCTACTTTGCCATTATTTTTCCACAGCAGGCCGTGATATTCATTGCCGCCTTCCGCAGGATGTACCTCCTGATAAAGCCAATCCGCTCCTAACAGATAGCCATTCTGTTCCAAAATCTTATAATTTTTGAAGATTACCTTTTTCACATCAGAAAAGCAAGGCTTCATTTTAAACGTCAGCTGATTTTCTTTTATTTCCACGCCGGTGATACGGCTATCGTGAAAATTAAATTCCTTTTGAATTTCTTCTCCAACCGCTTCTTTCACAGTGGGGCAATAGGTTTCCCAGTATTCCTTCATCACTGCATCCATCTGTTTTTCATTTTTCTCACAGATTTCCTTCAATTGCTGTCTGACTTCCTTTGTGGCAATATCCAGCGCCAGCACACGCACATCTGCCACCTGTTCCAGAATTTCCTTGGGCAATCTATTCTGCATCGCTTTTACAGTGCTTTCATGGGCAGACTGGAATTCAGCTTCTGCTGCTGCCTTATCAAAAGAAGCATGACTTTTTTCTGCTTCCTCTTTTCTTCCCTTCACGAAAGCACGGCGGCGGCGCAGATACAGGTCATGATAATATTCCTCAGAAAAGGTTTCTGCGTTTTTGGATACCTGCATATTCAAATGATACCCCACGACACCGCAAGCTGCATACCATTCTTTTGTAAAATACTTCATAATTTCCTTTTTCCCCCTTTTTCTTCATCATATATGATAACATTCCTGCACAATAAATGCCATTCTACATTCTGAACAAATTCCAACGAAAAAAGGCGGACAATTTCGTAGCAATGTCCGCCTTTTCCAATCGATTCTATTTTATTTTTCTTCTCCCAAATGATAAACACGGATGATAGAGCAAATTTCCTTTACCATAGACATAGCGGAAAGCACTGTCATCGCATCTCTGAATCTCTTTTCTTTGACTTCATGGGTAACAATGACGATTTCTGCAGTGTCACCTATCGTTTCTTTCTGCAGCAGAATGGAGATGCTTACATTGTTGCTTCCAAACACACTGGCCATGGACGCCAAGGTTCCAGCTCTGTCCTCCAGTTTCATGCGGATATAAAAGCTGCTCTTCGTTTCCCCAATTTCCTTGATGGGCAAATTTTTATAGCAACCGCAGCCAATACGGCCGTTGCAATGGAACGTCATATTTCTGGCAACATCCATGATATCGCCTACAACAGCACTGCCTGTAGGCAAAGCGCCTGCCCCGCGGCCATAGAACATGGCATCATCCACTGCATCACCATGGACAAATACCGCATTGAAAGAATCATTTACAGCTGCCAGAGGATGCTGTTCCGGAATCATGGTCGGATGCACTTTCACTTCGATACCGTCTTCTGTATTTTTGGCAATCCCCAGCAGTTTGATGGCACAGCCCAATTCCTTGGCATAACGCATATCATTTGCTGTGATCTTTGTAATCCCTTCTGCGTAAACATCATTAAAGGTTACCGGTGTATTGAACGCGATGGATGCCATAATAGCAATCTTGCGGCCCGCATCATAGCCCTCGATATCTGCTGTGGGGTCTGCTTCCGCATAACCCAGGTCCGTTGCCAGCTGCAGTGCTTCTTGAAAGTCCATCCCTTCTTCTTTCATTTTTGTCAGGATAAAGTTTGTAGTACCATTGATGATCCCTACCACTTCTGTGATGTTATTGCCTGCCAGGCACTGTTTCATAGGGCGGATAATGGGAATGCCGCCGGCAACAGCCGCTTCAAACAGCAGGTCACATTTATTTGCCGCCGCAGTATCCAGCAATTCATGACCATGTGTCGCCATCAGGTCTTTATTTGCCGTTACAACGTGCTTGCCTTTCTTTAATGCTTCTAAAATATATGTACGGGCAGGTTCGATCCCCCCCATCACTTCTACTATGATATCAATGCTGTCGTCATTGATAACATCTTCCCATTGATCTGTCAGTTTTTCCGCAGGAACAGCATCGGCATATTTTGCCTTGTTGCGTACCAGGACTTTAGCCACTTCCAGCTCCGCGCCGATTTTGAACGGCATTTCCTCTTTCTGGTTTTCAATGATTTTATATACACCGCCGCCAACTGTGCCCATGCCCAGCAGGGCGATTTTTCTTACGATCTGATCCATATTTTTTCTCCTCCGTAGGTATTATATTATGTATAAATGCAACTGTCTTCACAGGTGATATTAAGATTTTAACATGAAAATCGTACTTGTCAATAGATTTTGTCTTTTTTTCAGAAACATTTTTCCATCAGAGACATACATTTTGCATACAAATTATTTGTGTCTTTAATTATTATTTCCTGTAACGATACTGCCAGCAAAGGAAGCTTTTCCCTCAGCCTGATAAAATTTGACAAAGAGATAAAAACTGGTTTAAAATAGACAAAGAATGTCTCCCATGATTATAGAGATACTATTTGGGGAAAGAAAAAATAACGGTTTCTGCCATTGGATAGATTAGAGGTGAAAACAGAATGACCGGCACAGAACGACGTAAAAAAATCTTAAAATTAATCACAGAATCTCCCACGCCCCTTTCCGGCAGTGCCCTGGGGAATACAACGGGCGTCAGCCGCCAGGTCATCGTACAGGATATTGCCCTGCTGCGTACGGAAGGGCATCCCATTCTGGCAACAGCTCGGGGCTATCTTTTGGATGAGCCAAAGGAAACCATTCGCCTGTTCAAGGTCTGCCACGATGAAGCCCGCACAGAAGAGGAACTAAAGACCATTGTCGATCTGGGAGGTTATGTTCTGGATGTTATGGTAAATCATCGTGTTTATGGAAAGGTCTCCGCGCCTCTGCATATCAAAAACCGCAGAGACGTACAAGCTTTCCTGCAGCATTTGAAATCGGGAAAATCCTCTCCCCTGCTGAATGTTACTTCCGGCTATCATTTTCACCATGTTTCCGCCGAAACTGAAGATATTCTGGATGAGATCGAAGAGGCCCTTCGCCAAAAAAATTTTCTGACAGAGGTTTTTCCCTACGAAATAGAAGAAAAATAAGCCGTTTCCAAAAAGAAACGGCTTTTTTCTTTTCATCCGCTGTAATACCCATTTCACCGTTTCCCGAATCATTTTATCGAAATTCTGCGGAAAATGGGGAATCTGTCTCGATTTCCCTTGAATTCTGCGGAAAATGATGATAGAATATTTTGGTGAAATTTTATGGAGGAGGGTTCCTAATGTCAGGACATTCTAAGTTTGCAAATATTAAACATAAAAAAGAAAAAAACGACGCAAAAAAGGGTAAAATCTTTACCATGCTGGGCAGAGAAATCCAGGTTGCTGTAAAATCCGGCGGCCCCGACCCTGCTGTAAACGGCAAATTGCGTGATGTTATCGCGAAATGTAAAGCCAACAACATGCCCAACGATACCATCGATAGAAGTATCAAAAAAGCTGCTGGCAACGAAGAAGGCGTGGAATACGAAATGGTAACATATGAAGGTTACGGCCCCAACGGCGTAGCTGTCATCGTAGAAGTGCTGACAGATAATAGAAACCGTGCAGCAGCCAACGTAAGAAATGCATTCAACAAAGGCGGCGGCAACATGGGCAACAGCGGCTGTGTATCCTTCATGTTCGATGAAAAAGGTCTGATCGTAATCGATAAAGAAGAAGTCGAAATGGACGAAGAAGAACTGATGATGGCCGCTTTGGATGCCGGTGCAGATGATTTTGCGGCGGAAGAGGACAGCTATGAAATCACAACTGCTCCCGATGATTTCTCCGCAGTGCGCGAAGCACTGGAAGCTGCAGGTATCCCTATGGCAAGTGCAGAAGTGACCATGATCCCCCAGACATATACAGAACTGACATCTGATGAAGATGTTAAGAAAATGAATAAACTGCTGGATATGCTGGATGATGATGACGATGTGCAGAACGTATATCATAACTGGGATGAATAATTCCAAATAAAAAAAGCAAAACGACAGGATATGAGAAATAGCAAAACCCTCTCTATCCTGTCGTTTTTTATTGAACCTCTTGACTTAGTCCTGCAGGGAAAGTACACCGTCCTGCCATACGCCGTAGATCTCTTCCAGCAACGTAAAAGGCTGCTGCCCGCGGAAAATCTCTGTCATTTTCTTTTCGAAGGCTTCTGCAGCATCCGTTTCCACCAAAACAATAAATTCCACCTTATCGGTATAGATGGTATCGAATATTTCATGCCCATCCTGCAAAATCTCATACTGTGCCTTGCCAGAATCCGTATAATCCGCCACAACAGAATATTTCCGATACAATACCAGCTCTGCGATCCCCGCTGCCAAGAGGCCTTCCTTGGCAGATTTCCCATAGGAACGCACCAAACCGCCCGTGCCCAGCAATGTACCGCCAAAATAACGGGTCACAACAATAGCCGTATCCTTCACATCTTCCCCTTTCAGCACACTCAAAACAGGCATACCTGCCGTGCCTTGGGGCTCACCATCGTCGCTGAAGCGCTGCAGTTCATTCCTCTCGCCAATCTGATAGGCAAATACATTATGGGTGGCATTCCAATATTTCTTTTTCATTTCTTCGATAAATGCGCGGGCTTCTTCCTCTGTTTTCACAGGGCGCACCGTGGCAATAAAACGGGATTTCTTTTCCACAATCTCCGCCTCTGCCTGCGCCAAAATTGTTCTATATTTTTTCAGCATAGTTTCACCTTTTTCTGAAGTTAAAAATTCTTTTTATCATGATAACATATCTTTCCTAACTTCCTCAACCCTGCTTTTGTATGGAAATTCATTTTTTCGTCCATCCTAAGAGGGAGGTGATAAAAATGATGAGAAAATATGAAAACCTCTGCGACTTATTGGAACAAAACCCTGCAGCCCGCCGTTTCTTTGATACACTGCCCGATTATGTGCAGGAAAGTATCCGGGAACGGGGCGACAATATCCGCTATGACAGAGACCTGCGGGGCTATGCCGAAAAACTGCTGAGAGGAGACGATTGATATGTTTGGGAGAGAATACAGGGACTTGGCAGACCTGCTGCTGAACAATGAACGTGCAAAACATTTTTATAAAGATCTGCCCCAAGATGTAAAGCAGATCATTACGGATAATGGAAACGAGATCCGTACCATGAGCGCCCTGCGGCACTTTGCCAAAACAGCTGTAAAAACGGATGACTGATACAAAAAAGAAGGATTTATTCAGAAACGGATAAATCCTTCTTTTTCTATATAATTTGTAAAAATTGCTGTTTTTCTTTACCGAAACCGCCTTAGAATTTTTGCAGTACATACAATCATCCATTGCAATCGAAGGTAAGCCATGCTATACTTTTTATATATACGAAACGGAGGCACAGAAAAATGACTCATCTGATTTGTTATATTGTTACATTTTTCGCCTGTGCCATCGGTACCATTTGTGGTATGGGCGGAGGTATTATCATCAAGCCAGTCTTGGATGCCACCGGTGTCATGTCCGTTGCGGCAATCACCTTTTTATCAGGATGTACGGTAATTTCCATGTCCTGTTGGAGTGTCGGAAAAAACATCCTGAAAAAAGAATCTGTTCTTGATCTGAAAAATACCACTTTTCTTGCTCTCGGTGCGGCAGCAGGAGGCCTGATCGGTAAGCAGCTCTACATTACCGTTGCGTCTTTATTTGCGGACCAGAATACAGCCGGCGGCGTACAAGCCTGCTTGCTGCTGGGTGCCACATTTGCCACGTTTCTCTATACCCTGAACAAAGATAAGATTCGGTCAAAAGAGGTACATTCTCCAATCATCGGAATCGTTATTGGTATACTGCTTGGGATTCTGGGTTCTTTTCTGGGGATTGGCGGCGGCCCTTTTAACGTAGCCGTGCTATACTATTTCTTTTCCATGCCGACCAAAAAAGCCACACAGAACAGTCTGCTCATCGTGCTGCTCAGCCAACTGACCAGCACCCTGAAAACAGTTGTTTTTGACGGCATTCCCGGTATTGAACTATCTGTCCTGCTGGGAATGATCCTGCTGGGAATCATCGGCAGTGAAGCAGGCCGCCAGATCAACAAACGCATCGACAACCGGCAGGCAACCCTGTTTCTGGAATGTGCCATGGTGTTAATTATGTGCATTAATATTTATAATATTGTAAAATTTTTATATTAAGTTTTATTTTGAGGAGGGAATATTATGCTGAGAGAAAAAGCAAGCTATTATTACGGCACCCTGGGAAAAAACTGTGCAGAAGGCATTTTGCTGGCTGCCAATGATGTATACGGTCTGAATCTGACAGAAAAAGAGATTCAGCTGTTTGCAGGCTTTGGCGGCGGTATGGGCTGCGGCAGCACATGCGGTTCTTTGGCCGGTGCTATCGGTGTGCTGAGCAAACTTTATGACAGCAGAGAAGATTTCCGTGATCTTTGCGGTGCCTTTGTTTCTGCATTTGAGAAAAAACTGGGCTGCGGCAGCATCGACTGCGCACCCTTGGCCGCTAAATATAAAACAGAAGAAACTCGCTGTGTAACAGCAGTAGAACTGACTGCAGAAGCTTTGGAAGAATATATCAACAAACTGGAAGGCAAGACAGAAGCCGCTGCAGACAAAGAAGGCTGCACCCTGCGTCCGGAGGATATCAAAAGAGTAAAGGCTCTGGGCTTCCTGCATCATAAAGGAACAAACCGTTTCAACGGGCGTGTTCTCACACGAAACGGCCGCATCACCGCAGAAGAAAATCAGGCTATCACAGAGGCTGCAAAACTGTACGGCGATGGCTATATGATGATGACAACTCGTCTGACTGTGGAAGTATCCGGCATTGAATATGAAAATATCGATGCATTCCGCGCTCATTTGGCGCAGGTTGGCCTGGAAACAGGCGGTACCGGCAGTAAAGTACGCCCTGTGGTTTCCTGTAAGGGTACTACCTGCCAGTATGGCTTATACGATACATACGCCCTGAGCGAAAAAATTCACGAAAAATTCTTTAAAGGTTATCAGAATGTATCCCTGCCCCATAAATTCAAAATTGCTGCCGGCGGCTGTCCCAACAACTGCGTAAAGCCCAACCTGAACGATTTGGGTATTATCGGCGCCAGAGTGCCCAATTATGATGAAAGCAAATGCCGCGGCTGCAAAGTCTGTCAGATTGAGGCTGCCTGTCCCATTCATGCTGCTAAGGTGATCGACGGCAAGCTGCGGATCGACCCCAGCCTGTGCAATAACTGCGGCCGCTGCATTACCAAATGTCCTTTCCACTGTGCCGATGAGGGGACTACCGGCTGGAAGATTTACATTGGCGGACGCTGGGGCAAGAAAGTGGCTCACGGGCAAATGCTCCAAAAAATCTTTACTGATGAGCAGGAAGTGATGGATACTGTAGAAAAAGCCATCCTGCTGTTCCGCTCCGAAGGCGTTCCCGGCGAACGTTTTGCTGATACCATCAACCGCATCGGTTTTGAAAAAGCCCAGGAAATGATTTTGGGAGACGATCTTCTCAAACGCAAAAACGAAATTCTTGGTCTGAATGTTGTGGGCGGTGCAACCTGCTGATTCTAAAATGACTCTAAAAAAGGGATTTATCCAAATTGGATAAGTCCCTTTTTTCTTCGTGTTTTTTATTTATCAAAGCCCATCAGCTTTGCGCAGTTGTTATAAAATACATCTTCCATCTGTTTTTCTGTCAGGCCGCTTGTCATCACCTTCATGGATTCCACTGCTGCAGGGTGATAAGGAGCATCTGTACCAAACATGATGCGGTCAGCGCCTACCTCTTCATAAGCTTCTTTGATTTTAGAAGGCATAGGCATGCCGCTCATTTCTAAGTACAGATTCGGGTAACGTTTTGCCATTTTCAAGGATGCATCAATATAAACCCCATGGCCATGCCCCATATGAATCATGACCAGCTTCACATCGGGATGACGTTCTGCCAGCAGCGCGATGCTCCAAGGCAGGGAATAGGGAGGATGCCCGCAATGCATGAAAACAGGAATATTCAAATCCTTTGCAGCCTCCATGATCGGATCCATGATCTCCGCATCGGCAACGTAGGCATGCTTCAGCGGATTTGCCTTAATGCCCTTGAAGCCTTTATTCTGTACATAATCATAAATCATATCCACAGCCTTCTGCCCATCCAGAGGATTGGGATATACCATACCCACGAAGCGGTCAGGGTATTTCTGCACCGCATCCAGGCAAATCTCATTGGGCTGAGAACAGAGCAATGTTTTTTCAATATGAAATTCATCCATCTGGGCAATCAATTCTTCTGCTGTAATTGCCAGTTTTGCCCAGCCGCCAAATACGCCGATATGAGCATGGGCATCTATTTTTTTAAATTCTTTGATATCCATTTTTTACATCTCCTTTAATCTCTGCATTACGCCTGCCTTATTGAGCAAAGTTGCCAATACTGCTATCAAAACGATACCTGTCAGGGTCTGAGAAGTCAGCCCAGGTACACTGCTAATGGCATAAGCCCAATCGAACATAACTACTTTTGCCGCTGTATACAAGAAGATCTGAACGATTCCCCCTACCACAGCGCCAATGAACCAGTTCAGCTTTACATTGGGCATAATCTTATCGATAAACATCCCCATAACAAAGGCCATGATGTATTTGATCACAAAGGTTGGCAATACCCATTGCATATAGCCCCCCAGCAAATCAGATAAAGCCGCACCGATTCCGCCTGCCAACGCACCCCTTCTGGTTCCCAGAAGCAATACGCTCAAAAAAATCATGCAGTCTCCCATGTGGGAATAGCCATGGGGAGATGGAATCTTGACAGCATAAATCCCAATAAAAGTGATTGCTGCCATCATCGCCATTTTTGTAATGTCCTTGACAGTAAAAGTATTTTTCATGTTAATATCCTCGCCTTTCTTTATTTCTGTACCTGATTTTAGCATGGAAAAAAATACAATCCTACCCTTTTTCTCAAAAAAAGGAGGATTGTATGGGTACATTCTCTCTATTTGCTTCGATACAATTACAGAATTAGCGTTTCACATGCTTTTTTGGCAGAAACATCAACCTCTTTTTACGCTTTTCCATCAAAACGGATTTCTGTCTGATACGGTTTTTCTTTTTCCAAAAGGCTTTTATCGATTTTTTCCTTCAATTCCCCATACTGCTGCCCCATATCATAGGGCACCGCCAGATCAAATACCAGCTTTGTCTGCTCCCCGCTGCCAACCATCCTGAAATCATGCATAGACAGCCTGGGGTCGATTTCCAGAATGATTTCATCTAATATTTTCCGCATCTCATTTCTTTCCGCATCATCCATCACGACTGGATCATAATGAATCACCAAATCTACATTCAATTCTGACATCACTTCATTTTCAATGTGATCGATCATCTCATGGCAGGCAATGGCATCTTCTGCTGCACTCAACTCCGCATGCAAAGATGCAAAGCACCGCCCCGGGCCATAATCATGAATCAGCAAATCATGAACACCCAACACCTTTTCATGGGACAATACCAATGTGAGAATTTTCTCTACCAATTCCGCATCTGCCCGCTGCCCCAACAAAGGAGAGATCGTCTCTTTTACAATATTGATACCGGAATACAAAATAAATACTGCCACCAAAAGCCCAATAAAACCATCAATATTGACGGAGAAAAAATATCCCGCTAAACATCCCAGCAAAACTGCCGCTGTGGAAATCACATCATTCCGGCTGTCCGCGGAAGTTGCCGCCAAAGTCGTAGATTTGATCTTTTTGCCCAAGGCTCCAAAAAACAGCGACATCCACAGCTTTACAGCAATAGAAACAGCTAAAATCGCAATGGTGGCCACGGAAAAAGCAACCGGTTCAGGGTGGATGATCTTCCCAACGGACGATTTTACCAATTCTACCCCGATCACCAAAATCAGCACCGCCACAATCAATCCGGACAGATATTCATAGCGGGCATGCCCATAGGGATGATCTGCATCCGCAGGCTGCTGCGCCAAGCGAAACCCCAAAAGCGTCACCAAAGAAGAGGACGCATCGGAAAGGTTATTGACCGCATCCGCAATAATAGAAACAGACCCTGCCAACAGACCTGCCAGCAGCTTGCCCAAAAACAGAACGCAGTTGCAGACGATGCCCGTTGCCCCCGCCAGCTTGCCTATGGACGCACGCACCGCCGGATCTTCCGTATTTTCATGATTCTTTACAAAAAAACGCAGTAGAAGTTTTGTCATTTTCCGTCCTCCTAAATATAGATACGAAACCATTCTTAGAACTTCGTTTTACTCATGTCTTGCTCCGCAAGACAGTTTCATGACATATCATCTCCAAGTGCTGTAAACAGTTTCCTCGATGACATTCTTTGAAAAATGGCTTTCTCCTCTATAAACAAAAAGCATCTGCAGAACATGGAAAACTGTCCCACAGATGCTTCATCTGTTGCATAAATGCCCGGCCAACACGGATTTCCGCTGCCTGCTCAGTTTGTACTGTATGTGCCGCAAAAACGGTATGTGCAGTGCAAAGAGTTTCTGTATATTTTATGCTGTTTCCCTTCTTTTGTCAATCATCCTTTTTATTTTTCTTTTTGGCTGCAGACAAAAACAGCCGCAGGCGTCTTTTTTCGCCATTGGCTGTCTTTTTACGTTTATTCGTCTTTAAAGAAATCCTTCATTTTTTCTGAAAATTTTTTCTTTTCTTTTTCTTCCTTCGGCGCCTCCGCAGAGGATGCCGCACCCGCAGGTGCCTCTCCATAGAACTGACGCAACAGGTCTTTCTGCCGTTCGCTCATGTCCGTAGGAATCTTTACCTTCAATGTAACGATCTGGTTCCCTCTGACCTTAGGGTTGCGCAGATTGGGCACGCCTACGCCTCGCAGGGTTATCACTGTATCAGGCTGTGTGCCGGGCTTGATGGTATATTTCTGTTCCCCATCAATGGTTTTGATGGTAATTTCGCCGCCCAATGCCGCCTGCACGAATGTAATCGGCACATCACAATAAATATCGAAGCCTTTACGGATAAATACACGGTTGGGCTGTACATATACCGTTACCAGCAGATCGCCATAGCCGCCGCCGTTTTCGCCGATTTCACCTTTTCCAGCCAGACGGATGGTCTGTCCATTATCGATCCCCTTCGGCACATTTACTTCATATTTCTTTGTTTTGCGCACTTTACCGGTACCGCGGCAAGTACCGCAAGGATCTTTGATAATCTTCCCTGTGCCGCCGCATTTAGAACATGTTCTTACACTTGTTACTGAGCCAAACATGGACTGCTGTACCACCCGTTCCTGACCAGTACCGTTACAGTTCGGACAGCTTTCCGCATGGGTGCCCTCTTTGGCGCCTGTGCCATGGCAAGTATCACATTCATCGTAGATCGAAACAGAAATTTCTTTTTTACAGCCGAAAACAGCTTCTTCAAAAGTAAGCTGGATGCTTACGTTCACATCTTTCCCTCTTCTGGGGCCGTTTTTCTTTGTGCTGCCGCCGCCAAAACCACCGAAGCCAAACATACTACCGAAGATATCGCCAATATCGCCCATATCAAAGCCTTGGCCGTAGAAACCGCCGCCGCCCATGCCGCCCTGCTCAAAGGCTGCATGACCGAACTGGTCGTACTGGGCACGCTTCTGGCTGTCGCTCAGTACCTCATATGCTTCGTTGACTTCTTTAAATTTTTCTTCTGCTTCTTTATCTCCAGGGTTCTGGTCAGGGTGATATTTCACCGCCATTTTACGATAAGCCTTTTTCAGCTCCGCTTCTGTGGCGTCCTTTTTTACCCCCAGAACCTCATAATAATCTCTTTTATTTGCCAACTTTCTCACCACCTTATAAAACCTTGGGTGCTCCGCCCCCAACTCCCCCGCAAGGGGCTCAGCCCCTTGACCCGATACGCAAAAGCATTTGCTTTTGCAAACAAGGGAATTTTTACTCGTATCAAACAGCAAAAGCAGGGGCAGCAGGAAGTACCAAAATGTACTCCCAGTACCACCCTTGCTTTCAGCATAATATTTTAGTTTATCGTGCCACGGAAAGGCTTGGAAAACAAGTATTCCTCACTTCGCTTTGCAAAGCAGGCTTTGCCTGCCGCCCCATCTTGGGCGGTGAGTTAGTTTTCCAACTGAAATCCGCAAGCGGCATGGCAGTTTGCAAAGCAAACCAGCCCTTAGGCTGCTGCAGAGCAGTGCCAGTACTTCCGCTGAGGAAAATAGGCTGTCGCCCTTAGGCACAGATTATTTTCCCTCTGTCCACCAACTCGAAATCCTGATTTCGAGTTAGCGGCTCAGCCGCCTTAGATTTCTTTGCCGTCACCGTCAACCACATCGGGGCCTGCGCCGTTTGCATCTGCGCCGCCCTGAGCAGCCTGTGCCTGCTGATACAGTTTTTCGGACAGTTTATAAAATTCCTGTTTCAGGGTTTCTGTTGCAGCTTTTACATTTTCTGTATCTGTTTCTGTCATTGTTTCTGCTGTCAAATCTTTTACTGTATCTTTCAGTTTATTCAGTTCTGCTTCTACTGTAGATTTATCAGCACCATCCAGTTTGTCGCCCAGTTCTTCCATTGCTTTTTCTGTCTGGAAGATCAAAGAATCTGCTTCATTTTTCGCATCAATAGCTTCTTTTCTCTTTCTGTCAGCTTCTGCGAACTGTTCTGCTTCTTTTACCGCTCTGTCGATTTCTTCATCGCTCAGGTTGGAACCGGCTGTAATTGTGATCTTCTGTTCTTTGCCTGTGCCCAGGTCTTTTGCAGATACGTTTACAATACCGTTAGCATCGATATCGAAAGTTACTTCGATCTGAGGAACGCCTCTTCTTGCGGGAGCGATCCCATCCAGCTTGAACTGACCCAGTGTTTTATTATCCTTTGCCAGAGGTCTTTCCCCCTGTACAACGTGGATATCTACTGCTGTCTGATTATCTTCTGCTGTAGAGAAGATCTGTTTTTTGTTTGTAGGGATTGTTGTATTTCTGTCGATCAGTTTTGTTGCAACACCGCCCAATGTTTCGATACCCAGAGACAAAGGTGTTACATCCAGAAGCAGAACGCTGCCTGCGCCTGCATCGCCAGCCAGTTTCCCGCCCTGAATTGCAGCACCAACAGCTACACATTCATCAGGGTTGATTCCTTTGAAGGGTTCTTTGCCTGTATATTTCTTTACTGCATCCTGAACAGCGGGGATTCTTGTAGAACCGCCAACCAGCAGGACTTTATCGATTTCACCGGAGGACAAGCCTGCATCGCTCAGAGCCTGACGTACAGGGCCCATTGTACCGTCTACCAGATCAGCTGTCAGTTCATCAAATTTTGCTCTTGTCAGTGTTACATCCAGGTGTTTGGGGCCATCCTGATTCATTGTGATAAAGGGCAGGTTGATATTTGTAGATGTCACTGTGGACAGTTCTTTTTTGGCTTTTTCTGCAGCTTCTTTCAATCTCTGCATTGCCATTTTGTCCTTAGACAGATCCATGCCTTCTGTTTTCTTAAATTCAGCTACCAGGAAATCAATGATTCTCTGGTCGAAGTCATCGCCGCCCAGGTGTGTATTACCATTTGTTGCCAATACTTCGATAACACCATCGCCAATTTCGATGATGGAAACATCGAATGTACCGCCGCCCAGGTCATATACCATGATCTTCTGTTCGTTTTCGTTATCCAAGCCATAAGCCAGCGCCGCGGATGTAGGTTCGTTGATGATACGTTTTACATCCAAACCGGCAATCTTACCGGCATCCTTTGTTGCCTGTCTCTGAGAGTCATTGAAGTAAGCAGGAACTGTAATAACTGCTTCTGTTACTGTTTCACCCAGGTAAGCTTCCGCATCTGCTTTCAGTTTCTGCAGGATCATTGCGGAGATTTCCTGAGGAGAGTAGCTCTTGCCTTCGATGTTTACTTTATAGTTTTCACCCATGTGTCTCTTAATAGAGCTGATTGTGTTGTCGGGGTTTGTGATTGCCTGACGTTTTGCTGTTTCACCGATCAGTCTTTCGCCGTTCTTAGCAAAACCAACAACAGAAGGAGTTGTTCTTGCACCATCGCTGTTTACGATAACAACAGGCTGTCCGCCTTCCATAACTGCTACACAAGAGTTTGTTGTACCCAAGTCAATACCAATAATTTTTCCCATGATAAATTCCTCCTAAAGAATATTCAATGTTAATTTTCCAATTGTTTCAATCAGTTTGCCACCTTAACCATACTGTGGCGAATCACTTTATCTTTATACTTATAACCTTTCAGCATTTCCAGAACGATTTCATTTTCACCATAGTTTTCATCGTCCTCATGTGCCACAGCCGCATGCAGATTCGGGTCGAACTTTTCACCGACAGCCTTGATCTCTTCTACGCCAATGCCTTTCAGCACATCCTGAAACTGCGTCAGGGTCATTTTTACACCTTTGAAGAAGGCATCGCTTTCATCTGCCTTGCCCTCCTGCACCGCAACGGCTCTTTCCAGGTTATCGATAACCATCAGCAGCTTTTCAATGGTGCTTCTCACACCATCGTCGTACATGCTGGCCTTTTCCTTTGCGGTACGTTTGCGGAAATTATCGAATTCCGCCAATGTTCTCTGATATTTATCCAGATTATCCGCAGCCTGCTGCTCCAGTGCGGCAATTCTTTCTGCTGTTTCATCCACAGCTTCCAGAACTTCCTCCGCTTCCACAGCTTCCGCGGTTTCCGCTGCAGCTTTCTGCGCTTCCAGATTTTCATCTTTTTTTATTTCTTCCACGTTATTCCCTCATTTCTAGGTATTTTTATTATTCCCATCAGATAGGTTTCGTAATACGCTTTCAATATTCCGCACCATTCCATTCAAAACAGAAATGACCTGCGAATAATCCATTCGGGTGGGGCCCACAATACCGATCGTACCTCTGGTATTATCCCCCATCTTATATGTCGCAGTAATGACGCTGCAGTCTTTCATGCCCTGCACACTGTTTTCACTGCCAATCAAAACCTGAATATCGTTGCCTTTGCTTTCCTCCAGCATCGTCACCAGCACATCCTTTTCCTCCAAAGTCTGGAAAAGGGATTTTGCCTTCTGAATATCAGCAAATTCAGGGAAAGCAAGGATATTTTTGGCCCCGCTCATGTGTACCTGTACTTTTTCCGATGCCCGCATGGTGACCTCGATGGCTTTCAGGATGGGCTGCAGCAATTCCTGATATTCTGCCAACTCAGCCTGCAGCCTGCTGATAACTGCACCGTTGATCTCGTTCAGGGAACAGCCCTGCAGAACTCTGTTCAGGCTGATGCCGATATAAAAGATCTTTTCTTCGGAAGGGACATTGCTCATCTTGATCACATGATTTTTGATGAAATTATCTCCCGTTGCAATGACCAACAGCACCGATGTACTATCCAATGGCAACAGACGAATCTGCTTGATTCTCGTTCTCTGCCCCACAGGTTCCGAAGCAAAGGTCGTATAATTTGTCAAAAGAGACAATGCCTTTGCGGATTCTTCCATCAGATAATCAATCTGGCTGATATCTCTGGAAATCACACTCTGCAGATATTTCTGCTCTTCCGCGCTCAGTTCCTTCTGTTGCATCAGGTGGTCTACATAAAGCCTGTAGCCCATATCAGAAGGAATCCGCCCGCTGGATGCGTGGGGCTGCAAGATCAGTCCCATTTCTTCCAGATCGCTCATTTCATTTCTGATAGTAGCAGAGCTGATGCCTAAGTTATATTTTTTGGCAATGGTTCTGGAACCGACGGGTTCCGCCGTTTCAATATAATCATTGATGATGGCCTGCAAAATCTGTATTTTTCTGTCGTTTAAAGCCATACCGCCGCCTCCTTTTTCCATTTTATTAGCACTCACCAAAGCCGAGTGCTAACTTACATGTATTAAGATATCACTAGCCACCAAAGATGTCAAGTGCTAAAAGCAAAAAAATCATAATTTTATTGTAATTTAAGAAATTTTTAAAAAAGGAACTTCTCAAAAGCCACATTGCTCACGTCCATGCCCCTTCTGGTCAGGCGAATCCCCTCTGCATCCTCCTCCAGCAGGCCTGCTTCTGTCAGCTCGGCCACCTGTGCACCGTAGATTTCATATACTTCTTTCCCAAAGCGTGCCCGAAACCGCTCAAAGGATACCCCTTCCGTCAGCCGCAGCCCCAGAAACATAAATTCCGCCAGCGCATCTGTTTCCGTAATGACTTCAATTTCTTCCTTTAATAAGGAAACTTCTCCCTTTGCGGCGATATATGCCTGCAAATCATATTCATTATGGAAACGCTTTCCTTCCATATAAGAATGGGCCCCCAGCCCCATGCCAAGGTATTCCTCCGCCTGCCAATAGATACGGTTATGGCGGCTCTGTCTGCCCTTTTTGGCGAAATTGGAAATTTCATATTGGGCATAATCATTCTCCGCCAGGTAATCCACTGCCCAGTGATACATTTCCCTGTCTAGCTCCTCACTGGCAGGCTCCAGCAGCCCTTTTTCATATCTGTCAAAGAAAGGCGTCCCCTCCTCGATAATGAGACTATAAGCCGAAATATGCTCCGGCTGCAGGGCAGTAATGTTTTTTACAGTCTCCTGCCAATCTGCCATGGTCTGATGGGGCAGGGCAAACATCAAATCCACATTCACATTTTCAAAGCCTGCTTCCCTGACCGCCTGATAGTTCTTCAAAAATTCCTCAATGGTATGGATTCTGCCCAAATCCTTCAAAAGACGGTTCTGCCATGCCTGTACCCCCATGCTCAGGCGATTGAACCCCATTTTCCTCAGGGCTCCTGCCATTTCCGGATCCAGTGTACCAGGGTTAGCTTCGGTGGTGATTTCCGCATCCTCCGCAACATCCCAGCTTGCAAAAATTGCCTGCATCAGCTGTTTCAGCATAGAAATTTCCAATACGGTGGGCGTACCGCCGCCAAAAAAAACGGAAGACACTTTCCTCCTATGATATTCCTTCCCTCTGTTTCTGATTTCCGCCGTCAAGGCATCCACATACGCCTGCATCATGCCCTCTTTTCCCGCAAAAGAAGGAAAATCGCAATAGAGACATTTCTGCCGGCAAAAAGGGATATGGATATATAAACCAATGCTGTCCATTCTTTCAACTCCTTTCCGGTTCTGCTGTGTTTCTGTTGAAACTTTCTCTGCAATCGTACCACGGAAAAAAGGCTTTTTCAATCTCTCACCAAAAGTAAACACCCCTTAAGGCAGACATTCTTTCCAAATTTTAATGGAATCCCCTTTATATCCTTCCTTGAAAAACTATAAAGATAATGTTAAAATGATAAGCTGTAAATAACTAAGAAAACGAGGTTTAATTATAGATGAAAAAAATAAGAGAATTACAAGAAAAAATCCAAACATATCTCCAAAACAATTCACCTGCAGCCATAGCTATGTGGATACTGGTTCTGCTCTTTCCCCTGTTTCTGACGTTTTCCGGCAATTACCTATCTTTTTGCTCCGCAGAAGTTCCCATGGAACTGATGTCGGCGTTGCTGACGCAAAATCTGGGTGCATTCCTTTTAGGGCTGGTAATTGTCTATCTGTTCTTCGGTGCTATGGTCTGCCTTTGCAAACGCATTCCCCTGGCAGCATTTATCACTGGTCTGTTTTTCACCATCATGCCTATTGTGGATCTTTTCAAGACCAATATTCTGAAAGAACACTTTTTGCCCTGGGATCTGCTGCTGGCAAAAAATGCGGACAGCTTCACAACCTTTCTGACTTCTCTTGAAATTCCCACTGCCATGTGGGTACTCATCCTCTGCACAATCGTCTACTTGATCTGCCTGCTCCTGCTGCGCCCTGAACTTCCTCTTGCATGGAAAAAACGAATCATCGGCGCACCTATCCTGCTGGCATGTCTGTATCTGTTCACCATGAACCCCTCCGTTCGTGAATGTTACAGTGCCTTTGGCCTTTCCCCGCAGGCCCCCGGCGATCAAACAAAAAATTACACCGAAAACGGCTTTATTACCGCTTTTGTACTGAATTTTTCCTCTTTGAATATGGGCGCACCGGATAACTACAACAAAGCCTATTTGGAACAGGCCTTTGCACCCTATCAGCCTTCCGAAGATTCCGGCAAAGATTTTCAAAATCCAGATATCATCATTATTCTTTCCGAATCCTTCTGGGATCCTACTGTGCTGAATGGTGTAACTTATTCCGATGACCCCATCAAAAATTATCGGCGTATCGCGGAAGAACACCCCAGTGGCAGCATGGTCTCCTGTACTTTCGGCGGCGGCACCGTTCGTCCCGAATTTGAAATCCTGACAGGGATGACCACCAATATGCTGCCTTCCGGCAATGTGCCCTATCAGCAGTATGTCTTCAATGATATCTTTTCCTATGCCCGCCAGTTTAAAAACTTGGGTTACGATACCGTCGGCATCCATACCTATCAAAAGGACTTCTATGAACGGGATCGGGCATATCCCCTGCTGGGCTTTGATGAATTTCTTGGAGAATACGATCTCCACGCAGAGCACCATTGGAACAGCGGCCCTTATATCACTGATGAAACCATCACAGAAGAAATCATCTATCAATTGGAGCAGCCCCATGAAACCGGGTTGTTCCTGCAGGCAATCACCATGGAAAACCACGGTCTGTATTTCGATAAATATGATCCTTCCGACTGGGATATCCAGGTTTCCTCCGATGTCCTCAGTGAAAGAAACCTTAACGTACTCCACAACTACTGCAAAGGGGTATCCGATTCCGATGCAGAACTGGGCAAGCTGTATGATTATGTGATGAACAGAGAAAAACCTACTGTCGTCCTTTGGTACGGCGACCATCTGCCTACCCTGGGCGGCGATTTTGAGCCTTACACAACCACAGGCAATATTTCCTCCGCAACCGCCTCTGAATGGACAACAGAAGAAAAATATGGCATGTTCTCCACCCCCTATGTCATTTTCAGCAATTATGACACCGGCCATGCCTACCGTGCAGAGGGAGCATCCGTCTCCCCTTATCTGCTGACCGCTCTGCTGTGTGATTATATTGACGCACCAGAAACCACCCGCACCAATTTCCTTCTGGATCTCTATGAAACCTGCCCCGTCATCAGCCCTTATTACGAGCTATATTCCAATACAACGGACGAAACCACAAGAAATCGGTATATCAAACTGCACGAACTTTTGACCTATGATGACCTAATGGGCAAGCAATATTTAACAAAGGATTTTCTTCCCTAAACTGAAATACCAAAACACCCCAAATAAGGGGTGTTTTTTCTTGTTGCTTTTATATGAAATTTACCAAGATTTTACAATTTCTTAAGATTTTCTTACATTTCCACTCCACAAAGACAAATATCTTTTCAAAGAAGTACTTTTATTAAATTCCTAAGAAAACAAAAGAAAAAACGAAAAAATCAAAGATTATGTGAGATAGGTGTCCGCTGCAACCGAAATGCCATTCAAATTTCGTAAAATTGAGTTAAATGAACTATTTTTTTACAATTGAATTAAAAATCGTAACATGGTATATTCTCATCACGATCAAAAAAAGATTGTTACTTATTTGTTTTGAAAATTAGGAGGAACTCAATATGAAAAAGAATCTGGTTAAAAAAGTATCCGTACTGGCAGTTTGTGCAGCAATGGCTATGGGCGTAGCAGCTTGCGGCGGCAGCACAGAAGAAGCACCCGCTGATGATCAGCAGGTTGAAGAAACAGTAGACGGCGAAGAAGAAGTTGTTGAAGAAGAAGTTGTTGACGATGCAGCAGCTGAAGATGAAGCAGCTGTAGATGGCGAAGAAGAAGCTCCCGTTGACGGCGAAGAAGAAGTAGCTGAATAATTCTCCTACATACAACAAAAAGGCGAGGTCATAGACCTCGCTTTTTTATTATCAATTATAATTTCTTGCGAAATAACCCATGCTCATTGCAGCAAAGATAGATTTCCCCCCTGCGCTGCCGGGGCAGCCGCACCTCTCCGGATTGTTCCGGATACAGCCGCACCACTGTCGCCCTGTCCCAGGAGACTAAGGCCGCAAAGGCAATATAATGTTCTTTCGTCATTTCGTGTTCAAAGGTAATGAAGTATTCGTTATCAATCTCTTCCACTTCTATTTTGTGTGCTTCATCGGCTTCCTTCGCTTGTAACGGCACCAGTTTTCTACCGCAGCAAGAGATCTCTCCGCCCCCTGTACTCCAAAAAATATTTCCGCAGTGTTCACAGCGGATAAATTTCATCCGTTTCATATTTCCCGGCTCCACTCCTTTTTCCTTCAAATTGCCTTCCAATATCTTTTCAATATCCACACCATACAACGCAGAAATATCCCTCAACATGGAAATATCCGGCAGACCTGCCCCCCGTTCCCATTTGGAAACTGTACGATCGCTGACCTGCAGCACTTCCGCTGCCTGCTTTTGGGTCATTCCCCGCTCTTTCCGCAAACGGCTCAACAGTTCTCCTGTTTTTATCATATCCATGGCTTTCGCCTCCTTCTCCCTTATCATAATCGATTCCCGGCAGAAGCACAACAAACGCTCCGTAGAATGATAAAAAGCCACCCTGAAAAGGGTGGCTATAGTTTTTCATGCCCGGGGATGGGCTTTGGCATATACATTTTTCAATTTTTGATTCGTCAATTTGGTATAAATTTGTGTAGTAGAAATATCGGAATGCCCCAACATTTCCTGAACAGAACGCAGGTCTGCACCATTTTCAATCAAATGGGCGGCAAAGGAATGCCGCAGCATATGGGGCGTAATATCTTCCTCAATGCCCGCCTTTTTCGCATAGGATTTAATGATCTTCCAAAAGCCTTGTCTCGTCATAGGCTTCCCGTTACAGTTGACAAATAAAACCTCTTCTTCCGGCTTGGAAACCATGTGTGCCCGGACTTTTTCCATATATCTGTTCAAAGAAAATTTTGCCTGCGCACCAATGGGAATGATACGGCTTTTTCCCTCATTGCCGCAATGGATATATTCCAAAGAAAGGTTGATATCCTCTACCTTCAGAGAAATCAATTCCGTTACCCGGATCCCTGTGGCATAAAGCAGTTCCAGCATGGCTTTATCGCGGATCTCTTTGTCCTCATCACCGCCCGGCTGTTCCAGCAAAAGCTCCACCTTATCCAGAGAAAGGATTTCCGGTACCTTTTTTTCCACCTTTGGCAATTCCAAATCTGCCGCAGGGTTCTCCGTTACTTCTCCCTTTCGCTGCAGGAATTGATAAAAAGAACGAATGGACGCAATATTTCTGGACACAGTTGCGCCTGCCTTATGCTGCTTCTGCAATTCATAGACATAGGCCATCACGTTCGTACGGTTCACTTTTGCAGCATCAAAGACACCGGATTCCTTCATAAATCGGCAAAAGCCCCGTAAATCCCTGGTATAGGAGAGAACGGTATTTTCTGATGATTTTTTTTCTTTCCGCAAATATTCGGTAAAATCAACAATACGTTGTTCCATACAAACAATCCCCTTCGTTCATAGTCCCTTAAATTATACTTAGTTTTTTAGAGATTGTCGATATATTTTGTCGAAAAAATGGAAAAATTATGAATTTTTTGTGAACAAACGCCCACAGTTTCCGTAACAAATATGAAATTCTGGATACTTTATGCCAAAAGTATGGCTCGTTCCACCCCAGCAGCCGCTGCCAGTAAGATAATAGAGATTCCAAACAGAATACAATATTCCGCCTGTTTCCGCCGCCGCTCCCGCTTCAAGGCACGTTTTGCCCCCTCCTCCCGCCAGGAAAACAGATAATAGATGGATGCGGACATGATAAGAATATACGCCGGAATCAGCAGCAGATTCTGAGGCAGGAAGGTCGTAGCCGAAAGAAAAACTCCCTTTGCACCATAGGTCGCCATCATCATAGCCGAAGTAAACCCCACGGCAACACTGCGGAACAAAAATGCTGCTCCCGCAAAAAAGAGCCCCAACTGCATCCAGCCGCCCAACCAGATAATAAGATCATACTTCAAATATTTCCAAAAAATAGAGAGGAAGGAGGCCTGCCCGGTTTCTTCTACGGCACTTTGCAGGAATAAGGAAAGTGCCCCCTGCTGCCCCGCAGGCAACAGGTTTGCCGCCAATGCCCCCCCTGCTGTTCCTAATAAAAAAGATAGACAAACGATACCGATGATTTTTTGTACCTGTTTGTCTATCCTTCGTTTTTTCTTTTTCATTGCCATCCCCCCTGCTAAAGGATATGGCTCGTCTGGTTGGTTTATGCTTGTTTTCTGGCAGCCCAGGCAAAAACAGCGGCAATGGTTTTGCCATCTTTGATCTGGCCTTTCCCAATCATATCCACTGCTTCCTCCAATGTATATTTTTCAATCTCCAGAAATTCGTCCGCATCCAGCTTCTGCTGCCCTTCCGTCAGGTTTGTGGCAATAAAGAGCTGTATCTTTTCTGTGCAATAGCCTACGGTTGGATACATTTCACAGAGAAATTCCAGCGTTCCTGCTTTTTTCCCCGTTTCCTCCTCCAATTCCCGCAGCACACCTTCCTCAGGCTTTTCTCCCTCCTCCAGCACACCTGCAGGAATTTCCAACAGCATTTCCCGAAAAGCGTGCCGATACTGACGGACAAAAATCAAACTGCCGTCGCTATCCACCGCCAGCACCGCCGCCGCATTTTTCCCACGGATGACCGTTTCCCTGTATGCTTCGCTGCCATCGGGCATACGCAGTTTATCCACAGTGATCTTTACGATCTTCCCTTCGTGGGTCACCTTGCTTTCCAGCACTTCGTAGCTCATGTTTTCCTCCTTCTATGGAAAAGGTGCCTCAAAGGTCAGCAGAGAATTGCAAACGCATTCCATTCACCTTCGACAGCACCCTTCCCGCGGCTTTTGCCGTATCTTTTCTTATTTCAGTTCTTTTACCATAGCTTCAATACGATCCATGCCTTTTTTGATCAGTTCCATGCTGGTCGCATAAGACAACCGGATATAATCAGGCATACCAAAGTCTGCACAGGGCACCACTGCCACATATTTCTGATCCAACAGGATAGATGCAAAATCTGCCGCGGTTTTAATCTCCTGTCCTTCATAGGATTTCCCGTAGGTACCGGAAACATCCACAAACAGATAGAAGGCACCTTCTGGTTTCAAAGCTGAGAGCAGAGGAATAGCTTCTTCTCTTTCAAAGATATAGTCTCTGCGTTTTTTGAATTCTACACACATTTCTGCCACACAATCCTGAGGGCCGTTCAGGGCTGTAATCGTAGCCATCTGGGCAATCGTATTAGGGTTGGAGGCCATATGAGACTGCAGAGAGGCCATCAGCTTTGCAATGGGCAGTGGCGCAGCCGCATAGCCGATTCTCCAGCCTGTCATAGCGTAGCTTTTGGAAACGCCATTGATAACGATGGTTCTGTCATAAATTTCTTTGCCCAGGGAAGCAATGCTGATATGCTGCTTGCCTTCATCATAAATCAGCTTTTCATAAATTTCATCGGAAACCACCAGGATGTCATGGCTGATAGCAAATGCCGCAACCATCTCCAGGTCTGCCTTGCTCATCACCTGCCCTGTAGGGTTGGAAGGGCTTGTCAGCACCACTGCCTTTGTTTTTTCTGTGTAGGCGTTTTCCAGTTCTTCTTTTGTCATCATGAACTGATTTTCTTTCTTGGTATGGATGATCACAGGCACACCGCCGGCAATGCGGACCATTTCAGAATAGCTCAGCCAGAAAGGCGCAGGGATGATGACTTCATCACCTTCATTCAGGATCGCCATAAAGGTATTGATCAGGGAATGTTTCGCACCATTGCTGATGATGACCTGTGCCGGTTCATAATCCAAACCATTATCTCTTTTCAGCTTGCCGCAAACAGCCTGACGCAGCTCCGGCATACCAGCAGCAGGGGTATAACGGGTCTGCCCGTTTTTGATGGCATCAATCCCCGCCTGACCAATATGGGCAGGGGTATTAAAATCCGGTTCGCCTGCGCCGAAGGATACCACATCCAGGCCGGCTGCTTTCATTTCTCCCGCCTTGGAGGAGATCGCCATTGTTGTAGATGCTTTAATGCTCATTGCTCTTTTCGATAATTCCATATCACTTCACCTCATATATTTATTTTTTCTCTTTTGTATTGTGTTATTTTCTTCCTGCCATAAAAATACGGCAGCCAAAAATCCCCATAGCAGCTAAACAGACAGCCATAAATTTGATGTACAGGATAGGTCTGACTTCATCGCCGAAGGAAATGTCCACCTCTTCACCAAAATGTACCGTCGCTTCATAAGCAACAGCCCCATCGCTGACCGTATATGTTATATCATCCAATGCCAATACACCATTGACACCACTGTAAAAATCCAGTTCCTTATATTTATCGAAGAATACACTGCGGCCATAAGTGGCACAGGCTCTTTCTCCCTCTTTTGTCTGCATGGCAAAAGTAATGCTGTTTCCATATTCCTTTGAAACCAGCGTTACCTGCTCATCCGGCGCAGAAAGAATCTGTTGTTCTGCTGCCTTTGCCCGGAAAACACCTTCCAGTTCATCAACCGTATAGGGATGCCTGCTAAAGCCATTAAACAGAAAGAAACCTGCCAAAGCTACGATAACCATAACAGCAGCACCCTTTATAATAATTCTTTTTGCACTTTTTTCCATGTCATCTCCCCTTTTTTCTCCCTGTGCAAAATCCACTTTTTTCTTTTCAATTTCTTATTTTATAATGATATGGCAAGAATTACAACAGGAAATCCATATCTGCTGAAAAATTATCTGAAAATGTCGCTTTTCCTTGAATTTACAGTATTTCTTCACTATATCAGATAGTGTGTAAAATCATAATAATCAACGTAAAATTACCATAATTTATCATATTTTATCACTATTTATCACGGAATTGGTGTAAAAATTGGTGTAAATTATCAAGCCATTTTATCAGTAATTTCAAGGGTTTTCTTCATTTCAGACATTGCCATATCCCCATTCCAATGGGTATAAATATTGAAGGTTGTTCCGATATCACTATGCCCCATCAAATACTGCAACGTCCTTGCATTCACCCCTCTTTCAGCCATACGAGTACAAAATGTGTGCCTAAGTGAATGAGGGGATAAGTCAGGAATTTTTTCTTTATGCTTTTTGTTATACATCTGGACAGCTTTTTTCAAGTTGCGATATAACATTTCGTGTGCAACTCTGTGAACTGATTTCTTTTGTTTTGCCATAATAAAAAGTCCTCCCATGATTTTTATTTTATCATAGAAGGACCTCTTATTGGTTAATTACAGAAAAAATCTCACATGCTCTGGTTAGCAGAAATGCAAACCCTTTTGGAAGGTCACGCTTGTAGTAGGGCGTGACTTTTCTTTTTGTTATTATTTTCTCCCATTTGCGGTCGAAGCCATCTTTTCATTGATTTCTAAACCTATATAAGTATAGCCACCGGACATATTATCCAGTGGCTATCCTAGTATCAATGTCTTTTCCCTGTAACAGCGTCAATATCCCCTTTTTGATAATCATATTTTCCAGCTAATAAATTCTGTTCTCTTACTCTTAAAGGTTTGTCCATATCTTTTGTCAATCTAGCTGGATTAATCTTATTGATATCATAATGGTCAATTGCATTATCTTTTCGATAATCCATATATTTCATATACACCACAAATGCAATAATGAGTAATAATGTTGCCATATAGCTTTCCCTCCTTAAATTTTCCATTTATCATCCTTATCATAGCCACCACGCACCATTTTAGCACGTTTATATGCCGCACTTTTCCCTGCATCCTCAGACAATTTTTTCAGTGACACCTTTGTCATATCATAATTGTCAAATTTTTTATTTGTTTCCCGTTTGCTCAGTTTATAAAGCACATAGAAAATAATAAGTACAATCAATCCGCCTGTTGTCATGTTCTCGTCCTCCTTTTTTGCATCTTTATGTTTTAGCGTTTTTATTATCCTATCATTATAACTGTCCAGAAATACGGTCTTTGGTTTCTTGGAAAAATGCTCAGCTTGAGGAAGAACTTATGATACTAAAAAACCCTTGCCATCTTCACGCCACACTCGAACAACGATCAAACTCTGTTCATAAGCTACGCTTCCAACATAATATAAAACCCTTATGTAAGGTTCTTTGTGTCAACCGAAGCACTTTTTATAAGCATTACAATTCAGACCTAGCTGATCGTACCAAGGAAAACCAAGAAATTTGCAAGATGATTCTTCAAATCTACGTTGATCACAACAAGCGCCTTGGCGCATACAAGATTACTCGCATACAAGATTACTTATGTTCTCCAGCGTGATTTTCTCATCAGCATAGGAGAGTATACCGATTGATGCGAACACTTCAACTGCCTTGTGTGTCAACCGAAAGGCCAAATCATAACTATCGTCACAAAAATAACGGCAACTGTACAAACCATCTGCAGCTACCATCAGTAATCGGAACATGAAAGCCTATGTCCATTGAGTATTGGTGCAACCGTCCTTTGCAGGGCAGCAAATATCTGTATCTCTAAGTGGACGGCATCTACCTCCGGCGCAACTAGGGCGGAGCGTGCGAAAATGTTGCAATTCTGACGGCAATCGCATTAAATGAAGACGGATACCGTGAGGTTTTAGGAGCTGCTGAAAGCATAAAAGAAGACAAGGCCAGTTGGGTGAATTTCTTTCAGTGGCTCAAAAGCAGAGGATTGGACGGCGCAAAACTCATTGTTGGCGATAAATGCCTAGGAACGCTGGAGGCTCTGGGAGAAGTGTTTCCAGATGCCAAATACCAGCGCTGCACAGTTTATTTTTACCGCAATGGTTTTTCTGTAGTTCCTCGCTCCAAGGTAAAGCTGGTGGCTAAGATGCTCCAGGCGATCCACGCCCAAGAAAGCATGAAGGCTGCCCGTGAAAAGGCCAAAGCTGTCGTGGTCCAGCTGCGTCATGTAGCTGGTATCTAGTGGGGCAACAAGAAGTACATGAATAGGAAGCGCCTAGAAGTAGCCATTGAGGATGCCTCCATTGCTGGCTGTCTTGCAAACGAATTTGTGCATAACTCTTGACGGTACCATCATTTCTACTCTGTAAACTGATTTCTTTTGTTTCGCCATAATAAAAAGTCCTCCCATGATTTTTATTTTATCATAGAAGGACCTCTTATTGGTGAATTACAGAAAAATCTCACTTACTCAACAGGTCAGGTCTGTATCAATCACACATCAATATATCATTTTTTCAAGAACCCATTTGCCATTTTCAAACACAGCCACACCATTTGTAAAATAGTCTTCCTGTACAGGAACCTCTGCCGGTTCTTCCACAGAGCCTTTTACCGTAAATTCACATCTTTCTGCATCTGCGGAATCGATTGTGATTTCGCAATTGGACCAATCCACATAATATCCTTTTGCCCCCGCGAGATCCACGTTAATGTAAAGTTCTCCATCTACGTTCAAATACATAGGAGAATCCTCATAAGGGTAATGATTTAACAGCCTGTCAGCCTCCGCCCCACAATATACACTGCGGATATAGGCTTCAAAATCAGAAAAACTTGCAAACCTTTCATCAGAAACCTTGCAGATATGACCACCCTGCGTTTCCTCGTCATAGGGCAGATGGTTAATGGAAAATATATTTACCATGCAATAAATGTTTTCTTTGAACAAATCCAAAAGCGTATCTTCCGTAATTTCACTATTCTCCGAAGAAATCACTTCAGTTTCATCGGTTGTATCAGAAGGTTCCTTTTCATCAGAAGCATTTCCTCCGCAGGAACACAATATAAAAGAAAGCACAAAAACCGTCATCAGAGACAAAAATTTCTTTCCATTATGAAATAACATTTCTCCCATCCTTTCCATCTTTGGTTTTCGGTATCTGTTTTCGTCATTCTCTTTGAAATCTTGTCTTACATTTCTTTATGTGCAGTATAATTCTGTATCCATATTTTTTCAATACATTCTAGAGAAATTAACAAAACCTTAAAGATTACATCTATTTTCCTGCATTTCATCATCAAAAAAGCTCTTGGAAATTCCAAGAGCTTTTACTGGATTCTGGCGACCATCTACTCTCCCAGGCAGCTGCCCGCCAAGTACCATCGACCGCTTGGGTCTTAACCGTCGTGTTCGGAATGGGAACGGGTGTGTCCCCCAAGCGCATCATCACCAGAAATCTTTTT
>NZ_JBJEJK010000007.1:0-4693 GCF_051877975.1 Anaerotignum sp.
GATATTGGTTAAATCTGCTGGGCTCTGTGTGGCTATTTTAGGTGGGCTCTAACACCGTGGAATCTTTCTGCTTTGCAGACCCTTTTGGGCAGGCTGGTGAACAGGGGCTTTCTTGCCACGGAAAAACGGGGAAAAAGCCGCTTTTATGACCCGCTGGTGACGGAGGAGGCATATCTGGCGGAGGACAGCCGCCGCTATTTCCAGAAATGGACAGGGGGTTCCCTGCGGGATTTGGTGGCGTGTTTATATGAAACCCATTCCGTTACGAAGGAGGACCTGGAGGAATTGAAGGCATTCATTGAGGAGGAAACAAAGGGGTGATTCCATGGGGATTTTTTTGGAATATTTGAAGGTCAGCCTTTGGATGACGCCGGTCATTTTTCTGGCGTTGTGGCTTTTGCCGAAGCTGTCGAAGCGATATACGCCCAAGCTGGCATATTTCATTTGGCTTCTTTTGGCGGTGCGGCTTCTGATTCCCTGGAATTTGACTTTGCCCGGGGAAACAGCTCCTGTTCATCTGGAGCTCCCTCGGGAGACTATCGTGCAGTGGGTGCCTGCAAATATAGGCGGGAATGGGGCGGATGCTGCCGTGAAAAGGGACGCGATACCTGGGGTTTTGACGGAGATGGAGAAAATGCCATTGGAAGCGCCCTCTATCACGCCGATGGAAGTGTTATTGTTGGCATGGCTGGCAGGCGCGGTTGTTTCCATGCTGCATACCGCGGCGGCTACCCTGCGGATGAGGCAGTTGCTGAAACGATGGGAAAAGGAACCAACGGCAGAAACAGCGGCTTTCTATGCAGAAACGGCAGAAGAAAAACGGCCGACTCTGGCTATCTGCCCCGCATTGGAAACGCCTATGGCAGTGGGGTTGTTTCGCACAAAAATTTATCTGCCCCATGAGGAATACAGCCCCCAGGAAATGGAGATGATCTTCCGCCACGAGCTGATCCATTGGCGAAGAAAGGATTTATGGTATAAATTTCTCCTGCTTCTGGCAAGGAGCATCCATTGGTTCAACCCTTTGGTGTGGCTTTTGGTGAAGCGGGCAAACAGAGATTTGGAAATCTCCTGCGATGGGGAGGCGTACAGGGGAAGGATGCGGCTTACCGCAAGGCCTACAGCCTGATGATTTTGCAGGAAGCGGAACGGAGTTTGCAGAAGCGGGCGGCGCTGACCACTTGCTTCGCCGATGGGAAAAAGGCATTACAGGAAAGGTTGGTGGAAATTTTGAATGGAGAAAAAAGGAAAAGGGGGATGGCTTTGGCTGCTATGACATTAGTATTGGCGTTGACCTGCGGCTGCTTTGTCAGCTATGGCGGCTCTGATACATCCGCAGAAGTCTTGGCGGAAAACGCTGCCCTGACAGCAGAACAGCAGGAAATTACCCGCCTCTGGGCAGAAGCCCTTTCCCTGCGGGATGGGAAAATCCGCTATGACAAGATGGGTGAGAAAGCCAAAGCCCAGTTTGAGGAAGAACAAAAGGCGGTGCAGGGGGAAGATTGGAATTTTAACATTGGGTGGAGCAGCCCCTGGGTCATTTCCTATGAAGCAGAAGAAAAGGAAAATGCTGCCATTATCACCTATATCATGCAGGATAGCGAACCCCGGCAGTATATTTTGAAGGAACTGCTGAAATTTGGCGAAGAAAATGGAAAAACCGTAGTAGAAAGCTATCTGACCTCCAATCTGTATTGGGAGGATGGCAAGGTGCATCCTGTCATCGGCAGAAGGGGCATGGAACTGGATGAGGGCATCTGGGATTTTTTGTATCAGAGTGTGGTTGGTTTTTTCAGCCAGAGCAGTTGGCAGATTTACGAGTTGGAAGAATTCAATTTCAATATCATCAATGTGGAGCAGAAGCGGCTGGCAAATGGCAGGGATGAGATAAGGGTAGATTTTGGGCTGAATATAGTGGACCGGAATCCTTTCCGTGATCCCGATGAGGCCGCATATATCCAGAAAGCAAAGGAAAAAAATCAGGAATCTTATGAGGTGCTGTATAAAGAATATTATGAGCAAAAGGAATCTAATATATTTCTGCGGTTTACCTGTGAAGTGCTGCACGGCGAAGGGCATATTTATGAGGATACTTGTTATCCTGACACTTTCCGCTTGTATCTGGATGACGGCAATCCCCATGAGATTACATTTGCGGATAAAAATATTGCATCTCAAGCATACTATGAGGAAGAACCCGCAGATGGCTGGTTTGCGTATATTTCCCCTGCAAAAGGGGAGGATGCGGTTACTGTAGAGCGCAAACTCCGGATTTCCGATACAACAGGCAGAACGAATAACGGTTATTTCGACCTGCACCTGGAACAGGGCGGCGTATTTGCAGTAGCGGAGGATGCGGTCATTCTTTTGGGCGAAGCGGGTGAAGAGCCTTATACCAAAACGAAAGCGGAATGGCAGAAAATGCTGGCGGATGGATTTGCGGCGGCAGGCTATACCCTTGCATTTGAAAAAGATGAGAAGGGGAATGATATCATTACTGAAATAAGGGAGGGGTATTGGATTGCGGAGGAAAGTACCGTTTCCGCAGCGGCATCGGGTTCCGCCATTCCCTCTGGCTATCCCACCGAAAGCAGGACGGTTTCTGCTCCCTTCTCCATGGCGGATTCCAAAATACAGCATTTTGGCATGGATTTCTCCTCCAACGGAAAGAACATCCCTGTTTCTGCCACAGCCGATGGCATTGTCATGGCGGCGGAATTTGCGCCGGATAAGGGCTACTATGTAAAAATCAACCACATGAACGGTTTCGCCACTCTATATGCCCATCTTTCTGAACTGGATGTGAAAGTTGGGGACAAAGTGGAAAAAGGAGATGTCCTTGGCCTGACTGGTGCAACGGGCATGGCGACAGGCATCCATTGCCACTATGAAATCCAACTGAATGGCATTTATCAAGACCCTGCAAAGTATCTATGAGATTTCGCAAAGGGGGTGCATAAGCTGCACCCTCTTTTTTGCGCTTTTCCTTTATTTATGGTATGATAAAAAACAGTATAGTGAAAAGGAGCGATTTTATGAACGTGACATATCTGCACCACAGCGGCTTTTTGGTGGAAACGGAAACAAAAGTACTGCTGTTCGATTATTATACAGAAGGGGGCCGCAAGGCTTATTTTGACCCTGCGTCCTATAGTGAAAAGGATATTTTTATATTCGTATCCCATGCCCATGAGGATCATTATGACAGACGCATTCTGGATTGGGGGAATTTTCCTAATGTAAAGTATGTTCTGTCCTTCGATGTGCGGACAGAATTGGAGTTTCAGGGGAAAGTGCTGGCCGTAAATCCCCATGAAAGTCATGATTTTGGCGGCATTCATATTGAAACATTGCAGTCCAATGACGAAGGCGTGGCCTTTCTGGTGAAGGCCGATGGCAAGACCATCTACCACGCCGGCGATCTGAACTGGTGGCATTGGAACGGCGAGCCGGATGATTTCAACAATGATATCGAGCGCAGCTATACCACAGAGATCCATAAACTGAAAGGAGAGCAGATCGATGTGGCTTTTGTTCCTGCAGATCTTCGTTTGCAGGATAAGTATTTCTGGGCAGTGAATTATTTCCTGAAAACCGTTGGTGCAAAGGTTCTGTTCCCTATGCACTTTTGGGGTCGTTTCGAGGTTTGTGATTACCTGAGGGAATTGGGTTATGGGGAAACTATCATGAAAATTACGGGAGAAAATGAAAAATTTGAAATATAATTCGAAAAGATTAAGGAAATCTTCAAGTTCTTTTGCTGAGATTGGTTTATACTGAAAGAAAAAGCTTTTGGGGAAGAAGGAAAAAGGATGAAAGGCAGGAATTGGCGAGAATATGAGCCTCGAAAACCCCAGCGGCAGCCGAGAACGACACAGGAACAAAGGGCCCGCCGCCGCAGACGAAAGGGCGGCTTGTTTAAAAAACTGAAATGGGCAGTGCTTCTCTTTGCCATTGGCTATTTTGGCTTTCTGGCATGTTATACTTTTGGCAAGCCCTATACTATTGCACTGGATGCCGGCCATGGCGGTGTGGATGTGGGGGCAGAGGGTTTGATTCAAGAGGTGGAGCTGACAGAACATACCGTTGCTGCATTGCAGACCCTTCTGGAGGAGGACGGGCGATTCCGCATCATCCTTTCCCGAAAGGAAGGGGAAGGGGCTTCTATCACGGAGCGGAATGAAAAATTTCAGAAACGACAGCCGGATATCATGCTGTCCATCCATGGTAATGCCAATGATGACAGCAGTGCCAATGGTTTTGAATGTTATCCCTCCCCGCCAGGCTATGAAAACCACGAAACCAGCCTTGCCTTTGCCCAGCTTTTGGCAGAGGAAATGCAGACAGCGGGGGCAAAGCTGCGGGGGACTGATGGGGTGCGCTTCGGCTATTATGACGAAAATGGCGAAAAGCTGCTGGTGGATTCCAGCGACACGGAAATCTACGATTACGATACCTTCGGCATGCTGAAAAATATGGATTGCCCGGCGGTGCTGGCAGAGCAGTGTTTTATTACCAATGCAGAGGATGTGGAAAATTTCGGCACAGAGGAAGGGTGCCAAAAGGCAGCGGCAGCCTACTATCGGGCGATTTGCAGATATCTGGAAAGTATGGAAAAATAAAAAAGGAGCATTTGCTCAATGTCATTAAGTTAAGATGACGAATCGGGATCTCAGTATTAGAAATAATGCTG
>NZ_JBJEJK010000008.1:0-27314 GCF_051877975.1 Anaerotignum sp.
CTGGCTATGGCAAGAGTTGCTCACAGAGAAGGTTATCCTGAAATCGGTCTGTACTGGGAAAAAGCAGCTTATGAAGAAGCTGAACATGCTGCAAAATTTGCAGAACTGCTGGGTGAAGTTGTAACAGACTCCACAAAGAAAAACCTGGAACTGCGTATTGATGCTGAAAACGGTGCAACAGCAGGTAAATTCGATCTGGCTAAGAGAGCAAAAGCTGCTAATCTGGATGCAATCCATGACACAGTTCATGAAATGGCTCGTGATGAAGCTAGACACGGCAAAGCATTCCTGGGTCTGTACAACAGATACTTCAAATAATTAATAATTATAGAAATCATCAAAGGGCAGGAGAAAACTCCTGTCCTTTTTCTTTTCTATGAAAAAACAAGAACTTTTATGGTATAATTATTACATTGTTCTTTAAGGAGGTGCTTTATGGCCGAATTTAACTTAAACCAGACCTATCATGGATTTACATTAGAAAAAACAGAAGAAATTAGTGATGTTCACAGTATCGCATATCTTTTTTTTCACAAAAAGAGTGGGGCACGCTTGCTATATCTAAAAAACAGCGATAATAACAAAGTTTTTAACGTAGCATTTAAAACACCGCCTTCCGATGACTGTGGTACACCCCATATTTTGGAGCATTCCGTTCTTTGCGGTTCTAAAAAATATGAAGCAAAAGATCCTTTCAATGAACTGGCAAAAGGCTCTTTGAATACCTTTTTAAACGCGATGACCTATGCTGATAAAACGATGTATCCCGTTGCCAGCTGCAATGAAAAGGATTTTCATAATTTGATGGATGTATATCTGGATGCAGTTTTTTTTCCTAAAATTTATGAAAAGAAAGAAATTTTCCAGCAGGAAGGCTGGCGTTATGTCCTGAAGGATGAAAATGCCCCTCTGGAAGTTACAGGTGTCGTTTACAACGAAATGAAGGGGGCACTATCTGATCCGGAAAGCCAGCTGAGCGGCGTAATTTCCCGTTCAATTTTTGGGAAAACAACCTATGGTTTTGAATCCGGCGGAAACCCGTCCTCTATTCCAAACCTGACATACGAAAACTTCTTAGAGTTCCACAGAAAATATTATCATCCTTCTAATGCTTATTTCTATCTCTATGGAAATATGGAGCCTTTAGATTGTTTACGCCATATGGATGAAGGGTTTTTGAAAGGCTTTACGCGCAGTTCTGCACTGCCTGTCATTGGTGAAACAGATTGCGTAAAAAAGGGAGAAATCATCTATGAAACCTACCCTGCCGCGGAAGAGGGGGAAGAGGGCGGTTCTTTTCTGACTTATAACCTGAAAGTTGGCAAGTGTACTGATCCGGAGCGTATCATGGCTCTGCAAATTTTATCCTATGTTTTGTTGGAAACCAACGCTTCTCCTTTGAAAACAGCTTTGATGGAAGCAGGCATTTGCGAAGAAACAGAAGGCTGGTTTGATTCTTCTACCTATGAAATGGTATTCAGCATCGTTGCAAAGAATGCTGATGCAGAAAAAGCAGATGTATTTATCCGTATCATTGATGAGGAATGGAAACGCCTTGTTTCCGAAGGGATCCCGGAAGATTTGCTGAAGGGGGCTTTGCGGAAATATGATTTTCTGCTGCGGGAAGAGGATTATGGTTCTACCCCCAAAGGCCTGGTCTATTGTTCCAGGCTGATGAAACGCTGGCTCCACGGAGAAGATCCCTGTGACAGCCTGCGTTTGTTAGAAATCATGGAAACACTGAAAAAGGGGAGCAGTGAAAAATATTTTGAAAAATTGGTAGAAGATGTATTCTTAAAAAATAAAGACAAAACATATGTAGTCTTTACGCCGGAAAAAGGCAAGGCGAAAAAAGAAACAGAAGCTTTTGCTATAGAGATGGCAAAAAGAAAAGTAGCTATGGCAGAAGAGGATATTGCTGCCATCAAAGCAGATGCAGAAAAACTGCAAATTTTTCAAAAGCAAGAGGATACTCCTGATATTCTTGCACAGATTCCTCTATTGGAGATTTCTGAGATTGACAAAATGCCCCAATTGACAAGATATCAGAAAGAATCGTTGGAATTGGGAAACACTTTCCTGCATATTCCTTTGGAAAGCAGTGGTATTTTGTATCTAAAACTGATGTTCGATACTTCTGCTGTGCCGCAGGAATTATTACCCTATACAGGTCTCTTGACAGATTTACTAGGAAAACTGGATACGGAAAACTATTCCTATCAAGAGCTGCCAACAGTTAAAAACCAGATCTTCGGCAATTTCTCCCTGCATAACAATATTTATAATAAAGATGCTTCTGCTTATCGTTCCTTTGTGACTGTAAAGGAGAGCCTGCTGAAAGAAGATTTAGATGCAGCCCTTGCCATGACAGAAGAAATTCTCTTCCGCACAAAATTCAATTCTGTGGAAAGCATGAAGAAAATCGTAAAATCTGCGAAGATCAGAGGGGAAAATGAGCTGCTGAACAATTCTCATTATTTTGCCATTTTCTATAGCGGCAGCAATCTATTTCCTGGTCTACAGATAGAAGATATCACCAGTGGTATTCGTTACTATCGTTTTCTTTGTGAGATAGATACACAATTAGAGAAAGACCCTGCGCCTGTTATGGAAAAATTGAAAGAGACTGCTTCAATTCTTTTTACACAACAGAATATGGATATAGCCCTGGGCTGTGAAACAGCCGACAAAACTGATGTACAGAAAAAACTCATTGATTTCTATACAAAACTTCCTTCCAGAGAGAAGAAAAAAGCAGTGTATTCCTTTGGGCTTCAGCCGGAGAAGACTGCTTTTACCAATACCAGCGGTGTATTATATAATATTACATCCTTTGATTTTCAGAAGCAGGGACTGAATTTCCACGGCAAATATCAGGTATTGAAAACTATCATCAATCTGGAATATCTTTGGAACCAGATTCGTGTGCAGGGCGGGGCATATGGCTGCGGTTGTAAATTTATGAGAAGTGGTTTCAGCTACTTTTATTCCTATCGTGACCCAAATCTGACAGAAACCTACCATATCTATCAGAAGTTGCATAAGGATATCCGGAATTTCAACGCGGATGAGCGTGAAATGACAAAATATATTCTTGGGACAATCAACGGGCTGGATCAGCCCAAGACCAATATGGACCAGATGAATGAAGTCATCAGCAGATTCTACAAAGATATTACAGATGAAGCTTTGATACAGCAACGATTGGAAATTCTGCAAACAACAGCCGCAGATATCCGCAGCTGCAAGGATTTGCTGGAATGTATCGATTGTGCAAATATCTGCAGTATCGGCAATGAACAAAAAATCAAAGAAAACAAAATAGAATTTACAAAAATCGAACCTTTGGTTTGATTGTACAGAAAAAGTGTTTGAGCCATTTGTCCTCAAGCACTTTTTTATTATGGTCAAGGATAATAGGCAAGCAGCTATAGCGCTATAGCAAAATTACTATGAGCCTTCTAAAAAATTAAGGAAATCAGGACAGATTTCTCTAAGAAAGGGGAAATATAAATTTATTCGCAAAACGATACTTTTACGAAATAATATAGATATTGATTAGGAAGAGTTATAATCAACCTTATTTTTTATTTACATAATATAATTATTGTAAATCTTATTCTACACTATTCTTCAACAATAAAAAAGCAGGATGATATCTGTTCTTTTGATATCATCCTGTATCTTTTCTATATCTTTTATAAGTAATTGCTGGGATTTACATAAGCACCATTCTTCAATACAGAGAAATGACAATGGTTACCTGTAGACCAACCAGTACTGCCGCACTTTGCTACTGTCTGCCCGCGGCTAACGACCTGGCCGACTTTTGCTACCAAAGAAGAATTGTGTCCATACAATGTACTTAATCCACCGCCATGGTCGATAATGATTGTATAGCCATATCCATTCATCCAGCCGGAATATGTAACTTTACCTGCTTCTGCTGCAACAATCGGTGTACCATATGGTGCTGGAATATCCAGACCGCTGTGGGATTCTGTCTTACCCGTGATCGGGCTGGTACGTGTAACAAATCCACTGCTGATTCTGGAATACCCCGGAACAGGCCAACCTAAAGAGCCATTGCCAGTATAATATACTGTTGAACTGCTGCTGCTTTGTTTTGCAATCTGATTCAGAACTTCCTGATCCGCTTTTTCATTTGCTGCAATCATCTGTTCATATTTCTTTACATCGTTCTGATAAGAAGCTACCAACGCTTTCTTTTCATCGACAATTTGCTGCTGTTCCTCCAATTTTTCCTGCTGGAGCTTTACAACCTCTTCCTGCTCCGCATGGTTTTCTGCAATTTCTTCTGTTTTCGCTTGAATGGTTTCCTGCGTTTTTTGCAATTCATCCAGAATTTCCTTATCATATCCCATGATATCATTTACATACTGCATGCGAAGGAACAAATCCGAAAAACTTTCTGCTTCAAAAAGAATCTCCAGATAGCCTGATGAACCTTTCTGCTGCAGGAAACGCATACGGCTGCCCAGCAATTCAAACTGTTCATCTCGTTTTTTTGTTGCTTCTTCCAATTCTTTTTCCGCAGCCTCCAATTGCGCTGTCAGAATATTCAAATCTTCTGTCGCCTCATCCAATTCCGCCTGGATACTGTTCAAAACCTTATCCATTGCTTCCATTTCCTGCTCGGCAGAAAGCTGCTTACTTTTAATACTCTCGATTTCCTTTTTTGCCTTTTCTGTACTCGAAGCCAAATTCTGGCGTTTTTGCTGCAATTCAGAAATCGTAGCCGCACTGGTGCTATAGGTCGGCAATGCGCAAAAAGCCACCGCCGCAGCCAATGCAGCACACGCGAATCTCTTCATTTTTTTCATGGTTAAAACCTCATACTTTTTATTTTTACCTTACTATTATAAAGATTTATCCCTCTCTTTTCAATGAATTTTTGCGTATTTTAAGTATTTTTTAAGGATTCTGCTGTTATTTCCTCGATTTTTCCCGTAAAAAATCCAGTTTCATTGCAAAGGCAAAGTGCATATTCCGGAAGCAGATCCGAATATTCTCGAAGATACAGCGTCTTTCCTTCAAATGTGATCATATCCTGAAGGATGCCATCCTGCACAAAGGAAAGCTGTTCTATGGGCAGACGCAGCCCACGTCCATCCCATTTGCTCAGGCTCTCTTTTCTTGCCCAAAGCCGATAGAATGTCCGAATACGCTCTCTTTCCTCCAATTTATCTAAATATGCCTTTTCTGTATCAGATAAAATCTTTGTTGTCCGCTGCGGCAGTTTTTCTTTGATCCGCTGGAGATCTGCACCAATCCGCTTATCAGAAAAAGCACATACAGCATAGTGCCCAGAATGAGATAAACTAAAATGAAAATTTGTATTTTTTAAATATGGTTTCCCATGCTCCTCGGTTTCTATTTGATCTATCTTATCTTCCAGACCATATCGATTCAAGGCGATTTTTAGCAGAACCCCTGCCCCCAAAGAAAGTCTGGCAGGCATAAGGCTTTTAAAATTCTGTATTTTGTTTCTTCTTTCTGTAGGAATGAAGGACATTCCTTTCAGAAACAAGGCTTCTTCCTTAAATATTGTCACATCCATATATAGAATATTTGCCATGCCCTGCCCTCCTTTTCTTCCTTCGCAAGTAAGCACAAAAGCAGGGCTATATCACCCTGCTTTTCTGTATGCTTTTTAGATTATTTTACGATCAGGTTTACGATCTTTCCAGGAACATAAATTTCTTTTACCACTGTTTTTCCTTCGATTCTGGAAGCCAATACTTCTTTTGCCTGTGCCAGAACGTCATCTTTTGCAGCGTCTTTCGAAATTGTCATTTTGCCTCTCAGCTTGCCGCCGATCTGCAGTGCAATTTCAATGGAATCCTGAACCAGCTTGCTTTCGTCAGCTTTAGGCCAGCCGGCATCGAATACAGTGCCTTCATGACCCAGTTCATGCCACATTTCTTCTGCGATATGAGGTGCAAAAGGCGCCAGCATAACTGTCATGGTTTCCAAAGTTTCTTTGGACAGGCCGCCTTCTTTTTTCGCAACATCCAGCAGTTTGTTTGTGGATTCCATAAAGGTACTTACGATAGTGTTCATTGCCAAAGATTCTACACGGTTGGTAACATCTACGATCATCTTGTTTACGATGAATTCTTCTTCTTTTGTTGCTGCTTTCGGTGCATCTTTATAGTTATAAACCATCTTCCAAACTCTGTTCAGGAAACGGAATACACCATCGATACCGCTATCGTCCCAGTCACAATCCATTTCGGGAGGACCTACGAACAGTTCATACATTCTCAGAGAGTCGCAGCCATATTTTTCGACCAGTTCATCGGGAGAAACAACGTTGCCCAGAGATTTAGACATCTTACCGCCGTTTTTAGTGATCATACCCTGATTGAACAGTTTCAGGAAAGGTTCGTCAAAAGGAACTACGCCGATATCATACAGGAATTTTGTATAGAAACGAGCATACAGCAAATGCAGTACGGCGTGTTCGATACCGCCAACATACAGGTCAACGGGAGCCCATTTTTTCAGAGCATCCATGCTGGCCAGTTCTTTATCGTTGTGTACATCTGTATAGCGCAGGAAATACCAGCTGGAACCTGCCCACTGCGGCATAGTGTTTGTTTCACGTTTTGCAGGTCTGCCGCAAACAGGGCATGTTGTATTTACCCATTCATCAATATGCGCCAGAGGAGATTCCCCTGTATCTGTAGGTTTGTAGGATTCTACATCAGGCAGCAATACAGGCAGCTGATCTTCGGGAACAGGAACAGCACCGCAATGTTCGCAGTGGATGATAGGGATAGGTTCGCCCCAGTATCTCTGTCTGGAGAATACCCAGTCACGCAGTTTGTAATTGACTGTCTTTCTGCCCCAACCTTTTTCTTCCATCAGATGAGGTACTTTTTCTTTTGCTTCGGAAACTGTCATGCCATTCCAGTCGCCAGAGTTGATCACGATACCTTCGCCGGTATATGCTTCTTCCAATTCGCCCATATCCTTGCCATCGGGAGAGATAACAGGAATGATGGGCAGATTGAATTTTTTCGCAAATTCAAAGTCACGCTGGTCGTGCGCTGCTACTACCATGACAGCACCTGTACCATAATCAGCCAGTACATAGTCTGCTACCCAGATAGGCACTTCCGCACCATTTACGGGGTTGATGCAGTAAGAACCTGTAAATGCACCTGTTTTTTCTTTATCTGTCATACGGTCAACAGAAGATTTTGTGGAAGCATCATAGCAATATTTATCTACATCTGCTTTGCACTCAGGTTTTACTAGGGAATCCAAACCTTTGTATTCAGGCGCCAGAACCATACAAGCAGTACCATACAATGTATCCGGTCTTGTGGTATAAACTGTGATAATTTCATCAGAATCTTTTACTTTGAAGTCAACTTCTGCACCATAGCTCTTGCCAATCCAGTCTGTCTGCATCTTTTTAACCTTTTCGGACCAATCCAGCTTTTTCAGGTCTTCCAACAGTCTGTCTGCATAGGCTGTAATCTTCAGCATCCACTGGCGCAGGTTTTTCTTTGTAACAACGGAACCACAACGTTCATGCACACCGCCGGCAGCTTCTTCATTTGCCAGTACACATTTACATTTGGGACACCAGTTCAGAGGCATTTCCTGTTCATAAGCCAAGCCTTTTTTGAACATCTGCACGAAAATCCACTGTGTCCATTTGTAGTATTTAGGATCTGTTGTATCTACTTCTTTATCCCAGTCATAGATCGCACTGATTTCGTGGAGCTGTCTCTTTGCATTTTTAATATTAGCATCTGTGGAAATTCTGGGATGTGTATTTGTTTTAATAGCATAGTTTTCTGCGGGCAGACCAAACGCATCCCAACCCATGGGGTGCAGCACCTGATAGCCCTGCAGTACTTTATAACGGCTGACTACATCGGACAATACATATCCTCTCCAGTGGCCTACATGCAGACCGGAACCGGAAGGATAAGGGAACATATCCAGGCAGTAAAATCTGGGTTTTACGTCGTCTTCTTTATTAATGGGATTCTTTTCCCATTCCGCACGCCATTTTTTTTCAATGGTTCTGAAATCATAGCGACTATCCATTGTAAATTCCTCCTTAAAAACTTTTGTTTTCTGATTCTCTGTGAAACTAAAAAGCCCCTCCGCCTCAGTTAGAGACGAAGGGACACTCCGTGTTACCACTCTAGTTTGCCCATGTCTTTCCCGGGCACACTCAAAACCTGTAACGGGGGCTACCGCTGTATCCTACTTGCATTTTTACGTTCGGTACAGAACTCCAAGGCCAGTTCTGCTTTCTCCTTCTGCTGCCTTGCACCGCCCGGCAACTCTCTGAAAGAAGTTTAAAAACATACTATTCCTCTTCACTGTCTTTTCACAAGAACATTTATATCATATTTACCAAAATAAATCAAGCATTTTTGGAGAATTTTTAAAAGAATACAATCTACATTATTCAAAATTCTGTTTAAACCGCTTCATTTTGGTCAAACTGATTTGTATACAGGTTATAATAGAACCCTTTTTTCTCCATCAGCTGCTGGTGATTACCTTTTTCGATGATTTCACCATGGTTGACAACAGCAATCAGATCGGCATCTTTGATGGTGCTTAATCTATGTGCAATGACGAAATTCGTTCTGCCCTTCATCAGATTATTCATTGCCTCCTGAATCTTCACTTCTGTTCTGGTATCAACGCTGCTGGTGGCTTCATCCAAAATCAGAACAGAAGGATTTGCCAGAATCGCTCTGGCAATGGAAATCATCTGGCGCTGTCCTTGGCTCAAATTTCCGCCGCCATCTGTCAGCATGGTATCATAGCCATCGGGCAGCCTGCGGATGAATTCATGAGCATTGGCCAATTTTGCTGCTTCCACAATCTCCTCATCTGTCGCATTCAGCCTGCCGTATCGGATATTTTCCTTGATAGAATCTGTGAATAGATACGTATCCTGCAAAACGATACTCAAAGCAGAACGCAGACTTTTTCGCTTCGTTTTATAGATATCATGCCCGTCAATGGTGATAGATCCGCTGTCAATATCATAAAATCTGGTCAAAAGATTAATAATGGTTGTTTTGCCAGCACCGGTAGGGCCAACAAAAGCAATCGTCTGACCGGGTCTTGCATACAGATTTACGTTTTTCAGAATAGGATGCCCCTTTTCATAGGAAAAATTCACATCTGTCAGCACAACATCCCCTTCAATTTCGCCCATCTCGTAGGCATCAGGGGCATCAGGCTCTTCCTCTTTTTCATCCAGCACTTCAAAAACACGCTCTGCACCTGCCATAGCAGACATAATCGTATTTACCTGATTTGCCAGTTCTGTCAAAGGTCTTGCAAATTGCTTGGAATAAATGATGAAATTGGAAATGATACCCAAGGTCATCCCGCTGCCAACTACCATCAGAATACCGCCTGTTGCAACAACGATTGCATACGTCATATTATTAATAGCTGTCATAATCGGGCCAATCGCACCAGAGAAAATTTCAGCACGAACACTTTTATCCAGCAATTCATTGTTCAGCTTTTCAAATTTCCTGATTTCTTCCTCCTCTCTGCAAAAGACCTTGACAACCTTTTGCCCGGAAATGATTTCTTCGATATGGCCGTTCAGATCACCCAATCGATTCTGTTTATCCTTAAAATACTTTCTGGAATGCCTGGTTACCCATTTTGTCATGACAAGCATCAAAGGAATCGTCACCACAGTGGCAATCGTCAGCGGAATACTGAGGTACAGCATCATACAGAAAGTGCCTGCAATGGTCAGAATACTCTGCAAAATTTGAGAAACACTGCTGTTCAGGCACATGGAAATATTATCAACGTCGTTTGTTACACGGCTCATCAGTTCCCCGTGGGTTGTTTTATCAAAATATTTCAAAGGAAGTTTCTGAAATTTTTCAAAAATCTCTTTTCTCAGTGTTGCAACTGTCTCCTGCCCTACCTTTAACATCAAATAGCTGTACAGCCATGTAGCAACAGAGGAGATTATATAAATCGACAATAATGTCAGGCATATTTTCCAAAGGCCGACAAAATCAAACACAGAAATATATTTATCGATAGCCACACCAATCAAGCTCGTTGCATAAACCGTAGCCAATGTTGTAAAGGCAATACAGATTACTGAAATCAGAATCAAAGTACGGAATTTTCCCAGATATTTGCAAAGACGAAGCAATGTTTTCTTTGTATGCTTTGGTTTGCCATGAACCATCATATGCGGACCACGGCCGCCGGGACGAGGCCCCATGGGAGGGCCTCCAAGGCCTTTTCTCATATTTTCATTACTCATCTGCCATCACCCCTTTTTTCATTTGAGATGCTAAGATTTCCTGATAATCCTTGCTGGTTTCCATAAGATATTTATGGTTACCTTCCGCAACAATCCTGCCGCCGCTCAATATCAGAATCTTATCCGCATCTTTTACGGAACTGATCCGCTGGGCAATAATGAATTTTGTGCAGCCACTATGGGATTCCTTCATAGCCTGACGGATATTTTTTTCTGTCAGGGAATCGACCGCACTGGTGCTGTCATCGAAAATAATGATATTCGGATTCTGAATCAATGCTCTGGCAATGGAAATACGCTGTTTTTGCCCGCCGGAAACATTGACACCTCTCTGCCCCAATTCAGTATCATATTTTTCAGGCAGTTCCATAATAAAATCATGTGCCTGCGCAGCTTTTGCCGCTGCAATGATTTCTTCTTCCGTAGCATCCGGTTTGCCCCATTTGATATTATCTCTGATTGTACCGGAAAATAGAATCGTTTCCTGCAGAACAACTGCTACCCGTTTCCGTAAATCTTTAATTGCATAGTCCCTGACATCGATACCATCTACCAGAACCTGCCCTTCTGTTACATCATATAAACGGGGTAGTAAATTTACCAACGTAGATTTGCCGGAGCCGGTTTCCCCAAGGATACCGATGGTCTGCCCGGGTTCTGCGGTAAAAGAAATATTTTCCAGAACCGGGTCACCGCTGCCCATTTTATAGCGGTAGGATACATTTCTATATTCTACCCTTCCTGCAGAAACAGCTGGCAATTTGGGCTCTGCGGGATCTGCAATATCTACTACTGTATCTAAGACTTCTGTCAGTCGATCTGTAGAAATCTTTGCTCTGGAAATGAACATAAAGTTCATCGCCATCATCATGGTTGCCATCATCATCTGCATCAGATAAGTAATACAGGCCATGATCTCTTCCACTTCCATGGTGCCTGCCTGCGCCTGCAGGCCGCCAAACCAAAGGATAGCGATAATCGTGCCATTTACCAAAATCATCATGGTAGGCATCATCAAAAGCATGATTTTAAAAGCACTTACCGTAGTATTTTTGTAATCTACATTGACATCGGCAAATTTTTCTGTTTCGTATTCATTTCGCACGAAAGCCTTTACCACGCGGATGCCAGCCAGGCATTCCCGCATGACTGTATTGACTTTATCCAGTTTTTCCTGCACCATTTTAAATTTGGGCAATGCTGCCTTCAAAATCAGGAAAACCGCACCTGCCAACAAAAGCACTACAGCCAGAAACATAAAAGCAATTCTTGCATTGATACTGAATGCCATAATGATACTGCCCACGCAAAGCAAGGGAGAACGCACCAACATCCGCAGACACATCATAATGACCAGCTGAATTTGGGTAATATCATTGGTCAGCCTCGTAATGAGAGAAGGTGTAGAAAAGGTATCTATATTATGGAAGGAAAATTCCTGGATTTTTTGGAATGCCGCTCGCCGTAAATCCGTCCCTGTTCTCTGGCTGACAATGCTGGCACAGATCAAACAGCCTATCCCGCCAAAAATACCAAGAATGGCAATCACCAGCATACCAAAACCTGTTTTGGCAATCAAAGAAGTATTTCCCAGCCCTACGCCCTGATTAATCATAAATGTCATAATCTTGGGCATTGCCAATTCCGCAGAAACCTCCAGCAGCATCAATAATGGAGCCAGTATGGCCAGTTTCCGATAGGGTTTCATGTATTCCCATATTTTTTTCATACTTTCACCTCACAAACAAATGATTCATCAAAAAAAGTCAGGCATCTAAAGGGTAGATGCCTAACTATTTTATTTTAGCACATATAAAAGGGTTGTCAATGAAAGAAAGGTTAAAATTTCTTCCTTATAATACATAGAGGAACATAAATGCAATATGGAAAGCGGAACCGATCATTACAAATACGTGGAAAATCTCATGGAATCCAAAGCTTTTCAGGATTGCCAGATTGGGCTTTTTCAGCGCATAGATCAGAGCACCTACTGTATAAGCAATCCCACCTGCCAAAAGCATCGCGATACCGCCCCAGCCCACAGCTGCTTTCAAAGGGACAAAGGCACTGATTGCCAGCCAGCCCATAACCACATAAATCAAAGTAGAAAGCCAGCGGGGCGCATTCATCCAGAAAATCTTCATAAAAATACCGAAAACAGCAATCCCCCAAATACCAATCAGCATAGCAGTTCCCCAAACGCCCTGCAGCGTAACCAGACAAACGGGCGTATATGTGCCGGCAATCAGTACGAAAATCATCATATGGTCGATACGGCGCAGCAATGCTGTTTTTTCCGGGGATAAGCGTAAAGTGTGATAAATCGTGCTTGCACCATACAACAAAAGCAAAGAGAGCCCAAATACCGCAAAACCAACCACATGAAGCGGGGTGGCTTCCATTCGTGCTTTTTCTAATAAAATAATAAAAACAGGAATAACCGCCAGAAACCCTATAAAATGTGTCAGTGCACTCATAGGGTCTTTTGCTTGAAATTTATCTTTTTTTACTGCTGCCATCTCCATAACTTCATCTCCTCCACATTAAGTAGTTTTTAATACTACATCTTATTATATCGATATATTAACATACTATTCCTACTATTTCAAGGGATTTTTTCGAGAAAAACTTGCGACATAGTTTAAATTACTATATAATAGAGAAATTAAGAAGTTTTATTTTGATTAGAATTTCGAGGTGAAGTAGTTTGAACACATTTAATGAAGTGGTAGATCGTTATGCCGCTCAGATCCGTTCATCCGATGTCATTGAGATCGAAGATATCCCCAATATCGACCTTTACATGGATCAGGTAACAACTTTTATGGATAAAGGTCTGGCTCAATATAAACGCAATGAACAGGATAAGATCCTGACAAAAACGATGATAAACAACTATACTAAGGCGAAAATCTTCCCTCCCCCGGTGAAGAAAAAATATAGCCGCGCTCATCTGATGCTTTTGATCATGATCTACCATCTGAAATCCATTCTTTCCATTAAAGATATCGGTGTTTTATTCCAATCCGCATTGACAGAACCAGATAGAGAGAAACAGGCAAAACGGATTGAAACCATCTACGCTGGCTTTGTGTCACTGCAAAAAATCACAAATACTTATCTGGCCAATGCTGCAGAAGGAAAACCGGATGAAACTTTTTATGGAAAAGATATTCTGACAGAAGATCAGGATGATGAACTGAGGCGGATTCTTTTGGTATTGGCGCTGACCATCCGCGCCAATACAGAAAAGCAGCTGGCGGAACATGCATTGGATTCTTATTTCTAAAGAAAAAGCAACCAACTATTTATTATTGATAGTTTGGTTGCTTTTCTTATTTTTATATCAGAATAAACTCAACTGGTTGGTTTCAGGGATACCATCCAAAACGCCGTTTTCCTTCAGCAGATCGATCAGAGAACGCCCCAAAGAGGTACGTTCCTTTAATTCCTCTAAGGTTTTGAATTCTCCATCCTTTCTGCCTTCTACGATGCTCTGGGCCGCATTGACACCTAAGCCCTGCAGAGAACTGAACGGCGGCAGCATTCCATCTTCTGTGGGGATAAAATTCTTCGCATCGGATTTATATAAATCGATGGGGCAGAATTTGAACCCTCTGGCATAAAATTCTACGACGATCTCCAGTACCGTCTGTTTACTCTTGTCCTTGGCTGTAGCTTCCTGCCCTTTCGCTTGAATTTCTTTAATGGCCTCCCTTGCCACATCAATCCCCTTGCACATACAGGAATAGTCAAAGTCATCACAGGCTCTTACTGAAAAATAAGAGGCATAATAAGCTTCCGGGTAGTTGATTTTAAAATAGGCAATGCGGAACGCCATCATAACATAAGCCGCCGCATGGGCTTTCGGGAACATATATTTGATTTTCTGGCAGGATTCAATATACCAGTCCGGTACATTGGCCGCCTTCATATCTGCAATGTCTTCTTCTGTCAAGCCCTTCCCTTTTCTTACTTTTTCCATGATTTTAAAGGACTTCTTTTTCTCTACCCCTTTATTGATAAGATAGATCATAATACTGTCACGGGTGGAAATGGTTTCTTTCAGAGTAATCGTGCCATTTTCAATCAATGTCTGGGCATTTCCCAGCCATACATCCGTACCATGGGAAAGGCCGGAAATACGCAGCAAATCCGCAAAGGTCTTTGGTTTTGTATCCAACAGCATCCCGCGAACAAATTTTGTACCAAATTCAGGGATGCCTAATGTCCCGGTTTTGCAATTGATCTCCTCCGGCGTTACCCCCAATGCCGCAGGGGATTCAAAAAGAGACATGGTCTCCGGGTCGCCCAAAGGCACATCCTGGGGGTTTACCCCTGTCAGGTCATAAAGCATACGAATGACCGTAGGATCATCGTGCCCCAGCAGGTCAAGCTTCAACAAACGGCCGGAAATGGAATGATAATCAAAATGGGTCGTTGTTACCGTAGAGTTCATATCATTAGCAGGCCGCTGGATAGGGCAAAATTCATGGATATCATGGTCACTGGGAACGACCATCAGCCCGCCGGGATGCTGTCCCGTCGTTCGCTTGACCCCTGTGCACCCTTCCGTCAGCCGGTTGATTTCCGCATTGTGTGGGGTAATTTCCCTAGCATCAAAGTATTTTTTGACAAAGCCGTAGGCAGTCTTATCCGCCAGCGTACCAATCGTGCCGGCTTTGAATACCTTCCCCTTGCCGAACAATTCTTCTGTATAGGCATGAGCCTGCTGTTGATAGTCCCCGGAGAAGTTCAAGTCGATATCCGGTTCTTTATCCCCTTCAAAACCAAGGAAGGTCTGGAACGGAATATCGTGGCCGTCTTTCCGGAGCTTTGTACCGCAGACGGGGCAATCTTTATCGGGCATATCACAGCCGCTGGCCTCTTCCATGGCATAGGCCTTTACTACATCCGATTCAAAATCCGAATATTTGCAATTGGGACAAATATAGTGAGGCGGAAGGGAATTTACTTCCGTAATACCTGCCATATTGGCCGCGAAAGAAGAACCAACGGAGCCACGGGAACCCACCAGATAGCCATCGGCAACAGATTTCCACACCAGCTTTTGGGCAATGATATACAGCACCGCATAGCCATTGCTGATGATAGAGTTCAGTTCTGTTTCCAGTCTGTCCCGTACGATTTCCGGCAGCGGGTCGCCGTAAATAGAAATGGCCTTATCCATACAGATCTGCCGCAGTTCCTCATCTGCTCCTTCAATTTTAGGGGGAAAAGTTTCATCGGGAATAGGTTTGATCTTCTCGATCATATCTGCAATTTTATTTGTATTAGTGATAACGACCTCTCTTGCTTTTTCTTCGCCCAAATAGCTGAATTCCTTCAGCATTTCCTTTGTGGTGCGGAAATACAGGGGTGCTTGGTTATCCGCATCAGCGAAGCCTTCTGCCGCCATGATGATTTTGCGGAATGCCGCATCCTGAGGATCGATAAAGTGAACATCGCAGGTAGCCACAACAGGTTTATTATGTTCTTCACCCAAAGCAACGATCCGTTTATTGATATTAATGATATCCTCCATAGAATTGACAGCTTCCACTCTGGGGGAATCGATCATAAATTTATTATTGCCCAAGGGCTGTATTTCCAGGTAATCATAGAAATTCACCAGTTCTTCAATGACCTGCTTGGGCTTGTCCTCCAAAATGGCACGGTACAGTTCCCCTGCCTCGCAGGCACTGCCCAAAATCAAGCCTTCCCGATGCTGGATCAGCTTGCTTTTCGGGATACGGGGTCTACGGAAGAAATAATCAATATGAGACAGGGAAATCAGTTCATAAAGATTTCGCAGACCGGTATAGTTCTGCGCCAAAATAATGGCATGGTGGGCTTTGAGTTTTTTGTAGTTGACCGTCTGGCTGGCAAAAACATTGATATCATCTACATGATAAATCTTCTTTTCCACCAGCATATCAATAAAGCGCAGGAATACCTCCGCTGTGGCCTCTGCATCGTTGACTGCTCTATGGTGCCCTTCCAAAGAAACCCCCAAATGCTCACAAACGATATTTAATTTATGCTTGCTCAATTCTGGTAACAGAGAACGGGACAGTTCCAAGGTATCCAGAACAGTATTTTTCACTTCAATGCCGCATTTCCGCTCTGCATTGACGCGGATAAAACCCGTATCAAAGTTGGCATTATGGGCTACCAGAACCGCATCACCGCAAAATTCCAAAAACCTCGGCAGGATGTCCTGAATCAAAGGTGCATCAGCAACCATATCATCGGTAATACCTGTCAGCTTGGTAATTTCCGCAGAAATCGGCTTTTCTGGATTGACGAATGTACTGAAGCGGTCAATGATTTTGCCGTTCTTTACCTTTACTGCGCCAATTTCCGTAATCCCTTCCGTTTCTCTGGAAAGGCCTGTTGTTTCAATATCAAATACCACAAAAGTATCATCCAGAGACTGCCCTCGGGGCATCGTTACAACACTGCCTAAATCATCAATCAGATAGGCTTCCACACCATAAATCACCTTCAGGTCAGATTTCCCTATGGCATTCATGGCATCAGGGAATGCCTGCACTACGCCATGGTCAGTAATGGCAATCGCCTTATGCCCCCAAGCAATGGCACGTTCAATATATTTTTTGACATGGGTCACGCCATCCATACTGCTCATCTGCGTATGCAGATGCAGCTCTACCCTTTTTTCCTCGGAATCATCCATACGGGCAGGAGGAGCAGATGCAGTCATGATATTTTTCGCCATAATATCAATTTCTTTGGTATATTTATCGAACTGCACTTCACCCTGTACGCGAAGATATTTCCCCTTTTTGATCTTATCGCTCAATTCCTGATCGAAAACACTTTTCTTTACAAAGAATTTGACCGTGGTAGAATCGCTCAGGTCAGTAATATCAAAGGAGACGATATATTTTTCGCCCTTAATCTCTCTTGGTTCAATATTATAGATACTCCCTTCGATGATGACATTTTCCCCAACGATTTTCGTATCAATGATCTTTGTATTGCTGCCATTGATCTCTTTGCCCAGCAGAATTCCCTTGGAAACAGAGGAAGAGACAGCCGCCACCTCGGCATTGGTCTTTTCTTTGGCGACTTCCACCTGGCTGGTCACAATCTGCCTGCTCAATTCTTCCAGTTTTTCCTGTTGTTTCTGTTCAAACAAAGCCCGTTCTTCCGCTGTGGTCTGCACGTTTTTGAATTGAATCATCAAATTCTGTCCTGTTTCCGTCCGAATCATCTTCATGATCGCATCGTCCAGATGCTTCTGCGCCAAATAATAAGCCATATTGTTTTTCACAAGAATCTGCATCTTGTTATCTGCAATTTTCCATTCTGCATCAGCTATCACGCCAGCACAAACCTTGCTTTCCTGGCTCACCAGTGTTTTAATGCTTTCCCAATAGCCTTCTGCCAGAGCTTCGGGGCTTTGTTCTTCCAATTCGTATGTAATGTCGATATCCACTTCCCGGATACCGGGCAGATTTTTCAGAAGTTCCCCTCTCAGGTCTTCCCATTTTTGCAGAGGGATGAGCTGCTTTGCCGCAATCTCCATGCTGACGGTGCGTTCTTTTTTATGAATCGTCAGTTTACGGACTTCTGTGCCATGAAAAGCTTCCTGTACAGCCAAAGATAATGAGATTTTCTGAAATACATTTTCAAAATTTTGTGCGGTCATGCTCTCCCTCCTTTCTTTTCAAAGATTTCTCCATCCTCAGGCTTTTTCAATTTCTTCCATCAATGCGGAAACCAACTCTTCTTCCTTCACTTTACGGATGATTTCCCCTTTTTTGAACACCAGACCTACACCTTTGCCGCCGGCAATGCCCAAATCAGCCTCTCTGGCTTCGCCGGGGCCATTTACCACGCAGCCCATAACGGCTACTTTAAGGTTTTTATCAATATGTCTGCATTTTTCTTCCACTTCATTGGCAATAGAGATCAGGTCGATTTCTGTTCTGCCGCAGGTAGGGCAGGATACAAATTCAATGCCGAATTTTCTAAGTCCAAGGCTTTTCAGAATCTCTTTACCCGCCTTGATTTCTTCTACAGGGTCGCCCGTCAGGGAAACGCGGATGGTATCCCCAATGCCCATAGATAAAATCGCACCAATACCAACGGCAGATTTGATGGTGCCGGCATAAGGCGTACCGGCTTCCGTGATACCCACATGAATGGGATAAGGAATAGCTTCGGAAAGCAGACGATAGGCTTCGATGGAGAAAGGCACATCAGATGCCTTAATGGAAACCACAATATCGTAAAATTCATACTTTTCAAGAATACGCACATGCTTCAATGCGCTTTCCACCAGCCCCTGTGGGGTCACCCCGCCATATTTTTCCACCAGTTCCTTTTCCAAAGAACCGCTGTTGACGCCAATTCGGATGGGAATCTGCTTTTCTTTTGCCATTTCCACCACCTGACGGATACGATCTTCCTCACCGATATTTCCCGGGTTGATACGCACCTTGTCAATTCCCAGTTCCATGACACGCAGCGCCAGTCTATAATCAAAATGAATATCCGCCACCAGCGGAATATGGATGCGTTTTTTAATTTCTCCAACGGCATCTGCCGCAGCCATATCGGGAATAGCCACTCGCACCAATTCGCAGCCGGCTTCTTCCAGCTTCAAAATCTGCGCTACGGTAGCATCCACATCTCTTGTATCTGTGTTGCACATGGACTGAAGAATAATGGGATTCTTTCCTCCCAATATTAAATTTCCTACTTTGACTTCTTTTGTCAGCTTTCTTTCCATTTTTTGCCTCCTGATATTGATTTGAGACGCAAACTCAAGTTTGAGAATTTTTTCATTCCATTTTTTTAGAAACCCAGAAAACGCCTAATTCTCATTAGGCGTTCCTTTCGTTTATTATATAATAAATTTTGAGATATCTCCTAAAATAACGAACACCATTAGCCCCATTAGGAACATAAATCCGAGAAACTGCAGCTTTGCTTCAGTTTCCACATCCATAGGCTTTCTGCGGACGGCTTCGATCAATAGGAACAAAATGCGCCCGCCATCCAATGCAGGAATCGGAAATAGATTCAGCACACCCAAATTGGCACTCAATACCGCTCCAATATAAACGACATTCTGGATGGCCGCTTTCAAGCTGTATTCCAAACCGGCCTCATAGCTGTCCCCAACCATTTTGAAAATGGCAATGGGACCGCCGTATTCATCCTTTTCCGCTGTAAAGGTAAATACCCGCAGCAAGCCTTCTGCGGTCATTTTCACATAGTTTATCATGGCAAAATAGCTGTAATGGGCTGTTTCACCAAAACTCATGGCTTCATACCCCTCTACAGGTTCTGCAAACAGACCAGTATAGATCTGAGGGCTAAAGCCAATGAGATATCTGCCGCTTTCCGCATCCAATTTGGGCTGCAGTTCATATTTGTAGCGCTGCCCATCATTCCCCAAAATATCCAAAATGATTGCTTCGCCGTGGTTCTGCTGCAGGATATATTGCAGTTCATCATAGATATGGATGGTCTTCCCATCAATCTTTTGAATCACATCTCCCGCTTCCAATCCGATTTCCGCCGCTGCAGAATCCGGAAGAACTTCACGAATTTCCGGTGTCGCTGTATAGCTGGTACAGGTCAGTCCAAAAATCATGATAAACGCCAAAAGAAAATTCATAAAGGGCCCTGCGGCCATGACTGCCAGCCGCACGCCAACAGGCTTCGACAGAAAAGAGGTTGCGCTGGGAACCGTCCCTTCTTCCGTTTCCCCCTCCATGCGGCAGAAACCGCCTAGAGGTAAAGCACGGATGCTGTACTCCGTCTCTCCTTTCGTGCGGGAAAATATTTTAGGACCCATACCAATGGCAAATTCCTGCACCCATATTCCGCTTTTCTTTGCAACAATGAAATGCCCAAATTCATGGGCAATTACCAAAACACCAAGAAGAATAATTGTAATCAATAACGAGGAAATCTTCCCCACCTCCAAATAGATCTATCAGAAGCACACCTTTTCCGCAAAGGACTTTGCCCATGCATCCGCTTCCAGCAAATCTTCCAAAGTATATTCATATTTGACAGTATATGCATCCATAGTCTGTTCTATCAATGCAGAAATCTGAAGGAAAGAAATCTCTCCCTTCAAAAAGCGGGCAACTGCCACTTCATTGGCACCATTCAGCACCGCAGGCATAGTTCCCCCTATTTTCAAAGCACGATAGGCCAAAGATAGACATTGAAAAGTATCCATATCTGGTTTTTCAAATGTTAAATTGCTGCGCTGTGCAAAATCAACACGGGGAAAGGGATTTTTTACCCGCTTCGGATATGTCAGCGCGTACTGGATGGGCAAACGCATATCAGGCTCGCCCAATTGGGCAATGATAGCGCCATCCTCATATTCCACAGCAGAATGAACAATGCTTTGGGGATGGATCAGGACTTCGATCTGATCTACATCTACATCAAACAGCCATTTTGCCTCCATCACTTCCAAGCCTTTATTCATCAGCGTTGCAGAATCTATAGTAATTTTTTTCCCCATGCTCCAGTTGGGGTGAGCCAATGCATCAGCAGCTGTCACATGTTCCAGTTCTTTTCTTTTTTTCCCGCGGAAGGGCCCGCCGGAAGCAGTCAGCAGGATACGCTGGATCGGATTTCCCTCATTTCCCTGCAAAGACTGGAAAATTGCGGAATGTTCGCTGTCCACAGGGTAGATATTGACATTCTGCTGCTTTGCCAAATCCATTACCAGCTGCCCTGCGGAAACCAGCGTTTCTTTATTGGCCAAAGCAATATTTTTTCCAGCCTGAATGGCCGCAAAGGTTGGCTTCAGCCCAACATTGCCCACAACGGATGTCACGACTGTATCTACCCCTTCATAGGTGGCTGCTTCTACCAGCCCATCCATGCCGCTGACAATACGAATATGCAGATCCGACAGTCTGTCCTTCAGTCGTTCAGCGTTTTTTTCATCCATCACAGCCACCAGCGCAGGCTGAAATTTTCTTGCCTGCTGTTCCAGCAATGCAATATTACTGTTGCCGGTGATTGCCATAACTTTGATATTTCCTAAATTTTCAACTACTTCCAGCGCCTGGGTGCCAATGGAACCGGTAGACCCTAAAATAGAAATTTTTCTCATTCTTCTTACACCTTCATTTATTGTTTATACCCGAATCAGGAATAACATAATATAGTATAACACTGGTGCTGTCAGGATGACACTGTCAAATCGATCCAATACACCACCGTGACCGGGCATCAGATTGCCATAGTCCTTGATGCCTGTCTGGCGTTTGATGGAAGATGCCGCCAGATCGCCAATCTGTGCCAGAAAAGAGCCAAAAAAACCAGTCAAAGCGCAAAGAAGCAGAATATTGACTCCTTCCAGAGGATAAAATCTGTTGATCCAAAGCCCATAAAGGACAGATAATACCGTGGCTGTGATTACACCACCGACAGAGCCTTCAATGGTCTTTTTCGGGCTCAGGGCAGGGCAAAGTTTATGCTTGCCCAAGAAATAACCTGTAAAATAAGCCCCCGTATCACAGCCGAAAGCCGTAATGAATACCAGCCAAACCAGCAGATTGCCATGGGTATATTCCCGGATCAGATATACATGAGACAACAGGAAGCAGGCATAAAAAAAGCCAAAAAACGCTGTCATAACCTCCATATTATTGGTATGCTGATAGCGCAGTACGCTATAAATCAGTAATGCAATTAGAAATGCAGAAACAAATACACTGAACAGATTCCCGCCATAAAGAAGTTTATCTATGAATATCACATAGAATAACCCGAAAAGATACCCGATCACATTAGAACCTTTGGTTTCCTTGGAAAATGCTCTGTAAAATTCCCGCATCCCAATCAACCCCAGAATACCGATGCCGGCATGCAGCCAATAACCACCGCTGACGACAATAAAAATCAGCAAAGGCAAAGCCACAAGTGCAGAAATGATTCTCGTTTTCATACAGCGTCACCTCATTTCAATCTGCCGCCAAAACGACGTTCTCTGTTCTGATAGTAATAAATAGCTTTTTCCAGTTCCTTCTGATCAAAATCGGGCCAAAGCACTTCAGAGAAATAGAATTCCGAATAGGCAATCTGCCACAGCAGGAAATTACTGATCCGTTCTTCCCCACTGGTACGAATCATCAGTTCAGGATCCGGCGTGCCTGCAGTATCCAGTGCATTTGTAATGATATCCTCTGTCACATCCGCAGGGTGCAGCCTGCCTGCTGCCACATCTTCCGCAATTTTTCCTACTGCTCGGCGCAATTCATCCCTGCCGCCGTAGTTCAAAGCAATATGGACAAACAGACCTGTTTTCTCTTTGGAAATTTCTTCAATTTCCAGAATACTTTCCTGAATATCCTTGTCCAAACGCGTAATATCACCGATGACATCCATACGAACATTATCCTTCAGGAATTTCTTGAAGTAGTTTTTCAGATACATTCGCAGCAAATCCATAATAGCGCCAACTTCTTCTTCGGAACGTTTCCAGTTTTCCGTGGAAAAAGCATATACCGTCAAATGTTCCAGCCCCATCGCCTTCGCTGCATAGATGATTTTTTCCAATGCTTCCGCACCAGCTTTATGGCCTGCCTTTCTGGGCAGGGAACGTTTCGTGGCCCATCTGCCGTTGCCATCCATGATGATAGCAATATGCTTTGGCATTTTATCGGGATTCAACTCATAAGAGCTGGTTTCTTTTTCAAAAAACATACTGACCTCCCTGTAACAAAGCCCCTCTCCAAAGAAGAGGGGCTTGGATATTCCGATGATTATACTGTAAGGATATCCTTACTTTTTGCTTCAGCTTTTGCGTCGATTTCAGCAACATATTTATCTGTCAATTTCTGTGTTTCCTCTTCCAGATCTTTCAGCTGATCTTCTGTGATTTCTTTTGCTTTTTCAGCCTTTTTAAAAGAATCCATAGCGTCTCTTCTGATGTTTCTGATTGCAACTTTAGAAGCCTCTGCTTTTTTCTTAACATCTTTTGTCAGATCTTTACGTCTTTCTTCTGTCAGTTCGGGGAAAACAAGACGAATCACTTTACCATCATTGTTAGGATTGATCCCCAGTTCAGACATATTGATAGCTTTTTCAATGGGTTTCAGCAGAGAACTATCCCAAGGCTGAATCTGCAGCAAGCGAGGTTCGGGAACGGAAATATTCCCCACCTGATTCAGTGGCGTAGGTGTGCCATAATAATCCACCGTAATCTTATCCAGAACATGGGGATTTGCCCGGCCAGCGCGGATGGTGCTGTAATCACTGTCCAATGCTGCCAGTGTCTTTTTCATTTTTTCTTCATAAGGTTTTGTCAGTTCAGATGCCATAACTATATTCCTCCTGTGATAACAAAATCTTTAAACGGTTACAATTGTACCGATCTTTTCGCCGCCCACGGCACGAATGATACTGTTTTCTTCATTCAGTCCGAAGATAATAACAGGAATCTTGCGTTCAAAGCAAAGATTTGCGGCTGCCATATCGATGACTTTCAGGTTATTTTTCACGATGTCTTCCGCCTTGATGATATCGATCTTCTTTGCATTGGGGTTGACAGCAGGGTCATCATCATACACACCATCGATGCTTTTTGCAAAGAACAGACCATCTACATCCAGTTCAGCGCCTCTCAAAGCTGTGATTGTATCTGTAGAAAAGAATGGATGCCCCATACCAGCTGCGAAGATCACAACCTCGCCTTTTTCCAAGTGTGCAATGGCACTTTCCTTGGAAAACTGCTCTGTCATCGTGCCGATGATGATCGGTGTCTGCACAAATGCTTTGATGCCATTCTGACGGAATGCATCCGCCACATAAATTGCGTTCATGACAGTTGCCAACATACCAATCTGGTCTGCTTTGGTACGATCCATATTGGAATCTGCGCTTCTGCCTCTCCAAAAATTACCGCCACCGATAACCAAGGAAACCTGTGTTCCCTTTGCCATGACTGCTTTGATCTGATCGATCAGCCCCCAGATCACTGTGTCATCAAAAGTTACACCCTTCTTTTCACCGGCCAAAGCCTCACCGCTCAGTTTCAGCACGATTCTCTTATACATTTTTCACAGCCTCCTTACCTTTCTAATGTAACACAAATTACAAAAAATTTCTACCCTATTTTCTATTCATCCTGCATATATGCAAAAAGTCCTGAAAAAAGGAAACGCTTATGCAAATGTCAGTTTTCACTGCATCATTGAAAAGCGTTTCCTTTTCATTTTTAAAGTGGCAAATTCGGTGTTATTTTTCCTCGTTTTATATATCAATAAAGAGGAGAAAAGACCAAATATATTGATATTATACTCAATCATTCTGCCTTTTTCAACCTATTTCTATCCACTTCAGCAAATATCTTTTTAGAGTACATTTTTATCAATTTGCTCTGTTTTAAATTTAGAGTACATGATTTTTTGTTCGCTGTATAATCCATAATATCCAGAAAGCATATAACTGACATCACAGGCTAAGATATCGTATCCGATCCCTTCCATACCAAACAATTCAATACATAAAATCACAGAAGATCACAACCATGCTCTTCCAGCAAACTGTTAAAAAGGCAATAAAAAAAGTCGCAGAAAACCATGCGGCTTGACAAGCGAAATATATTAAATTGCATTGCATTAAAAAGTCACAAACAATTATAATCGCATTCTTTTGGAAACATTGAAAAAACACAACAGATTCAATCTCTCCTTTCTTGTGATCGCATTTTTAAAATTGTGAAAATTGAGTTTGATTACCTTCTTGGTTACCTTTTGATTACCAAAAGTAAAAAACCCTTGATTTCTCAAGGGTTCTCCAGTGCGGCTGGTGGGACTCGAACCCACACGCTGTCACCAGCGTCAGATTTTGAGTCTGATGCGTCTGCCAGTTCCGCCACAGCCGCAAAATCAACTGCTTGACTATATTATCATAAATCAAATAAAAATGCAAGCAGTTTTTTTATTTTATAAATATGTTTTGAAAAAATTTTCAATTGACGAAAACGCTGCACCTTTACAAAAAACAGCCCTTGCACAATCGAACCCATTTCTCACTTCATTACATTTTTTCAGGTTCAGGATATTCTACACCGAACGTATCTACTGTTACTTTCGCCATCACCTGGTCTTCCAGAGGACGATCCTGACGGTTTGTCTTTGTTTCAGCAATTTTATTTACAACATCCATACCTTCAATCACCTTGCCAAAAGCTGCATACTGACCATCCAGATGAGGGCTTGTTTCATGCATGATGAAGAACTGAGAACCTGCACTATGCGGGTGCATTGCACGAGCCATAGAAAGAACGCCGGGTGTGTGTTTCAGATCGTTTTTGAAGCCGGCCATGCTGAATTCCCCTGCAATGTGATAACCGGGGCCACCCATGCCTGTGCCTTCAGGACAGCCGCCCTGAATCATAAAACCACGGATAACTCTGTGAAAAATTTTGCCGTCATAGAAACCTTTTTTTACCAGAGAAATGAAGTTGTTTACTGTGTTTGGTGCAATCTCAGGATACAGCTCTGCCTTGATGACGCTGCCATCCTGCATTTCAAATGTTACGATAGGATTCATTTGAATCTTCCTTTCTTTTTCATATTTTACGGAGAATTCTCCAGATATTTTTTCTAGTTTATCACAAATAAAGCGGTTTGTACAACCTTTATTCCTTTTCTGCAGCTAAAGTCACTTCGATAAGCTCAGGACGATTGAAAATACGGAAAGGGAACGTGCTGTTTCCTAAGCCGCGGCTCACAACCATTACTGTACCGTCCTTCTCATGCATTCCCTCTGTATATTGTGGAAAGAACCCCTGATGGGGTGCAAAAATGCCCTGTTTCAGGAATGGGATCCGAATCTGTCCGCCATGGGCATGGCCTGTAAAAACCAGATCAACTCCCTCCGCTGCATAAGTTTCAAACAATTCCGGTCTATGGGAAAGCAGGATATTGAAACAATCCTCCTGCCCTGCCATCAGCGTATGCAGAATCTTATCATAATACAGGTTTACTTTTTTATCCGCCAGACCCAATACTGTAATGGTATCCCCATTTCGCTGGATGATTGATTTACCATTATCCAAAATTGTCACGCCTGCCGCCACCATTTCATCGGCCAGTCTTTCCCATTCGCCGGATTGATGCTCATGATTGCCAGAAACAAAATATACCGGCGCGATATCCACAATCTCCTTAATAAAATCCATTGCGACATCTACATCTGTTCTGTTTCGATCCAGCAAGTCTCCCGTTAATACGATAATATCCGGAGAGGACTGCTCAATCTTTCTCAAAAGTGGTTCTTGATTTTTTCCGAATATCTTATTCTGTAAATCTGCCACCTGTAAAATCTTATATCCATTAAAGCTTGCAGGAATATCCCCCCGATATGTCATTTTTGTCAGCATCAGTCCATTGTTCTGCCAATAAAGGAAGGCTCCCAAAAGAAGGCCTCCGCAGATGCAGCCGATGGTTTTTTTATATTTCATGGTATCACCTGCCATTTCGCTTTTTTTCTTTTTCCAGATATGCAAGAAACCCTTCCAACCCCTCCATAATATCATCATATGTAGTATCGAAGTCCCCTGTATACCAAGGATCTGCAATATCCCTGGGATGAGCGGAAAAATCCAACAGACGGTGAACTTTATGTTCAGGATCCTCTTTGATTTGGCGCATTAAGTTGGGAATATTATATCGTTCTGCCACAAGAAAATAATCATACGTATCATAATCTGCTTTTGTCACCTGTCTGGCGTGGTGCATCTCGCAGGAGATGCCTACGGAAGCTAATTTCCTCTTGGCGGGTGGATAAACACCATTGCCGATTTCCTCTCGGCTGGTAGCCGCAGAAGCAATATAAAATTCCTGAGAAATCCCACGTTTTTGTACCATATCACGGAAAAGGTATTCCGCCATGGGAGAACGGCAAATATTGCCGTGACAAATAAATAGTACTTTAATCATATATCTAAAACTCCTTGAAAATACTGATTTTTCTT
>NZ_JBJEJK010000009.1:0-26541 GCF_051877975.1 Anaerotignum sp.
TTAAGTTTTCAAGGTACATTTATGTATCTAAAAGATATTATACGAGGAGGGAATAGCATGAAAGAGATTATGATTATTGGCATCGCCGGCGGCACGGGCAGCGGCAAAACGACTCTGACCAATCGCCTGAAGGAACGCTTTGGCGAGGATGTGACCGTGATCTATCATGATAATTACTATAAACGCCATGATGATATGGCTTATGAAGAACGCTGCCTGTTGAACTATGACCATCCTGATGCTTTCGATACCGACCTGATGATCGAGCATATTCAGGCACTGAAGGAAGGCAGGAGCATTGAATGCCCCGTATATGATTTTACTGTGCATAACCGTTCTGATGAAACGATCATCATCAATCCCACGAAAGTTATTATCGTGGAAGGTATCCTGATCTTACAGAATGAATATTTGAGAAACCAGATGGATATTAAGATTTTTGTGGATACGGATGCGGATGTGCGTATCCTTCGCCGGATCCTGCGGGATGTGGAAGAACGGGGCAGAAGCCTGGAATCTGTGGTGAATCAGTATCTGACTACAGTGAAACCCATGCATGAGCAGTTCGTAGAGCCCAGCAAGCGAACAGCAGACCTGATCGTGCTGGAAGGCGGACAGAATGTGGTGGCACTGGATATTTTGGTGCAGAGAGTACATAACCATATTCATGGGATGACTTGCGAATGATAGGAGAAGAAAGATGGATTTGAAAGAACTTTTGATACGTGCCATAAAATCCGGCTGCCTTTGCAGCATCTTTTACCACGGATTTATGCTCATTACAGGAGCGGCGATTACATTAAAACAGGTAGTCACATTTACAGTAGTGTTTATTCTGCTGTATTTCCTGTGGCTGGTTCTGGTAAGTTTCGGCAAGGGAAGAAAAAGATAAAGATAAAATAAAAATAGAAAAGCCCTGAGCAAGCGATTTTGTTCAGGGCTTTCTTTTGCAGAAATTGAAAGCAGAAGGATGTTTCGTTCCTAGGAAAGCAGCATTCTTATTTCCTGCATGCAAAGAGAAAGAGACGGAAAAGAACCGTCTCTTTTATTTTAAACCCAAGCTGATGATAAGGCTTTGATCTACCCGCCGCATCATGGCATCATCCAGATGGCAGAGTTTCTCTTTCAGCCGTTGTTTATCGATAGTTCTGATCTGCTCCAGCAGGACCACAGAATCCTTTGGCAGGGCATAGACGGCGGAGGAAAGAGCGATATGGGTCGGCAGCTTTGCCTTATTCATTTGTGAGGTGATGGCGGCACAGATGACGGTAGGGCTATATTTATTTCCCACATCATTCTGCACGATGAGGACAGGGCGGATGCCGCCCTGTTCGCTGCCCACTACGGGGCTCAGGTCTGCAAAATAGATATCTCCTCTTCTGACGATCATGTTCTCACACTCCGCTGTTTGAATTGGTCAGCGGCGGAAGAAATATGTATAATTTGAAGAACTTCCCTGCTGACTGTTCTCAGTATGGACAAAAACAGGGGGATTTATTCTTCAATGGTGAAAAGGGATTCATCGAATTGCGGATTGAACGTAAATTCGTGATAATCCATCTGGTAGCGTTCTTTCCCGTTGGTATCATAAATCACGAAACGGACAGGCAGGAGTGTTTCCCGGTCTACCCAGAGCTTTTCTGTGGAGACAGCGGGGTCGTTGCCGGGAATGACAGCTTCCAGAATGACGCATTTGGATTCCTCTAAAGCGGCAGTTTCTACGCTGACGCCCTCAGACTGCATATAATTCTGAACGAACTGACCCAAAAACAACTCGTTTCGCTGCTGTGATGCGGGCACATCCTTGATGATACTGCTGTCCAGTTTGGGGTTATACTGGCAGATGCGTTCCCCGTCGAAAACAGTATAGTTGCCTGCTACGTTTTCGGGGGCAGTCAGCTCCAGGCGGTATTCTCCGGTGGATTTGTAATACTGCTTGGTTTCATAAACCTTTTCGCCCCGTTCGGAAGAGCGGGTCAGGGTGGCGGTGCAGGAATAGCCTTCCATTTCCGCCAGCTGTTTTTGGATCGCTTCCAGTTCTGTTAGGGTTTCCTCCTTGCTGCAGGCGGCAACCGCAAAAATAAGACCCATGGATAATAAAAATGAGAGGATTCGTTTCATAAAGATCCCTCCTGAAAATATGAGTTATTTCAATCTATGAGAAGGGACAAAAAAGTAGTCTGATGATTTTTGGAGGGAATGCCGCGGAAAAAGGTTTGACTTGATTATTTTGTATGGTTAGGGTATAATGAGAAAGAATTTATGATTCAATAAAAAATCCATGAACGTTAGGGGAGGTAAATCATATGAGCAGAATCAAAACAATCGCAACTCGCGACCTGAACAAGAGCGTACAGAATGGCGGCTGCGGCGAATGCCAGACATCTTGCCAGTCTGCCTGCAAAACATCTTGCGGTGTAGCAAACCAGCCTTGCGAAAAACAGTAATCGCGAACTGAATCAGGGTAACCCAAAGGGGCTGTTTTTACAGCCCCTTTTCTCGTGTTTCGGCGTGTTTCAAAGGTTTTCAGGATTGCACGGAGGGCAGATTTGCCGGCAATCCGAGTATGTTTATCTATAGAAGAGGTAATAGAATGGTACATCAATATCAATTGAACGGATACAACATCGTGCTGGATACCTGCAGCGGCTCTATCCATAGTGTGGATGAACTGGCTTATGATGTGATCAGCATGATTCGAGAAAACACACAGGGCGATATCATCGATGCTATGCTGAAAAAATACGATGATGTCACAGAAGCGGATGTACAGGAATGTATCGATGATGTGGTGGAACTGAGAAGAGCAGGCAAGCTTTTTACACCGGATTCCTATGAACATCTGGCTTACGATTTTAAGGCGAGAAATACCGTTATTAAGGCGTTGTGCCTCCATGTGGCCCATACCTGCAACCTGAATTGTTCCTACTGCTTTGCCAGCCAGGGCAAATATCAGGGGGAACGGGCACTGATGAGCTTTGAAGTGGGCAAACGGGCCATCGATTTTCTGATTGAACATTCCGGCACAAGACGGAATCTGGAAGTGGATTTCTTCGGCGGCGAGCCTTTGATGAACTGGGATGTGGTGAAGCAGGTGGTTGCTTATGCCAGAGAACAGGAAAAGATCCACAACAAAAACTTCCGTTTCACACTGACAACAAATGGTATTCTCATCGATGATGAGGTCATCGAATTTGCCAACAAAGAGATGCACAACGTGGTACTTTCTCTGGATGGCAGAAAAGAAGTGCACGATCATTTGAGAAAGAATTATGCCGGGGAAGGCAGCTATGATATCATCGTGCCGAAATTCCAGAAATTTGTGGAAGCCCGGGGCGATAAGAACTATTATATCCGGGGGACTTTTACCCACAATAATGTGGACTTTACCAAAGACCTGTTCCACATGGCGGATCTGGGCTTTACAGAGCTGAGTATGGAGCCCGTGGTTTGCGACCCCGCAGACCCTTATGCCCTGACAGAAGAGGATAAGCCGATTCTGTTTGAACAATATGAGATTCTGGCAAAGGAAATGCTGCAAAGAAAAAGAGACGGCAAGCCTATCACCTTCTACCACTACATGCTGGACTTGGAGCATGGTCCCTGCATCTATAAGAGAATTTCCGGCTGCGGCAGCGGCACAGAATATATGGCAGTGACTCCTTGGGGCGAGCTGTATCCCTGCCACCAGTTTGTTGGGGATGAAAAATACAGCATGGGCGATATCTGGGAAGGCGTAAAAAACACAGAAGTGCAGAATGAATTCAAATGCTGCAACGCCTATGCCAGAGAGGAATGCAGAGATTGCTGGGCGAAGCTCTATTGTTCCGGCGGCTGTGCCGCCAATGCATACCATGCGACGGGCAGCATCACCGGCATTTATGAATATGGCTGCGACCTGTTTAAGAAAAGAATCGAATGTGCGATTATGATGAAGGTGGCAGAGGCTGAGGAAGGCTTATAAGGAATATATTTTATGAGCGGACAGCATGAGCAAGAGTATGCTCGGAGCTGTGAATTGCGGCGGGCGCGGGAGTTGCTTTGCAACGAAGCGATCGGACTCAAGAGAGAAGGGTTTTTTTGAAAGCACCGATTTGCGATTTTGTGAATAGATATGCGAAAAAGGACGCGGCCCGTTTTCATATGCCGGGGCACAAGGGTGTGTCCTTTTTGGGCTACGAAAAAATGGATATCACGGAAATCAGCGGAGCCGATGAACTTTATGACGCGGAAGGGATCATTGCGGAAAGCGAGGAAAACGCCTCCCGGTTGTTTGGCTTCGGAAAGACGATTTACAGCACGGAAGGCTCTTCTCAGTGCATCCGTTCCATGCTCTTTCTTGCCTTGCAGGAAAGCGGCCGGCAGGAAGGGCGCCCTGTGGTTTTGGCGGCGAGGAATGCCCATAAGGCGTTTCTCTATAGTTGCGCCCTGCTGGATTTGGATGTGGCATGGCTGATGCCGGAGGAGGGGGAGAGAAGCTCCCTTTGCACCTGCCCCATCACAGCGGCGCAGGTGGCTCAAAAACTGGCGGAAATGGAACGAAAGCCCTTTGCGGTATATATCACTGCGCCGGATTATTTGGGGTATTCTCCCGATATCAAGGCCTTGGCGGCAGTCTGCACGGAAGCGGGGATCCCCCTGCTGGTGGATAATGCCCACGGCGCTTATCTGAAGTTTTTGAACCCTTCTTTGCATCCCATCGACCTGGGGGCGGCCATGAGCTGCGATTCTGCTCATAAGACATTACCCGTACTGACAGGGGGAGCTTATTTGCAGCTTTCGGCGGAATGGGCGGAAAAGGCAGGCGAACAGGCAAAAAAGGTCATGGAAATATTCGGCTCTACCAGCCCTTCCTATCTGATTTTGCAGTCTTTGGACAAATGCAATCAATATTTGGCGGAAGGCTACCCGGAAAAATTGGCTCAGACTATTGCAAAGGTGGAGAGGCTGAAGGCGGTTTTGCGGAAACAGGGCTGGGAGCTGATGGATGGCGACCCTTTGAAGCTGACGATTTTCACCGGAAAAATGGGATATACCGGAGAAGAAGCGGCGGAGGCTCTGCGAAAACAGGGTGTGGAATGTGAATTTGCTGATCTGGATGCGGTGGTGCTGATGGCAACGCCGGAAAACCGGGAAACAGATTTTGCAAAGGTGGAGACTGCCTTGGGCAGCTTGCCACCGAAAATGGAAAAGCAGGCGAAAGCCCAGATGCCCCTGCTTTTGCCCCAGCAGAAAATATCCATTCGGGAAGCTATATTCAGTCAATGGGAGGAAGTCCGCTGTCTGGATGCGGTGGGGCGCATTTGTGCAAGCCCTTGTGTTTCCTGCCCGCCGGCTATCCCTATTACTGCCAGCGGGGAAGAGATCACGGTAGAGATGGCGGCATTATTTTGCGCTTATGGCATAGAAAAAATCAAGGTAGTACGATAAAACTTTCAGGACATGGCTTTTGCTGTGTCCTTTTTTGTTGTCGTTTTCTCATCTGCGTGTATCATGATTTAAAATTTTACAGTTTTCTTAAAATTTTCTGAAAATGAACAAAAGTTCATTCTTTTATGATATGATAATTTACATAAATTTATTTTTAAAAGAAATTTTATTTAGAATAGGGAACTTTTGGAGAGAAGTTCCGTCAAAAGAAAAGGCATTTTTATTAAGGAGATGAGGGAATGAACAAAAACAAAAAACTGGCAAAGCGTGCCGTGGGGACGGTTCTGGCGGCAGCGCTGCTGATTTCTCCCCTGAGCTATTTCGGGGCGGAAACAGCCTATGGGGCAACCACCTATTATGACCAGAAAACAGAAAAAACAGTGACCCGCGGGGTAACATACGAAAAAAGCAGCCGTATGACCGATGCGGGCATTCAGAATGTTCATGTATTGAAGGTAGACCTGACGGAAAGCACCTTGGAAATCAGGGAAGTGGAAAGCAAGAGCGACTATGGCCTGAAGGAAACTGTAAAAAAACTGCTGACAGATAATGGCGCTGTGGCAGGGGTAAACTCCGACTTTTTCGGCCTGAGCGGTACGTATTCTGCGGCCTTTGGCCCCATTGTCCGAGACGGTGAAGTGATTTCCGCCGGGACGACCCTGAATAAGGAGGAAGGACAGTATGCGGCATTCTTTATGGATGAGGACGGCAACCCCTTCTTCGATTATTTTACCATGACAGCCAAATTCGGCAATGAAAAAAAGACCATTGAACTGGCCTCTTTGAATAAAGTTACATCTATGGTATTCCCCATTTATCTGGACAGAAACGCCATGAGCACCACAGCCAGCCTGGACAGCCGTTTCCAGAATCTAGTGAAATTTGTGGTGGAAAATGATACGATTACATATGTTTCCCAGAAGGGGGAAACCGTGGCTGTCCCTGAAGACGGTTATTTGATCGTAATGAGCGGCGATTACTTTACAAATGCGGCGTATATGTTTGCGGCGGGGGATGCTATCCGGCTGGATATTACTTCTTCCGTAGATTTGGATAGGATCGATACAGCCTTTGGCGGCGGCGGCAAGCTGTTGGTAGATGGGAAGATCACAACGGCAAACTCCATCGTTGCCACAGGCAGACAGCCCAGAACAGCCTTTGGTGTATCCAAAGACGGCAACACAGCCATTTTCATGGTTGTGGACGGCAGAGGGGACAGCATCGGCGCGACTCACTGGGAAATGGGGCTTTTGATGCAGGAATATGGCGCGTATGAAGCTATGCACTTAGACGGCGGCGGTTCTTCTACCATGGCTGTCCAGACAATAGAGGACAAAGCGCCTGTTGTGCAGAATGAGGTTTCCGAAGGCTCTGAACGAAAAGTCATCAATGCTGTAGGCGTTTTCCAGACTGCGGAAAAGGGCGAGATCGAGCAGATTGCTATCCAGCCTTCCATGGTAAGAACCTTGGCAGGAAAGCCTATCACATTTACGGTCTACGGCTTGGATGAATACTATAACCGCATCGAAATTCCCGCCAGCGCAGTGCAGCTGGATGCGGTCGGCGTAGAAGGCACTTGGGATGGGTATACCTTTACGCCCAAGACCAGCGGTACCTTTACGGTAGTGGCAACCTATCAGAATCTGGTAGCCTATCAGATGAACGTGGTCAGCGGCAAGGTGGCCAGACTGAGCCCTACCAGCACAAGCATCAAACTGAGCAAAGCAGGCGATACTGCTACGATCGCCATGAATGCATACGATCAGGACGGCTTTTCCTACTGGGCATCCACCAGCACAAATTATACAGTAGCAGATGCCAGCATCGGTACTGTTTCCGGCAATGTTTTCACAGCGAAAAAGGCAGGCTCTACCTATATCAAATGTGAAAAAGACGGCGCAGTAGCCTATATCACAGTGACAGTCGGCAATGCCACAGCGGTGAAAGCACCGGCGGCCACAGTGGCGAAGGATGTGCTGAACCAGAAAGTAACAATGCAAAATGACGGTGCGTACTACTTCAATGTAGCCGGCAAGATTGCATATACCGGTGATAAGAGTATTGCATCTGAAACATATAACAGCGCAAGAAGCAAGGTGAAATCCTATGTGGATGCCAATGCCAACGTTGCGATTTACGGCGGAGCAAATGACATCCAGTCCGCGAAAAAGCTGGATTCCCTGAGCTGGAACGGAAGCTATCGTTTCCTGAACCGGGGCGGCGTCAGCCTGGCTATGATCTCTGCGGCGAAGGGCGGCATTACAGCAACAAATCCTTCCCAGTGGGCAAGCTTCACAAGGGATATTGAAAATGCGAATAATGATACCATCGTTCTGGTGATGGATAAAACCCCTTCCGATTTCACATCTGCAGCGGAAACGGATTATTTCCGTGCGATTCTGAATAAATATGTGGAACAGGGCAAAACGGTATTTGTGATTTCCTGTGCGAATACAAGCTATTGGGCTTCTACAAAGGATGGCGTGCGTTATATCAATCTGCCCAATCTTTGGAGAGCGGACGGCACAGTGAACCAGAATTATATGATGCTGCGCTTCCGTGTGAAAGACGGCAATGTAACTTACGAAGCAGTCAATATTAAATAAAATGAGGGAAAAATGTTTTCGGAGGTTTCTCTGAAAACATTTTTTTTGCCCCGAATCTCCGCTTTTTGTTGTAAAAAGAAGGAGAATAAGGTACTATATAGAGTGGATTACGATGAGTATTTTTACCCATCGGCAAAAAATAAATTTGAAAATAGGTTTTAGGAGTTTATTATGTCGGAAAAAGATAATCAGGCGGTGAAAACCGTCAGCTTTATCATGTTGATCACCCTATTCGGGAAAATATTAGGCTTGGTGCGGGAACAGCTTTTGGCGGCGAACTATGCCACGGGCATGGAAGCGGCGGCTTTTTTATTGGCAAGCCGGATTCCCCGAACCTTCTTTGATGTCATTTTTGCATCGGCCATTTCTGCCAGCTTTATCCCTATTTTTGTAGAATATCTGCAAAAGAAGGGAAAGCAGGAAGCCTATGCATTGGCAAACCGTTTTATCACCATGATTGCAACGGTAACGATTATAATGATGCTGTTGGGTATGCTGCTGGCGGAACCTTTGACATGGCTGATTGCCCCTGGCTACGATATGGAAACCGCAGAATTATGTGTGGAGCTGCTGCGGATGTTATTCCCGACCATGCTGTTTACGGCAGTGGCCTTTTCCTTTGTAGGGATCTTGCAGTCTTTGGAAGAATTCAATGTGCCTGCGGCCTTGAGTGTGGCTTCTAATGGTGTATTGATTGTATATTATATTTTTTTCAACAAAAGATTTGGAATCTATGGCCTGACGGTTGCCTTTCTGATCGGCTGGGCTATGCAGGCGATCATTCAGATTCCTTCCCTGCATCAAAAGGGCTATCACTATCGCCCGGATTTTCATTTTAAGGATGAAGGGCTGAAAAAAATTGGCAAGCTGATGCTGCCTGTTATGGTCAGCACATGGATTCAGCCCATCAATTTTATGGTAAATACCCGTTTTGCTTCTCAGCTTTCCAGCGGGAATGTAACCAATGGCGAACTGGGCGTTTCTGCGTTGGAATATGCCAACAACCTGTACACCATCATTGTTGGGGTCTTTGTGCTTGCCATCGCCAATATGGTATTCCCGAAATTTTCCCGTATGACGGAGGATAAGAAGGGATTTGGCCTGGCAGTCAGAGGAACACTGAAGGCGATGATTTTCCTGCTGATTCCTATGACAGTAGGGCTGATGGCTCTGGCAGAGCCTGTGGTAACGCTGATCTATAAACGGGGCGCCTTTGATATGCTGGCAACGGAACTGACCTCCAAGGCATTGTTTTTCTTTGCCCTTGGCATGGTGGGTTATGGGGTGCAGAATATCCTGAGCCGCGCGTTTTATGCCAATCAGGATGGGAAAACCCCTTTTTATTCCGGTTTGGTCTCCATTGTCATCAATGCGGTGCTTTGTGGGCTTCTTTTAGAACCTATGGGCATTGGCGGGCTGGCGCTGGCGGCGGCAGTCTCTTCCACAGCGGCGGCATTGGTGCTGCTGGTTCCTGCGGTCAAGCAGTATCCGGATATTTTGGATCAGTCTCTGGTGGGGCAGATCGGCAAGATGCTTCTGGCGGCGGCGGGGATGCTGGTGTTGGTTTTGGGCTGCAAAATGGCGTTGGCGTCTATGATGGGCAGCCTGATCGGACAAATTATCCTGCTGTGTGCCTGCGGCGGCGTGGGGCTGGTGTCCTATATGATTTTTGCGAAGCTCCTCAAAATCGAAGAAAGCGATTTTGTGTTTGATACTATCAAAAAGATTTTAAAAAGAGGAACGGCTGGCGCAGGGAAACCTGCGGCGGAAAGCAGCACAGCTTCCTCTCAGAAAAGAAAGAAAAAATGGAGAACCTATTCTATGATCGAAAAGATTTCTTTCGTAATTGAAGACAGTTTCTGCTTCCGTGTCATCGAGCGGGTGTGGAATGTGCTGATGGTGCTCTGGATGGACAGCATTGCCTACAGTATTTATGCAAAAATTTGCGCAAGCTGGAAAAATGCCTTTGAAAACAGCGCTATCCTGAGCTTCCTGCGGGCAAACTGGGACAAGTATCTGCACACTTGGCAGGGGATTTTGCCCCGCTTCTGGCATAACCTGACCCATTGGAGCGGCATGGCCGTGCGCAGAAGAAGCAATGGCTTGGCGGTTGCCATGGGGGAAAGCTTTTTCTTCCGTGTGTTCAATCAGAACTTCCTGATTCTGTGCCTGGCGGGCATTGTGGCGGCGATTCCCATTTTCCCGACGATGCTCTTGGCGGTATTGTGCCTGGGGACGTTTGTTTTGTATTTTATCCAGCTTTTCCTGGGGCGCATTAAGATGCAGAAAACCAGCATGGTCAGCGTGCTGCTGGGGTGCTTCGCAGCCTGCATCTTTTATGCGGGGGTGACAAGCTATGCCTTCCCGACGGCGATTTTGGCTACCTGCCTGTTCTTGATTTTGATGGCGGTATTCTTTGTGGCAAAGGATGCCATCGATACGGAAGAAAAACTGGATTTCATTCTTTGGGTACTCATCAGCATGGGGGCGTTGATCGCTCTCTATGCGGTATACCAGTATATTGTCGGCGTGGAAATGGACGCGGCTTGGGTAGATGTGGAAAGCTTCGATATTACCACCCGTGCCTATGCCACATTCAATAACCCTAACGTTTTGGGGGAATACCTGATTTTGGTAGGCTCTCTGGCGGCGGGGATGATGTGGAAGATGCGAAACTGGCTGGGCAGATTGTATTATACCGGCTGTTTCGGTGTCATCTGCCTGGGGCTGGCGGCAACAGGCTCCCGCGGGGCTATGCTGGGGCTGATGTTTTCTGCAGGGCTGTTCGTTCTGCTTTCGGAAAAGAGACTCATCCCGCTGGGCGTCATCCTGCTTTTGCTGATGCCGTTTATCCTGCCGGAAAGCCTTTGGGCGAGAATTGCCAGCTCCGTAACTATGAGCGATTCTTCTTCCCTATATCGTATGTCTATCTATAGTGCCGCCTTTGATATCATTCAGCATTATTGGACAACGGGGATCGGGGTCGGTGCCTTTAATGAGATTTATCCGCTGTTTTCCTTTGAGGCGGCGAATGCATACCATGCCCATAACCTGTTCCTGCAGGAATTCATCGAACTGGGTATCGTTGGTTTCATTGTGATGGTATTGCTGTTCCTGTTCTTTTTCCAGAAGCTGTACAGCGCAATGCGTGTTGTGCCAAGGAGATTTAAATTCCTTTTAGGTGCGGTTTTTGGCGGCTTTGCGGGGCTTCTGCTGCAGGGGATGACAGACCATCTGTGGTTTGACTACCGTATTGTGCTGTTCTTCTGGTGCTTTATCGGCATTGGCATGGCGGCAGTCCGTGTAGGAGAAAGAAAAGGCGAAAGAGAAATGGAGAAAAGATAAAAATGGAGAAAAAAACGAAAGTCCTCCATGTTTTGACGGACAGAAACATCGGCGGCGCCGGGCGCTGGCTGCTGTATTATTTGAAATATCATAACAGAGAGAAATTCGAGGTAAAGGTGCTGCTGCCCCATGACAGCCTGCTGGCGGAGGCGGTGGAAGCACTGGATGTGCCTGTCATTGCCATGGAAGAAATGGAGGATAAATCCTTTGATAAAAAGGCCATGAAGGCATTGACGAAGAAATTTCGGCAGGAAAAGCCGGATATTGTCCATACCCATGCCAGCATGACGGCCCGTATGGCGGCCAGACAGGCCAAGGTGCCTATGATTTTCAATACAAAGCACTGCATGGAAGGAGCCCCCGGTTCTTTGCCGAAAAAGCTCCTGCGCAGGGCCATCAATCATCGTTTCAGCGATTGCATCATTGCTGTCAGCAAGGCGGTGCGCCGCAGTATGATCGCCGGGGGGACAGACCCTAAGCAGATTGTGACGGTCTATAATGGCATTGAGCCGATTCCCATCCCTACGGCGGAGGAAAAAGCGGCACTCCTGGCATCCTTTGGCGGCAAGGCCGGGGAAAAGGCTGTCGGCATGGTTGCCAGATTGGAAGAAGTCAAAGATCATGAGACGTTTCTGTTGGGAGCACAAAAGGTGCTGGAAAAGCGCAGAGATGTCCGTTTCTATATCATTGGTGACGGTAGCCTGCGGGAGGAATTGGAAAGAAGAACGGCGGAGCTGGGCATCAGCGAAAACGTAACGTTCACCGGCTTCCTGAAGGATGTGGAATCCATCGAAGCGGCCTTGGATATTGCTGTTATCACATCCAAGGCGGAAGCGTTGTGCCTGTCCATTCTGGAAAGCATGATTGCAGGCATTCCCGCAGTGGGAACAGACAGCGGCGGTGTGGCAGAAGTCATCAAACACGGCGAAAACGGCTTTCTGATCCCCATTGGCGACAGTGATGCTCTGGCGGAACGGCTGGAAGAACTGCTGGCGGATGATGCCAAGCGCAAAGCCTTTGGCGAACAGGCGAAAAAAGACGCGGAAAGCACTTTCCTGGCGGATAAGATGACAAGAAGAATTGAAAAACTCTATCTGGAGGCAAGAAAATGAAAAACAGAAAACTATTCGGTATATTCAATATCGTGGATATCCTATTGATCCTGCTGGTCATCGTTATCGGCATTGTTGGGCTGAAGATGCTGCGGAGCGGCGGAGCCCAAATGGATACGGCGGCGGAAACAAAGACCTATTCCTATGTGGTCATGGGGAAAGAAGTGGTGGAGGAAACGGCAAATTTCCCCGTTGTAGGCGGCAATGCTTATGAAAGCTCCACTTCTGAATATCTGGGCGTGGTGACGGATGTAAAGGCAGAGCCTTTTACAGAGACGATGTTCAACAGAACCACGGGCAAATATGAAAAAGTGCCTGTGGCTGGATATAGTGATATTTATCTGACCATTGAAGGCAACGGCACAGAAACAGAAAAAGATATTACAGTGGAAGGCACTACGGTGAAAGTTGGCATGGAGCTGAACGTCAAAGGCAAAGGCTATGCCTTCAAGGGCATTGTTGTGGAAGTAAGGGATGGTGAGTGATATGACAAAGAGAAAACCTAATATTGCAGATATCCTCATTATCGTTGTGATCGCTGCGCTGTGCGTGGTAGCGGTATTCAAATTCGGCGTGGTGAATCAAGAAGAATCCACAGGGGTGGATGCTTCCGCGGAACAGAGAACGTATACTGCCTTTATCGATGAAGTGCGTATGGCAACGGTCAATGCCCTTCACGAAGGTGATGAGATTTTCGATGAAAAAACAGGCATCTGCCTGGGGACGATCACAAAGGTGGAGTATAAACCTTTTATGAAGAATGTACTGCAGAATGATGGTACTATCAGCGCAGTGGAATTTCCCGATTACTACAGCGTGACGCTGACCATCGAAGGCCCCGTTGTGGAAAAGGAAGAAGGATATTTTGTGGAAGGGATTGTGGAAATGAAGGCAAATTCCGAAATGAATGTGATTACAAAATATGCGAAACCCGTTATGAAGATCACAAGTATTCAGGAATAAACAGGGGGACGGCTCATGAAGAAATATAAAATTTTAATGGCTCTGATGGGCTTGGAGATCGGCGGAGCGGAGACCCATGTGGTGGAGCTTTCCAAGGAACTGAAAAAACAGGGCTATGATATTGTTGTCGCTTCCAATGGGGGCGTATATGAAAAAGAATTGGCAGAAGCGGGGATCCGCCATTATCAGGTGCCTTTGAACCAGAGAAATGTGCTGAAAATGGCCCGTTCCTATTTCATGCTGAAAAAAATCATCAAGAAGGAAAAAGTGGATATCGTTCATTCCCATGCCCGCATCCCCAGCTTTGTCTGCGGGCTGCTGAAGATCAGAATGAAGAAGGAATTTACTTTTGTTACTTCTGCCCATTGGGTATTCTACACCGGCATGGGGCTGAAATATATTTCCAACTGGGGGCAGAAGGTTGTAGCGGTCAGCGATGATATCCGCAATTATCTGATGGAAAATTACCGTGTACGGTATGAAGATATTTTTGTAACCATCAACGGGATCGATACAGAAAAATTCTCCCCCCATACAGACCAGAGCAAAATCCGCAGAGAATTTGCTCTGAAAGAAGGGGAACCTACGCTGGTCTATGTCAGCCGTATGGATGAAAGCCGTGCCCTGGTGGCAAGGCAGCTGATCGCCCTGGGGCCAAAACTGGCACAGGCCATTCCGGGTCTGCGTATGCTGATTGTCGGCGGCGGCGATGTATATGAGGAATTGCTGGAAAAAGCAAAAGAGGCCAACGCTGCCATTGGCAGAGAATGTATTACGATGACCGGCGGCAGAACAGATATCAATGAGTTGGTGGCTGTGGGCGATGTATTCGTTGGGGTCAGCCGGGCGGCTCTGGAAGCCATGGCGGCAGAAAAACCTGTAATTGTTGCCGGCAATGAAGGATATATCGGCTTGTTTGCAGAGGATAAGCTGGAATTGGCCCAGGAAAATAACTTTTGCTGCCGTGGGTGCGCCCTTTCCAGCGAAGAACAGCTTTACAGAGATGTGGTACATGCTTTTAACGACCTGACAGAGGAAGAACGGCACAAAATGGGAGCCTATGGCAGACAGGTCATCTTCCAGTATTATTCTGTAACCAAAATGGCAGGAGACTGTGTGAAAGCCTATAATGCGGCATGGAGAGAAACTCATGTGCCGCAGTATCATGTGGTGATGAGCGGCTATTATGGTTTCAATAATACTGGGGACGAAGCCATCATGCTTTCTATGCATAAAAACATTCAGGAAATGGGCGATAATTACCATATCACGGTTTTATCCAATAAGCCTCAGGAAACCAAAGAAAAATACAATATTGAAGCGGTATATCGTTTTGGGTTCCGGGATGTGTTCCGTGCCATTAGAAAATGCGATGTGCTCCTTTCCGGCGGCGGTTCTCTGCTGCAGGACAGCACCTCTACCCGTTCGCTGATGTATTATCTTTCCATCACAGCGGCGGCAAAAATGATGCGGAAAAAAGTGATGCTCTATGCGAACGGGATCGGACCAGTCAGCGGCAAGCGCAACCGCAGACTGGTAAAACAGGTAGTAAACAAAGCTGACCTGATTACATTAAGAGAAGAAAATTCCTATGAAGAATTGCTTTCTATGGGCGTAAATCCGAAAAAATGCTTTGTAACAGCCGACCCTGTCTTTACTATGGACGGCATTGGCCCGGAAGAAGCCCAGGCAATTTTGAAAGAAGAAGGCGTACCTGCGGATCGGCCTATGGTGGTGGTTTCTGTTCGGAATTGGAAGGATATGGATCGATTCATTGGCAGATTCGCGGAAATGTGTGATATCATTGTGGAGAAATATCACAGAAACATTGTGTTCCTGGGAATGCAGATGCCCAATGATATTACAGTCAGCGAAAAAGTACGCAAGAAAATGAAGCAGGGTGCTTATATTTTAAAGGGAAATTATTCTCCCTATGAAGTCATGGGCATCATCTCTCGGGCAGATTTTATTTTGAGTATGCGTCTGCATACCCTGATCTTCGCCGCAAGACAGCGGGTGCCTCTGATCGGGTTCATTTACGACCCCAAAATCGAGTATTATTTGGAAAAATTGGATATGCCCAGCGGCGGCAAGCTGAAAGAATTTGACCCGGAAAAAACACTGGCTCTGGTGGATGATATGATCCACCATAAAGAAGTGTATGTGGCGAAATTGGAGCAGAAGGAACTGGAACTGGAAAAAATGGCACACAAGAACGAAAAATATCTGGCGAAACTGTTGGAACACAGAAAGAAATAAGGGGTGTTTGGTATGAGCAAAAAAACACATGTGTTGGGGGTACCATTTGATGCAGTAACCATGGAACAGGCAGTGGCAAAGGCGAAAGAGATGCTTTCGGAAGAAGGGCAGCACTTCATCTGCACACCGAACCCGGAAATCGTTATGGAAGCCCAAAAGGATAAGGACTTGATGAATATTCTGCAGGAAGCGGATATGGTGATTCCCGATGGCATTGGCGTGGTTTGGGCATCCAAATACAGCGAAATCCGCCTGACGGAACGGGTAGCGGGGTATGACCTGACGCAGAACCTGATGGCAGAGCTGGCGGCAACAGGGGAAACCTTCTATTTCTTTGGCGGTGCCCCCGGCGTAGCATCTGCAGCAGCAAGAAAAATGATGAAAAAATATCCCGGCCTGAAGGTAGTCGGGGTGCATAACGGCTATTTCGATGAAAAAGAAGAAAAGAAGATCATCCAGGACATAAAAACAAAATCCCCGTCCATACTGTTAGTAGGATTGGGCGCACCCAAGCAGGAAAAATGGATTTACGATAATATCCGCCTGGTGGGGGCAAAGATAGCCATTGGCGTTGGCGGCAGCTTCGATGTTATGGCGGGCAATGTAAAGCGGGCACCAAAGATTTTTCAGAAACTGGGCCTGGAATGGTTCCATCGTCTGATTACGCAGCCAACAAGATGGAGACGTATGATGCGTCTGCCCAAATTTGCGCTGACAGTCCTGAAAACAAAGGGACGCAGAGCGTAAGCAGAAAAAAGCGTCCTGAAAGGGACGTGAAAGGATGAAACTTTTAAAAAAGAGAGACTGGTTCAATCTGATCGCCGGCACGGCCTTAATGGCCATCGGCGCAGAGGGATTTTATGAACATGCGGATTTAGTTGCCGGCGGCATCACAGGCATCGGCATTATGCTGGATGCGTGGGCACAGGCACGTTTTGGGCTGCATATTCCCCTTTGGTTTGTAAACATCGTATTGAATGTCCCTCTTTTTTTATTGGCATGGAAAAGCAAAGGAAAAGCGTTTGTAGGCCGCAGCGCCCTGACAGCAGTGCTGTTTTCCCTAATGCTGTATGTGGAGGAATTATTCCCGTTATACAGTAAGGATCCGTTGCTGGCGGCAGTATTTGGCGGGGTATTTCTGGGGATTGGCTTGGGGATGGTGCTTTCGGCGGATGCTACGACAGGCGGGGTGGAACTGGCGGCAACCCTGCTCCATGAAAAATGCCGTTCCGTTTCTGTCCCCAAATTTATTTTTATTTTGGATGCGGTCATCATTTTGGCGGGTATTGCATTCTTTGGGGTAGAAATGGGGCTGTATGCAATTTTGGCAGTCTATGTTACCGATCAATTCATTGGCTGGGTGATAGAGGGAACGAATTTTGCCAAGGCGGCATGGATCATTTCTGATAAAAGTGATGAAATCGCGGCGGCGCTTTTGTTGGAATTGTGCAGAGGGGTCACGGCATTTCCGGCAACAGGAAAGTACACCGGTCAAGGACGAGAGGTACTCTTTTGTGTTTTTTCTCAAAAGGAAGTCCACTCCGTCAAAAGCATTATTATGAATATCGACCGAAATGCTTTTTTCCTTTTGACAGATATCCGGGAAGTTTTGGGGAGGGGATTTCCGGAAAAGTAAAAAATGACATCCGATTTGGTTCGGAAATATACTTTTTTAATCCCGATCAGAGGAAATCAAGGGTCAGTTTCCATAAAAAACGGACCCTGTTTTTATGGAAAAATAAAATGTAAAGAGATTTTGACTGTTTTTTTTAGATTTCCTCTTTCTTTTTTTGTCATTTTGTTATAAAATGAATTTAGGTGAATTTGATACCTCGTCAAAAAGAGGTTTTTAGGCAATTTATACAGTATGATATGACAACAGAAAAGTGACGGGAAAAGAATCAGAAAAAAGTATTGAGGTGAAGGCGATGATTTCAAATCAGATTTTGCAGAGCACTATTGATGGGTTGAAAAACATCACGCGCAAGGAACTGAGCGTAGTGGAAAAAGAAGGGAAGGTAATTGCCACAACGGAAGAAAATATGATCGGCCGTCAGATCGACGCTGTGGAAAATTTCATCAGTTCCCCTGCGGAAAGCCAGCTGATTTTGGGCTATCAGTATTTTAAAATTTATGATAATGGCGTACCTGAATATGTGATCCAGGTTAAAGGTGAGGATGAAGCCGGTTATCAGATCGGGAAGATCGCCGCATTCCAGATACAGAGCCTGCTGGTTGCATATAAAGAAAGATATGATAAGGATAACTTTATCAAAAATCTGCTGCTGGATAATCTGCTGCTGGTGGATATCTATAGCCGTGCGAAAAAACTCCATATTGAAAATAATGTACACCGCATCGTTTACCTGATCGAAACCAATATCGATAAGGAAATGAATGTGGTAGAGATCGTGCGCAGCATTTTCCCCGCGAAAACAAAAGATTTTGTAACAGCGGTAGATGAACACAGCATCATTTTGGTAAAGGAACTGCGGGAAAAAGAAACAGCGGAAGAGATCGACCGTATTGCCAAGACCATTGAAGAAACCTTGAATGCGGAAACAAACAGCCGTGTTTATATTTCCAGTGGTACTATTGTCAGCGATCTGAAGGATGTTTCCCGTTCCTACAAAGAAGCAAAGATGGCTCTGGAAGTCGGCAAGATCTTTGAAACAGACAAATTTATTGTAAATTATGAAAAACTGGGGATCGGCCGCCTGATCTATCAGCTGCCTCTGCCCCTGTGCCGTATGTTCATCAAAGAAGTGCTCCACGGCCTGACGATGGATGATTTCGACGATGAAACACTGGCGACAGTCAATAAATTCTTTGAAAACAACCTGAATGTTTCCGAAACCAGCCGTCAGCTGTATATCCATAGAAACACACTGGTTTACAGACTGGATAAGCTGCAGAAGATGACCGGTCTGGATCTGAGAAACTTTGATGATGCCATCATTTTCAAAATCACACTGATGGTAAGCAAATATATGATCTATATGGATAAAATGGCGTATTAACGGATGCTTTGGCTTTCTCCGCCAGCATCAAAATTTCATAGAGTCAAGGGGTAAGGGCGAGGATTTTCTCGCCCTTTTTTATGGAAAATCTGCAAAATTAAGATGTTTTTAATCAAAATGGGGATTTTCAGGCAGTTATTCCCCTTGTTCCGCCTTTTTGTTTATGGTATAATCAAATACTGTGTAAAGACGAAAAAAGAGGAAATTCGTCGAATTTTTTTAAGATAAAAAATTTCAGAAAGAGGGAGATACGTTATGATCCATATGAATAACGTAACAAAAGTATATCCCAATGGTTCTGTCGGTGTGGAAAATATCAACCTGCATATCAACAAAGGTGAATTTGTATTTATTGTTGGTTCCAGCGGTTCCGGTAAATCCACACTGATGAAGCTCCTTTTGAAGGAGTTGGACCCGACGGAAGGGGATATTATCATCAACAGAGTGAAAACAAATGAATTGAGCAGAAATCAGATTCCTTATCTGCGCCGCAATCTGGGCGTTGTATTCCAGGATTTCCGCCTGCTGCCCAATAAGACTGTATATGAAAATGTGGCCTTTGCTATGCGCGTCATCGAAGCCCCCGGCCGTATCATCCGCAGAAATGTGCCTGCAGTACTGGCACTGGTGGGCCTTGGGAAAAAAGGCAGAAGCTATCCCAACCAGCTTTCCGGCGGGGAACAGCAGAGAACGGCATTGGCCAGAGCTATCGTAAATAATCCCCCTATCCTGATCTGTGACGAACCTACAGGGAACCTGGACCCGGAAACGGCAGATGGTATCATGCAGCTGCTGGATGATATCAATAAACGTGGTACGACCATCGTTATGGCGACCCACGCCAGGGATATCGTAGATGCCATGCAGAAGCGTGTCGTTACCCTGCAGAATGGACACATTGTAAGAGATATTGAAAAAGGTGGTTATAGCGATGAGGCCTAGTACGATCAAATATTTTGTGAGAGAAGGCTTGAGCGGGCTGAAAAAGAATCTGCTGATGACGATGGCTTCCATGGTTGCCGTTGCTGCCTGTATCTCTATTTTGTCTTTTTCCTACTGTGTAGGGAGCAACCTGCAGTATATGCTGAATCAGATGGAGGATTCCATTGGGATTTCTGTTTTCCTGAAAGGAGAACTGACAGGGGAACAGATTGAAAATATGAAAACAGAAATCGGCAAGATAGACCATGTGGAGAGCGTGGAATATATCTCCCCAGCGGATGCTCTGGATGAGCTGAAAGAGGATTGGGGGGCGGATGAAGATATTTTTGTAGGGCTGGATAATGAAAACAACCCGCTGTCCCATTCTTTCCAGATTTCTCTGGACAGCATTGAAAATCAGAATAATGTTCTGACAGCTTTGGAAAATGTAGATGGGATTGAAAATGTGCGCCATGGGCAGACAGAAACAGAATTGCTGATGAAGGCAAGCCGGATCTTCAGCGTGGGCAGTGTCATTGTTATGCTGCTGCTGGGGGCGATCTCTGTTATGATCATTATGAATACCATTCGTATTTCCGTGGTAAACAGAAGAATTGAGATCAATATTATGAAATATGTGGGGGCAACTGACTGGTTCATCCGCTGGCCCTTCATTATTGAAGGTATCATCATTGGCTTGGTGGGGGCAGTGGTGCCTCTGATCATTGGGTTCCCCATCTATGCAAAGGTAACAAGTGCTATTTATGAATATCTGCCTGTGATCAAATTCATCCAGTTCCGCCTGACGGGGGATGTTTTTGGATTCCTGTTCCCCTTCGGCATCGTTTTTGGCATTGGCCTGGGGGTTATCGGCAGCGTTACTTCTATCCGCAAGCATCTGCGTGTATAAAGGCGGAAAAAATGGAAACAATCAAATATCCTTTTTGACAGGACTATGGAAGTGGAAAAGAGGGGAAGCATTTGGAAAGTGCCAAATACTTCCCCTTTCTCATAAGGATAATTTTTTTCGGAAAAACATAGGATAAAGAAAGTCTGAGAAAAAATGAGGCGATGAACGTGAAACGAAAGGATTTTTGGAAGGGCTTTGGGGCGGCGCTGGTGCTGGCTGTTGTTTTGGCTGTGGCATGGAAACCCATCTGCCGTATGATCCCCTGGCATCTGCTGCCCTTTGAAATCAGCATGAGCCGAGAGGCTAAGGTCGATATCATCCAAAGCTATCTGGATAAATATTATGTGGACGATCTGAATGAAGAGCAAGTGGAGGAAATGCTGTATGCAGGCATGATGGCCGGCGTTGGGGATAGATATACATATTACCTGACGGAGGAAAATCTGAATCAGTATATGGAAAATTCCAACGGGAATTTCGACGGGGTCGGCATTGAAGTTTATGGTACCCAAGAAGGGGAAGTCGTTATCAGCAGCGTGATGGCAGGGCAGCCTGCGGAAGCCGCAGGCATGAAAGCCGGCGATGTCATCATCGGCGTGGATGGTGAGAATATGCAGGGGAAAATGCTTTCTGATGTGGCGGCAAAGATCCGCGGCAAAGAAGGAACAGAGGTAACCATCCAGGTGCTCCGCAGAAGCACCGACGAAACGTTGGAATTCACCATGAAACGGGCAACTGTAGTGCTGGAAAGTGTATCCAGCTGTATGATGGATGGAAAGATTGGCTATATTTCCATTAGTGGGTTTAAGGAAAATACTTATACCCAGTTCAAGGAAGCCTTAGACGGGCTGCAGGCTGCGGGGATGAAGGGGCTGATTTTGGATTTAAGGGATAACCCCGGCGGTCTGGTGCGTTCTGTTTATGAAATCGGGGAGGAATTGCTTCCGGAAGGTACCATGGTTTATACTCTGGATAAAAAGGGAAATAGAAATGATTTGAAATGTGATGGAGAATATCTGGATATTCCCATGGTGGTGCTGGTCAATGCCAACAGCGCCAGCGCATCGGAAATTTTCGCCGGTGCAGTGAAGGATACAGGCAGAGGCACGCTGATTGGCACGCAGACCTTTGGCAAGGGCTTGGTGCAGCGGCTGTTCACTTTGCCGGACGGCTCCGGTTTGAATATCACCATCCAGAAATATTATACGCCCAGCGGTACATCCATCCATGGGGTAGGCATCGAGCCGGATGAAGTGGTGGAACTGCCGGCAGAATATCAGAACACAGCCTTGACAGAGATTCCCGAGGAAGCGGATACCCAGCTGCAGAAGGGGATAGAAGTGCTGCGGAGCGAAATCGGATAACACTATTTTTATGAAAAGGTTCTTCCTATTTTTGATAATAGGAAGAATTTTCTTAATTTTTTCAGAAACAGCTTTTCAACGGGCGCAGATTCCAGTATACTGAAAAGACACAGGAAAAATTTTGGTTCAAAAAGAACAAAGGAGCGGCGGTATGTTTAATTTTATGAGTTTTGGCGAAAATATCGGCATCGACCTGGGGACTGCCACTGTTCTGGTATATATCAAGGGGCAGGGCATTGTGATCCGGGAACCATCCGTTGTTGCCATCGATAAGGACAGCAACACCATTTTGGCTGTGGGCGAAGAAGCAAGGCGTATGCTGGGCAGAACTCCCGGCAATATCGTTGCCATCCGCCCTTTGCGGGAAGGTGTTATCTCCAATTATGAAGTGACAGAAAAAATGCTGCAGTATTTCATCGAAAAGGCTATGGGGAAGCGTTCTTTTGTGAAGCCGACCATTGCCGTTTGTGTACCAAGCAGCGTTACAGAAGTGGAAAAAAGAGCGGTAGAAGATGCGACTCGTCAGGCTGGGGCAAGACGTGTGCATATCATTGAAGAACCCATTGCGGCGGCCATCGGTTCCGGTATTGATATTTCCCGGGCCTGCGGCAGCATGGTGGTGGATATCGGCGGCGGCACGACAGATATTGCGGTCATTTCTTTGGGCGGCACTGTAGTCAGTTATTCCCTGAAGATCGCGGGGGATAATTTTGATGATGCCATCATTCGTTATATGAGAAAGAAACATAATGTTCTGATCGGGGAAAGAACTGCTGAGGAACTGAAGATCAAGATTGGTACAGCTTTTGAACGTACGATTCCCGTTACCCTGGACGTGCGGGGCAGAAACCTGATTACCGGTCTGCCCAAAAATATTACGGTAACATCGGATGAGATGCTGGAAGCTCTGCAGGAATCCGTAGAAGCCATTGCGGATGCAGTACACAGTGTTTTGGAACGTACTCCTCCTGAGCTAGCGGCGGATATTTTTGAGAGAGGCATCGTTATGACCGGCGGCGGCAGCCTGCTGTATGGTTTGGATAAACTGATCCAGAGCAAAACAGGTATCCATGCTATGGTAGCCGAGGATGCAGTCAGCTGTGTTGCCATTGGCACAGGCCGCTATATTGAATATATTTCTGAAGGCGGCGAAGAAGAGCAACGGGAAAAACGCGGGTTTGACATCGGTGGGCTATTCAAAAAGAAATGAGAAGACAGAGGGCGTCGAAAAAGGCGCCTTTTTTATTTTGAATAAAGTAAAATATAAAATAAAAGGCTGTACGTTGTTTGCATGAGCAAAAAATTCATCCTGAATCGTCATTTTAATAACAATATGTGCTGTATGTACAAGGGGGGATTTTTGGCTTTTCAATGAAAAATTGTGCAGTTTGTTGAAAAAACTGTAAAAAAATATTGCGAAAAACCTGATAGCGGAAATTGTTTTTGAAACGATGCACAAAAAAAGAAGCCATACGTTTTTTTTGCATAATTTTGAGCACAAAAATTTGTGTAAAAATAATTCCAAAACTTGAAAAAAATACTACACAAGTCCAAAATATGTGTTATAATAAGCAATGAAAGAAGCAAGTGGGTGTAGTATGTTCCAAAAGAACGGCGAAATCCGCGAAGCTTTTTCTTCAATTTGCCCTAACCGCATGGGGCAAATCCGCATGCAACCGTGCGGGAAAATACAATTGTTAATCTATAAACAATAGGAGGTCAAAGAGTAATGAACGCTTATATTGAAAGAGTAATCGAACAGGTTAAAAAGCGTGACGCACATGAACCCGAATTCATCCAGACAGTAGAAGAAGTATTCGCTTCTATCGAAAAAGAAGTAGAACTGCATCCCGAATATGAAAAAATGGGTCTGCTGGAAAGACTGGTTGAACCCGAAAGACAGGTATCCTTCAGAGTAACATGGGTAGACGATGCTGGTAAAGTACAGGTAAACCGTGGTTTCAGAGTACAGTTCTCCAGCGCTATTGGTCCCTACAAAGGCGGCCTGCGTTTTGCTTCCAACGTATACTCTGGCGTAGTTAAATTCCTGGGCTTTGAACAGATCTTCAAAAACTCCCTGACAGGTCTGCCTATCGGCGGCGGTAAAGGTGGTTCCGACTTCGATCCCAACGGCAAATCCGATATGGAAATCATGAGATTCTGCCAGGCATTCATGACAGAACTGTACAGACACATCGGTCCCGACGTTGACGTTCCCGCTGGTGACATCGGCGTAGGCGGCAGAGAAATCGGTTTCCTGTATGGCCAGTACAAGAGAATCAAAGGCTGCTGGGAAAATGGCGTACTGACAGGTAAAGGTCTGGAATACGGCGGTTCCCTGTTCAGACCCGAAGCAACAGGCTACGGCGCTGCATACTATGTAAACGAAGTTCTGCAGCATGAAGGCGACACATTCGAAGGCAAAACAGTAGCTATGTCCGGTTTTGGTAACGTAGCTTGGGGTATCGCTATGAAAGTAGCTCAGCTGGGTGGTAAAGTTGTTACACTGTCCGGCCCTGACGGCTATGTATACGATCCCGAAGGTATCACAACACAGGAAAAATTCGACTACATGCTGGAAATGAGAAGCTCCGGCAGAAACCGTGCTCAGGACTATGCTGACAAATTCGGCGTAGAATTCTTCCCTAAACAGAAACCTTGGGGCCAGAAAGTTGATATCTGCATGCCCGCAGCATACCAGAACGAACTGGATGTTCCCGAAATCGAACAGATCATCGCTAACGGCACAAAATACTACATCGAAGTAGCTAACATGCCTACAACAAACGCAGGTCTGGCTCGTGCTATGGCAGAACCCGGCGTAATCGTTGCTCCTTCTAAAGCAGTTAACGCTGGTGGTGTAGCAGTTTCCGCTCTGGAAATGGCTCAGAACTCCATGAGATACAGCTGGGAAGGCGAAGAAGTTGACGAAAAACTGAAAGGCATCATGAAGAACATCCACAAGATTTCTGTAGAAGCTGCAGAAGGCGCTGGTCTGGGCTACAACCTGGTTGCTGGTGCTAACATCGCTGGCTTCAAGAAAGTTGCAGCTGCTATGATGGCTCAGGGTCTGGTATAATTTAACCTAATTTTAAAAATTACGTTCGATTACATAAAGACGATTAAGCAAAAAGACTCGGGAGGGACGGAGAAATCCGTCCCTTTTCCTGTTGAAAAGCCGAAAAAGTTGAAGTGAAATAAAGAATCAGTGAACTGCTCGCAGAATCACTGATTTTTTATTTTGTTTCAGCTATTTGCAGGGCAAATACATGAGCAGCCTTAGGAATACTTTTGCGGTGAGCTGGATGATTCTGTAAAAATCTAAAAGATTAATTAGAAAAAGTATGTAACGAAACCAGCTTGAGGCGGATATATAGAGGAATCCGAAAGAGAGGAGGAGAGAAGATGATTCAGCCCGAAAAGGATTTTGAAGAATATGGGATGTTTGTATTCAAATATTTAATGAGCCTTTGCGGAAATGCGGATTTAGCAGAAGAATTGACCCAGGAAACCTTTTATCGGGCGATTCGTTCTTCGGGGAGATTTGATGGAAGCTGCAAGGTTTCCACGTGGCTTTGTCAAATTGCAAAGCATATTTGGTATCAGGAATTAGATAAGCGGAGGCGAAGAAAAACAGAACCATTACAGGAAAATGGGGCGGATGATGGTTTGGAAAGCGCCTACTGCAGGAAGGAACAGACCATGGAAGTGATGAAAGCGGTACATATTTTGGAGGAAAACGCAAAAGAAGTTTTTCTCCTGCGTATCACAGGTGGATTCTCCTTTCAGGAGATTGGGGAGATTTGCGGGAAAAATGAAAATTGGGCCCGGGTGACATTTTATCGGGCGAAACAGAAGATTATAAAGGAGGTCGGAAGAGATGAAATGTGAAATTATCAGAGATTTGCTGCCCAGCTATATGGATGGGCTTACCAGCGAGGAAAGCAACATGGAGATTGAAACACACATGGAGGGGTGTGAGCTTTGCAGCGAAATATTGCAGCAAATGCGAAAGGAAATGGAGGCAAAGGAAGGAAAGGATAAAAGAAAGATCAACCCTTTCCGGAAATTTAACCGCAGGATGAGGGGAGCAGTCGCAGGGGCGGTTGCAGTCTGTATCTGCTTGGGCGGCTTGGGATATAAGGCTTTTGGACAGGGCTTTTCTATCGACCCGAATGAAATAACCATGGATGTGCGGTTGGATGGGGATATGCTGTGTCTGGATTTTGCACTGGAAAAAGGGAATCTCATGCATTATGGAACGATGTATGATGAAACTTCTGCATCTATTGACTTGCGGAAAGTTTGGGCACTTCCTGGGGATTATCTCGGTGCGGAACCAAATCGATTCAGCTGGGGAATGAATTTGGACGTATTGACTGTAGGAACGGGAGAACGGATGGAAGTGCAGATGGCAGATGGCAGCTTGACGGTAATGGAAGCATCGGATGAGGAAGATGGGACTATCCAGGATGGAGATAAAAGTCCCGTATCTATCATGATGTTTCAGGAAGGGGGGAAAGCCACCAGCATCTTTATTGGCGGTGAGGAGAAAGCGGAGTTGGAGGACTATACCATCAATATCGATTATGGAAATCAAACAGAAAGCTA
>NZ_JBJEJK010000010.1:0-94928 GCF_051877975.1 Anaerotignum sp.
CGCCTTCCTCCTCCTTCCACTGGAAGCGGGCGGCGGCAAAGCCCGCGCCACTATGGCCCACGGGGTTCCCTTTTTTTTAAATACAAAAAAAGAGACCATCCTTCGATAGTCTCTCTCTTTACGGAGATGGAGGGATTTGAACGGCCCACCTCGTAACATAGTCGCCTGCTCTCCCTCTCTCCGTTCGCTCGGCATGCTCCTTGTTTCTCGCCTTTCCCGCCTTCCTCCTCCTTCCACCGGAAGCGGGCGGCGGCAAAGCCCGCGCCACTATGGCTCACAGGGTTCCCTTCTTTTTTTAAATACAAAAAAGAGACCATCCTTCGATAGTCTCTCTCTTTACGGAGATGGAGGGATTTGAACCCTCGCGCCACGTGAATGACCTATACCCTTAGCAGGGGCACCTCTTCAGCCTCTTGAGTACATCTCCACAAAATGCCTACTGCAAGAGACAGTATACTACAAGTCAAGATATTTGTCAAATCTTTTTTGCCGGAAAATATAACAAATACTTAAAAATTACAGTGATCCAATTTGAACCGGAAAAGTTCCGGGTTTCCCGAAGGTTATTTTGGTAAATAACAAAAAGGACACCATATATAAATGATGTCCTTCTGTTGATTGCGGAGGCCGGATTTGAACCGACGACCTCCGGGTTATGAGCCCGACGAGCTACCGGACTGCTCTACTCCGCGTTAGTATAAAAAGTGGGCGGAGAAGGATTCGAACCTTCGAAGCTATCGCAACAGATTTACAGTCTGCCCCCTTTGGCCGCTCGGGAATCCACCCACATAAGAAAAAAGCCGATGATCGGACTCGAACCGATAACCTGCTGATTACAAGTCAGCTGCTCTGCCAATTGAGCCACATCGGCGTAACTCGTACTGAGTACAGATGATATATTACCATCGTTTTATCCATCCGTCAAGCAATTTTTTTGCAAAAAAGGCGGTTTTTTTAAAAAAAATGTGCAAATGACCGCAAAATACCAAATAAATAAGACTGCATAAACCGCAAAACCGCCGCCAAACTGGCCAGATAACATCCCAATTCGATGGGCTTCTGCATAAAATTATTTTGCCATTTCGCCGCTGCCATGGCTTCCAGTACCGACTGGATGCACAAAATCAGAAACAACTGCCCCGCCAATGCCAAAAACCCATCCATATTCCTCTCCCCTTTGGAAAATCTTCAATTTATCTTATGAATTACCCCCTTTTCAAATGCGGGATTTGGGTTCATAATAGAAAAAGCAGCTGCAAAAACAGCTGTCCTGCAATTTTTTCTCATGAAAAACAAGTATAGAATCAAATACGAAATAAATTCCTCTAAAGGGAGGTTTTGAAAAATATGAAGAATAAAATCATTAAATATTTTCTAACGCTTTTCAGCGGCATAGGCGCGGTCATCGCCGGTTTGGCGGGCTATCAGCGGCTATGTCTGAAAAAAGCCCAAAAGAAAAAGGATGAGACCCATATGATGGAAACCTATGAAACAGAAGAAGGAACTGTTGCTTACCGTTCTCTTGGCCACGGCAAGCCTCTCCTTCTGGTCCACAGCGTCATGTTGGGGGCATCCTCCCGGGAATGGGATGATGTGATAGATGCCTTGGCGGAGGAATACCATGTTTACGCCATAGACCTGCCCGGCTTCGGCAATTCCTTTTGCCCGAAAAAACCCTGGACGGCATATCAATATGCCGCTTTCCTCCACAGCTTCATTGAACATATCGTGAAACGTCCTGTCTGCTTCTGCGGTGCCAACGCAGGCGCTGATTTCGGCCTGACCCTTTCCCTGCTGCATCCCGAGGATATCCGCCGCATGGTGATGATCTCCCCCGAAGGCATCGGCAAGGGCTTCGCCACAGATGAAGATACAAAGCCCCTTTCCCTGCTGCTGGCCCCCGTGGCAGGCACCCAAAAATTCCTTTTGGGCACCACAAAAAGAAAGATCAAAGCAGCTTTGGAAAACGCTTTCTACGCCAAAGAAACCATTTCCCCGGAATTGGTGCAAAGATATGCTGACGCCGCCCGCTACGGCATCCATGCCCAGGCAACCTTCGCCGGCATCGAAACCAGATTTTACGCCGCCGATACAAAGCCTGCGTTCCAGCAGCTTTCCATTCCCTTTCTGATGATCTGGGGGGAGGAAAATAAGATAAATCCTGTGGAATCTTTCGATACAGCGGAAAAAATGAAGGAATATGGTTCCTTCGCTCTCTTTGAAAAAACTGGCGCTTTGCCCCATATGGAAAACAGCAAGGCATTTTTGGAAAACGTAAAAGATTTTTTGAAATAAGAAATAATAAGAAACAAAGGAGAAACAGAAATGAACTGGACAAAAATTCCCGGCCTTTCCCAAGCGGATATGGAAACCTTTTTCCATAACGCCATGAAGCCCAATTCCGAGCTGAAACACCACGGTGTCATTCCCCGTATGGATCCCCGCTTCGTTTCCTGTGATTTTGAAAAAGGCACCGTAGATATGGCTTTTGATGTGCAGGAATGGGAACTGAATCCGGAAGATATCCTTCACGGCGGCATCACCTCTACAGCGTTGGATACTTCTATGGGGATGCTGGCTCTTTATTATACCCACCTGATCGCCCCTACGGTAGTGACCGTGACCATGAATGTAAGCTATCTGAAGCCTATCACTCCGGGGGACACTTTCCATATACAATGTCAGTTGGATTCCGTTGGGCGCACGCTGGCAACGGTAAAAGCAGAGGTGCGGCTGGAACGGGATGATATTCTGGCATGCATCGCCACAGCCACATTCATGGCTGTCGATGCTTAAGGAGGTGGAAAAATGGAACTGATTACATTAAAAGATGAAATTTCCTCTCAGGAAAATATGGAGCAGTGGCTTTCCCAGCTGGGGCACCCCGATAACCCCATTTCCAATAAGGGCGTGCTGGTGCATCTGGAACCCCATTTTGTTTCCTGTGATTTTGAAAAGAAAGAGGTCTGTATTGCTTTTGAAGCCCTGCCCTGGGAACTGAACCCCGGCGGCAGTCTCCATGGCGGCATCATTATGACCTGCTTCGATGTTTCCTTCGGCCTGACCTGCCATTATTACGCCAAACAACACATGATCACCACCGTCAACCTGACGACCACCTTCCTGAAGCCTGTCCTTCTGGGGGATATGGTGCAGTATCGTGTAAAGATCAACCACCTGGGCCGTACACTGGTCAGCATGGTGGCAGAAAGCTGGGTCAGCCGCAATGGGAAGGATATCCTTGTGGGAACGGCCACAGCAACTTTTATGAAACTGGATAAGATCTTTGAAAGACCGATCTAAAACAAAAATTTATTCCAAGCAAAAAAAGACCTTTGCAAAGGTCTTTTTTGTTTTTCTGCTAGATTTTTTCCTCTCCTCAAAACTCCTGCAGTATCAGGGAACCATCCATGCCGCTGATTTCCACAGCAAAGTTTCTTTTTTCACCATTGCTGTCCACATAAGAAATCCCATACTGGGGAATAGTGCCATGAATGGTCATGCCTGCCAGCAGGGGGCGTTCCGGTGTCAATTCTTCAAGGGCATACAGTTTTTCCGTGGAAAATGTGACCCTTCCGTTTTCTTCCACATTCTCCAGAGAAAGGGACAGCACCTGAAAATCCTTTACAGTGCTTTGGGCCATAAAGACGATTTTTTCCTGGGCTTCCTCCCTATCGGCAAGAAATTCTTCCCAGGCAAGCCCATCCATTTCCACATCCGAAGCAAACAGGGCAGTCACAGGCAATTCTGCCATGCTGCTGCCAGTGAACCCATAGGCGGAAAAAGGCGTCAGTGCGACGCTTTTTGTCTGTTTTGCCAAATCCTCCTGTATCTGCCAAAATTCTTCTTCAGAAAGATCCAGTTCTTCAGAAACGTCCTTTTCCCATGCACCGGAAGTATTATGATAAAACCCGATTTCAGAAAAACTCTCATCTTTTTCATAGGTAAAGTAGTAATCCTCACAAATCAGAGAGGTTCCATCGGGGGAAATGGCATAAGTAGCAAAAATGGCATACATCGCCCCATTGGAGCCCTGATAGAAGAATCTGCCGTCCCCCATAGAAGTATAGCCGCTTCTGCCCCAGCCGGAAAAGGTGCAGCTGGGGATATCCTTCCGGCAGGTATACACCGCATAAATCTCTTTGCCGGAATGGTTGTCCTCCATAGCCCCCACCAATAATTCGGGAATGCCGTCTCCGCTGATATCCGTTATACTGTATCCGATCCGTTCCAGGGCATTTTCCCCTTCCATGGCCCGCACTGCTTCCAATACCCCTTCGCCGCCTTCCAAAGCCGCAGCAGTATCCTCAGAACCAGTGACAATCAAGGTATAAAAACCATCCAAAATATCCCGATAAATCTCTGTATGCTCCCCTTCTTCCGCCATATCGGCAACAGATGTTTCGATGCTTTCCTCCTTCGCGCCGCAGCCCGAAATCATCAACATCCCCGCCATAAGGCATACGCCTAAAAATGCGCTTTTTCTTTTCATGCTTTCCTCCCTAAAACTGCTCTTTTCCAGAAAAACCAAATCTGTTTATCCTTCCTCCGCTCCTCCGGGAACATATCGCAGCAGATCTTCCGTGGTGCAGTCCAAAGCATAGCAAATGCGGGCGAGGATATCCAGATCCATTTTTTCCACTTCCCCCTGATACCATTTATTGACCACCTCAAACCTTGCATCAATCAGCTTTGCCAGCTGGTTTCTGGTGATGCCCCGCTCCTCCATGATCTCCTTTAACCGCAGTTCTACAGAGCCGTAATCGGCACGGATCAAAACAGGTCTTTCCTTCATGCTGTTCCCTCCTGTTTGTAACGTTCTTTAACGTAACTATTATAAAACGCCAACGGGAACAAATCAAGCGGAGATATTCTGGCCGCTGCGGCGGATCCGAATCACAATTTCACAGCCTTCTGCATCCTGCTTATCCTCATAGACCACATCCATACCGGAACGGCGGATGACCTCTACGCTCTGCTTGATGGTATTGGTAAACAGGCGAAAATCCGTGGAGCGGACATATCTTTTTTCCTTTCGCTCTCCTTTTTCCGTAAAACGGGGGCGCATCTGCTCCAAGGTAGCCTCCACCAGTTCTTCTGTTTTTTTCACGTTCATTTCTTCCTGTATCATCTGACTAAGAACCAACAGCCGTGTTTCCTCATCGGGCAGCTTTAAAAGGGCGCGGGCGTGGCGTTCCGTGAAATGATATTCCAAGAGCAGTTTTTTTACGCTATCCTCCAGCTTCAATACCCGCAGCTTATTGGCGATGGAGGACTGGCTTTTGGATAATTTTGCCGCCAATTCCTCCTGGGTCAGGCCATAATCCTCCATCATATTGCGGTAGCCTTCCGCCTCCTCCAGAAAACTCAGATTCTGCCGCTGGATATTTTCAATGAATGCCATAATGGCACTGTCGCTGTCGCTGACCTGCATCAGAATGGCGGGGATCGTTTCCAGGCCTGCCAGTTCCGATGCCCGCAGGCGCCGTTCCCCGGCCACCAATTCATAATAGCCGCCGCTCATTTTCCGGACGGTAATGGGCTGCAAAACGCCGTAGGCTTTGATACTGTCTGATAATTCCTCCAATGCGGCACGGTTAAAGTATTTTCTGGGCTGATAAGGGTTTGAGCGGATTTTATCAATAGGCAGCTGAAAGATGACCTTATCCTTTTTCAAGCGCATTTCCGAAAATTTCAAAACTTCCATAGTATTTCCTCCTTTTTCTGCGAGGCTCTGCCTCGCGCTCCGCAAGGGGGTAACCCCCTTGACCCTATATAGCAAAAAATATCACTGCTTTGCAGTTGGATATTTTTTGCGGATTTTTTCTTTTTTCCATCATAACACGGCTTTTTTCCCGATAGAAAAAAAGCGTTCCACAAAAAAAAGCCCCTATCGACAAAAATCATGTCAATATGAGCTTCTCATCTTATTTTTCCCCGCAAAAGCGTATGCTTTTGCAAATCAGGTCCAGGGCATGATGCCCTGGCAGGGGAATTGGGGACAGCGTCCCCAAGGTTTTAACGCCCTCAAGAAAGAGGGGATTTTTTGATTTTTCCAGCATTGCGGGGGTATTTCTTCGGCGTGGGAGATACCTTCTCGATAAATACTAATTTATGGGAAAGATCGGTGTACGGAATGGCAACATCCCTGATCTCCACCAGCCTGCCGCCCAGCTTCTCCAAGGCACCCTTGGCCTGAGCCACTTCCGCCTCCGCATCGGGGCCTTTCAAGGCCGCCAATCGGCCGCCCACCCGTACAAAAGGCAGGCAATATTCCGACAGAACCGCCAGATTCGCCACAGCCCGGGAAACACAAAGGTCGAATTTCTCCCGGTAATCGGGGTTCTGCCCGCCATCCTCCGCACGGCTGTGGACATAGTTTACGCCATCCAAATGCAGCTGTGTGCCCACTTCCTGCAGGAAACCAATACGCTTCTGCAAAGAATCCAGCAATGTCAGTTCGATTTCCGGACAGGCAATCTTCACAGGCACACCGGGAAAGCCTGCCCCGGTGCCCACATCGATGACCTGCATGCCGTTTTTCCATTCCACCAGAGGCACAAGGCTCAGGCAGTCGGCAAAATGCTTCAGCACAACCTCCCGTTTTTCCGTAATGGCGGTCAGGTTCATTTTTTCATTCCATTCCAGCAGCAGGGAAAGATAGGTCATAAACTGCTCCAACTGGGCTTCACTGAGGGCAACGCCCATCTGGTCACAGCAATCCTTGAGTAATGCTTGATATTCCATGCTCATTCCTTCCCTTCTCTTTCAATGCTGAAAATCTTCCATTTGCCATAGGAATCGGGCTCTGCCACCATACGGAAAGAGAAAATCTCCCCATCCTTCTGATTTCCTGTGACAGAAACCGTGCGGATGCCATTTCTGCTTTCCTCGGCAAAGCAATGGTATTCCTTCAAATCCTTCAAAAAGCCTTCCATTTCCTCATAATCCACCGCTTCCGCTACTCTGCTGGAAAAATAGCCCATGGCCTCCTCCTTTTTCCCGCTTTCTACCGCCTGCAAAAAGGAACGGAGGGTTCCCCTGGGGTTGGGCAGGGAAACATAGGCAGGCTTACGGTTATCGAAAACGGCATCCTCCAAAGAAAAAGTCCCCTTGGGCAGGTGCAGCTTTTTCTCTCCCCGTTTCTCCTGTTTGTTATTTTCATTCCATGGCAGAAAAAATCCTGTCATAGCATCACATCCTATCAATGTTTTCTTTTCATCTGCTCCATATAAATGAGCAATACGGAAATATCCGCAGGGGATACCCCTGTAATGCGGCTGGCCTGCCCCAAGTTTTGGGGGCGGACCAGATTCAGCTTTTGCCTTGCCTCCAAACGGAGCCCCTGAATGGTTTCATAATCCAAATCCATAGGCAGCAGGCGGCCTTCCAGTTTTTTGAACTGTTCCACCTGCTTCAGCTGCTGATCGATATAACCGGCATATTTGATCTGGATATTCACCTGCTCCCGCACATCGGCAGGCAGTTCCGGGCGTTCCGGGTCAATTTCCGCCAAAACGTCATAAGTCAGCTGGGGGCGTTTGATCAGATCGGAAAGGCGGGCGCCATTTTTGATAGGGGCTGTGCCGTATCTTTCCAGCAATGCCAATACAGCCTCGCTGGGGCCCATGGTCACGCCCTGTACCCGTTGGATCTCTTCTTTCACGAGACGTTCCTTTTCCCGCAGGGCCTGATATCTTTCCTCAGAAATCAGACCGATTTTATAGCCGATGGGGGTCAGCCTCTGGTCGGCATTATCCTGCCGCAGCAACAGGCGAAATTCTGCCCGGCTGGTCATCATTCTATAAGGCTCTCTGGTGCCTTTGTTTACGATATCATCGATCAGCACGCCGATATACCCATCGGAACGCTGTAAAATCAGGGGTTCTTTTCCCTGAATATACTGCACCGCATTGATGCCGCCGATGAGCCCTTGAGCCGCTGCTTCTTCGTAACCAGAAGAACCGTTGAACTGGCCTGCACTGAACAGACCGGGGAAATCCTTAAATTCCAAAGAAAGCTTCAGCTGGGTAGCATCGATACAATCGTATTCAATAGCGTAAGCAAAACGAGTGATCTCGCAATGTTCCAAGCCCGGGATGGTACGATACATTTGAATCTGCACATCCTCCGGCAGAGAAGAGCTCATACCCTGAATATACATTTCTTCTGTATTTTCCCCTTCCGGCTCTACGAAAAGCTGATGCCGTTCCTTATCGGCAAAGCGGACGATCTTATCCTCGATGGAAGGACAATAGCGGGGGCCTGTCCCTTCAATGACGCCGCCGAACATGGGAGAACGATGAAGGTTTTCCCGAATGACCTGATGAGTCTTTTCATTGGTATAGGTGAGCCAACAAAGGGCTTGAGGCTTTGCGATATCCTCGGGACTATTTTCAAAGGAGAAGGGCACGATATTTTCATCCCCATACTGGGGCTGCATCTTGCTCAAATCCAGCGAATTTTTATTCATTCTGGCAGGGGTACCTGTTTTAAAGCGGAAAAGGTCGATGCCCATTTCCTTCAGCCTTGCGGAAAGCTTTGTGGCAGGCATCAGGTTATTGGGTCCGCTTTCGGTGATATGCTCCCCTGTCAGGCAACGGGCTTTCATATAAGTACCCATACAAAGCACGACCGCCTTACAGCTATAGACTGCGCCGGAGGCTGTCACCACGCCGCTGACCTTCCCCTCTTCCATAAGGATATCCACGATTTCTGCCTGTTTGATTTTCAAATTTGGTGTATTTTCCAGACGATGCTTCATTTCTGTCTGATAGGCGATTTTATCGGCCTGGGCCCGCAGGGAATAAACCGCAGGGCCTTTGCCCGTATTCAGCATTTTCGTCTGGATATAGGTTTTGTCGATGACCTTGCCCATTTCCCCGCCCAAAGCGTCGATTTCCCGCACCAGATGCCCCTTGGAGCTGCCCCCGATGGAGGGGTTGCAGGGCATCATGGCGATGCTGTCCAGAGAAATGGCAAACATCACCGTATCCATGCCAAGGCGCGCCGCCGCAAGGGCCGCTTCACAGCCGGCATGGCCGCCGCCGATAACGGCAACGTCAATGGTTTCTGCATGATACATATTCAAATTCCTCATTTCTAGGATACAAAACAAATTTTACTCTAATTTTTAATTTTAAAAGAAAAATAGGGAAAACGCAACGGTTTTCCCTGTAAAATCAAGCATTTTCTGTTTTTGCTTCCAAGTCTTTCATGGCTTTTTTAAACTGCCAAGCGAAAAGGATGGCTGTCGTGGTCACGGCAATAAAATCCGCCACCGGCTCTGCCAAAAATACCGCCATATCCTTTTTCTCGAAGAAATGGGGCAAAATATAGATCAGGGGAATCAGCAGAATGATCTTCCTGTAGATCGCCAAAAACAGAGAGGTTTTCGCATTCCCGATGGCGATAAAGGTCTGCTGGCAGGCAATCTGAATCCCCATCAGGGCACTGGTGGCCATAAAGATCCGCAATGCCCAAACCGTATAATCCAAAAATGCTGCATCCTCCGCAAAAAGCATGGCCAGCGGGCGGGGGAACAGCATAATGATGAGCCACAATGCCGCAGAATAGCCCAAAGAACATTTCAGCAGGATAGAAAAAGATTCCCGCACCCGTTCCGGCTGCTTTGCGCCGAAATTATAGCCGGTGATAGGCTGGGCCCCTTGGGAAAGACCGGTCAGGGGCAGCATGGAAAACTGCATCATGCTGGTGAGAATCGTCATGGCACCTACCGCCGTATCCCCGCCATATTTCAGCAGAGAGGAATTGAAGCAGACATTCAAAATACTTTCCGTTGCCTGCATCACAAAAGGACTCAGCCCCAACAGGATACAGGGGAAAATGGTCTTTCCCCGCAGACGCAGATTTTTCAGCTGCAATTTTAAAATGGTCTGTTTTCCCAACAGGAAGGTCAGCACCCAAATGGCAGAAAGGGCCTGGGAAATGACCGTAGCCAAAGCTGCCCCCTTAACCCCCATGCCGAAAAAGAAAATAAAAATCGGATCCAGGATAATATTGGTCACCGCACCGATGAGGGTAGTTTTCATACTGATTTTTGCAAAGCCCTGGGCCGTAATAAAGGCATTCAAGCCCAAGGTCAGCTGAACAAAAATCGTCCCAAAGGAATAGATATGCATATAATCCATAGCATAGCCGATGGTATTTTCACTGGCGCCAAAGGTCAGCAAAAAGGGCTCCGCAAAGAACAGGAATACCACTGTCAATGTGAGAGAAATCAGAACCAGCAGAGCTGTACAGTTTCCCAAAATGCGCTCCGCTTCTTCCTTGTCATTCCGCCCCAGCATGATGGACGCCCGGGGAGCGCCTCCCATGCCCGCCAGCATGGCAAAAGCAGAAATCAGCATAATCAAGGGCATACAAACCCCTACCCCCGTCAGGGATAATTTCCCCGTCACCGGGATATGCCCAATATAGATACGGTCAACGATGTTATATAATACATTTACAATCTGGGCTGTGATGGCCGGCACTGCCAGCTTCCACAGCAGTTTTTTGATAGGCTTTACGCCCAATTCATTCTCCAAAATTTTCCACCTCTTTTTTTATGGGGCCTTGTTTTCAAGCAGGATTTATTTCGCAAGCCTTGCTCCTTCGGAGCAACCGCCGCATCTGTTCGGCGGTGCGTACCTCATCCCCCGCCCCATTTGCAGAAACTATCGTTTCTGCCGAAACTCTTTTATCTCATATTTCATTATCTATACAATTCCGTTCTTCTCAAATTGGTATAGGGCTTTCTATTCCGTGTCTCTTTTGCACCTGCCAGATCCACTTCCGCATAAAGGATGATTTCGGAATCATCCGCCAGTGCAACAGTATTGCCGTTATAATCGGAAACGATGGATTCACCGGAGAAATCCATAGTATCCTCCAGCCCAACCCGATTGCACATTGCCACATTGACAACGCTCTGGAAGGCCTGAATTTTGATTTCCCATTGGAACAGCTCCGAAGGCTCATCCTTGGTATTGGCTGTAGGCACAATAATCAGCTCCGCCCCATTCAGGGCAGAGGTACGGATGCTTTCGGGGTAATGTCTGTCGAAGCAGACCACGATGCCTACCTTGCCAAATTTGGTATCGAACACCTGAAAGCTTTCCTCGGAAGGAGTGTAATAATCCTGTTCATAGAATTTTTCCGCTTGGGCGATATGCACCATCTTTTGCTTGCCGATGATTTCACCCTTATCGTCCATAAGCAGGCTCATGTCGTAACGCTTGCCATTTTCTTCGATATAAAAATTGGGGGAAGCATAAATCCCGTTTTCCTTGCAGGCAGCGCAGATACCTTTTACATAAGGGCTGTCTAAATGCAGTACAGCATCGTCCACATTTTTCCCTTCATATTGGGGAAAGAAAGGCGTCAGCTGCACTTCCGGAAAGCAAACAAGGTCTGCCCCTCCCTTTGCCGCTTCTGCTATCAGTTCCAGGGATTTATGATAATTCTGCTCCATATCAGGAGCCATTTTCATTTGTGCCAATGCAATCTTCATATCCATACAACTCCTATCTTTTGTAAAAAATTATTTTCCTAAACAGAACTTGGTAAAGATTCTATCGATAATCTCTTCATCACTGGTGTCCCCGGTGATTTCGCCCAAGGCACGGTTGGCATCCTGAAGATCCATAGAAATGAAATCCTCCGGCATCCGCATGGTAATGGTCTCCATGCAATGTTCCATGGCCTCTTTGGCACGGTACAGGGCATCCTTATGGCGGGTATTCCCCAACAGGGCATCCTCCGCCGTGGCCGTATGTCCATCCAAAAACATATTTTTCAACGCATCAATGAGGCGGTCGAAGCCCTGATTTTTCTTCACGGAAATGAACAAAATCTGTTCCTTTGGCACAAAGCTTTCCAGCTCTTCCAGAGACAGCTTCTGTTCCAAATCCACCTTATTCAGCAGTACAATGGTCTTTTTCTCCTTGATAAAGGAAAGGATTTCTTTATCCTCCTCCTCCAAGGGACGGGAGGCATCCAGCATCATAATGACCAAATCGGCATTTTCCGCATAGGCCTTAGATTTTTCCACACCCATGCGCTCCACCACGTCGCCCGTTTCCCGAATCCCTGCTGTATCTACGATTTTGATGGGGATACCGTCAATATTCAAATATTCTTCTACGGTATCACGGGTGGTGCCGGGGATATCGGTCACGATGGCCCGATCCTCCTCCAGCAGCCAGTTCAGAAGAGAGGATTTCCCAACATTGGGCTTGCCAACGATAACCGTCTGCAGGCCTTCCCGGATGATTTTCCCCCGGTCTGCCCCTTCCAGCAGTTTTTCCATCTGGGCCAACAGCTTCGCTGCACCCTTTTCCATGTTGCCATAGGTCTCGTCCTCAATATCATAATCGGGATAATCGATGACCGCTTCGATGGAGGCGATCATATCCAGAATTTCCTCCCGCATTTCTCTGACTGCTGTTTTCAGCCGGCCTTCCAGCTGATTCACCGCCGCCTGCCGGGATAATTCCGTTTTAGAATGGATCAGGTCGATGACGGCTTCTGCTTGGGTCAGGTCGATCCGTCCGTTTAAAAACCCACGCTTGGTAAATTCCCCGGGCTCCGCCAGACGGGCACCGGTTTTCAATACTGCTTCCAATACCCTTCTGGTCACCAGAGAACCACCGTGGCAGTTGATCTCCACAATATCCTCTTTGGTATAGGTATGGGGTGCCCTCATAACAGAAACAAGGACTTCATCGATAACTTCGCCGCCCTTGCCATCGGTGATCTTCCCATAGGACAGGGTATGAGTGGCTTTTTCCGTCAATTTTTTCTTACCGATAAAGATATCATCCGCCATGGCGATACAGCCCGCTCCGCTCATACGGACAATGCCGATGCCGCCAACACCCATGGGCGTGGAAATGGCCGCGATGACATCGTCTAACATATATTCTCTTTTCATCGTTAACCTCTTTTCTTGGGACTCCGTCCCAAACCCTGCCAGGGAAATGATTTCCCTGGATCCTCATTTGCAAAAGCTTCGCTTTTGCGAAGAAATTTACAAAGAAACCCGATGTAATAAATTTACAACGGGTTTCAAAACTTTCATTATTTCAATGTGATTACAACGTTACGATAAGGTTCTTCCCCTTCGCTGTATGTTGTCACGAAACGATCATTCTGCAATGCGGAATGGATAATTCTTCTTTCGTAAGGGTTCATAGGTTCCAGAACTACATTTCTCTTTGTATGTTTTACCTTTTTCGCCAGGTTGAACGCCAGGCTTTCCAGGGTTTCTTTTCTTCTCTGACGGTAATTTTCCGTATCCAGCATTACGCTGATATAATAAGGGCTTTTCTTATTGACAACCAGATTTACCAGATACTGCAGCGCATCCAATGTCTGGCCTCTTTTGCCGATGAGGATCCCCATATCATCCCCTGTCAATTCGATGAACAGGTGTTTATCCTTCAGTTCTGTTTTGATCTTCACGATCAGGCCCATGGAAAGGAAAACTTCCTTCAGGAAAGTTTCTGCTTCCTTTTCAGGGTTAAAGTTTTTCTTCACCAGAACTACAGCATCCTTGCCGCCGAACATCCCCAAAAAGCCTTTAGAGCCTTCATCGATAACTGTGATATCCACTTCTTCCCTTGTTGCGCCCAATTCAGCCAGTGCAGCTGCAACGGCATCATCTACAGTTTTTGCGCTTTTTCTGATTTCTTCCATTACTGTGCTGCCTCCTCTGCAAATTTCTTTTTATAATATTTCTGCAGGACTACCTGCTGGATGATACCAAAGATATTACTGATCGTCCAGTACAGACCCAAACCTGCGGGCATGGAAATCGCAAAGAAGCCCATCATGATAGGCATCATATACAGCATGGATTTAGACATGGCTGCCGCCGGGTTATTGGGGTCATTCTGCTGAGGGTTCATCATCATCATGATCTTAGACTGCAGATATGTTGTCACACCGGCAGCGATGGGGATGATAATGCCAGGGAAAGAAAGACCTGCTTTACTTACCAGAGGAATGGTCAGGAAGGTTTCAATATTATTTTTGGTTTCCAGCAGAGGCGCCAAAGCATCCCCGGCAGAACCCAGATTCTGCAGGATCACTGCCCAGTCATCCGCTTTCAGGTAATTCACCAGCATGGTGATATCGCCCACCTGGCTCATATCAAAACCATCTTTGATGATGGCCACATTTTTGTAAGTATCCACAAATTCCTGAGCAAAGGGCTGGAATACTTCCATTCTGAGGGTTGTCGGAATGTTGATGATCGCATTGGCGATATCTGTATAATTTGCGCCGATAACATCTACATAAACGTATGCATTCTGGAACAGATAGAACAATGCATACAGGATAGGCAGCTGGATCAGCATAGGCAGACAGCCGCCCATCATGCTTACGCCGCTGTTTTTCTGCAGTTCCTGCATTTCAAAAGCCATGCGCTGCTGAGACATTTGGTCTGTCTTGCCTTCATATTTCTTTCTGATCTTCTGAAGTTCCGGCTGCAGCTGCTGCATCTTAAAAGAAGATTTCTGCTGCTTTACCATCAGAGGGAACAGAATCAGTTTCACGATCAATGTAAAAATAATGATAGCCAGACCAAGGGAACCTGCGCTTGTGCTGCTGTGAAGCAATTCAAAAAGCATGTTGTATACTTTCCCCATCAGGTTAGCCACAGGTCCGATGATCACACCGGGCTCTCTTACGGAAGGCAGTGCTTCCAGTAAATAGGAATGTAACATTTTTTCCTCCTTAAACAAACAATACGAGATCTTCGCCCCGAAGGACAGTTATTTTTTCTTTTCCGGAACAGGATCATACCCGCCTTCGTGGAAAGGATGGCATTTCAAAAGCCGCCGCACGGCAAGATACGTGCCCTTTATCGCACCGTGTCTGGATATGGCGATATACGCATATTGGGAGCATGTCGGCGTGAACCGACAGCAAGGCCTGAAATGGGGAGAGATCGCTGCCTGATAAAACCGGATCAACAACAAAAACAGTTTTTGAAACATTTCATTATTCCACTTCTTTTCCGTTTTCTGCTTCTAATTTATCCTGACGGTCCTTTCTTTCAGACACGCTCAGCAGAAGCTGTTGTTTTTTGAAAAGATGCCGCAAAGAACGGCACACCTCATGATAGGAAGCATCAGCGCAGGAAACACGGGCAATGACCACCATATCATACCCCGTTTTGATCTCCTCTTCCATACTGCGGTAGCTTTCCCGAATCAGGCGTGTCACATGGGAACGGACAACGCTTTTGCCCACCTTTTTGCTGACAGAAATGCCCAGCTTATTCCCCTGTGTCCCGTTTTTGACCAAATACAATACCAAATGGCGGTTGGCGATGGATCTGCCTCTGTTATATACATGGCGGAACTGAAAATTTTTTTTCAAAGATTCTGTATGTTTCATCGGCACAACCTCCTTTGCGGCCCGCTGAAAAAATCTTCCATGACGAACAAAAGGCCACACGAAAAACTCTGCGGCCTTAAAATAAACAGGAAAAGATTATGCGGATAATACTTTTCTACCTTTTTTTCTTCTTGCAGCAAGCACTTTTCTACCGTTTGCTGTTCTCATTCTTTTTCTGAAGCCATGTTCTCTGCTTCTCTGTCTTTTCTTAGGCTGGAATGTCATTTTCATGGTTGTTGCACCTCCTTCAATTTCCGGGTTCTGCTCACCCTTTTTATGAGCACTGCCCCTATTATAGTAAAAAAAGCAATGCTCGTCAAGAAAAAATTTTCCCCGGAAGGCGCGTATTTATTGGATTTGTCCACATTTCCACAGGAAATTTTCGAAAATTTTTTCGACAAAAAGGTATATTTAGATTTTTTGAGACTGGATTTACTATATCTTGTATACGGCATCGAGGGACAATTTTTTTGGACAAGTTTTTCGTTGAACCTGTGGATAACTTTTGTTATACTAGAACCAAGCATGCCCTTTTGCAATTCCACAGGTTTCACAATTCCTATATTATGTTATCCACAATCTGTTGACAACTCTGTTGATAACTTTTCCCAGCTTGTATAAAAAGCTGTGAATCCTTTCCCCAGAGGAACCGCTTTTGGCTTGATGACAGCCCCATTGACAGCTATGTGGAATTTGTGCAGAAGGGAAAAAAGAAAACCTGTTCATAACTTTAAAAAAGAAGGATGTCATATCTTGTTTTTCACAGAGATATCCAAAGAAACTGTGGATAACAGAAGGGTTCATCCACAGACAGGAAAAATATAGGAGGGAAAGAAATGGAATTGAAACAAATCTGGGAAGAAGCTCTCAAAATTATTGAAGAAGAGACTTCACCCGTTAGCTTTGAAACATGGATTCAGCCCATCATCCCCTGCGGCATTGATGGCAATCAGCTGATCCTGCAGGTTGAAAACGCATTTTTCAAAGAAATGCTGGAAAAGAGAAACCTGCCCATTATCCGAAATGCAGTCAAATTCGTGACAAAAAACGAATATGAAATCGTTATCACTACAGAAGAAGAACAGAAGGCCGGCGGTTTTGGCAAGCATAATCTGGTAAAAGAAAAGAAAACAGAAAATGAGCTGGCAAAAAACCTGAACCCGAAATATGTCTTTGATTCTTTCGTTGTCGGCAACAGCAACCGTATGGCCCATGCCGCTTCCCTGGCTGTTGCGGAAGCCCCTGCCCAAGCCTATAATCCTCTGTTTTTATACGGAAATTCCGGCTTAGGCAAAACCCATCTGATGCATTCTATCGGTCATTATATTTTGGATAAAAACCCCGATGCGAAAGTACTTTACGTTACCAGCGAAACCTTTACCATTGAGCTGATCAACTCTATCCAGAATAATAAAAACGAAGAATTCCGCAATAAATACCGCAATATTGATGTGCTGATGATTGACGATATCCAGTTTATTTCCAAAAAAGAAGGGACACAGGAAGAATTTTTCCATACCTTCAACGCATTATATGAATCCAATAAACAGATCATCATATCTTCCGACCGTCCCCCCAAAGAGATCAAAACACTGGAAGACCGACTGCGCAGCCGTTTCGAATGGGGTTTGATCGCCGATGTACAGCCCCCCGATTATGAAACTAGGATTGCCATTTTAAAGAAAAAAGCAGAACGGGATAACCTTGTGGTTCCCGATGATGTTATGGCCTATATCGCCAAAAATATTGCTTCCAATATCCGAGAACTGGAAGGGGCATTGACCAGGATCGTAGCCTTTGCCACCCTGACCAATCAGGATATTTCCATTGCTCTGGCGGAAAATAGCCTGAAGGATATCTTCAGCGAACATTCCTCCGCCCCCCTGACGCCGGAATTGATCCAGCAGGTGGTGGCAGAGCATTATAATATCCGGGTGGAGGATATTCAGGGCAGCAAAAAGCCTAAGAATATCGCCTTCCCCAGACAGGTATCCATGTATCTTTGCAGAAAGCTGCTGGATATTTCCCTGCCGAAAATCGGCGAAAGCTTCGGCGGCAGAGACCATACCACGGTTATTTATGCTATCTCGAAAATCGAGAAACAGCTGGAAACCGATACCGCATTGCAGAAAACCATCCTGCAGCTGGAAAAAGACATTAAAGAGGCATAAGACCTTGAGGGTTTCCCCCTCAAACTCCCACCAAGGGGGTCACCCCCTTGGAGCCCAATACGAAAAAGCTATCGCTTTTTCAAAGGAAAATCAGGAAATATGCGCCGCAGGCGAATAAAAGTTTTTGTCTCACTTTTTTCAAAAAGTGAGTAGGGTTTGGGGCAACGCCCCATAAAACTTACCTCAAGCGTGTTTTTGAAGGGGTTTAAGGGGAAACTTTTCACAAGTGAAAAAAGTTTTCCCTCTATATAAAATACCTTTCCACAACACTCCTGTAAAATTCCTCTGGACAAATTGTGGATAACCTTGTCCCCTTTCCCCCTTCTGTGGAAAACGTGGACAACCCCTATCCTTATTTCCACTTATCCACAGGGTTTTCCAAGATGTTTTTTCCTTGATTTTTGGGGCATCCCTCGGTTTTCCACAAACCCACAGCCCCTACTACTGCTACTACTGATTCCATTATTTTTATTTTATTTATATCTGTGAACAAAGGAGTTGTACACAATCATGAAGTTAACATGCAGCAAAGATCTGCTTCTGCAGTACATCAACATTGTAAACAAAGCGGTTTCCAACCGCACCACTCTGCCCATTTTGGAATGTATTTTATTGACAGCCGATGAAAGGGGCTTTGTGATGACCGGGAATGACCTGGAAATCGGCATCAAAACAGCGCCTATCGAAGCAGAAATTTCCGAAAAAGGCGAGGTTGCCATTGAAGCCCGTATCTTCAACGAAATCGTCCGTCGCTTGAATGGGGAATCTGTCACCATTGAAACTGATGATAAATTTGCCGTAAACATCCTCAGCGGTACCTCCGAATTTCAGATCATGGGGCAGAGCGGCGATGATTTTCCCAGCCTGCCAGAAGTGGAACAGGAAAAAATCTATTCCATGGAACAGGCGAAGCTGCGGGATATGATCCGTCAGACCATTTTTTCCATTGCACAGGATGGCTCTAAGCCTGTCCTGACTGGGGAATTATTTGAGTTGAGTGATACCTCTGTGCATGTTGTTTCTGTAGATGGCTATCGTATTTCCTTCCGGAGAAACGACCTGCTCACGGGCAGCGGGGAAACAGAAGTGATCGTTCCGGGAAAAACCTTGGCCGAACTGAATAAAATCCTTTCGCAGGAAGAGGAAGATACCCTTTCCATCTACCTGACAGAAAAACATATCCTCTTTGATCTGGGAACAGCTGTCATGGTATCCCGCCTGATCGAAGGCGATTTTATCCGCTATGCCCAGTCCTTCTCCGATGATTACAAAACAAAAATGATCATCGATAAAAGTGAACTGATCCAGGCTCTGGAACGGGCTTCTCTGGTTTCCAGAGATAATAGAAAAACCCCTGTCCGCCTGATGATTCATGGCGGCGGTATGGATATCACCGCCAGAAGTGATATGGGGACTGCCCATGAAAGTGTATCTGCAGAAGTGGAAGGGGATGACCTGACCATTGCCTTTAACCCCAGATATCTGATCGAAGCACTGCGTTCTATCGAGGAGGATTCTGTGAAGATGATCTTCATGGCATCCCTCAGCCCCTGCACCATCCTGCCTGTGGAAGGCGATGCTTTTAAATATTTGATTTTACCTTTGAGAATGTAAAAGAGATTGCTGGAGAAACTTTTTTCACTTGTGAAAAGTTTCCCCAGACCCCTTCAAAAACACGCTTGTGGGCAATTCTTTTTGTGAGGCTCTGACTCACACTCCGCAAGGGGTTACCCCCCTTGACCCGATTTGCCTTCGGCGTGAATGATTTTATTTCTCGCAGAAACGATAGTTTCTGCAAATAAGGTCAAGGGCATTATGCCCTTGCAGGGGTTATAGGGGGCAGAGCCCCCTAAAAAGGAGGTTACGAAAATGGAAAAAATTTATATTCATACTGAGTTTATTAAACTACAGCAGGCTTTGAAGCTGGCCGGCCTGGTGGATCAAGGTTCCGATGTGAAATTTTATCTGTCCGAAGGGATGGTAACAGTCAATGGCGCAATCGCCACAGAGCGGGGCAAAAAAATCCGCCCCGGTGATGTCATCGAACTGAAGGGGGTTGGCCGCGTGGAAGTGGCGGCAGAAGAATAAACAGAAGTTTATTGATACGAAAGAAGAGAGGAGTACGTTTATGGGGCACAAAGCAAGGATGGAATTGATCGCATCTATGGTGATTTTCGGCACCATTGGCATCTTTGTGCGATATATTCCCCTGCCTTCCAGCTTGATCGCCGTGGTGCGGGGCTTTGTGGGCGCTCTATTCGTGCTTCTTTTTCTTTTTTTGAAAAAAAGCAGTCCCAATGGCAGGGCAATTCAGGAAAATTTTATCCTGCTGGCTCTTTCCGGCATTTTTATCGGTATCAACTGGATATTATTGTTTGAATCCTATCACTATACCACCGTTGCCACAGCTACCCTTTGCTACTATATGCAGCCGATTTTCGTCCTGTTGGCTTCGCCTTTTCTGTTAAAGGAAACGCTGACAGTGAGAAAAGTCCTTTGTGTGGCGGTTGCGTTGGTGGGAATGGTGTTTGTTTCCGGGGTCATCCAAACGGGGATCCCTTCCTTTTCTGAGGCAAGGGGCATTCTTTTTGGCTTGGGGGCAGCGTTGTTTTATGCGGCTGTGGTGCTGATGAATCAAAAGATCACCGATATTTCTGCCTATGATAAGACTTTTGTGCAGCTGGGTACCGGGGCTGTTGTTCTGCTGCCCTATGTGCTTTTGACCCAGGAACTGGGAGAAGTGCGTTCTGCTCTAACGCCCTTTGTTTTGGCTATGTTGCTGTTGGTAGGCATTATTCATACGGGAGTGGCCTATATTTTGTATTTCGCTTCCATGAAGGATTTGAAAGCCCAGACCATCGCTATTTTCAGCTATATTGACCCTATCGTGGCGATCTTGCTTTCTGCCCTGCTGCTGAAAGAAAATATGGGTATTTTTGGCGTGGTTGGCGCCGTACTGGTGCTGGGGTCTACCTTTATCAGTGAGTTACCGGAAAGAGAAAAATACTAAACAAGTGTTTATAAAAATATAGGAGTGGTTTCATGTTTACAAAACCGAAAAGCGGTTGGACGGATATCCTCTTGGGAGATTTTGAAGGCCTTGGCAGCTATATTCAGGATGTGCCCGTGGAAGTGATGGATGCCTGCATCTGTGCTTTGCGGGATGGCGTTCCTGTGGAATTATATTTCGATGAGGAAGGTTCCGAATTTACTTTGACTGCCGATGAAACAGTAAAAATCGTTGCCCAAGGCTATTATGGCCCCGAGAAATATGAGGTGAAGCTTTCCAAGCTGGAATTGATTCAGGAAATCCTGGAGGATATGGAAAAATTCTTCGAGGATTGGGTGGAATGGCCAGCGGAATACGCCTTTTTTGAGGACGATGAGAAAGAAGCGAAGCAGGCTTTTTATGATGAAAGAGTGATTTTGCTGCAGGGGTTGCTGCAGGAATTGCGGGAAGAACTGGCAAAACAGAGTTGATTTACATAATATTTTATATCGAAAAATCAACTGATTCATATTTATGAATTGCAGGTGAATAAAAATGTATATCACAGAGGTTTCCCTTCAGGGGTTTCGGAACCTTGCACAACTGAAAATCGAACCATCCCGGGGGATCAATGTGATTTACGGCAGCAACGCCCAGGGAAAGACTAATTTTCTGGAATCCATCTATTTTTGTGCCATGGGTCGTTCTATGCGGGGCAAAAGCGATCAGCAGCTCATCCATTTCGATGCAGAGGAAAGCCATATCCGTATGATGGTACAGCGGAAAAATTGCTATGATCGGATCGATGTCCATTTGAAGCAGAATGAAAAAAAGGGGATTGCCGTCAATGGCCTGCCGGTGCGAAAACTTGGCGACCTTTTTGGGACATTGTATGCCGTTATTTTTTCTCCGGAGGATTTATCTATTGTGAAGGATGGCCCGGGGGAGCGCCGTCGGTTTCTGGATATGGAGCTTTGCCAGCTGAGCAAGGTCTATTATTATGATTTGCAGCAGTATCATCGCATTTTAAAGCAGCGAAACAATCTGTTGAAGGAGATTCAGAAAAAGCCGGACTTGGCAGAGACCCTTTTTGTTTGGGATGCCCAAATGGCGGAATACGGTGAGCGCATCATTTCCGCCAGAAAGCGTTTTCTCCTTCGGCTGGATGAAATTGCGGCGAAAAAGCTTTCCAGGCTGACAGGGGGCAGGGACCATTTGCACACCGGTTATAAGCCAAACTGCGAGGAAGGGATGCTGGCAGAAAAGCTGCGGCGGAATCTGGACAGGGATATTTATTTTGGTGCCACCCAAAGCGGCCCCCATAAGGATGATGTGATCTTTTCCATTAATGGAAGGGAAGTAAAGGTCTATGGTTCTCAGGGGCAGCAAAGGACAACGGCCTTGGCGGCCCGCTTGGCGGAAATCGACCTGATTCGGGAAGAAACCGGGGAGGAACCTGTTCTCCTGCTGGATGATGTATTTTCTGAATTGGATGAAAGACGGCAGAAATTCCTGTTGGAATCCATCGGCGGCCTGCAGGCTTTTGTGACCTGCACCGGCATCGAGGATTCTGTGAAAAAATATATTGCAAAAGATAACCTGTTTTATGTGGAAAATGGGATCATTACGCCCCAGGGAAATAAGTTGGGATAAGGACACTACATATTGTGGTGTCTTTTTTCAATGGTTTTGTTTTTTTCTGTATCCCCTCTAAATTATAAGGAAGGAATTTTTTAAAAAAATCCATGGAAAATCATTAGAAAACGTTGAAAAATCAATGAAAAAATGGTATAATTATATCAAAATTTTTATGTTTGTTTTTTTAGAAGGAAAGAGACCACATATATGGCCTTCTTTTTTCTTGTAAAGAACAAAATAGGATAAGCAAAGGAAACTTCTGTTTCACGGCTGGTTTCTTTTGTTTCAGAATAAATTGACCGAAAGAGAGGGATTTGATGTCATCCGAATATAATGCAAATCAAATTCAGGTCTTAGAGGGGTTGGAGGCTGTCCGCAAGCGTCCCGGTATGTATATTGGCTCCACCAGCTCCAAGGGTCTGCATCATTTGGTTTATGAAATCGTAGATAATTCCGTGGATGAAGCTCTTGCCGGCTTCTGCAATGAAATCACTGTAAAGATTCATCCCGATAATTCCATTTCCGTTATGGATAATGGCCGTGGGATCCCTGTGGATATCAATGAACAGAAGGGCATGTCCGCTTTGGAAATGGTATTTACCATCCTCCACGCCGGCGGGAAATTCGGTGGCGGCGGATATAAGGTTTCCGGCGGGCTGCACGGCGTAGGTGCTTCTGTTGTCAATGCCCTTTCTACAGAGCTGACCGTGCAGGTACACAGAGACGGCAAGATCCATCAGCAGAAATATTGCAGAGGCGATGTGGTCAGCCCTTTGACTATCGTGGGGGAAACAGATATCACAGGCACCTATGTCCATTTCCTGCCCGATGATACGATTTTCGAGGAAACGGTTTTTGATTATGATATCCTGAAACAGCGTTTCCGGGAAACAGCTTTCCTGACAAAGGGGCTGAAGATCAATCTCATCGACCTGCGGGAAGGCATGGAACAAAGTCAATCCTTCCATTATGAAGGCGGTATCAAGGAATTTGTCAGCTTCTTAAATCAGAGCCGTCAGCCCTTGTATGAAACGATTTTCTATGCTTCCGGGGAGAAGGACGGCGTGCTGGTGGAAGTGGCTTTTCAGCATAATGATGGCTTTACAGAAAGCATTTTCACTTTCGTCAATAATATCAATACCCCCGATGGCGGTACCCATTTGGTGGGCTTCAAATCCGGCCTGACAAAAACATTGAATGATTACGGCAAAAAAATCGGCATTATTAAGGATGCAGATAAAAAGCTTTCCGGGGAGGACGTCCGGGAAGGCATCACAGCTGTTGTCAGCATTAAGGTGGAAGATCCTCAGTTTGAAGGGCAGACAAAGGCAAAGCTGGGCACCAGTGAAGCAAAAGCCGCTGTAGAAAGCGTTCTCAGCGAATATCTGACCTATTTCCTGGAGGAAAATCCCAATATCGGCAAAATCATTATCGAAAAGGGGATGATGGCTTCCAGAGCCAGAGACGCCGCCAGAAAGGCAAGGGAACTGGTGCGCCGCAAAACAGGTCTGGAAAATACCCGTATGCCCGGGAAACTGACCGATTGTACCAGCAGAGATCCTTATGAATGTGAAATCTATATCGTCGAAGGGAATTCCGCCGGCGGCTCTGCCATCAAGGCCAGAGACCCGAAGACCCAGGCTGTCCTGCCCCTGCGCGGGAAGATTCTGAATGTGGAAAAGGCAAGATTGGACAGAATTTTGAATTCCGAAGAAATCAGAAATATGATTACTGCCTTTGGTACAGGCATTTCCGAGGATTTTGATATTGAAAAGCTGCGCTACCATAAAATCGTGATTATGACTGATGCCGATGTAGACGGTGCCCATATCCGTACCCTGCTGCTGACCTTCTTCTATCGCTATATGCCCCAGCTCATCGAAGAGGGAAAGGTTTATATCGCCCAGCCCCCTCTCTATCGTGTGGAAAAGAATAAACAGCATTATTATGTTTATGACGATATCCAGCTGGAGGCATTGTATCAGGAAATCGGCAGAACCGGCATTAAGGAAGTACAGCGGTATAAAGGTCTGGGGGAAATGGACTTCGACCAGCTGCGGGATACCACGATGGCGGTGGAACATCGTATTTTGAAATTGGTTACCATCGATGACGCAGTGCTGGCAGATCAGATTTTCAGTATGCTGATGGGGGATGAAGTAGAGCCTAGAAAAATCTTCATCGAGGAAAATGCCCAGTACGCTGAGATGGATTTTTAAGACCGTGGGGCGCTGCCCCACCACCCTGCAAGGGGGTCACCCCCTTGACCCGAATTGTGATTGCACGGTTGTGCAATCACAGTGTAAAAGTTTTTGGCTCGCTTTTTTCAAAAAGCGAGTAGGAGTTTGAGGACAACGTCCTCAAGGTTTTAAAGAGGTGAACTTATGAGTGACGAAAACAAAGAGATTGACAAAGTCATAACCATAGATATCAATAAAGAAATGCAGAAATGCTACATCGACTATGCCATGAGCGTTATTGTGGCCCGTGCGCTGCCCGATGTGCGGGATGGTTTAAAGCCTGTACAGCGGCGTATTCTGTATGCGATGAATGAAATGAACTTGGACCCTAACAAGAGCTATCGAAAATCCGCCCGTATCGTCGGTGATACCATGGGTAAATACCACCCCCATGGGGACAGCTCTATCTATCAGGCTATGGTGCGTATGGCGCAGAATTTCTCCATGCGCTATATGCTGGTAGATGGTCACGGGAACTTTGGCTCCATCGATGGCTATGGCGCTGCTGCCAGCCGTTATACAGAGGCCAGAATGTCCAAGATCACGGCGGAAATGCTGGCGGATATCGAAAAGGATACCGTGGATTTCGTGCCCAACTATGATGAGAATGAAAAAGAGCCTACGGTTCTGCCTGCCCGTATCCCCAATCTGTTGGTGAATGGCTCCAGCGGTATCGCCGTTGGTATGGCCACCAATATCCCGCCTCATAATCTGGGGGAGGTGATTGATGGTATCGTCTGCATGATCGATAACAAAATCGAAGGCAGAGAGACCGATGTGGAAGAGCTGATGCAGTATATCAAAGGCCCTGACTTCCCTACAGGTGCCAATATTCTGGGCAAGAGCGGCATCCGTGCGGCTTACAGAACAGGCAGAGGAAAGATTATCGTTCGTTCCACGGCGGAAATCGAGACCCATAACGGCAGAGAACGGATCGTGGTAACAGAAATCCCCTATATGGTCAATAAACTGCGCCTGATTGAAAAGATTGCGGATCTGGTCAAGGAAAAACGAGTGGAGGGTATCAGCGATCTGTATGATGCTTCCGCTGGGGATGATATCAAAATCATCATTGAAGTAAAGAAAGATTACAATGCCAATGTCATCCTGAATCAGTTGTATAAATATACATCTTTGCAGGAATCTTTTGGGGCAAATATGCTGGCATTGGTTGACGGAAAACCTGTGGTGCTGAACCTGCAGCAGATGCTGGCAGAATATCTGAAGCACCAGGAAAACGTTGTCACCAGAAGAACCCGGTTCGATTTGGATAAGGCGGAAAAGAGAGCCCATATTCTGGAAGGCTTGCGGATTGCTATTGATAATATCGATGAAGTCATCCGCATCATCCGTACCAGCTATGATGATGCTAAGGAACGGCTGATGGAACGCTTTGGTCTGTCCGATGTGCAGGCACAGGCCATTCTGGAAATGCAGCTGCGCCGTTTGCAGGGGCTGGAAAAAGAAAAAATCGATGCAGAATATGCGGAATTGCAGAAAAAGATCGCTTATTATAAAACCATTCTGGCAGATGAAAAGCTGCTGCTGGGCGTGATCAAGGATGAAATTTCCGCAATCAAAGAAAAATATGCCGATGAACGCCGTACCAAACTGGTTCAGAACCCCGGTGAAATCGATGTGGAAGATTTGATTGACGAAGAGACCTGTGTATTTACCCTGTCCAACCTGAATTACGTGAAACGTACCCCTCTGGATACCTATAAGAGCCAGAACCGGGGCGGCAGAGGGATCATCGGCATGCAGACCAGAGAAGAGGATTATGTGAAAGACCTGTTCCTGGCATCTACCCATGATACATTGCTGTTCTTCACCAGCCGCGGCAAGGTTTACCGCATGAAGGGCTATGAAATTCCCGAAGCCGGCAGAACGGCCCGGGGCATTGCTATCGTCAACCTGCTGGAAATTGACCCCGATGAAAAAATTATGGCGGTCATCCCCGCAAATGAATTCAGGGAAGACCAATATCTGGTAATGGTTACCAAGCAGGGTCTGGTGAAGAAAACAGATATGACCTGCTTCGCCAATATCCGCAAGAGCGGCCTGATCGCCCTGAATCTGCGGGAAGAGGATGACCTGATTTCTGTTATGACAACAGAAGGCAAGGATGAGATTTTTGTAGCCACTAGGGGCGGCATGGGCATCAAGTTCTCTGAACAGGATGTACGCCCTATGGGCAGAGCGGCTACAGGCGTAAAAGCCATCACCCTGAAAGAGGGGGATTATGTGGTTTCCGCCGGGAAGATCGACCCTGATACCCAGATTTTGAATGTCACCGAAAAAGGCTTTGGCAAACGCACCAATGTGGAACAGTTCAATCTGCAGTACAGAGGCGGCAAGGGCTTGAAGATCCACCAGCTGACGGAAAAAACAGGACAGCTGGCAGGGGTGCTGATGATAGGCGAAAATGAAGAATTGATGCTGATTACTTCTGAAGGCGTTATCATTCGTCTCCGGGGCAGAGATATTTCTTCCATCGGCCGTGTTTCTCAGGGCGTGAAGCTGATGAATCTGGATGAGGGCGTCACCGTTGTGGGCATCGCGAAAATTTCCGAAGAGGATATTGAAGAGGAAGAAACAGCAGAAGCTGTGGATGAAATGGAAACAACAGAAGTGTAAATTTTAAACAGCAGATATTTTGAAAAAGATGAAAAAGACCGGATAGGATCAGATTCTATATACGGTCTTTTTCTTTTGCTCAATCGATATATGTGATTTTTTCCGGTTTAGGTTCATGGGGAGCATTGGGCTTTTCTGCATACCCCAGCAAAACGGCCAAGCCAAATTCATATCCTTCAGGGAAGTGGAATTTTTCTTCGAGGGATGCTTTCTTTTCCCCGGAAAAGGCAACATCGGCAATGGCAATGATTCTGCTGGCAATGCCAAGGGATTGAGCCGCCAGAGCAATGGTCTGGCTGGCGATTCCGCAGTCATATTTGGAATAGATATTGTTTTTATCAATAGGAAGCAGGATCATACAAGGGGCATTGTAAAATAATTTCATTCCGGTGGAAGTCACCATATCATAAAATGATTTAAATGCGGGCGTTTCTCCCATTTTATGGACAGTTTCCGTTTCCAGTTCTTCTATCAGTTTTTTATCAGAAACAACAATGACCTGCCAAGGCTGTGCGTTCATGGCACTGGGGGATTGAATAGCCGCTTCTGCGATGGCCTGCAGTTTTTCCTTTTCCGGAAGGACATCGGTAAACATCTTGCAGGAAGAACGTTCTTTGATTACGGTTAATGTTTCATTCATTTTATACACTCCTTTCATTTTTATGATTTTATTATAGTATGGTTTTATTGTAGCGTCAATAACTACAATAAAATAGTTTGTAAATTTTTGAGAAATTTGACGAAATATCTGATAGAATAAAAACAGTACTGCAGGCAGGGGGAATTTTTGAAATGAAAATGAGTACACAATTTACAGTTTCTGTCCAAATGATGATATTGATCGCAGTTTCAAAAGGAAAAAAAATAACCAGCAATATGATTTCGGAAAGCACCGGCTGCAATCCTGTCATGGTGCGGCAGCAGTTTATCAAATTAAAAGAAGCCGGCCTGCTGCATGTATCGGCAGGAAGAGGGAGCACAGCTTTGGCAAAGGATGCGGCAGAAATTACGCTGTGGGATATTTTTTCTGCTATTGAAGGCGGCAGCAGAACAGATTTGTTTGCCTTTCATCCCCAAATTTCAAAAACATGCAAGATCGGCGGCTCTTTTGAAATGGTTTTGGGAGCCCATTTGGATGATGCCATATCCGCATTGAAAGAAAATTTTGAAAAAGTAACATTAGCTCTTTTGATAGAAGAAATCATTCAGGCAGCAAAAGAAGCATAGAAGGGAGGAAATTTCATGCGTCGGCGCATCTATGAAATGATTGAAAAAGGGGAGCCTGACGATAGGCTCAGCGTCAATTATGATAGATTTATGATTTTCTGTATTTTGGTGAGTATCTTTCCTCTTTGCTTCAAGGACGCCAGCCGTCCCTCCTTTTTCTGGATGGATAAGATAACGGTTGTGATTTTTATTGTGGATTATATCCTGCGGTGGAGCACGGCGGATTTCAAATTAAAAGGGAAAAATGCCTTTTTGGAATATCCCTTTACCTTCTTTGCCATAGTGGATCTGGTGGCGATCTTATCTTCTTTAACGCCGCTGAATTCCACCTTTAAAGCAGTTCGTATCCTGCGCCTGCCCAAATGTATGAAGCCTTTGAAGATTTTGCGCTATTCCAAAGGGTTTCATTTAATGACCAGAGTGCTCCAGAAAGAGAAGGATAATCTTTTGACGATTTGTTATCTTGCCGTTGGGTATATTTTTCTGTCTGCCTTGGTCATGTTTCAGGTGGAACCGGATACCTTTCAAAATTTTCTGGATGCGGTTTATTGGTCTGCCATCACCCTGATGACAGTCGGCTATGGGGATATTCATCCGGTGACGGAAATCGGCAAGATCGTTGCCATTCTTTCTTCTTTTCTGGGAATTGCTGTATTTGCCCTGCCGACGGGTATCATTACAGCGGGCTATCTGGATGAGATCAGTCGGAAAAGAAATAAATGAAAATTGGAAGTAAATTGGAATTTGTTTGTTCAATGTATACATAGATAATTCTTAATTTTTTCTTAATTTTTAAAAGTGAATAAAAAGGTTGAAAATCACCATTGAGGATTTATGAAATGGTATGATATACTAAAATAGCAACAAAATCTTTTGTTTTAATGTTTTTAGGAGGGATATTATGAAAAAGTTTGTTACATTCGTATTAACAGCTGCAATGGCAGTTTCCGCTTTCAGTGTAAATGTATTTGCAGATGATACAACAGTACCTGCAGCAGAAGCTACAGAAGCAGAAACACCTGCGGAAGCACCCGAAGAAACACCTGCAGAAGCACCCGAAGAAACACCTGCGGAAGCAACCACAGAAGCACCTGCAGAAGCACCCGCAGAAGAACCCGCAGAAGTGCCCGCAGAAGCACCTGCAGAAGCACCCGCAGCTCCTGCAACAGCAAAGGCTGTTCTTTCCAATGCGAAAATAGCTGTAAACGGTACAGCAGTGGAATTCCAGGCTTACAACATCGGCGGCAACAACTACTTCAAACTGCGTGACGTTGCAGTTGCTGTAAACGGTACAGTTGCAAACTTTGAAGTTGGCTACGACAAAGATACAAAAGCAATCACACTGACAAAAGGCACAGCTTACACAGGCAGCAAAGAAGCAGTGACAGCAACAGCTGGTGACAAGACAGCAAAACTGTCCACACAGGTAGTTGTTCTGGATGGCGCAAAAGCTGATCTGACAGCATATAACATTGATGGCTACAACTACTTCAAACTGCGTGACCTTGGCACGGCTCTGGGCTTTGAAGTAACATGGGACAGCGAAGCAAAACTGATCGGTATCGCTGCTGATGCTGGTTACAGCGGTGGTGAAGATACTCAATCTCAGGCAGACAATAATCCAAGCGGTCAACAGGAAGAAAATGGAAGAAGTAAAGCCACGGAATTCACATTTGAGCTGGCTGCAGAAGAAGAGCGTATAGTTGAAAATCTCGTCTTTGATGAGGATGTAACAATCAGCGGAGATTTTGGAACTATCGTTTTTGAGAACTGCGAATTTAACGGTGATATTATCAATGCCGCAGAACAGTTTACCAAAGTAATTCTTCCTGATGGGACAACCGTAAACGGTAATTGTGTGTTCAAAAACACAATCAAAGAAGCAACAATGGACACTCCTATGCCTAAATTTGTCAGTCCTAATACATTGAACATTGTATGTGAGGACTGCATTGGTGCATGTATCTTGGATGGCACCGAAGATAACATTATATTCAACGGAGAAACATACTCCATGGCTGATGTGGAATTCTTTTACGATGCCAATACAAATGAGCTTGTTCCTTATGAAGGACAGGAGGCATCTGCACTCTTTGTTGGTCAATGGTGGGAAAATGGAGAAAAGATATTGCAAATGTTTTGTGAATGATTGGGAAATAGTATAATACCGAAATAGAACGGCACTATCCATTATGAACAGAAAATCAAACTGCGTGACCTGGGCACGGCTCTGGGCTTTGAAGTAACATGGGACAGCGAAGCAAAACTGATCGGTATCGCTGCTGATGCTCTGGAAGCACCCGCAGAACCTGAAGTACCTGCAGAACCTGAAGCACCTGTAGAACCCGAAGCACCTGTAGAACCTGAAGCACCTGTAGAACCTGAAGTACCTGCAGAAGCTGAAGTATCTGCAGAAGCATGAGTTACGGTATCGGTTTTTCGTATCATTACATAAAACTGTTTTTTATGATGAAGTGTATTAAAACAAAGGATTTTATACCTAGTTAAATCATAGGGAAGGATGGCAAAGCTCGAAATGGGGTTTTGCCATTTTTTCTTTTGAAAATGACCTTCGCTTTTTCATTGAAAGGAAAAAATGACTATGATACACTGAAGAAAAAGCCTTTTGAAAAGGATGTGAAAGAAATGGAAAAAACAGCTTTGACTTACCTTTGCCCCGATTGTATGGCTTATCTGCGCTATGATGGAAAAGAGGGGAAATGGGTCTGCGATTACTGTGAAGGCAAATTCACTATGGAGGAACTGGAGCAGAGGGGAGCCAAGACCAAAGAAGATGATTATGAGATACGCCCCCGGGCAGAAGCGGAAGAGGATACTGCCGATGTAACCTATCATTATGAAGAAAATATCCCCCAGCCGGAGGAAGATTTGAGCCATATGCGGGCCTATCTCTGTCCCTCCTGCGGCGGGGAAATCGTTACCGATGATGTGACAGCGGCTACCTTCTGCGTATTCTGCGGCAACCCCACCATCTTGCCCAAGCAATTGGAGGGGGAATATCGCCCGGCGGCCATCCTGCCCTTTGAAACAGATAAGAAAGATGCCCAGGAAGCCTTTTTGAACCTGTGCAAGGGTAAAAAGCTGCTGCCGAAGGGGTATACTTCTGAGCAGAGGCTGGAGAAAATCACCGGGGTGTATGTGCCGTTCTGGCTTTTCGACTGCAAGGCGGATTTCGATTACCATGCCACGGGGGAAAACGTGACCACGTGGACAGATACCCGCTTTATCTACACCAAAACAGACCTCTATCATATCCACCGGGCAGGGCGCATGGAATTTGAAAATATCCCCTTGGATGCTTCGGAAAAAATGCGGGATGACTTGATGGATGCCCTGGAGCCCTTCCATCTGGAAAAGAAAAAACCCTTTGATATGAGTTACCTGAGCGGGTTTCTGGCGGAAAAATATACATACGAACCGAAGGATTTATACGACCGCATGACTTCCCGTATTACCCCAGGCGTGGAACATAAAGCGGCAGAAGGAGGCAGAGGCTATCAGCGGGTCTATGGGGTGAAATGCCATACGGATTTTTCTTCCGACCGGCAGATATATATGCTGCTGCCTGTCTGGATGCTGATCAGTAAATATCAGGGGAAGGATTATCTCTTTGCTATGAATGGACAAACGGGGAAGATCGTCGGGGAGCTGCCTGTCAGCGGCGGGCAGACGGCAAAATGGTTCTGTATCATCTTCCTGATCACCTTTTTGATTGCGCTTCTGATCGTATTTGTGGCAGGGGGTGTCATCGGATGAAAAAAAGAATCTTTTGTTTTGTAACTTTTCTTTGTATGCTCCTTTCTTTTGTGCCTGCCTTTGCCGATGAAACCATGGAACAGCGTGTCTTTGACTATGCTGATCTGATTTCTGCAACCGAGGAACAGGAAATGAACCTTTGGATTGAGGAGATGCGGGAAAGCTGGGGGCTGGATCTGGCTTATGTGACGACTTATGATACAGAAGGCAAATCTGCCCGGAACTATGGTGCCGATTTCTATGTGGAGCACGAATTGGGGCTGGGAGAGACCTATGATGGTGTTATTTTCGTGTTGGATATGACGAACAGAGAAGGGCAGATCGTCACCTGCGGCAAGGCTATCGATATTTATACGGATGATTATATTGCCCTCATGTGGAATAATATGAAAGAATATCTTTCTGACGGGGAGTATTATGGGGCGTTCTTTTCCCTTTTTATGGATATGAACGATATTGCTGAGGAATATGCGGCCTATCAGGAAAACCCTGATTCTTATGTTTCCCCTTATCAGCAGGAATCCAGTGCCTATCTTTCCCAAAACCTGGCATTGCAAAAGAATAGCAGGGTGCCCATGTTTGTAGGCGTGGCGGCAGTGTTTTCCCTGGTGATTGCAGGAATCAGCGTGGCAAGCATGCGGAAATCCTGCAAAAATATCCGTCCCTTTACCGATGGGCGGGCATACCTAAAGGAAAATGGCTTCCATCTGCAGGTGAATCAGGATACCTTTGCCAATACCCATACGACTATGATGCCTGTTCCAAGAAATGATGATAACCATCACCACAGCGGCGGCAGCTGGGGCGGCCCTTCCACCACATTCCACGGCGGAGGCGGCAGAAGCTTTGGCGGAGGCGGCGGAAAATTTTAGATGCAAACAGTTCTGATTGACTTTAAGTTTACAGAATGATACAATAAAACACAGGGGCGTAAAATCTACAAAAACTGAGGTGTTTTTTATGTTAGAAACGATTTTAGGATACGGACAGATGATTTCTCTTTTTGCAGTCTTTATTATTATGGAAGGTGTGATTTCTGCCAAAACAGTATCCCCTTGGCCTGGTCTTATCTTTGCTTTTGGGATGATTGCGTTCTCTGTTTTCATGGGCATCGCGTTTGATGATATCCATTTCTTTGGATATATGATGGTTCCCACAGCCCTTTGTTTTGTGGCCTATTTTGTCACCAGATGGAATCGGCGGAAAAATATCGAGAAGGGTCTGCATTATAATGAAGATGGCCTGATTGAAGAAGAAATGAATGATATGAAACGGTTTTGATGAAAACAAGCCTTGGACTTTGGAATGTCCAGGGCTTTTTTATTGGGGAGGAAAGCAAAGAAAGAGGAAAGGTTTTCTTTCTCATATAAATATGATATACTTTTTGACAAATACATTTGTTTTTATTGGGAGGAGGGAGAAAGATGAAAAGAAAGACAGCATTCCTGCTGACGGCAATCCTGCTGTTTTCCGGCTGCGGCAAAAGCGAGCCGACCTTTACCGCCACAGCGGGAAAAGCAGAGCCTATCATCAAGACTGTGAAACTGGCAGTGGTGGGGGATATCATGGTACACGATTATCAATATAACGAAGCCTATGATCCTGCCACAGGGGAATATGATTTTATGCATAATTTTCAGGATGTGAAGAAATATTTTGCAGGAAACGACCTTGTCATTGGCAATCTGGAGCTGACCTTTGGCGGCCCGGATCGTCCCTATTCCTCCTATCCCTGCTTCAATACGCCGGACAGCTTTCTGGATGCGCTGCAGGATGCGGGCTTTGACCTGCTGACCACTGCCAATAACCATTGTATGGATACAGGGCAGGCGGGGCTCATCCGCACCCTGGATCAGCTGGATGCATACGGCATTTCCCATTTTGGTACCTATCGCTCCCAAGAGGAGAGGGATACCATTTTATATAAAGAGGTAAACGGCATTCGTTTTGCTTTTCTTTCCTATACCTATGGCACCAATGGCATCCCTGTGCCCCAGGATTATCTGGTGAACCTCATCGATACAGATGGAATGGTTTCTGATATCAAAGAAGCCAGACAGAATGCCGATGTGGTGGTGGCGATGCCCCATATGGGCAATGAATATGAAACCTATCCCAGAGATATTTTTGTGGAATGGGCAGATCTGATATTTGACGCTGGGGCGGATATTGTCCTTGCCAGCCATCCCCATGTGCTGCAAAAAATGGAATATCGTACCCTGGATCATGGGAATGGGATTCATGATGGATTCATCATTTATTCATTAGGAAATTTCCTTTCTTCTCAGACAACACCACCCAGAAATGCTTCCATTATTTTACATTTAACAGTAGAACAAATTGGCGAGGAAGCGCCTTCTGTAAAAGAAGTTTCCTTTGTGCCCATCTGGACGCAGTTTAGAAATGGGCAAAATGAAGATGAATTTGTGGTGCGCAGTGTCTATGAAAGGTTGAGTTTATCACAATCTGAGAAAGATTCTCAAATTCGGAAAAAAGACCAGAGCCGCCTGGAGGAAATCCACCGGGAGACTGCCTGCTTCCTTTTGGGAAGGGAAATTCCCCTTTCAGATATGCAGGAGGAATATATTTTTCCGAAACCATAAAATTTTATCTTGTCATGCAACAAAAGTTATGGTACGATAGTGTACATAATAATATACAAAAGATAAGGGAGGAATCCTGTATATGGAAGAAAGAGATTATTTATTGGAAAATGCCGCTTATTTAAAGAAAGATCTGGGGAGAAATAATATTTCCCAAAATCTGTTTCAGCGGTTCAAAGAATTGATCACCAGCGGTAAGCTGCCTGCGGGTTATATGATGCCCAATGAAAACATTGTCAGCGAACAGCTGGGCATTGGCAGAAGCACTTTGCGGGAAGCTTATACAGCTTTGTCAGTGTTTGGGTTTATCCGCCGTTCCAAGGCGGGGACATTTATTAATGAGATTGATAATATCGTAAATATTGCGCCTTTCAGCATTACCGTAGAAAATTCTGACTTGAGCGATCTGCTGGAATTTCGCTATATGCTGGAAGGGGAGACGGCCAGCTATGCGGCAAAGCGTGCAACCAGGGAAGATATTGCTCAGCTGGAATATTATTTTGAAAAGATGAAAGAATATCGCCATGATGTGAATCAGTTTGTAGATTATGATTCTATGTTTCACATGCAGGTAGCAGTGGCAACCCATAATAAGCTCTTGATGAGCACCATGATGGCATCTAAAGATTCCTTTGAAAAGGGGATTCGCCTTGCCATGCGGGAATCTCTGACCCAGAACCCCAGAGTTATCGATGTTACCATTGAATTGCACGGGAAGATCATCGAAGCCATTAAGGGTGGGGATTATCAGACGGCTTATTCGGCTATGCGGGAGCATATTTCTTATGTAAACCTGACGGTAAAATACGGTTAAGTATGAAAAAAGCATGAAAAAAGAAAAGGATAAATCCTTGTAAATGAAGGATTTATCCTTTTTTAGTTGCTGCATAGGGATATCGAATGCCCCCTTCCCTCGGTGGGTGTCGCTGGGAAAGAGATACAAATAGTATACATTCCCAGCGACAGACCACCTGCGCGGGGGCGGACTTATGCCGATGGCTTTAAATTTCTGAAAGCATCGAATAAGTCTTCCAGTAGCATATCTAGTTTTTCTTTAAAATTATTTAATTGTTCACTGATGTAAAATGAAGCCATGGAATAATGTACATTCAATTCATCTTCGTTTTCGCAGATTGCATCTTTTAATACATAAACCAAACCGCAGATACAATCTAATTCATGGGTCATTTTTTCTAAAACTCTTAATTTTTGGCGCATTTCTTCCATTTGTAAAACCTCCTTTTCCCCATAGAATAGCACAAAAAAACAAATCTTTGCCGAAATGCTACAATTCTGTTGCAGGCGCACCGCCGCCGCTTTTCTCCATGCCATAAGGCATTGTGGGGAAGGGATTATTGCGGAACTTTTGCACTGCAAAAGCAGGTTCCGCAGAAAACATTGTTCCCCTTAGACCATTAGAGGGTCTGGGAACCATTTGAAAGGGTTCTATGGCGGCTTGCCGCCTAGGAGCGAAGCGACCATTTGGTTTTTTGTTACTTTTTTTCAAAAAAAGTAGGGAAGAAGGTTTTTGTTTTGCCGATGCAGTTCCAAATGGGCGGTTAGCAGGTTTGTAGAAGCAGATTTTCGCCCGACTGGGCGCAATTAGAGATAATGGAATAATCGAGAACTCGAATTTAGAGCCGAAACCTAGAACTATTGCCCTTTCCCTTGATTTTCCGCCATTTTTATGCTACATTAAATAGAAGTATGTCCCTTTCTATAAAGGGATTTTTTGGAGGGAAAATATATGGATTTTAAAATAGAAATTGCAAAACTTCTGGCTGCTGCTGCGGATATCCCCGTGGAAGATGCGGCTGCTGCTGTGGAAATTCCTGCAAAGAAGGAAATGGGGGATTTTGCCTACCCTTGTTTCCGTTTGGCAAAGGTTTTCCGCAAAGCACCCCCGATGATCGCCAACGAGCTGATTGAAAAGATTGAAAAGCCCGATTTCATTGCAAAAATGGAAGTGGTCGGTGCCTATATTAACTTCTTTGTGGATAAAGGGGTTTATGCGAAACAGGTGCTTTCCGCTGTTTTGGAACAGAAAGAAAATTACGGCAAAAGTGATATGGGCGCAGGGAAAACCATTGTCATCGACTATTCTTCCCCTAATATCGCAAAGCCTTTCCATGTAGGCCATCTGCGCTCTACGGTGATTGGGAATGCCATCTATAAAATTCATGAAGAGCTGGGCTATCATTGCGAAGGCGTCAACCATCTGGGGGACTGGGGCACCCAGTTCGGCAAGCTGATCGTTGCCTATAAAAATTGGGGCAGCAAGGAAGCTGTGGAAAAAGACGGGATTCAGGAATTGATGCGAATTTATGTAAAGTTCCACGATGAAGCAGAAAAACATCCTGAGCTGAAAATGGACGATGAAGCCCGTCTGTGGTTTGTAAAAATGCAGGAAGGGGATGAAGAAGCCCTGACCCTGTGGAAATGGTTCTATGATATCAGTATCAAGGAATTTGAACGGGTTTATGAAATGCTGGGCGTAAAATTCGATGCTTATACCGGCGAATCCTTCTATAATGACAAAATGGATGCCGTTGTGGAAGAATTGAAGGAAAAAGGTCTGCTGAAGGAATCTGAAGGTGCCATGATCGTGGATCTGGAGGATAAAAATATGCCTCCCTGCCTGATTATCCGTAAGGATGGCGGTACACTGTATGCAACAAGGGATATTACTGCGGCACTCTACCGTAAGAAAACATACAATTTCGACAAGTGCATTTACCTGACCGCACTGGACCAGAATCTGCATTTTGCCCAGTGGTTCGAAGTTATTCATAAAATGGGCTATGATTGGTATAAAGATCTGATTCATGTACCTTTTGGTCTGGTTTCTCTGGACAGCGGCAAGCTTTCCACTCGTCATGGCCATGTGGTTCTGATGGAAGATCTGCTGAATCAGGCCTGCGCCGAAACAAAACGTATTATTGAAGAAAAAAATCCTGATTTGGAAAATAAAGAAGAAGTTGCAAAACAGGTTGGCATCGGTGCGGTTATCTTTAACGACCTGTATAACACAAGAATTAAGGATGTTGTGTTCTCTTGGGAAAGAATGCTGAACTTCGATGGTGAGACAGGCCCTTATGTGCAGTATACCCACGCCCGCGCCTGCTCCATCCTGAAACGGGCAGGGGAACTGAACTTTGAAAATATTGATTTTACAACCCTGTCTGATGAAGCATCTTTGGATGTCTGCAAGCTGCTGGAAGCTTTCCCTGATAAGATTAAGGATGCGGCGGCAAAACTGGAACCCTCCGTGGTAACAAGACATTTGGTTGCCATCGCACAGGCCTTCAATAAGTTCTACCACGATAATCCGATTCTGAACAGCGAACCGGAAGTAAGACAGGCTCGTTTGGCTGTGGTTGTGGCAGTAAAGACCGTATTGAAGGAAGGTCTGCGTCTTCTGGGCATTTCCGCACCGGAACAGATGTGATGAACGAGTTGTCAAAATGGCTAACAGCAGGATGATTGCTTGCAGAAATTCCTCTGCATAATGCATGAGACAGCCTGATGATATGAGTAAGCATGGGGCTGCTTTGTAAGCCTCCAAGGGTGTACGTAAGCCTTAGTTATTGGCAGCGGTATCTGCCGCATTTCATGCATGAAAGTTTAAATTTCTTTTTGAAAGAAGGAAATGTTTGTATGAAAAAATTGAAATTGTTTTACAATCCCTTTTCTGGGAATAAAAGTTTTAAATTTGATCTGGATGTCTGCATTGGCATTTTTCAGGAAGGCGGCTATGAAGTCCATCCCTTCCGTACCCTGCACCCTGGGGATATCGATAAGCATATTGCCCAGATGGACCCCAATTACGATATTATCGTTGCTTCCGGCGGCGATGGTACGGTCAATATTGTGCTGAATGCCATGATGAGAAGGGGACTGCATATTCCTTTGGGCATTATTCCTTCCGGCACTGCCAATGATTTTGCCACTTATTTGGGGTTTAAGAGCGGTCAGGTGGAAGATGTCTGCAAGACCATCGTCTCCACGAAACCTGTGGATATCGATTTGGGTCTGGTGAATGATTCTATTTTCTTTATCAATGTCTGCGCTGGCGGTTTCTTCACCAATGTTTCCAAGACGGTAGATAAAGATGTGAAAAATGCACTGGGCAGTCTTTCTTATTATTTAAAGGGAGTGGAGCAGCTGCCGCAGTTCCGCAAGATTCCTTTTCGCATTACCACCAGTAAGGAAGTCATTGAAGAAGATTTGTATTTTTACATGATCCTCAATTCTGCTGGAACGGGAGGATTTACGAATCTTTCCCCCGAAGCTTCTATTACCGATGGAGCATTTGAGTTTATTGCCATTAAGGGACGCCCCCTTTACGAAATGACTCCTGTTCTGATGAAGATGATTACAGGGGAACATATTCATGATAAAAATGTACTGTATCTGAAAGATCATTATTTTAAGATAGAATGTCTGGATGAAACTTTTAAAATCATGGAATCTACAGTAGATGGGGAAATGGGGCCGGATATGCCCTTCGATGTGAAGGTGATCCCCAAGGCAATTCCTGTATTCGGTAAATTTGAAGAATTGGAAAATAAACATGAGCTGAAGCTGAATAGCTGGCTGAAAAATGTGGGGACCCCTGCAAAATTATGATTAGAAAGCCATTTTATTGCCTTTGACGGAATGAAATGGCTTTTTCTTTTGCGCCCTTTGTTTGCAGGAAAAAACACTATGCGCTTTTTATACAAAGAAAAATGAAAAAAATTTAAATTTTTCGGTTTGCAATCGATTCCAATTTCGTATACAATATCTTGGTAGAGAGGATATCAAAATATTTGGTGCGTATAAATACAGAAACGGAATTTTTCCGGGAATGAGAACCAGCACAGAATTTTTCAGATGAAAAATTCTGAGTTGGTATTTTTTTGCGCCAAAAAAGAAAAGGAGAAAATGAAAATGGATTTTTACATGAAATTACCTAGAAACAAAAAAGAGCAGGCACTGTTTATGGCAATCATCTCTATTATCTCTGTAAACATCATTGCACCTGTGATTACCATGATGGAAATGGGATTTTGCTTGGACGTATATAAAGATGCATTGCATACGGTTCCCCTGATCTGGCCCGTTGTGATCCTTTTGGTCCTGCTGACAGAAAAGCCTGCCGGAAAACTGACTTTTAAGATCGTTCAGGAAGGGGACAGCTTCCATGCTGTGATTTTGGCAAATATTCTTTCCTGTGTGCTTATGATGTCTGTGGTTTTGACGGTTGTTGGTACATGGATTGGCATGCGGCAGATTTCCATGGCTCCTATTTATGGCTTTATCCATAATTGGCCCAGAAATTTTGCTATTTCCTTTGCGGTTGAATCTTTGATCGCACAGCCCATTGCCAGATTTGCTATGCTGAAATTCCATCTGGCAACAGAAAAATCCTTGCCGAAATTTTCTCATGCGGAAATGGATTTTTGATAGAGTTTACAGCTTTTCACAATGTTTCACGTGAAACATAAACAAAAAAATATAGAAAAAAACGAGGAATGTTTCACGTGAAACGTTCCTTTTTTATTTGCATCATCAAATTATTATGATATAATCAATATATTGAGAAAATAAAGGAAGAAAGGCGGGAAAAATATGAGCAAAGTAAGAGTCATTGCGGTGACAAATCAGAAAGGCGGCGTGGGAAAAACCACAACAGCCATCAATCTTTCCGCCTGTCTAGCGGCAGAGGGGAAGAAGGTGCTTGCTGTGGATGCAGACCAGCAGGGAAACACCACCAGCGGCCTTGGCCTGGATAAAAACAGCGTCCCTCTGACGATTTACGATGTATTTTTGGGAGAAGCTACCATAGCAGAGGTGAAACAGCCTACCTGTGTGGAAGGTTTGGAAGTGGTTCCTGCAAATATCAACCTGACCGGAGCAGAAATTGAACTCATCGGCAATGAAAGACGGGAATTTATCCTGCGGGAGGCTCTCTCCGAATGGAAGGATGGGTATGATTTTATCATCATCGATTGTCCTCCTTCTTTAAATATGATTACCGTCAATGCCCTGGTGGCGGCGGATACGGTTCTGGTTCCCATCCAATGTGAATATTTTGCGCTGGAGGGGCTGGAACAGCTGCTGCATACAGTAAACTTGGTGAAAAAACGCCTGAATCCGGATTTGGATATCGAAGGCATTGTTTTTACGATGTTCGATGCCAGAACAAACCTTTCTCTACAAGTGGTAGAGGAAGTGAAACGTTCTTTGGGTCAGAATGTATACCGTACCATCATTCCCAGAAATGTGCGCCTTGGGGAATCCCCCAGCCACGGTCTGCCTATCCATCTTTACGATCCAAAATCCAAGGGGGCAGAGGCTTATGCATTGCTGGCAGAGGAAGTCATGGAAAAGGAGTGGAATTGATATGGCTGTAAAGAAAAAAGGGTTAGGCTCCAAGGGGCTTGGCATCAATGCCCTCATCAATACAGAACTGGAAGATATGCGGGTGGCTCAGCCCAATGCAAAAAAGGAGGAGGCTGTTGTAGAGCTGGAATTGGATCAGATTGAGCCAAACCGCAAACAGCCCAGAAAATATTTCGATGAAACAGCCTTGGAAGAATTGGCAGTTTCTCTGAAAACCTATGGCATGATTCAGCCTATCGTTGTAAAAAAATCCGGTGACTATTATGAAATCATCGCCGGAGAAAGACGTTGGCGGGCGGCCAAAATCGCCGGTATGGAAAAAGTGCCTGTTGTCGTAAAAAAATGGGAAGAAAGCGAGGCTTTTGAAGCCGCTTTGGTGGAAAATCTCCAAAGGGAAGACCTGAATCCTATGGAAGAAGCGGAAAGCTACCTGCGTTTGCAGGAGGAATTTGGCTTAAGCCAGGAAAAAATCGCGGAGAAGGTGGGCAAAAGCCGATCTGCCATTACAAATTCCCTTCGCCTGCTGCAGTTGGATCCCCGTGTCCGTAATTTTGTTGTGGAAAATAAGCTGACCGGCGGACACGCCCGCACGCTGCTTTCTATTACTGATGGGGATGCGCAGTTTGAACTGGCGGAGCATGTTATTGAAGAGGGGCTCAGTGTGCGTGCTGTGGAAGCATTGGTAAAAGCACGTTTGTCAAAGGCGGAAAAAGCGGATGACGTGCAGCCAGAAACAGGGAAGGCCGATGAAACGGCTTATCGTGCCATTGAGGACGATTTGAAAAATCTGTTTTCTACAAAGGTAAAATTAAAACCAATGGGAAAACGGAATAAAGGCAAAATTGAAATCGAATACTATTCCGAAGATGATTTGGAACGCCTGCTGGCGCTCCTGAAACGATAAGGATGAAGCGTATGATAGAATTGACACAGGAAACGATAATGATTCTGCTGTTGGTACTGGCAGCGGCAGTGGTGGTGTTATTCATCCTCTGCATTGTGCTGTTTGTAAAGTTCAGCGGGCAGAAGAAAAAATATGATTATTTTATGGGGGCAAATCGCAGACCCTCCCATAATCTTGAAATGAAAATTGAAGAATATTTTGAAACCTCCAAGCGCATCGAAGAAAAATATTCTAAGCTGTTGGATATGGTGACGGATATGGATCAGACCGATAAATCCAAGATACAAAAGGTGGGGCTGATCCGGTATAATCCCTTCGATGAAATGGGAGGCAATCTCTGCTTTGCCCTGGCTCTTTTGGACGGCAATGATAATGGGGTTGTGCTGAACGGCATCCATAGCCGAACCGGTTCCTTCACCTATGCGAAGCCCATTGAAATGGGGGTCAGCACCTATATGCTTTCTGAAGAGGAGATCAAGGCGGTAGATATGGCGAAGAATCAGGCATATCAGCCGGAGCATGAAAAGGTTGTAAAGGTTCGCTTCAAGCCAACCTTCAGAAGAAAAGATAAAGATACTGCCATGGAGGAACAGATCACATTGGATCAGGTGGAAATGGTGGAAGTGGATGAAGCTGAAGAAAAAGCAAATACACCTAAAATGTCCTCCATTGGCGATGTGACCCAGGCGGAAAAAGAGCTGATCTTAAAGGAAGAAACCCTGGCGGGGAAGATTGCTGCGGCGGAATCTATTCTAAAAATGCGGGAAGAAGCAAGAGCTGCAGAAAGAGAAGCCGAGGAAGAAGCAAAGGAAGAAGAACAGAAGGCAGAGACAGAAGAAAAGGAACCTGTGGAAGAGGCAGGAATCCCCGAGCCTGTTTTCATGGAGCCTGTCTTTATGGAACCCTTATTTATCGAAAAAATAGAGGAAGAGGAAGAAAACAAAGAAAAATAAGAGAAAGGGGGAAACCCCTTTTTTCGTATCCAAAATGTGGATAACTTAAAAATTTTTCCACATTTTGTGGATAACTTTGAGGAAAATTGTAGTTATTCAGTGGTTTTTCCACAATATCAACAGGGTTATCCACAAGGATGAAGATAAATTTATGTAAACAAAGGAGGCCAAAATGGGCTATAAAATGGTATTTTCCGATATGGATGGCACATTATTATGGAAAGGAGTTAGTATTTCTGTGGAAAACTCTGCTGCCATCCGAAAAGCTGTGGATAAAGGCGTGGATTTTGTAATCTGCACAGGCAGAGGTGTTTTCGGCGTGGAACGCTTTCTGGAAGAATTGAACCTGATTGGCAGAAAGGGCTATGTCATCTGCCAAAATGGAGCCGCCGTCTATGATTTGCGGGATATGAAGCTGGTGATCCGGCGGAGTTTTTCTCCAGCCCTGATCGCGCCGGTGGCAAAAATTGCCCGGGAGTTGGGTTTGGAAATTTATTATTACGATGACCGCCGGTTCTTGGCAGAGCGGCATACGGAACGGGTGGAAAGATATACAAAAGTCATGGGTACCAATTTGCGCATTTTAAAAGACCCTATGGAATATGAAGGGGAATTTACAAAATGTCTGTTCAACGGCCCCAAAGAAAAGCTGCTGGAATTGAAAGAAAAAGCCTTGCCTCTGGTGGGGCAGCATGGGAATTTGTTCTTTTCCAGTGATGTCTATTTGGAATTTGTGCAAAAAGAGGTCACTAAGGGGAATGCCCTGGAGGCTACGGCAAAAGAAGCCGGCGTGGATTTGAAAGATGTGATTGCCATTGGGGACAGCGATAATGATTTATCTATGATTCAGCGGGCAGGCCTGGGGGTTGCCATGAAAAATGGGGAAGAACATGTGAAAGCTGCTGCCGATTATATTACGGAACGCACCTGTGATGAACATGGCGTGGCGGAAGTCATTGAAAAATTCATATTGTCATAAAAAAGGTGCCAATTTTTTATTGGCATCTTTTTTTATGCTTTTACGCAGTAAAAAGGGAAGGCCCAGTGCCAGGGGAGACACTGGGCCATGGGGTGCGCGCGCCACCCCGGGGCATATTGTGGTACAGGAAAAGGGGTTTTCTTGTACATATAATAGTATAACACGGATATGCCGCATTTGGCTTTATAAAAAAATTAAAATTGTATTAAAATTAGACCTTTTTTACAAAAAATCACGGTTTTTTGTGGGACAGATTTGACCCGGATTTCATAGAAATAGGGGTTGAAATTTTCCAGTATTGTGATATAATAAAGCAATCGAACCAAAATAGCGATGGCGGAAGCCTGAAGGAAAGCTAAATTTTTGAAGTCTCCCACAGAGAGCCGGTGGCTGGTGTGAATCGGCGGAGGATAAAAAATGTTCCACTTTCCAAGCTGCCGGTGAAAGCCGGAAGGGTAAGCCCTTTATAGCTGTTCAAGAGGTCCGGAAGATTTCCGGGCAATCTGGGTGGCAACGCGGGAAATTTACTCTCGTCCCTGAATTTGTTTAGGGATTGGGAGTTTTTTTTATGCTTTGAAAGAATGGGTAAAGAGCCGCCTGTCTTTCAGAAAATAAATATAAAAAACTTCCGAATCCAATCGATTTTCAACATTTTAAGGAGGTCATCAAACTATGTTAGACATCAAATTTGTAAGAGAAAACCCTGAAGTTGTAAAGGAAAATATCCGTAAAAAATTCCAGGATCAGAAACTGCCTCTGGTAGATGAAGTTTTGGAACTGGATAAAGAAAACAGAGCCATCAAACAGGAAGTAGAAGCTCTGAGAGCGGAAAGAAACAAACTTTCCAAACAGATCGGTGCGCTGATGGGCAAAGGCGAAAAGGAAGAAGCAGAAAAGGTAAAAGCACAGATCGCCGCTGAAGCAGAAAGAGTAGAAGTGCTGAGTGCAAGAGAAAAAGAAGTAGAAGATCGTATCAAAGTCATCATGATGACCATTCCCAATATCATCGATCCTTCTGTTCCCATCGGGAAAGATGACAGCGAAAATGTAGAAGTAGAAAGATTCGGTGAACCCGTTGTTCCCGATTTTGAAATTCCTTATCACACAGATATCATGGAAACTTTCGATGGTATCGATCTGGAAAGCGCAAGAAAAGTTGCCGGCAATGGTTTCTATTACCTGATGGGCGATATCGCTCGTCTGCATTCCGCAGTTTTGGCTTATGCCAGAGATTTTATGATTGGCAGAGGCTTCAAATACTGCATTCCTCCTTTCATGATCCGTTCCAATGTTGTAACAGGCGTAATGAGCTTCGCTGAAATGGATGCTATGATGTATAAGATCGAAGGGGAAGATCTGTATCTGATCGGTACTTCTGAACATTCTATGATCGGTAAATTCATCGATTCCATCAATAAAGAAGAAGACCTGCCTCAGACACTGACAAGCTACAGCCCTTGCTTCCGTAAGGAAAAAGGTGCTCATGGTATCGAAGAAAGAGGCGTTTACCGTATCCATCAGTTTGAAAAGCAGGAAATGATCGTGGTATGTAAGCCCGAAGAATCTCCCATGTGGTATGATAAACTGTGGCAGAATACAGTAGATCTGTTCCGTTCCATGGATATCCCCGTAAGAACACTGGAATGCTGCTCCGGTGACCTGGCAGACCTGAAGGTAAAATCCGTTGACGTAGAAGCATGGTCTCCCAGACAGAAAAAATATTTCGAAATCGGCAGCTGCTCCAACCTGGGCGATGCACAGGCAAGACGTCTGAATATCCGTGTACAGGGTGCAGATGGTAAGAAATATTTCGCACATACACTGAACAACACAGTAGCAGCACCTCCTCGTATGCTGATCGCATTCTTGGAAAATAACCTGCAGGCTGACGGTACAGTCAATATCCCCGAAGTTCTGTGGCCTTACATGGGCGGTACAAAGAAACTGATCCCTTCCAAAAAGAAATAATTAAAAATGAAATGAACCCCTATCTTTGATAGGGGTTTCTTTTTTTGAATACCTCCTGTGAGCCTGGTTTTTTCCCGCCCGATTCTCTGTTTTCATCCTTGTAAGGCAGTATTTTTTGTGCTAGAATGAGACTATAGAAATACATTTGTACATATATTGGGAACAGAACGAGATGGGGGTGCGTTTTATGATGCGTCAGAGAGAGGAAACAATCAAGGTTTGGTTCGATATGTGGCTGAGTGATGATGTCATGCCTATGAATGCCCTTTTTACAGAGGATGTGGTATACACAGAATGCTGGGGCAATCAGTATTTTGGCAAAGAAGAGATTGGCAGATGGTTCCAAGACTGGCATAAGAACAATCGCATGAATATATGGAAAGTCAATCGGTTTATGCATACAGAAGATAAGACCTTTGTGGAATGGCATATGGAAGCATTGGCCAAAAATGGTACTACCCGCTGGATGGATGGGGTCTATATTGTTGAATGGGATGAAAATGAACAGATCAAATCCCTGCGGGAATATGGTGCAAACAGCAGAATGATTCGCCCCTATGGAGAATAACGAAAAAAAGGATGTCCAAGGCCCCCTGCTGGTAAGACAGTAAAACTCAAATTTCTTGGAACAGGCATGATCTCGGTCATGCCTGTTCCGCTTTTAGCAGCTCATCCACGGGAATGTAGCCCACAAGGTCGTACTCGATATGTACCTTCTGCCTGCGCTTGCCGCTGGACTTGTCCGGTGCATCCACATAGACCGCCTTGACAAGCTCTCTGAGGGCATAGGGGGTCAGCTCCGTAAGGGCGCTGTTCCTCTTTACCCGCTGAACAAACTGCTCTATATTCTCTGCCTGTTGTTCCTGTTCATGTATTTGCTGTTGCAGACCCATGACCTCGGCTTTGAGGTCTTTTTGTTCCTCGGTGTAGTTCTTGCTCATCATGGCAAAGCGCTCATCATCCAGCCGTCCGGCTACATTGTCCTCATAAATGCGGATGAAAAGGCGGTCAAGCTCGCCGATTCGCTTCTCAGCCTGTGCCAGCCGCTTCTGAGACAGTCGCAGCGATTCCTCGCTCTGTATACGGAGCTTTTGCTCCATTTCAGAACGGAAATACGCCTCATAGCGAGTGACTACCGATATGACCTCCTGAATGTGCTTCCAGACGATTTGTTCCAGCACAACGGCACGGATATAATGTCCGCTGCACTTGTCCTTATTGGCACGATGGGTGGAGCAGATGAAGAAGTCCTGCCGCTTTTCAAAATAGCTGGTGGTGGAGTAGTAGAGCTTCTGCTTGCAGTCGTTGCAGAACACCAAGCCGGAGAACATATTGCTCTTCCCCGTCGCTGTTCTGCGATGCCGCTGCTGCCTGATCTCCTGCACCTTATCAAAGACTTCCGGAGAGATGATTGCCGGGTGGGTGTTATAGAAAATCTTGCGATTCTCCATTGGATTTTCCCGCTGCTTCTTGTCCCAAATGGAGTTGGTGTAGGTCTTGAAATTGACCGTGCAGCCTGTGTACTCCATGTATTCGAGGATGTAAGCAACGGTGCTTTCGTGCCAGCGGTACTCATTCTCCGGAGTCTGATGCGGTGTTTTTCTGCCCTCCCGCTGCTTGTATGTGGTTGGGTTCAGCACCTTCTCCTTTTCCAGCAGGGCGGCGATCTGACTCGGTCCTTTTCCCTCCATACAGAGTGCGAAGATCCGCTTCACAATCTGCGCCGCTTCCTCATCAATCACCCACTTCTTAGGATCGTCAGAGTCACGCTTATAGCCGTAGGGAATGTTGGTGGTCAAGCGCTCTCCGCGCTCTCCCTTTGCCTTGTTGACGGCACGGATTTTGCGGCTGGTATCCTTGGAATACCACTCGTTGAACCAGTTCTTGATACCTGCCATGTCGCTGTCGGTGCTGTTGGGGTCAATAGTGTCGAAGTGGTCATTGATGGCAATATACCGCACGCCGTACTGAGGAAACGTGTAGTTGATATAAAGCCCTGTCAGCGAAGAATTACGACCGAGTCTTGAAAGATCTTTCGTAATCACCACTTCCACATGACCGGCTTCAATTTCCGCAAGCATCTTCTGAAAGCCGGGGCGGTTGGAAAAATCCACGCCGCTGTACCCATCATCAATAAAGAACGTCGGGTTCGGAAAGTGCTGAGATTTTGCATACTCCATTAACATGATCTGCTGATGCTGGATGGAGTTCGACGGGTCATCCTTGCCGCCTTTTTCTTTGGTGTCCTCCACGGACAGTCTGCAATAAAGCGCTGTGATTTTGTCGGTTGCCCTTAACATATTGTTGTCCTCCTTCGGCGGGGCAACTGTCTGAACAGGATTGGATTCTTTGTTTATATCAAGAGAAACGTCGTTACTCATCGGCGTCCTCCGTGATACCGTTTTTATCATCGGCAGCGTTCTGTTCCATGATGCGTCTGAGCTTCCTGTCGAGGGTTTCCGTTCCCTCGTAGCTGCCGGTTACGGTGTATTCCGTGCCGCCGTGTTCCTCCACGATTTTGACGTCGGGCAGCCAAAAGGCGGACGGGTTTTTCACCACGATGTTGCCCTTTTCATCGAAAGAAAACTCCCTCTTGGGGGCATCGTCGGGGCGTGGCTTGACCTTTGCATACGGGTCAGGATTGGAGAAATAAAACGAGCGGATTTCACCGTCCTCCTCGCCGTTATCAAAATCATCATCGGCAAAAATCTCGTCCAGTTCCTCGTCGGTCAGTTCGATGATCTCATTGTCATTTTCTTTCGGATTCACTTCGTCAAGCCTCCTTCGCTTCGGTTCATTTCATGCAAAAATCCAGTTGGAATAGCAAAACAGACGAACGCCGTCAATGGTCAAGATGTACGGCTGCGCCGCCATTGACAGCGTCCGTCCGTTTCGCTTTTCGGCAGACAAGGCGGCGGTTGCCGCCGATTTCCATTTGGAAAATGGCGCTTGCTAATATGGGAAACGGAGAATAGCAAGCACAGCAAGTGTAGCTACACTTGCGAAATCCGGCGTGGCACGACCGGGATTTCCTTGCAGAATAGCAAGCAAATCCGGTGAGTACCCACACCGGAGCTTGCCATTCCGGCAAGCAATGCACGGCGGTACCCACTCGCGCGTTTTGCAAAATTTCAGCCGTGCTTACCTTTTGCAAAACCTTGTTGGGAAACATCCCAAACCCTTTAACAATTTCAAGGAAATTGGCTGCGCTCCTGCGGAGCTGAACATCAATCTATCTTCGGAAAGTGAGTCAGGGATTTTTGGGGTTCACGGCGTTCAGGCAAATCCAGTTTTGACGCATATCCGTCGATCGCCACTTGGCGAAGGTAAGCGCTCATATTCTCTATCCCAAGCTGCGCCATCCTCGCCTTTATCAAGCCGAGTTCTTTTTCATCTACGAAGAATTTGACCTGTATCGGTCGTTGACGGATTGCGGGTTTTCGCTTTTCTGACATTAACTGTACCTCAAAATCAGAATCGAGCCATTAAGAGCACGAATTTTTTTGTTCAAGAACTTCTTTGCAATATGCTATTTCTTCGGGAGAGAACAGGGATTGATATTCAGGCTTGCAAACAGAATTTTCCATCGTTAAATCTAATCTCCCGTAAAGACACAGCGTAGTAAAACCGTCTGATGTATTTCCTGTTTGGAGAGCATTTGCAATTAGCCGTTTAGCCGTTTCAACACCACCATACTTGGCTATCATCTGGTTAAAACGTGTGGGATTGTATCTACATTCTTTTTTTGCATGAAGCATCTTGGCGCGGATTTCCTCTTCAAATTTAATAGCCAATGGGTCCATGTGCCTACCCTCTTTGCAACGTCTTTGTCAAACTTTTCGCTCAAATACTTTTCCGCATTTTTGACATATAAATTTTGTTTTCCCATGTTTTCCGTTAATACCTGTTGCAATACCGACAGCAGTTCCCAATGGATTGAATAAACTGCCAATTGCTCCACCGACAGCGGCTTTGCCAAAAGAAAACTTTGTCTTAGTTGAAATGGGAACTACATTTGTGCTGTTGCAGAATATATTGGGACAACGAATTGTTTTCGCCACTTTGATGCGCCTCCTTATTGTTCAAGTGGTTCAAGGGTAATAATCCCCGATACCGTCAGGCTCACATAGTATCCATCTGGAATAAAGATTTCTTGAATTTCACCATATTGTGAAAAAGAGTAAGTAGCATATTCATCGTCATTTTCTGGATTGCCAACATACACGTTACAGGCAGTTGCCACGTAATCGTATTGCTTGGGGTTAGAAGCATTCATAACTAAATACTTTCCACTGGGGATATAATATTCGTAATCGCCGTATTCCGTTTCTTTGCCCCAAGGACCCCTCATTGAAGAGTTAAGATAGTAAATGTTGGGGTTCCTGCTGCTCTCGTTTACACCGCTGCCGTAAGGATTATTTCCCGGAACAGCAGGAAATTTTCCGTCTGCTACACAATCGGCATATTCGCTTGACGCAAGCCACTTCTCTGTCTCAGTGCTGTAATTTTCAGGGGGCGTACTTGTTTCTGAGTGTCCCGCCGAATCGGTTGTAACCTCCTCGTTCTTGCTTGGAAAGGTATGATAAGAAACTATGATTGCAGCAGTTTTATCAAACGTGTCTCCCGCACGAAACGAACCGTCTCCGTCAATAGTTACTTCTTCTACTTCCCCATCTTTCGTCAGCCATCCCGTAACGAGGTCCTCTATTGTTTTTGTCTGGATATTTACGAATCCTGCCGCAGATATATCGTTCACTACGTCTTGATAATTTTTGCCTTTGCAATCATTTGCAGACACTGGAACTTTCAGAAGATCCGAGGAATCCTGCGAACAAGCAGCTAATAACAAACACAACATTATGGATAGCCACAATGCGATAGTACGTTTCATAGAAAAGCCCTCCAAAATCGTCAGAGTGTGTACACATATTATAGCACAATAACAAGAGCTCTTTCAAGCTGTCTGCGGAAATTTATCGTTTATAGCAGGTCATTTGCTACAAGCATTCGGCGTTTGCGCGTTTTTGATGAAGTCGTGTGTACTTCGCATCGATCCTTGATCTATCAGCTTTACGATTTATAGGGAAAGTTATTGCAAACGGAAAAGTTCATTCTATTCAGCGAACGCTGTTTATTGTAGCGCGATTCACTATTCAGGAGTGCTTTCATTACCGAGATGACAACTATTTCACCCTTTTCACTATCCTTACCTTACAGAACAGAAAATAGGCGATTTTCAACCCTTAGCTGTGCAAAAACAGGCAGCACCCAACCGAAGTTGAGTGCCGCCTGTTTTGTTGTCCAATCCTGCTTGGCAGATGCCGATTTTGTAGTTTTCTCAGATTACTGTCTTATCGGCACACGGCTAAAGGACATCCTTTTTTTGTTGCCAAATGATACTTCTTAGAAATCATAGGTTACGGAAATATTTGCTGTGATCTTGATCTTGCCATAGCTGATGGAAGTGCCGCCATAGCCCCCTGCGCTGTCTGCCGCAGCTTCTTCTACAGCCATGGATAGTTTGGCATTTTCCACATAATAAGCGTTGCGGGAAGTTTCTGTCACGCTCTTCACGACCCCTAAAGATTTTCCGTATGCCTGGGCGATGGAAGTGGCGGATTTTTCTGCATTTTTCACTGCTGCCTGCAATGCCTGCCCATAATAGGCGCTTTGGTCAGAAAGGGAGAAGGAAACGCCATTGGTGCCTGTTGCTCCCGCCTTCAGGGCCGCATCGATATATTTCCCTGTATTGTCGATATCTTTTGTGGCCACCTGTAAATCTGTGCTGGAACGATAGCTGTCAACGGTACGCTTGCCCGTTGTATCGTCGTAGTTATACATGGGATAGACAGAAGTGTAGGTGGTCACGATATTTTCTTTTGATACACCCAGTTCTGTCATAGCTTTTGTGACAGCCTCCACGATTTTATTATTTTCCTTCTGAGCCGCCTGGGAGGTTTTCCCTGTGGTTTCCACGCTCAGGTAAATTTCCGCCGTATCGGGGTCTGCCTGCACGATGCCGGTGCCGGTTACGTTGATTTCCCCTTCTGCGGCGTAGGCCATGCAGCTGCCGCCGATGGCCAGAGCCATTGTTGCCGTCAAAACAGCCAATGCTTTTTTCCATTTTTTCATACCCATTCTCTCCTTTCAACTAGAACATATTTTGTGTACAAATGTCTTTTTCTCATTGGACGGATGAAATTGGAAACAGTTCCCATTTTTTTGAAAAAATATCGTTTTCAAGTATACTTTTTTCTATTATACTAAATGCAGGAAAACGTTTAAATATCATTTGGAGTGATTTTCTATGAAACAGACCTTAGTCATCGGCTCTGCGGTGGTCGATGTGATTGTAAATATTCCCCATTTGCCGAAAACAGGGGAGGATGTCCATATTAGCAGCCAGACCCGTTCTTTGGGGGGCTGTGCCTATCTTGTTTCCGATATCCTGCATCATTTTGGCGCGCCCTATAGCCTTTGCACGGCGGTAGGTACAGGCATCTATGGGGATTTTGTCCATAAAAAATTGGAGGAACGGGGGGTTCCCATTTATGTGACCCGCCCGGAGGAAAATGGCTGCTGCTACTGTATGGTGGAAACCGGCGGAGAGCGCACCTTTATCGTAGACCATGGCATTGAATATACCTTTTACGAGGAATATCTGGAGAAAATCGATACCGCCTCCATTGACAGTGTCTATGTCTGCGGCTTGGAAATTGAGGAATACACCGGCTGGAACATCATCGAATATCTGCGGAAGCACCCGGCATATACCATCTATTTTGCCCCCGGCGCCCGTATCATGGAAATCCAGCCCGACCGTATGGAGGCTATGCTGGCGCTGCATCCCATTCTGCACATGAATGAAGGGGAAAGCCTTGCTTTTACGGGGAAAAAGACCGTGGAGGAAGCGGCTCGCGCCATTTATGGAAAAACGGGAAATGCTGTCATCATTACCTTGGGGGAAAAGGGCGCCTATTGCTTCGATGGGGCAGACCATTTTGCACCCCCTGTTCCCGCTCAAGTCAAAGATACCATCGGCGCAGGGGACAGCCACATGGGGGCGGTCATTTCCGCCAGACGGCTGGGGCTTTCCTTTGCCGATGCCATCCAGGCGGCGAATCATATTTCTTCCGCTGTGGTGGGCAATGCCGGCGGTTTGCTGGAAGAAGAAGATTTTGAAAGGGCGTTGGCATCGATGCCCCTGGAATTGCAGGAAAAACTGAGATAATCGAAACCCGGCCATGCATTTGCGCCGGGTTTTTCTATATTATGTAAAGGGGGAAGAGGGGATAAGTGGGAAAAACAAGGGGGTTTTTTTGATTTAAAATATTATGTTAAGTTTTTGTGAACATTAGCACTCACCTGTTGACAGTGCTAACAAATGGTGTTATATTGTATTTGAACAAAAGAGAGAGAGAAAAATGAGAAAGATATCTTCCCCTAGTTCAAAGAATAAAACACCTCGGCTCTCACCGATCGTGCGAATCCAATTTAATATATCTTTTGAAAGGAGATATGACATATGATGATGCATAGTATTTTGGGAGACAATTTATTTGATGAAGATTGGGCAGATTCACCGCTGAACAGAGAATTTTTCGGAAAAGGGAATTTCCTCTATGGCAGACATGCCAAAAACCTGATGAAAACAGACGTAAGAGAAACAGAAGATGCCATCGAAGCAGATATTGATCTGCCCGGCTTCAAAAAAGACGAGATTCAGGTACATTTGGAAAATGGCTATCTGACCGTTTCCGCAGAAAAACATCAGGAAACCAATGAAGAAAAAGGCAAATATCTGCGTCAGGAACGTTATTCCGGCACCATGAGCCGCAGCTTTTATGTAGGCGAAGATTTGACAGCAGAAGACATTAAAGCAAGATATCAGGATGGCATCCTGACCATCAGCCTGTCGAAAAAAGTACCTCAGGTGATTGAGCAGAGAAGCCAGATTGCGATTGAAGGGTAAGGCTTCCTTCCCGGGGCGTGAAAGCGCCCCTTTCCTTTTGGCATCAAAAAACCCCTGTCTGTTTCCGGACAGGGGCTTTTCTTTTAGATCACGTTTTTATTTTTCAAATGTACAAGCAATGGGCTGGTCATTTACGATCAGGATCATACGATGTTCGCCGCCGCCGATGCTGCCGCACAGACCTTTCCAGTCAACTTCCCTTTCGATGGAAGTGCCGGCAGGGATGGTTTCTGTGGTATCCCGTTTCCATTTGGATTCTCTGGTACCGACGCTTTCTTCCCATACACCGTCTTTGTTTTTGCTTTCCAGATGAAATTCCACAGGGTCAAACAGCACATCTTCGTCAGAATCATTGTGAATGACAAAAGTGGCTTTGGAACCCTTCAGGGTATCTTCCATCAGTGTCAGCGATACGCCTTCCACGGTGTTCACCTCTTCAAAAACAGTTGCATAATCTCCGCCGCAGCCGGCCAGTGCCAGTATGCAGATCGTCAGTAATGCCAAAAATTTTTTTCTCATATTGAATCATCCCTTCTTGTTTTCGCTTGTACAAAATGGTGATACAAGGTGCATCTATTATACCATAGTTTCCTAATCCATACAAGAAAAGGAATGAATGTAAAAGAAATGGATGCTCATCTTTTTGCAGAGTAGTATTTTCCTACCAGCTGCTCTGTTTTTCCGTCGATCAGGTCAAAATTTTTTTCCGCCGCATTATAATGGTAACGGAAATTGCGGTTTAACTTTGCCCGTCTGCTCTTATCCCCCCAGAGAAGGGGACGTTCTTTTTCATTTACCTGGGGATTGACCCAGCCCGCATATCCGCTGTAGCGGGGTACGCCGCCATAGCGGATCAAAAGCGCGCGATATTTTCGGCGGAAAAGATCCAATTCCGTCCAGTTATTTTTTTTCTCTGCTTCATGCAGGGATTCTTCCAGATAATCTAAAGGAGTTTCATTTTGATAACGGGCATTGACTTTTGCCCCTTTTTGCAGAAGCAGTTCTGCCGCCTCCAACATGCCTTCATCCATAGCCGTAGGCCAGATAAAGCACCATACGGCACTCATATCATCTTCATTTTTCACCTTTACATCCAGATCATAGCGGAAGAACAGCTCCAGCAGAGCGGGAAGATATTTTCCTGTTTCTTTTACATCGCCGTTTTCATCTACATATTCGCCATAATATTCCAGAATAGTGAGAAATACATTTCGTTCTGCCCCAGTTTTGTTTAAATCTGCTCCCGCCTGCAGAAGATTTTCTATCGTTTCCATATTGGGCGGGATCATTCTGGCTTCATAGATCAAACGATTTTCCAAATCGGAAAACGCAGCGTCATATTTTTCCATGCCCGTTTCACCCTTTCCTTTCCTCCAGTTTAATTGTGATTTGAATTTTATTTTACACTATCTCCTTGAAAATGTCACTATTTGTGTCTTTAAATCCTGGAAACAATTTTGCAAAATGAAATGTTTTTTTAAATGAAAAAGGAAAAGATTCGCATAAAAAAACCGCTTCTTTTCAGAAACGGTTTTTCTTTTTTATCTATTAAGTTTATTTTCTCAGATCATCCAGCAGCTGTGTTTTGCTTTCTGTTTTTTCATCTTTCATTTTTACGATTTTTGCAGGAGAACCGGCTACAACCGCACCGGCAGGAACATCTTCTGTTACTACAGAGCCTGCAGCAACAACTGCATCCTTTCCAATATGGACCCCTTCCAGAACCACAGCATTTGCGCCGATCAATACACCATCTTCCACGATAACAGGGCTTGCAGAAGGGGGTTCCAAAACGCCTGCCAGCACAACGCCTGCGCCAATATGGGCATTTTTGCCTACGGTTGCCCTTGCGCCCAAAACAGCATTCATGTCGATCATGGTGCCTTCGCCGATTTCTGCGCCGATATTGATGACAGCGCCCATCATGATGACAGCGTTTTTGCCGATGGAAACACGGTCGCGGATGGTGCAGCCGGGTTCGATACGCGCTTCAACGTTTGTGATATCCAGCAGGGGGATGGCAGAGTTTCTTGTATCATTTTCTGTGAATGTATCTTTTATTTGATCTGCATTGGCTTTCAGCACTTCCTGCACCAAAGCATTGTCGCCCACCAAAAAGTAAAAATCACCGGTACCAAAGAGTTTCACGCCTGCGGGCACTTTCGCAGCGGAAAGGTCGCCTTTCACGTAAATCTTTACAGGGGTTGCCTTTTTTGCATCCTTGATATATTTTGCGATTTCGTAGGGATTTGTCATATCGTATTCCATGAATTTTCACTCCTTTTTCTTTTGAAAAAATAAATCGAATCCATTATATCTTAAAAAACCGGACTTTCCAAGGTATTCATTGACAAAAATAAAAAAACATGAAAAAATCTAAACAGAATAAAGGAGTGAATGGATATGGATACATATTTTGAAAATATCAAAGAAGAACTGAAACAAATACGAAGAGAATTGCACAAAATTCCCGAAGCTGGTCTACAGGAATATCAAACTTCTGCCTATATCCGGGAAAAACTGCAGTCCTTTGGCGCGGCACGGATAGAGACTTGGCTGGAAACGGCCGTGGTGGCGATTTTTGGCGAAGAGGGTGAAACAGTGGCCTTTCGGGCGGATATCGATGGACTTCCTGTGCAGGAAACCCCCAAGGAATACGCCTCCGCACATCCCGGCTGGATGCATGCCTGTGGTCATGATGGGCATACGGCGATTCTGCTGGGCTTTGCCAAATATCTCTGCGATCATCCGGAAGCCTATGCCCGCCGCAGGGTGGTCCTGATCTTCCAGCCTGCGGAAGAAGGCCCCGGCGGGGCAAAGCTTTTGATCGATGCAGGTCTGCTGAAAAAATATGAAATCAAAAAAATCATCGGCTGTCATATCTTCCCCCAGGTGCCCCAAGGAAAGATTGCCTGCCGAAAGGGTGCCATGATGGCAAGAAATGGGGAGGTGGATCTGCATATCCATGGGACAAGCGCCCATGGCGCCCAGCCCCATCTGGGCAATGATGCGGTTTTGGCGGCAGGGGCAGTCATCACTGCCATCCATACGATCCTCAGCCGTAATGTTTCCCCTTTGGACAGGGGCGTGCTGACCTTTGGCTCTATCCATGGGGGCGAAGCCTGCAATATCATCGCCAAGGAAGTGAAGCTGGAAGGAACCATGCGGGCTTTCAGCGATACTGCCTATGAAACGATGGAAAAGCGTGTCCATGAAGTGGTGCAGGGCGTTGCGGCAGGCTATGGCTGCCGGGGGGAAGCGGTATTTCGCCACATGTATCGGGTGGTGGATAACGACCCCGGGCTGGTGCAGGCGCTGGAAGCTGTCTGCGGCGATGCTTATGAGGAAACGCCGCCTTATATGCTGGCGGAGGATTTCTCCCTGTATCAGACCCAGATTCCCGGCATGTTTTTCTTTTTGGGCAGCGGCAACCCCGAAAAGGGCTTTACCGCATCCCTGCACAGCGCGGAATTTGATTTCGATGAAGCGATCCTTGCCACAGGGGCAGAAACCTATGCCAAGCTGCTGCAAAAACTCTGATTATGACCCATAATACGAAAAAGATACTCTTTTTAGAGTATCTTTTTTGCTGTTTCCCCTATAAAAAGCACCTCTTCGCTTTCTGCCAAGGGCATTTTTACGAAAAGGTGTGTTTCTTCCTTTATATAGGATTTAGGTGTTGTATTTTTGAATAACAGCGATCCCGATGGGGGTAGGGCCTGTGTGCACCCCAATGGTAGAGCCGATTTGATAGGGTTCGATTTCCCCTTCAAAACCGATTTCCCTCATGGCTGTTTCCACATCCCGCTGGAATTGGGCAAATTCCGCTTTGTCATAGCCCCAGCCGGCGCAAATGCGATAGTCATTGATTTTTTTATCCTGAAAGAAAGCCTGTGCATCGGCAATGACCTTCTGCAGGGATTTTTTTCTGCTGCGGGCAATGCCTGCGGGCTGCAGCTCTCCGCTGTGCATAAACATGATGGGTTTGATCTTCAAGGCAATGGCTGCCTGCTGCAGCACGTTGCCGATGCGCCCGCCCTGTTTTAAATAGGAAAGATCTGCACAGGTGAAGAAGATGCGGGAGGTATGCTTCAGTTCCTCCACCCGGCGGATGGTTTCTTCCAGGGAAAAACCGGCCTGAGCCATTTTTGCCGCTTCCGTTACCAAAAGCCCTTCCTGTACGGTGGCAGACATGCTGTCGATGACCACGATTTTACAATCAGGATATTCTTCCATCAATGTTTCCGCCGCCAGACGGGCACTCTGGAAGGAACTGCTGAATTTGGCCGTCAGGTTGAAATACAGCACCTTTTCCCCTGCCTTGGCCCAGGGCAGAAACCCATTGTAAAAATCCAGCTGGGTGGGCATGGATGTTTTCGGGAAAACACCGGGGTTTTCTGCCATTTTTCTGTAAAATTCCTCTGCGGAGATTTCTGTCCGTTCTTTGCGGTAGGTTTCCCCGTCGAAGGAGACGTAATAAGGTATGATGCCGATCTCGTATGTTTTTTCCTGTTCCGGGGAAATATCGCAGGAGCTGTCACTGATGACACGGAAATCCATAAAAATCAATCCTCCCGTATTTTGCTGAAAGTCATATCTAATCTCTTTCAAAATAAGCATTGCATTACATCTTAACACAGTTGTTCCCGATTTTCCAGCAAAAAATTAGTTTTAATTTAAAAATAAATTGACTTATAATTAGTTTTATATTAAAATCAATTCGTATTGTTTTATAAGGAGAAAATTTCTTTTATTTTGAAAGAAAGGAGTGCGGAGATGAAAGCTGTGACAGGCAGGGACATCGCTGTCAATATGGTGCGATTGGTATCGGATATGGCCTGCTGGAGCAAAGAGTATACGACAAAAGAAAAAGTTGCGAAACGTGTAGAAGAATTGGGAATCACCCATCATCAAACGGAGATTTTAAGATTTTTATACAATAATCCGGAGTTGGATACGGTTTCAGCGATATCTTCACAGCTGCATATCAGCAAGGGCAGTCTTTCCTTAATGCTTTCCAAGCTGCAAAAGGCAGGCTTTGTACAGAAAAAAGCAGCCAAAGGCGGCGATGACGGCAGAAAGGTCTATGTTTCCCTGACGGAAAAGGGAAAAGAGGCAGTCGAAGAGACTATGGATCTTTTGATAGAAAATATTGCCATTGGTTTTGACAAGATGGATGAGGAAAAACGAACTCTCTTCTACACAAAAGTAAAAGAATTGATAGAATTATTTAATGCAGGAGGATGGAAAGAATGAAAAAGCATGTATTGGTCGCACTGGCTCTGTGCATGGCACTGGGCACAGCCTGCGGCAAAGAAGAAGTAGTAGAAGAAAAGCAGCTGCGCTCTGTTGAGATCACAACGGTAGGAAAATCTCAGATTTCCAGCGAATTTGCTTACACAGGCAAAGCGGCGCCTTCCAAAGAAGTAGATGTTGTGCCCACAGTGCCCGGCAAGGTAACCAGTTTCAATTATGAAGTAGGCGATAAAGTCAGCCAGGGTGCGGTTCTGTTTACCGTAGACAGCGTAGACCTGCAGAATAACCTGCGTTCTCTGGAAGCAAACTATAAAGCCGGTAAACTGGGCAGAGATAACGCAAAGAATACATACGATAATAACAAACTGCTGTATGAAGAAGAAATCATTTCCCAGCAGGATTTCGACCAGATTAAATATGCTTATGAATCCGCTGAAGCACAGCTGGAAACTTTGCAGGTGCAGATCGATAATATGAAAAAGAATATCAGCGACTGTACTGTAACTTCCCCCATGACCGGCGTGATCGCCACAAGAGGCGTGGAAAAGGGCGGTTATGCTTCTCAGGCATCCACTGCGTATACTGTCATGGATCTGTCTACGATTAAAGTAGAAGTAGGCGTTTCCGAACAGGTGCTGAATAATATCCATATTGGCGATAAGGTTTCTGTTCTGATGACAGCCGTTTCTCCGGAACCTTTGGTAGGTACCGTTTCTACCATTGCTCCTGCAACAGGTCAGAGCGGCATGTATACTGTAAAGGTAGAACTGAATAACAAAGACGGTAAGATCAAATCCGGCATGATGGCAGAAGTAAACTTCACTATGGCAAGCGCCGAAGATACCATTGTTCTGCCTCGTAATGCTGTCATTGAAAAAGATGGCGAAACTTACGTTTATGTAATCAAAAACAATGTGGCAAAGAAAGTAAACGTAGAACTGGGCATCGAAGCAGAAGATACCATTGAAATCACAAGCGGCCTGAAAAAAGGCGATGATGTTGTCACAAAAGGGCAGACATATATTTCTGACGGCGAAGAAGTAAGCGTTTCCAATGCAGCCCCTGCAAAAACAACGACAGAAACAAATAAATCTGAAACAGAAACAAAAGAAAAGGGGGAATAAGGAATGCTCTCCAAATTTTGTATTCGCCGTCCCGTTACCACGGTCATGATAACGATGATGGTATTTCTTGCGGGTATCCTGTCCTATTTTAACCTGGATCAGGCCCTGATCCCCGATATTGATATGCCTATCGCCCTCGTTGCGACTACGTATGTTGGTGCCGGCCCCGAAGAAATGGAAACACTGGTTTCCGAACCTTTGGAAAAAGCATTGGCTACCGTTACCAATGTAGATACGGTAACCTCGATTTCCTCCTCCAATATGTCCATCGTAATGGTAGAGTTTGTAGATGGTACAGATATCGACGTCGCCGCCATGGATATGCGTGACGTTATCGACAGGAATAAATCTACCTTGCCCGATGACGCCGATGAACCTATCATCATGAAACTGGATATCAATGCGATGTCCATCTATCTGGGCGTAAAGGCGGAAAATATGGACTTGGCAGATTTGAACGATATGGTAGAAGATAATATCGTAAACCGTCTGGAACGTATCGAAGGCGTTGCCTCCGTTGATGTTTCCGGTGGTATCGAAAGAGAAGTCCGTATCACTGTAGACCCCAATAAACTGGCGGGCTATGGCGTAACCACTTCTACCCTGTCCAATATTCTGGCGGCAGAAAACATGAACCTGCCTTCCGGCGATCTGGCACAGGGCAATATGACTGTATCCGTTCGTACCATCGGTGAATTTACATCCATCGAAGAAATCAAAAACCTGCCCATTACCACCAGCACCGGCGGTGTCATCCACCTGAGCGACGTGGCAACCGTAGAAGAAATGGAAGCAGACAGAGACTCCTTCATGGTATTGAATGGCGAAAAAGCCATCATGCTTGCTGTTGATAAACAGTCCACAGCCAACCTGGTAAAAGTCAGCGATGCCCTGGAAGCAGAAATTGCTCAAATCCAGAAGGATTATCCGGAACTGGAAATGACCATGCTGACAGATACAGCGGATTATATCAAGCTGTCCCTGTCCAACGTAACACAGACAGCACTGCAGGCAGCTGTTATCGCGTTCTTCGTTCTGCTGCTGTTCCTGAAAAACCCCATTACCTCCTTTATCATCGCAGTATCTATCCCCACATCCATCATGGCTACTTTCGGTCTGATGTATGTAACGGGCATCAATATGAACATGATCTCAATGGGTGGTCTGGCGATTGGTATTGGTATGCTGGTAGATAACTCCATCGTAGTTTTGGATAGTATTTACCAGTATTTCGAGCGAGGGTATAAGCCAGTGGAAGCGGCGGAAATCGGTGCCAAAGAAGTTACCACAGCCGTATTTGCTTCCACACTGACATCTGTAGCCGTATTCCTGCCCATCGGTCTGATCGGCGGTACTACAGGTAAAATGATGCAGAGCTTGTCCTTCACTATCATTTATGCTCTGGTGGCATCCCTTATCGTTTCTCTGACCTTCGTACCCATGGCTTCTGCCCTGCTGATGAACAGAGAAAATAATGAACATAAATTCAAAGGTCTCCTGATCCCCCGTATTTTGGATAAATGGGAAGACCTCATCGATAAACTGAACAGAAAATATGAAAAGATACTGAAATGGGCACTGAGACATCGTAAGAAAACGATCCTTGCTGTTTTGATCGTCTTTGTTGCCAGCCTGACCACGGTGCCCCTTGCCGGCGTAGACTTTATGGCAGATATGGACCAGGGCGAAATCAATATCAGCGTAGAGCTGCCCAATGGCTCCGATCTGGATTCTACAGAAGAAATCAGTATGGAAGTCCTGTATCGTCTGCAGGATATCGAAGAAGCGGATACGGTCTATGCCAGCGTAGGTGGCGGTATGCTCAGCAGCGGCACTTCCACTGCCAGCATCACCATGAACCTGGTAGATAAAGATGACCGTGACCGTTCCACAGCAGAAGTTTGTAAAGAGATCGAAGGCATGCTGGCAGATATCCCCGGTGCGGATATCACCGTATCGGAATCTACTTCCGCGATGGGTTCTATGTCCTCTGCCGATATCACATTGAATGTTTATGGCCCCGATTCCGATGCACTGCTGGATGTGGAAAAAGACTTGGTAGCGCTGCTTTCTGAAGTGCCTGGCCTTACCGATGTAGATGGTTCTACTGGTGATACAGTGCCGGAAGCAAAGGTAGTCATCAACAGAAGCAAAGCTTCTCAGTATGGCATCACAACAGCTTCCATTGCCGGCGCCCTGAGCACAGCCGTTTCCGGCTCTACAGCCACAGAATATAAGGTAGACGGCGATGAAATCGATGTTGTAATCCGGTATGATACAGAAAAGATCAATTACCTGACAGATCTGAATAATCTGACTGTAACCTCTGCTTATGGCACACAGGTGCCCTTGGGCGATGTTGCCGACGTTGTTATGGATGAAAGCGCAACTTCCATCTATCGTGAAAACCAGAAAAACTATATCACCATCGAAGCCAATGCCAACGACCTGAGCGGCAGTGAAGCCCAGGAATTGGTAGAAAGTGCATTGGCCAATTATGAAATGCCGGAAGACTGCAGTTATAAATTCGGCGGTATGACAGAAAACATGAATGACTCCATGTCCAGCTTGTCAACATCACTGGTGGTTGCTGTCCTTCTGGTATATATGATCATGGCTTCTCAGTTTGAATCCCTGCGTTATCCTGCCATCATCATGTTTGCGATGCCTCTGGCCATCACCGGCGGTATCCTGGGTCTGTTCGTGACAGGCAATACCATCACAATGCCTGCCATGATGGGCTTCATCATGCTGGTAGGTATGGTCGTTAACAATGGTATCGTATTGGTAGACTATACGAACCAGTTGATGGACCGCGGCATGACATGCTATGTCGCTCTGACCAATGCAGGTCCTCGTCGTCTGCGCCCTATCCTGATGTCCACGCTGACCACAGTATTAGGTATGCTGCCTATGGCGCTGACCTCTAGTGAAGGTTCTGAAATGATGCACGCCATGGCCATTGCCGTTATCTTCGGTTTGACCCTGTCTATGCTGGTAACGCTGATCTTCATCCCCGTTCTGTATATGTGGATGAATGAAAGAAAGCGGAAATCCAATGCCCGCAAGACAGCAAAACGCATTGCGAAAAACGCAAAGCTCCACGCAGAAGAACTGGCACAAGAAAGAGCCGCACAGCAGTCCTGAGCATCTTTGAAAAATGAAAAATAAATGATATACTAAAGCCGTTGGGAAAATAGTTCCAACGGCTTTTTTAAATTTAAAAAGGAGACGATTTTTATGAAGATCGGTTTGGTTTTGGAAGGGGGCGCCAACCGGGGCGTCTTTACTGCCGGTGTATTGGATTATCTGATGGAGCAGGGGGTAAGCTTTCAATATATAGTGGGAACCTCCGCCGGTGCAGGCAATGCCATGAATTTTATTGCCGGGCAGATTGGCCGTGCCCGGGATACCAATATTACAAAAGATGAAAACTGTAAGTATTTTGGTCTGAAAATTTTGCTGAAAACGGGGCATCTGTTTGATATGAACAAGATCTATTGGGAAGTGCCTACAAAGCATAACCTGTTCGATTTTGATGCTTATTTCGCCAACCCTGTGGAGCGGGAATATACAGCCACCAACTGCCTGACAGGAAAAGCAGAATATCTGCGGGATAAGGGAACAGACTGCAAGTATCTCATGACCATTGGCATGGCTTCCTCCGCCCTGCCTGGGGCAACGCCTGCGGTGGAGGTGGATGGCGTCCCCTATGCTGACGGAGGCGTAGCAGATTCCATTTCGGTGCGCCGTGCCTTTGCCATGGGCTGTGATAAGGTGGTCGTTGTGGAAACCAGAAGAAAGGAATTTCAGATGTGCCTTTCCAAGGGGACAAAGCTGCTGGCCCGCAAAAATCGGAAGAAATATCCTGCCTTTGCGGAAGCTATGCTGCGCCGCCCCCAAATGTATAATGAAACCTTGGATTTCATCCGCCAGATGGAAGCGGAAGGCAAGGTTTTCTCTATCCGCCCGGAAATGCAGGAAGTAAAGCGGCTGGAGCGGGAATATCATAAGCTGATGCAATTTTATCGCCATGGCTATCAGCAGGCGGAAAAAAACTTTGCAGAGCTGCAAACATTCATGGAGGAATGAAAATGCGCTGGAACCCTTTGACAGAACATGTTTTTTATACAGAAAATGACCCGGAAACAGACAGACCCTGTATTGGTTATGTAAAAGGAGAAAAGGCGGCTTTGCTGATGGATGCAGGCAATTCCCCTGCCCATGGGGCGCTGCTGCAAGAAGGATTGCGAGAGGCGGGTTTGCCTTTGCCCCAATATATTGCCCTGACCCATGCCCATTGGGATCATACCTATGGCCTTTGCAGCTGGGAGGGGGTTTCCCTGGCAGGGGAAAAGACCAATGAAATTCTGGGAAAAATGAAGGAATGGCAGTGGGACGATGCTTCCATGAAAAGGCGTATCGAAACGGGAGAGGATTCGGCATTTTGTGATATCCATATCCGGAAAGAATACCCAGACCGGGGTCAAATCCGAGTGGAGCAGGCGAAACTCTCCTTTGCTGGACAGCTTCGCATAGACCTTGGCGGAGTGACGGTGGTTTTAAAGGAAGTTGTTTCTCCCCATGCGGGGGATTGTGTGGTGTTTTTCGTGCCCGAGGATGGCCTGCTGTTTTTGGGGGATGCCTATTGTTCTGTTCCTGTGGGAGAGGATTGGGTCTATGACAAAGAGCTGCTGGGAAGGTTTCTTGCGGAATTGGAACAGATGGAGTTTGCCATCGCCGTCAAAGGTCATCATCCGCCCCAGGGGAAAGCAGAGCTGATCGCGGAATTGAAGGCGGAATATCAGGCTTTATAAAGATAAAGGAGAATGGATATGGCAATGGAAAGAATCGATAAGCTCATCGCATCTCAGGGACTCTATTCCCGCAGCGATGTGAAATATCTGGTCAATCGAAAACGGGTGGCAGTGGATGGGAAGGTCATCACCTCCTCCAGCCAGAAGGCAGACCCGGAAAAAAGCGTCATCACCATCGACGGCAAGCCCCTGACGGTGAAAAAACAGCTCTATCTGATGCTGCATAAGCCCAAGGGCTGCGTTTCCGCCACAGAGGATAAGAAACAGCAGACGGTGTTGGATCTGGTGCCACAGGAATGGCGGGGGCGGGAGTTGTTCCCTGCGGGCAGGCTGGATAAGGACACCACAGGGCTGATGATTCTCACCGATGACGGCGTACTGGCGCACAATATTCTTTCCCCCAGAAAGCACGTGCGGAAGGTTTATCGGGTGGAACTGGATATCCCCGTGACGGAGGAAATGCGGCAGGGCTTTGCGGCGGGCGTGGAATTGAATGACGGCCTCTGCAAGGAGGCGAAGCTGGTCATCACCGGGGAACGTACAGCGGAAGTGACCCTCAGCGAGGGCCGCTATCATCAGATCAAGCGGATGTTTGGCTGCTATGGGGCAAAGGTGGTGGAGCTGCACCGCCTTGCTATGGGCAATCTGTATCTTCCGGAGGATTTACCGGAGGGGCATTGCCGGGAATTGACAGAAGAAGAATTGAAATTATTACAGCAGCTGATATAACGGAAAAAGCTTTTATGATAAATGGGAAAGGTCTTAGACTTATGGCGTAAGACTTTTCTCATTTTTAGCATAAATTTCCCTAATTCTTCCTATACTAAGAGTAAAAAGGGGGTCTTACCATGAAACAGGAAAGGCTCATGACAGAGGGGCAGGCCATTCTTGCCGCAATCCATCAGATTCAACTGCAGCTGGAATGTGCCCGCAGTTCCTTCGAGGACGCCACCGATGAAGCCCTCATCGACAGTTACATTTATGAGATCATTGCTTTACAGAAGAAATACGAATATTTTCTGAAAACGGCCAAGAAAATGGGTCTCACCAATGGGTACCAGCGAAGTGCCATTTAGAAAAGGGGGAAAGGTATGGGGAGTTATGTGATGGCTTGTGCGATTTTTGTTTGTCTGTTGGCTTTGGCGCTGATTGCCCTGGCAAAGCCTTTGCAGATATTATGTAAATTAGGGCTTTCTGCCATAGCCGGGGGCTGTGTCCTTTTTCTGGGGCAAAGCCTGGGGGCGTCTGTGGGGGTGAATGCAGTCACTTTGGCCATTTCTGCCCTGCTGGGGATGCCAGGGGTAGCCGGAATGTTTGTATTGAGTTTATTTCTGTAAAATTTTTCCAATTACGCGATAAATTGTTGTTTTTCGACAAATCTTTTGAATTGACACAGATAGAAAGTTATGCTATGTTAATTATGTGGATAAGTTTGTGGATAACTATTACTTCCCTGTGTATAACAACATATAGTTATCCCCATTCTCCCAAAGGATTTGATTCCTTTTACGATAAGAAAGATTACCCCATTTCTTATCCTTTTTAAGCCCGCCTGCCCTGGCGGGTTTTTTTTAGGGTGTCGACGAAGTCGACACCCTTCGTTGAAATCAGGATTTCAATGAGTGAGACAGAAGAATAAACAGATGCGTTCCATCGCAAGCTTGAAACGTCCTGTTTTCCTGGGCGGAAATAAATTCCGCCTGCGGATTTTATTTGGAAAACGCTTCGTTTTCCAAGCCTTTCCGCTGCAAGATTTAACTGCCCATTTCGGCAGTTTTTTTTATTTTTACAGCAATTTTAAGAGAAATTTCAGAAATCACAGTATTTCTTATGTTATCATAGAAGAAAAAAGAAAAGGGGAGGAAACTCCATGGAATTTTGGGAAAATCTGCGGATGCAGCTGGAAAATAAAGGTTTCCGCAAAGTAAGAAATAAAGAAAACTGGTATTGGCGGGCGGAAAACCCTGTTTTATATCTGCTGTGCCTGCTGGATGCAGGCGACGAAGGCTGGAAAGAGGATCACCAGACCTTTGCCGATTTCGGCAGGCGGATGGAAGAACAGCTGGCAGAATTCCAATGTTCCCGCATGGTGGCTCTCAGCATCCTTGTGGATAAAGCAGGGGAGAGTGCCCCTGTGGATACTATGGAAACAGGGGATATCTCGCCTTTCACTGGATATGACGAAAAATTTTATCGTGTTTTCTGGAAATTTTCGACAGAAAGCGGCAAAGTTACCGCAGGAAAAAATCAGCCCGATCAGCTGCTGGGCATTGAAAAGCTGCTCTTGGCGGCGGCAAAGGGGAAAGCACCGGAAGTGCTTGTACTTAGGGATACAGAGGAACAGAAAAAGCCGGTGGCCACAGGAGTGATTTTTGCTGTCTGCGGGGCGTTGCTGCTGCTCACTATGCTTGCCCCCCAAGGGGAGGATATCCTGATGGGCTTTGGCCTGAGCCGGGAGGGCATCCTGGCGGGGGAATATTACCGTTTCTTCACCAGCATGTTTCTTCATGGGGGCATCCTGCATCTGGTGTCCAATGGTGTGTATCTCTATTATTTCGGCGTGCGGGCAGAAAAGCTGCTGGGGACAGGGCGCTTCTTGGTGCTGTATCTGGTTTCGGGGCTCTGCGGCGGTCTGCTCAGCGTAGCTTTCAGCAGCGGGGGGATTTCTATTGGGGCCTCCGGTGCCATCTATGGGCTGCTGGGGGCGATGCTCCTGCTGACAAAAAAACGTGGCTCCCGTTATACGGGCATGAGTTATGCCACCATGCTGCTCTTGGCGGCAACGGCCATTTGCTTTGGGTTTTTAGAGCCGGGGGTAGATAATATGGCCCATATTGGCGGTCTGCTGGGCGGGATGGCTGTGTTTGCCCTGCTTTTGCGGAAAAAGTGAGGAAAACTGTGGACAACCTATGGATAACCTGTGGAGTTATCCCCAAAAATCCTGTGGATAAGGGGGCAGTTATCCCCAGAAAAAATATGCAATACAAGATGAATATTATAATCTGCCGTAAAATCGGCACATTTTTGGTCATTTTCTGAAAAAAAAGAAAAATACCCCCTATATCTTGAGGGTGACATAATGAGTTATCCCCAAAATTATTGTGGATAACTTCAATTGCTTGTGGATAACCCTGTTGGGAATGGGGAAAAAGGAGAAATTCTATGAAAAAAATACAAGATATCCAGAAAAATTTACTGGAAGCGGTGCAGATTTCCGCATACAGTGGAAAAACCATTGTATTTGGGGAAGGGGCGGAACAGCCCGCCCTGATGATGATTGGCGAAGCCCCCGGCGGCGATGAGGAAAAACAGGGGCGTCCCTTTGTGGGCAAGGCAGGGAAAAACCTGTCTGCTTTTCTGGAAGTCGTTGGCTTAAAACGGGAGGAAATCTACATATCCAATGTGGTGAAGCTGCGGCCCACGAAGGAAAGCCCCAAAACGGGCAAGGCGGTGAATCGTCCCCCTTCTGCCGAGGAGATTGCCTTTTTCCTGCCCTTTTTGCAGGAGGAGATCAAAGCCATCGCCCCGAAGGTCATCGTGACACTGGGGAATGTGCCCCTGAAAGCAGTGACGGGGGAAAAGAAGGCCGTCATTGGGGATTATCATGGTGCGCCGGTGGCATTGGCAGATGGACGTACCCTTTTCGCTCTTTATCATCCGGCGGCGGTCATTTATAATCGGGCGTTGCAGGCGGTCTATGATGAAGATTTGCTGAAACTGAAAGCCTTTTTGGAGAAGGAGGGCCTGGCGTGAAAACGGATCTGCAGAAAATCCCCTATGTGGGGAAGGAAACGGAGCAGGATCTGCTGCTGCTGGGGTTTGACAGCATTGCTTCCTTGAAGGGGGCTGACCCGGAAGCCATGTATCAGAGGGAATGTGCGCTGAAGAGGGGAAAAGTGGATAGATGCCAGCTTTACGTCTACCGTATGGCGGTCTATTATGCGGAAAATGAGGTACACGATCCCGAAAAGCTGAAATGGTGGAATTGGAAGGATTGAGATAGAAAAGGGGGATACTATGCGACTGTGGGCGTGGGAAGAAAATAACTACAAACAGAATCAAAAACGGAAAGGGCTTTGGACGGTGGCTGTCATTTGTTGGGCGGCGGCGTTGTGGCTGACCTATTGGGTGGAACATTCCTTATACGGAGGGATCGTTGAAACGAATACATTTACAATCCTTGGGATATCTATCGGTTTTTGCATTGGTCTGGGGCTGCGGAAAGCCATGGGCAAGGAGGAAAAACCCATGACGAAACGAGGAAAATGGATCATCGGAATCCTCGTAGCAGTATCTTTGGCGATCATCGTATGGAGCGCTGTATACCAAGGCATGGTGGTTTATATGACACAGCTGGTCTTTGTGCTGCTGCCGTTGTATTGGTCGGATTATGAAAAGAAGAAGGATATCGACCGCATTTCCATGTATGCCTGCACCCTGTTTTTTGCGGCGGTGCTGCTGGCGGCAGGCACATTGGCAGGCGCTCGCCTGACAGGAATCCAGACCACAAAGCAGACGGAAAAATCGATTACGGCGGAAGGCTTTACAGATGTAGAGTATCTCGGCTGGATGTACGGTGACTGGGTCTATGAGTATGCCGTAGAGAAGGATTTTTATGAAGAGAGCATGGCAAGGGAAAAGTATTATATGCTTTTTGGCAGAAAAGATGGTGCGCCTTGGCGTTTTGTGGTAGACCCCAAAGGCGGAGAGATCATGATTGCCGCAACGGAAGCGGAGGAGCCTGAGCTGGGGAATTGGTATCGTTCCAGAAAAACGGGGGAGTGAGGAACAATGGGATTTTTACAAAAAGACTGGGATTGGGAACAGACCGACCCTGTGCAGGGGGAAAAGAAGCCTGTGGAAAGCCGAAAAGGGCTTTGGGCGTTATCGCTGTTGGCTTTGGCACTGTCTCTATTTGTGTTGTATTATGTGGAGCATACCCTTTACGGAGAGATCATTCGGACAAATACGCTGACCTTTGGGTCTGTTCTGCTGGGTTCCATTTCGAATATCTATGCAGAGGATAAGGAACAGAAGTGGGAACGGGTGATAAAGCTTCTAGTTGGTATTATTTTGTTTTTGTGTGGATCTGCTGTTCTTTATGCTTTGGTGACAATGGAACCGCAGGTGGTTCTTTTGGCGTTGCAGCTGGCTTCTCTTTTGCCTGTTTATTTGGTATTGAGGACAAAAAAAGAGCAGTTTCAACGGGAACGGGAGGCGGTGACCTTATGGTCTATCTTTTTCATCAGTGTGCTGCTGGCAGCGGCTACCTTGGCGGCGCCCTATTTGATGGGGATTACCACAACTGTGCAGAAAGCCCGGGAGAGCCTGACCCAAAATGGATATGAAGCCGTTTCCTATATCGGGCATGATGACCCTACATATCCCCTGATCCCGAAGGACATTCGCATGGACTTAGAAGAGAAAGAATTGAAATTTGATCTGTATCTTTTTGAGATGCGAAAAGATAAGATCCCTTGGGTTGCCGTGGTGAATCCTATGACGGGAGAAACTCTGCGCTTGCAAACGAGAAAGGATGATATGGAGTCCTTCGATTCTATCATGCGGATAAAGGAACGAAATCAATAAAAGGAATTCATCGAAATAAAACGGAAAAATACCTCCGTTGCAATTTTAGTGGATTGTCTTTGCAGTGAAGCGATGGTGGAAATACGCCAAGATCGTTGCCGAAAGCAGAGCAAACAAAAAATACCTCCACGGCAATTTTAGTGATAACGTCTTTGCAGTGGAGGTATTTTTTGTTTGCGGAAACCTACCGTTTTGCAGGAATTTTATTTCAATCTTTCCCATTCAGCTTCCTTGAAGCCCGCCAGAACAAAATCCTCCCCGATGATGAGGGGGCGTTTCACCAGCATGCCATTGGTGGAGAGCAGGGCAATTTGTTCTTCCTCGCTCATTTGGGGCAGCTTGTCCTTCAGCTGCATTTCCTTATACAGCAGGCCGCTGGTGTTGAAGAATTTCTTCAGGGGCAGGCCGCTTTTTTGCCACCAAGCTTGCAATTCTTCCGCTGTGGGGTTCTGTTCCACAATGTGTCTGTCGTCGAAGGCAACGCCGTTTCCTTCCAGCCAGGCCTTGGCCTTTTTGCAGGTGGTACATTTGGGGTATTCTAAAAATAAAACGCTCATATTTTTCCTTCCTTTCCATGATATTTATGTTGTTGAGGTCAAAAGGTATTTTGACCTCTTAGATACCGGAGTGTTCCGCACGATGTGCTTTCACACTCCTCAAAACATTCGTAAATCGCATATTTTTCTTGGAAAAATAGCTTCTTTACTCATGTTTTGGTGGGGTCCAAGATCAAAAATCCTCTTGCAAGCCAGCTTGCATCGTATTTTTGACTTTTTGACCCTGGTATCATATTTGTTCTATTATAAACTTTCTGTGTTTTTTCCACAAGGAGTATTGTGTTTTTCAAAAAACTGCGCTATCATACTAAATATAAGATGAAATTTATTGCAGTTACTATAAAATAGCACATTCAAATAAGGAGGACGGAACACATGAAAATCGTAATCATCGAACCCCTGGGCATCACTCCCGAAAAGCTGGCAGAAGCAACAGCAGCCGTAAAAGCAAGAGGTCACGAAATCGTGGCTTATGACACAAAGGAAGAAGATCAGGAGAAATTGGCGGAAAGAGGCAAGGATGCTGATATCATCATCATTGCAAACCAGCCTTTCCGTAAAAATGTCATTGAAAAATGCGAAAACCTGAAGCTGCTTTCTGTTGCATTCACAGGTGTTGACCATATCGACGTGGATTTCTGTAAGGAAAAAGGCATCTGCGTTTGCAACGCAGCGGGCTATTCCACCAACGCTGTAGCAGAATTGGCTTTCGGTCTGGCAATTTCCGTGCTGAGAAATATTCCTGCCTGCGATGCTGTTTGCCGTAAGGAAGGCACAAAAGCAGGCCTGGTAGGCGGCGAGCTGTTCGGCAAGACCTTCGGCGTTGTTGGCACCGGTGCCATCGGCGGCAAGGTTGCAAAAATCGCACAGGCTTTCGGCTGCAAAGTGGTTGCATACAGCAGAACTGTAAAACCCGAAATGCAGGGCGCAGGCATCGAATATATGTCTCTGGAAGATGTGCTGAAGGTCAGCGATATCGTTTCTCTGCACGTACCTCTGAATGATAAGACAAAAGGCCTCATCGGCGAAAAGGAAATCGCTCTGATGAAGAAAAATGCCATCCTGCTGAATACAGCCCGCGGCCCTGTCGTAGACAGCGAAGCATTGGCAAAGGCTTTGAATGAAGAACGCATCGCCGGTGCAGGTATTGATGTATTCGAAATGGAACCTCCCGTGCCTGCGGATCATCCTCTGCTGCACAGCAAACATACTGTAGTAACACCCCATGTGGCTTTCGCATCCCATGAAGCACTGTTCACCAGAGCGCAGATCGTCAGCGAAAATATCCTGAAATGGGAAGACGGCACACCTCAGAATGTCATCTGCTAAAAGAAAAGACCTTGGGGACGCTGTCCCTGTAGCACTGCTTGCAGTGCGTAACTGACCAGAGCAATGCGCTGGCAGCAAAGTACCCCTGCGAGGGCATCTAGTCAAGCATCTTCCCTTCGGGAAGACGGCTACGCCGCCGCCTTATTCTTGGCGGTGCTAATCCCCTCGACCCGGTATGCAAAAGCATACGCTTTTGCGAATGGGGGTCAAGGGGAATCATTCCCCTTGTGGGAGTTTGAGGGTGAAACCCTCAAGAAAAAAATTAAGATTTCCGTAATTGACAGTGATACGGTAATTGTAGTACCGTTAAACTAGAAAATCGAGGAACAATAAAGGTCGGTTTTTACCGACCTTTTCTTTTTAAAGGAGGGAATCCCTATGAAATTTGGCTTTATCGGCGCAGGCAACATGGCGGGCGCCATCATCAAAGGCATGACCATCGGCACAAAAAGCTATGACGGAAAGGATATCATCATTACCAGCAAGACGGTGACCTCTGCGGCAAAGCTGGCGGAGGCTTGCGGTGCCAATGCCGTACCCACAGCGGCGGAGGTGGTAGCAGCCAGTGATGTTCTGGTTCTGGCGGTAAAACCCCATGTGCTGGCGTCTGTTGTGCCCGCCCTGAAAGAGGAGATTGGGGCAAAGAAGCCCCTGGTCGTTTCCATTGCAGCGGGCAAAACATTGGATTATCTGGCGGGTCTGTTGCCGGAAGGGACGCCCATCGTCCGGGTGATGCCCAATATCAACGCAAAAATCGGCGCATCCACCTCCGGTCTTTGTGCGAATGGGATTGTGACAGAGGAACAGAAAGCCATCGTCAAAGGTATGTTTTCTACCATCGGCACCGTGGCAGAGGTAGAGGAAAGCCAGTTTGATATTTTCTCTGTCATCGGCGGCGCGGCGCCTGCCTTTGCCTATATGTATATAGATGCCCTGGCACGGGCGGCGGTGAAGGCAGGCATGCCCAAAAAGCAGGCCCTGGAGATCACGGCGGCGACGGTTCTGGGCAGTGCGAAAATGGTGCTGGAAAGCGGCGAGCATCCTTGGGCATTGGTGGATCAGGTCTGCTCCCCCGGCGGCACTACCATCGAAGGGGTGGCGGCTTTGCAGGCCAATGGCTTCGAAAGCACGTTGGCGAAGGCTTTTGATGCTGTTTTAGAAAAAGACAGGAAAATCTCTGGGAAAAAATAACAGGAAAAACAGGAGGGGGTTTGCCATGAAAAAGTTGTGTTCCGTTGTACTCAGTGCCTTATTGCTTTTCCGCCCTGCCATTGCTTTGGCAAATTCCGCCCAGACCTATTTTCGGGGCATTTCCCCCACGGGCGCTATGATAACGGGGGAACAGTCTCCCCTCGTGGTGGAACAGGAGCGGCTCACTTTCGATTTACAGGAGTTTCCTTCGGAGTATTACAACGATTTGGAGGAATATCTGGCTTATACGGGCAGGGTCACGGCGGAATACACCTTCCATAACCCCGCCGACTACGATGTGACCGTGCAGCTGGCCTTTCCCTTTGGGCAGACGCCGGATTATGGTTATAGCTATAACCATGAAACGGAACAGCAGGTCTATGCCGCCGATGGGGAAAAATATGATGTGACGGTAGATGGCGAGCCCATTGAAAAAACAGTGCGCCATACCCTGTTTTACCGCGGAGAGGATTTTGAACTGGAAAAAGACCTGCCCCGGCTGGCGGATGGGTATGCAGAGGATGCTTTCTGGAAATTCGATACCCCTGTGACGAAATATACCTATACTATCGACGGCATCGACGAGGAATTTTCGGCGGCACGGCTGGGCTTCCAATGGAGCGGCAATGGAGAGAAAACCAAGCTGCTGCTGGAAGAACAATGCGGCGGGGAAATTGCGGAGGATTTCATTGCTGTGACCCGTTGGGTGGAAAATGGCGATACCATCGAATTGGTTGTCTTTGGGGAGCCTTTGGAACAGGGATTGGAATGGTTTTCGGAAAATGGGGCAGAGGATACCCCCTTCGATTATACCCTGACCCTGGAAGGGACAGAAACCATGACTTTCAGGGATTTTGCCATGGCGGAATATCAGAAAGAAAGCGGTATTTTGCCTGCCGATTGGTATAATGCCATGGTGGCCCATTTGAACAACAGTGAATGGGGTTTTGGCATTCTCGGCAATTTTGATTATGAAGGAACGGATATAGCGGATGATTTTCTGCGGTGGTATGAATATGAAATCACCGTACCCGCCGGCGGCACCGTTGTGAACACCGTAACTGCGCCCATGTATCCCTCCTCGGATTTGAACTACCAGCCTCCCGTCTACGAATATACCTACCTCCTTTCCCCGGCAAAAACATGGGCAGAGTTCGGCAGGCTGGATATTGTGGTCAATACCCCTTATTATATGACGGAAAGCGGCTTGGAGGGCTTTGCAAAAACGGAGCAGGGCTATACCCTTTCTCTGGAGGGCCTGCCAGAGGGGGAATTGGAATTTACCCTTTCGGCGGAGGAAAAACCAAAGCTGCCTTTGCGGGAACGCCTGCAAATGGTAAGGTTGATGGAAGGGGCAGTCTTGCTTGTGATCGCTGCTATTTCCGTAAGGAAATATAATAAAAGACAGCAAAAAAATCGAGAACAATAAAAAAGCTCGGCGCATGCCGAGCCTTTTTATTGTTTTTTAGAAGAACAGCGCAAAATCATCAAATTTCCATGCGCCATCTTCCTTCAGCAGGATGAAGTGGAATTCCTGTGTGGTGTAATCATCAGGATTTTCCGGTGTTGTGTAGAAATATTCGCCGTCGTAGGCTTCATTGCTGTTGGTGTAGTAAGCCGTTGCTTTGAAATCGATTTCCTGTTCGATCTCTCTGTCCATTTCAAATACATGGCCAGCGTAGAAGATATTTGTGCCTCTGCCGCCGCCCAGGAAATACAGACCGCCATCCTCACCTTTGGCAAACATGATATTGCTTTCACCCAGGATACAGTTTGTTACGAAATCCTTTGTGAAATACTGTTCCAGGAATTTCTGGAAAGCATCATAGGTTTTGAAACGGCTGTCGGTGATTTTATAATAGGTGAAGCCGTCTTTTTCCATGGTTGTTTCTGCATCATAATCAAAACTGCCGAAGCTGATCTGGTTATAGATCTTATAGGCACCTGCGTAAAGCTCCTGCAGGTCTTCGGAAAGCGGGGGCAGGCTGGCATCATCTACGGTGATGGTTGCTGCTACGGAATCTTCAGGTACTTCTGTGTTTACTGTGCCGCCGCCGCAGCCAGCCAAAACGGATGTGCCGATCAGGGCACATGTCAGCAGGGTGTATAATTTTTTCTTCATGGGGGGATTCTCCTTTCGCGTTCGTTTTCTTCTCGGATAAAATACTATCATAAAGTTTACAATAAAAAAAGGGGCTTTAAAAAATTGAAAGAAACTTTTAAGATATGATTCAACAAAAAGGGACAGAGTATGGAAACTCTGCCCTTTTTTGGGAGTGTGGGATCCTTTTCGGCATCCCAAAATTGAATGGAATCGCTTTTTGTTTTCAGCCCCTGCCGGGGAAGATGCCGCTGGAAAGACTGCCCTTATGGTCTTGTTTAAGCGTCCGCCAGCTTTTTATAAGATTCGTATTTTTCCTTTGCGTTTTCCGCAGCCTCTTTCAGCAATACTTCTGCTGTTTCGGGGAAGGTACGAACCAGGGAAGCGTAACGAACCTCGCCCATGAGGAATTCGTTGAAGTCCAGTGTGGGTTCCTTGGAATCCAGAATGAAGGGGTTCTTGCCTTCCTTTTTCAGATCGGGGTTATAACGATACAGGTGCCAGTAGCCTGCCTGTACGGCCAGTTTTGCTTCCAGCTGAGCATTTACCATGCCCTTGGAAATGCCGTGGTTGATACAAGGCGCATAAGCGATGATAAGGGAAGGACCTTTGTAGGCTTCTGCTTCCTTCAGAGCCTTAATGAGCTGGTTGGGGTCTGCGCCCAGGGCAACCTGTGCCACATAGATGTAGCCATAGCTCATCGCCAGCATACCCAGGTCTTTCTTTACGGTAGGCTTGCCGCCTGCTGCGAATTGTGCTACAGCACCGATGGGTGTTGCCTTGGAGGACTGACCGCCTGTGTTGGAGTAAACCTCTGTATCTACCACCAATACGTTTACATCACGGCCGCTGGCCAGAACGTGATCCAGACCGCCGTAGCCGATATCGTATGCCCAGCCGTCGCCGCCGTACATCCACATGGATTTCTTTGTCAGGTGCTCGCTGTTTTCCAGAATGAAGTCTTTCAGTTCTGCTGCTTCGCCTTCTGCCTTCAAATCTTTCAGTGCTGCAATCAGGGCACGGCTGTCTGCTTTGCTTCTGTCGCCGTTATCCCAGTTTTCCAGCCATGTTTCTGCTGCTGCGGCAAAGTCTGTGCCTGCGCTCAGGGCCAGCAGGTCTTTTACTTTCATGGTCACACGGTCTCTCTGCTGTTCTACTGCCAAAACCATGCCAACGGAGAACTGTGCGTTATTTTCAAAGAGGGAGTTGCTCCATGCGGGGCCCCAGCCTTCTTTATTTGTGGTGTAAGGCACGCAGGGTGCTGCTGCGCCCCAAGCCTGTGTACAGCCGGTTGCGTTCGCCAGATACATTCTGTCGCCGTAAAGCTGTGTCATCAATTTTGCGTAAGCAGTTTCGCCGCAGCCTGCACATGCGCCGGAGAATTCCAGCAGAGGCTGTTCGAACTGAGAACCCTTTACGGTGAATTTGTTCATGGGGTTCTTCTTATCGCTGAGGGTCAGGGAGAAGTCCCAATTGGGCTGTTCGCCCATCTGTGTATCCAGAGGTTTCATTGCCAGAGCCTTTTCTTTGGCAGGGCAAGCGGTGACGCAGACACCGCAGCCCTGACAATCCAGAGGATCTACCTGGATACGGAATTTATAGTTCTTGATGTCGCCTGCGCCGTTGGCATTCAATACGGTGTAGGATGCAGGGGCGTTTGCTGCTTCTTCTTCTGTCAGCAGGAAAGGACGGATGGCAGCATGAGGACATACATAAGAACACTGGTTACACTGGATACATTTTGTGGCATCCCATTCGGGAACATCGATGGCAACGCCGCGTTTTTCATAGGCGGAGGTGCCCAGGGGAACGGTACCGTCTTCTCTGCCGGCGAATACGGAAACGGGCAGCAGATCGCCTTTCAGAGCATTCATGGGTACCATCAGTTTTTCTACATATTCAGGCAGGACAGCCTTGATTGCTTCTTTATCAACGTCCTTTGCATCCTTCCAGCTTGCGGGAACGTCTACTTTTACCAGACCGCTGAGACCTCTGTCTACAGCAGCGTAGTTCATGTTGACAACCTTTTCCCCCTTCTTGCCGTAGGATTTTACGATGGCTGCCTTCATGTAGTTGACTGCATCGTCAACGGGGATGATGTTTGCCAGCTTGAAGAAAGCAGACTGCAGGATAGCGTTTGTTTTGTTGCCCAGACCGATTTCTTTCCCAATCTTGATGGCATCGATGGTGTAGAAGTTGATGTTGTTGTTTGCGATATATCTCTTTACATCGGCGGACAGGTGGTGATCCAGTTCTTCTGCGTTCCAAGCGCAGTTCAGCAGGAAGGTGCCGCCGGGTTTGATTTCGGAAACGATATCATATTTTTCCATGTAGGACTGGTTATGGCAGGCAACGAAGTCTGCTTTTGTGACCAGATAGCTGGAACGGATGGGAGTATCCCCGAAGCGCAGGTGAGAACGGGTGATACCGCCGGATTTCTTTGTATCATATTCAAAGTATGCCTGAGCGTATTTATCTGTATGGTCACCGATGATTTTGATAGAGTTTTTGTTTGCACCAACGGTACCGTCGGAGCCCAGCCCCCAGAATTTGCAGGCTACGGTGCTCTTATCCGCCAAGTCGGGTTCTGCGCCCACTTCGATGGAGGTATTGGAAACATCGTCGATGATACCAACGGTGAAGTGGTTTTTCTGGGCGCCCTTCATGTTTTCGAAAACAGCAATGATCTGGGCGGGGGTTACGTCCTTGGAGGACAGACCATATCTGCCGGCCAGCACTTTTGCCATTCTGCCGGTTTCCATCAGTGCGGAACAAACATCTTCATAGAGAGGTTCGCCCAGGGCACCGGGTTCTTTTGTTCTGTCCAGAACGGTGATGATTTTTACGGATGCGGGCAGAGCTGCCATGAAATGCTGGATGGAGAAGGGACGATACAGGTGTACCTGCAGGAAGCCCACTTTTTCGCCCTTTGCTGTCAGGTATTCTACCACTTCCTGGGCTGCGCCTGTAACGGAGCCCATGGCAATGACAACATGCTCTGCATCAGCCGCACCATAGTAGTTGAAGAGCTGATAATTTCTGCCTGTGATTTTATTGATTTCCTGCATATATCCTTCTACGATTTCAGGCAGACGGGTGTAGAAAGGGGTGCAGGCTTCTCTGTTCTGGAAGAATACGTCAGGGTTCTGTACGGTAGAACGCTGTACGGGATGTTCGGGGTTCAGGGCGTTCTTTCTGAATTTCTTCAGGGCTTCCTGATCCACCAGCTTTGCCAGGTCATCATAGTCCATGACTTCGATCTTCTGCAGTTCGTGGGAAGTGCGGAAGCCATCGAAGAAGTGGATAAAAGGTACGGAGCCTTTGATAGCAGACAGATGGGCAACACCGGCCAAGTCCATAACTTCCTGTACGGAGGCGGAGGAGATCATGGCACAGCCGATCTGACGGCAGGCCATCACGTCGGAATGATCGCCGAAGATGGAGAAGGCGTGGGTACCTACGGTTCTGGATGCTACATGGAATACGCCGGGCTTTAACTGGCCGGCGATACGATACATGGGAGGGATCATCAGCAGCAGCCCCTGAGATGCTGTGTATGTAGTTGCCAGAGCACCGGATTCCAGCGCGCCGTGCATGGCACCGGCCGCACCTGCTTCAGATTCCAGCTCCAGCAGGCGCACAGTCTGACCGAAGATGTTCTTCTTGCCATTGGCAGACCAGCTGTCTACATGTTCCGCCATGGGAGAAGAAGGGGTAATGGGATAGATTGTGGCAACTTCTGTGAATGCATAGGAAACATATGCAGCAGCTTCGTTACCGTCCATGGTTTTCATGATTTTTGTGTTCATGGAATTGTACTCCTTTCATAAATATAGTAGGGATAGGGATATTTCAGCTTGTAAGTCAAGGAAAAACGGATGTATAACTAAAATATATCTAATTTAATGATATGTTGTTTTATTTTTATTGTCAATAATGTACGAAGAAAAATACCGTATTTTGTGTATAAAATTAAATACCTGATAAAATCATATAAAAAATGCGGAAAAATATTATGTATTTTTGGAGATACAACAAAAAATAGGAAAATTTTTGCAGAAATCAAAATATTTTTGAACTCAGACAAATATCGACAATTTATCTAATTAGGATATTTTAAATACAAATCATATGAAAAAAGTGGTTAATTTATATAATTTATAGAAATATAGTATGTTGTATCCAGAAAAATAAGACAAAAAATGGGGGTGGGAGAGCATGAAAATAGCAAAAATTAGATTTTTAGAGAGAGGAGAACTCCCGGAACTGCCCCGATGGGCCAAGCTGCTGCCCAAATCTTGGGGTTATCTGGAAAAACACAGACCTTATCGGCTGGAACGGGATGATGATGGCATCACAGGGATTTTGCAGGTACAGCGAGAGGAGGCCTTATCTGCCCCCTGGAGAAAGGGAGCGCTGTCTCTTTTGGAGGCGCTGAAACGGGAAGGGGTCAGCATCGTGGTTCCCCCGGCGGAAGGGGAATTTCCAAGGGAAGGGCTGCCCTTTGCGGAAGGGCGGCGGCTGGCAGCTTTGTTTGCCTTTGCAGGCGCGGCGGAAGCCCTTCGGCGGCAGGGGAAAAATCCAGAGGAATGTACCTATCTTTTGGCAGGGGGCGAAAAGGCCATCTGGCAGGCGGCCCTGACTTCCATGGGAAATGAGGTGAATCATCTTGCTATTTTTACCCGGGAACCGGATACGGCGGAGGAAATCGTCCGGGAATTATATATGGAACGGGGGCTGGTGACGGAGGTTTTTTCTTCTCCGAAAAATCCCGTTTTTGGGGAAGCCGATGCCATCCTTTCCTGCGGTATGGAGCAGCGTTCCTTGGAGCATATTCTACAGAAAGGGGCATTTTGGCTGGATCTGGCAGGAAATCGCCCTATGCTGCGGCGGCTGATGCAGCTGCGCCCGGATCTTTCTGCGGCGGAGGGGTTCTTTTTTCACGTTCCTATGGAAAAGGGGGAAAAACAGCTGGAGGGCAGAATGGCAGAGGCAGAGGCATTTTTGCGATGTGCTGAGTTCCGCCAAAGCTGGGAGCTTTCCCTGGAAGAAGTGAATCGGGAGCTTCTTCTTTTGGCTCTGCAAAACCGGGGCTTTGCCGTTTCTGGTTTTTCTGCTTTCGGGAAACGGGTGAAGATAAAAAAGATTTAGCCGGCATATGCAGCCAGTATTTGTAATTTCCTGCGGAGATGATTCCTTTGACCATATTGGGGAAAAAAGGAAGAGAAAGCCTTGATTTTAAAGGAAAAAACATTGACAATCCGATGGACGTACCTTATAATATATCAATAGTTTTGGAGGAGGGTTGACATACCCTCCATTTTTCCTTGTCAAAAAGCAGGGAGCATAATTATGAGATTAGAATGAGGAGTGACACACCCATGGCAGAAAAGAAAGTTGTTTTGACTTATGAAGGTCTGAAAAACATGGAAGCGGAATTGGAAAACCTGAAAACCGTCCGCAGAAAAGAAGTAGCAGAAAAGATCAAAGAAGCAAGAGGTCAGGGTGACCTTTCTGAAAACGCCGAATATGATGCTGCAAAAGAAGAACAGGCAGAGATTGAAGCCCGTATCGTTCAGCTGGAAAAAATGCTGCGAAATGCGGAAGTCATCGATGAAGAAGGCGGCGCAAAGGATACGATCAGCCTGGGTACAACGGTAACACTGCTGGATGTGGAATTTGAGGAAGAAATGGAATACACCATCGTTGGTTCTGCAGAAGCAGACCCTATGAATGGCAGAATTTCCAATGAATCCCCCGTTGGCATGGCGCTGCTGGGGCATAAAAAAGGCGATGATATCGCCATTGAAACCCCCGATGGTGAGGTTATTTTTAAAGTACTGAATTTTACCAAATAAGAGATATCCAAAAAAGATATAGGAAACAAAGGACGCACACGGATAGGAGGAAGTAACGTGGCAGAAGAAATCAAGGAAGCTCAGGAGCTGACACAGCAGGAACTGAGCGAACAGAACAGAATCAGAAGAGAAAAACTGGCACAGATGCAGGAAGAAGGAAAAGATCCCTTCCAGATCGTGAAATATGACGTAACACACCACAGCGAAGAAATCAGAGCCAACTATGATGCATTGGAAGGCAAAGATGTCTGCATCGCCGGCAGATTGATGAGCAAACGTATCATGGGGAAAGCATCCTTCTGCAATATTCAGGACAGAGATGGTCTGATGCAGTCCTATGTCAGCAAAAATGACATCGGCGAAGAGGATTACGCTGCTTTCAAAAAATATGATATCGGTGATATCATCGGCATCAAAGGATTTGTTTTCAAAACAAAAACAGGGGAAATTTCCGTACATGCAAAGGAAGTGGTGCTGCTTTCCAAGAGCCTGCAGGTACTGCCTGAAAAATTCCACGGCCTGAAAGACCAGGAACTGCGCTATAGACAGAGATATGTTGACCTGATTGTAAACCCTGAATCCAGAGATACTTTTATCAAACGTTCTAAAATCATCACAGAAATCAGAAAATTCTTGGACAGCAAGGGCTTCCTGGAAGTGGAAACACCTGTATTGCAGACGATTCCCGGCGGTGCTTCCGCAAGACCCTTCATCACACACCATAACACATTGGATATCGATATGTATTGCCGTATTGCTCTGGAACTGCCACTGAAGAGACTGATCGTCGGCGGCTTTGAAAGAGTATACGAAATTGGTCGTGTATTCAGAAACGAAGGGATCTCCGTTCGTCATAACCCTGAATTTACCCTGATGGAATTGTATCAGGCATATACAGATTATAACGGTATGATGGATATTACAGAAGAAATGTTCCGTACTGTAGCACAGAATGTTCTGGGCACAACAAAGATCACATACGGCGGATATGATCTGGACTTGGGGCAGCCCTTCGCAAGAAAGACTATGGTTGACGCTGTAAAGGAATTCACAGGCGTTGACTTCGACCAGGTGAAGGATACAGAAGAAGCAAAGGCACTGGCGAAAGAAAAAGGCGTGGAATTTGAAGAACGTCATGTCAAAGGCGATATCTTGAACCTGTTCTTTGAAGAATTTGTAGAAAAGAACCTGATTCAGCCTACTTTTATCATCGACTATCCCGTTGAAATCTCTCCTTTGACAAAGAGAAAACCCGATAAACCGGAATTTACAGAAAGATTTGAGTTGTTCATCGTGGGCAGAGAATATGGTAACGCATATTCCGAACTGAATGACCCCATCGACCAGCGCGCACGTTTTGAATATCAGGAATACCTTCGTGAAAATGGCGATGACGAAGCCAATATGATCGATGAAGATTTCCTGACAGCTCTGGAATATGGTATGCCTCCTACAGGCGGTTTGGGCGTGGGTATCGATAGATTCGTTATGCTGCTGACAGAATCCGTTTCCATTAGAGACGTAATCCTGTTCCCTACGATGAAGCCTATCAATGACTAAACCCTTGATTTTACTGGGTTTCTGAGAGTTCAGGAGCATTTACTGCAACAGAACTGCAACAAATTTTGTGCGTATGATACGTGATAATACTTGATCATACGTTAGGTGCAACATTCGATCAAAAAATAGAGGACACTTTTCATCTAAAAAGGTGAAAGGTGTCCTTTTTTGCGTGCGTAAAAAACAGAATCCATCCTTTTATCGTATAGCTTTTATTCCTTGGATAAATCGAAATGAAAACAGGAAGATGCAGCGGCGAAAAAGAGAAAGATACCCAGAGGAAAAATGTGCCCCCGCAGGGATCTGAGAAAAAGAACGGGCGAAGCCCGCATTCGACTAAATTTCCCCAAAGGGGGATTTAGTCTATGCTTGCTGCCTCAAAACCGAGGAAAGGATGATGATGGAGTATGGCTGAAAAGTATGTAAAAGTGAAGTTTACGGAGGAGGAAATTGAGGGGCTGAAGCGACGTGCAGAGCTGCATGGAAAGAAGCTGAATGCATTTCTCAGGGAATGTGTATTGGAAGAAAATCCGGTTGAAATTTTCTTTGACAGGGAAAAATTCGAAGTCCATACAGATGAAATTTCAAAGCTACGAGAGGTGTTGAAAGGAATTATTTTCACCCATTTCGAAGATAAAATTTTGCTTTTTGAGTACATCAAAAATATCGAAAAAAAGGTTTTCGATATGGAAGTATCTGAGGCAAACTTGAGAAGTGATGTTAGAAAAATTCGAAAAGCGTTAGAACGAAAAGAGGCGGAAAAGAGTCATGGCAACGATCAATCATAATCCCATTTATAAAACTTTAAAAGAGAATTTAAGCTATGTTTCAGAAGCTCATAAGCAAATTCCGACTAGTGATTTAACTACTGTGATGGAGTATGTAACAGGTGATCATGCGGAAGTTTTATATACAAAAGGGCATGGTTGTTCCTGCAATCCGGAGCTTGCAGCCGAGGAATTTTTGAGCGACCGGGAGAAGTATTTGGAACGCAAAAAGGGTGCAAAACTTTCCGGACAGATGGATGCAAAGAAAGAAATAATTGCACATCATTTCTATATTTCTTTCCATAAAGAAGATTTTGTCGGTGTAGAAAGAATGATGAAAATTACCGATGAATTGATTGAACGAACACCTCTGAAAGAGTTTAAATTACTCAGGGCGCCTCACACAAATACAGACGAGGAACATGTTCATCTGTCTGTAAACGCGTATTCTATGGATGGAAAAAAGAAATTTTGCATGAATAATAAGATGCTGTACACCCTGCGAAGGGAGTTGGATCATATCTGTTACGAGTATGGTCTGAGCTTGGTGGAGGACAAAACTCTGCTGAAAACCGATGAGGAATATGCAAAATGGTTTGCCGCAGTTAAGGCAGAAGGAAAAGTTCGAATCCATAAAAATCGTACCTCTGAAGAGAAAAAAATGAAAAATAAGGAACGGAGGAGTAAAAAATCCTATGTCAAAAAACTTCCGTTAAGGTCTATTGAAGAGGATTTTAAGGGAGCAGTTTATTATAATTCTGCCAATATTTTTGAGGAAAGAATATATTTTGCAGCGGGAGGAAGATTCCCTTCCCCCAAAACGGGCAAACCCTATCGCATGAAAATCTGGACAGAGGACGGCAGAAGACGGAGTACCGTTGAACTGCTTTTGTTACTTATAGCAGTGGTTTTGTTTGATACACAAAAATATGCGCAGGAGAGGAATTACTATCAACCCAAAGTAAATGTTGACGATGAAATCCAGAGGATGATTGATGGGATTGCAGCAACACGGGAATATGGAATTACGGATAACCGTGTGCTGGAAAATAAAATCAGAGAATGTGGAAGTAACATTAGTTCCCTGAAGAAAGCAATCTATGATATCGATAAAAGCTTGAATGAAAAACAAAATGATGAACTGAGAAAAGAGAGAGCGGCATATTTAGAAAAATTGAAAAAATATAATAAGCAGTATTATCAGCTAATGCAGGTAAAAGCACTGACGAAGGAAGTTATGACGGATACATACCGAGATAACATTTATGCAGTTAAGCCATTAGAGCAGGAAAGAAAGCTAAGTTTGGATGATATGATAGCCGGTGCTGAAAGGAAAAAAGGAAAGGGGATGCAAACAAGAGAAGAGGATAGACGGGATAGGTCAATAGATTGGCGAGAGAGATAAAAAATGCCTGTCCATTTTAGGATGGATAGGCATAGATTGAACCAGTCATATTGGTAAATCAGGAAAGTGGTTTTCCTGTTCCCTCGTCAATAAAATTCATTTCCAACGTGCAGTCCAAAGCTTTTGCAATATCCTGCAGATCCTTTTCAGAAAAATTATCTCTGCGGAATTTTGCGCTCAGGTTCTGGGAAGAACAGCCTAGCTTTTCCGCCAGCTGGGATACAGTCATATTTCTTTTAATCAAAGCGATACGTATTTTTTCAGTCATAGCCATGGTGGATTTCTCCTGTCAAATCGGGATTTTTATTAGCTTCTATTTTATATCATACAGGAGTAAAAGTCAAATTTGGATTACTGATGTAATGAATAAGTTAAAAAAGTAATTGACAATGGAAATAAAATGTGTATAATGTAAATAAATAGTTACAAATAAAACTAAATATTTACATGGTGGTGAAAAATGATGGAAGAAATCAAATGTATTTTAAGTACAAAAGAACTTTTGAAGCGGGTGAAAACAGAAATACCGGCGGCAAAATTTTGCACCCGATATTTCCGGGAGGATGAAGAATTTATGACTATGCTACGGCAGTACCAGAAGCAGTCCTTCGTTTATTTGCTGGTGAATACCTATATGGATAAAAAATGTGTGATTTATGTTGGGAAAAGTTCCGACCAGTATAATCGAATGGTGATGCATAAATCCAATTTTGAGTTTGAAGAGCTTTACTTGTTTATGGTTCCGGTGAAGAAGCAGAAAGAGATTGAAGAAAAGATGATTAGCATTTTTTCGCCTCTTTACAATAAGGCCTGTAATGAGGAGCGACTAAAAGAAATGTCTGCGATTGGACTGAAATACAATGAATACAAATCCTATGAGCGCATTCAGGGGGATATTCAATTACTTTTGAATAACCATAAAATGCAGCCGATTATGTTTTTTCTTCCGCAGAAATATGTTCTGGCGTTAAAGGATCAAGCAAGGAAGGAGAGGATAGATATCAATGAATATTTAAGTACGCTTTTAAAGAAGGAAATTCCAGAGGAAAGTATTCTGCAGTCTGTGAGAAATTGTAATTTTGAAAAAACTGTGGATTCGGAAGTTGTAACAGCAAAACAATATGCACAGCTTTGGGGAAAATCAGTTGAACAGATTAAGGTGCATTGCAGAAATGGGCGAATCCCTGCATATAAGCAGAAACGGGATTGGTTGATTCCAAGGTCTGCGCCTTATCCAGAGGATAGAAGGAAAATAAAACATATTAGTAAAATTCACCAAAAATTGGTGGGAAATACTGAAAAAAATTTAATCTGAAATCTGGGCTTCAGAAAGTCCACTGCGGTATAATTCTTACGAATGAAAAATTGACCGCAAGGAGGGTTTTCTATGAAAAAGGATGTTGAATATGACTCAAAAGCTATAGAGCAGAAGAAATATGTTCGCTACAAGGATGGATGTAAGCTTTATGGTATGTCTCAAAGCAAATTTGAACGAATTGCTAAAGATGCCGGAGCAATAAGAAAGATGGATAAAATGGTTTTAGTTAATTGTAAAGCATTGGATGAATACATAGAGTCATTTAAACAGTGAAAACCATTGCATTACGGTAAAAGGGGCTGACTGGTGGTGTTGTGGTGAAAGCGAAAGGAGGATTTTTATGGCAAAATCAAGAAAAGATTACCAGGGCCGTGCATTGCGGCCCGGTGAAAGTCAACGCGGCGAGGATAAAATGTATATCTACTCTTATACTGATTCTATTTCTAAAAAGAGAAAACGGCTTTACGCTAAAACACTTGAAGCGTTGCGCAAGAAAGAAGATGAATTGAAAAGAGATCAGTTGGATGGGCTAGACATTTATGCGGCTGGTAAAAGTGATTTGAACTTTTTGTTTGACCGGTACATTTCGACCAAGCCAGAATTAAGCTCTACGACGAAAACAAATTATTTGTACATGTATAATCGCTTTGTGAGAAATGGCTTTGGGCAGACGCTGATTCGTGATATTAAATATTCGGATCTCAAAAGATTTTATATTTACTTACTGGAGGAAAAAGGGCTGCAGTTTAATACCTTAGGGACGATTGATACGATTCTCCATCCCTCTTTTTCTATGGGTGTTCGAGATGACTTGATTAGAAAAAATCCTTGCCAAGGGGTCTTTGCTGAACTTCGGAAGGCCTATGGAAAAGACAATAAAAGGCATGCGTTAAAAATCGAAGAACAAAGAGCATTTATGAATTATCTTGTCGAAGGCGAATTTAGCAGATGGAAGCCTTTGTTTACAGTTCTTTTAGGTACAGGATGTCGAGTTGGGGAGGTTGTAGGGCTTCGGTGGGAGGATGTTGATTTTGAGAAAAGCCAGATTGATATTAACCACAACCTTACATATTATCCCCGTGAAGATAGCGAAAACAAGTGTGAGTATCGGATTTCCTCGACCAAGACAAAAGCAGGTATTCGAATTATTCCAATGATGGATCCGGTTTTGGCAGCTTTTCAGGAAGAGAAGAAATGGCAAGAGGAGACTGGGATTTATAATAAAGCAGAAGTTGATGGGATGTCAGGATTTGTGTTCTGCAATAGATATGGTGATATGCAAAATCCCAAAAATATCAATCGGACAATCAAACGGATTGTTGACCATTACAATAGAGAAGAAGAATTGAAAGCAAAGAAGGAGAAACGAGAGCCGCTGATGTTGCCCTATTTTTCGTGTCATATTTTACGGCACACATTTTGCACCAGATGTGCAGAATTGGATATGTCTCTCCCTGCTCTGAAAGAAATCATGGGACATAGCGATATTTCAACAACAATGAATATCTACACAAAGCTTTCAGATGCAAAAAAAGCAGAAGCTATGCAGAATGTATTCAAAAATATAAATGTATTTTGACGTGAAGAAAGGTAGGAGCTTGAGTACCATTGTATGGAAATGTTTAAATAGAGATTAGCTAATATCGTTAATAGGAAAAGAAAAGGCGTTACAGATTGTAGCGCCTTTATCTATGCTTCATTGCTTTAATTAAGTTCGTAAGAGCGTTGATCTCATCAGCTGTTAAGCCGGAAAGATCAATGCTTTGTTTTTGTTCTACACCAAGCAGATAATCGGTTGTTACTTTAAAAATACGGGAGATCGCAATCAGGATATCATAAGAAGGCATACGGATACCAGTCTCATAGGCACTGATAACGGATTTTGTTACACCTAGTTTTTGTGCTAATTGTGCTTGTGTCAATTTATGTTGAATCCTGAGTGTTTTGAGAGTGTTTCCAAAGTCGTCCATACGAAAACCTCCTTTTCAAATAGTTTACAATAGAAGGTGGTTTTGTTAGGTTGATAAAGTATTTATATAGTTGACTTTTGAGGGAGCAAATAGTATGATTTGAGAAAAGATAAGTTGAAAAAACGGAGATGGTTTTGATATGGAAACAGGTGATGAACATGAAAAAAGGGATTGGTAAAATAAGAGCGGTAATAGCAGTAGTATTTATGTCAGCGGTCGGATTTGTGCTGTCTTCCTGCGGAGGGGTAGAAAACCCCATTCCGGAAGGGGGTACATATACGGTTGCATCGACAGGAGAAGTATTTGAAGCAGGAGAAGCTTTCCCGGAAGAGCCACAGGTCGGTGATATTTTTTATGATCATGAAGCGGGCTATGAATATGCGTATGCCTCTGCAGTGCAGATTGACAGAGTTTTGACAGAGGATAATGGATATTTTACCCATTACTTCATTCCTAAAGAAGAACTGGCGGGCTGGTGTGTGGCAGTAAAAGATCGCCAGCAGGAGTCCTATGGCGAATTGAGAAGTGAGATCTGTGGTATGCCTGTGCTGACATTGGATGATTGCTTTCTGGGCTGTGAAAATATGATAAAAGCTCCTGCAATTCCAAATACTGTTATGTCTATGGAAGCGGCATTTAGTTGGTGTCATTCTTTGGAAGAAATGCCTCAGTTACCAGAAGGAATCATTAACATGGAAAACGCTTTTGAACAGTGCAGCTCTATTACAGAAATTTCAAATATTCCCACAACAGTAAAAGATTTGAGTTTTGCTTTTGCAGAGTGTAAGGCGTTGTCAGAGGTGGGGGATATTCCGGATGGTGTTGAAAATATGCAGGGAACGTTTAATCAGTGTATTGCACTGAAAACCGTAGGAATCATTCCTGAATCTGTAAAAGATCTGTCCTATACCTTTACGGGTTGCGCAAGTTTGGAAGGAGACATCTATATTTACGCAAATCCGGAATTTTATGATGGATGTTTCCTTGGCACGGAAAAACAGATATTTGTTTACGGCAATGATCATTCTGATTGGATGACTTTAGCAGAATTATGTAAAACTGTTGAAAGTGGCTGGTTCGATAATGTGGTTATGCCCGGATGATAAATAGATTTTCAGAAAGGCTAAGAAAGCTGCGAGAAGATAAGAAAATCAGCCAGAAAGTATTGAGTGAATATCTTGGCTATGGAACAACGGCAATTTCTGCATATGAAAATGGGAGAAATGAGCCCTCTTTTGACATGTTAATTCAAATAGCAAGGTATTTTGACGTGACAGTAGATTATCTGATCGGTAAAGAAGATAGGGCGAAATGGCCAGATAGTCTGACTAAGTGTGAATGGGAACTGTTGCAATGTTATCGGAAGTTGACGGCAGATGAAGAAAAACTTGTGTTGGCTCTAATGAAGGCGTTGAAAAAGGAGGAGGTATTATGATGAAGGAAAGATTACAGGGTGTGATTGTTGGTTTATTGATTGGTACGCTGAGTGCTGGTACTGTGGTTTATGCAAAGGGGGGGATTGAGAATATCCAGGTTTCCTATGAGAATATTAAGGTTTATAAAGATAATGTAAAATATGATTTGAAAGATGCCAGCGGCAAAACAGTTGAACCTTTTGTTTATAATGGTACAACCTATCTGCCCTTGAGAAGCGTTGCAAGCCTTGCCGGTATGGATGTGACATGGGAGAGTGATACAAAGAGCATATACCTGTGGGATGAAGTGTCTGGCCCTGAAAAGGGGGCTGTTGATATGATGGAAGTGTGTCAACCTACTGTATCAGATGACTGCACCGTATATACAAAAAATGATGGAGAATCCTTTGCTATGAGTGAAAATTACTATATCAGTGGGTTACAGTTCTGGGGAGATTCTGCATTTGCTGAATTTGATTTAAATGGGAAATACTCTGAAATGACGTTTACGATTGGAAATGGTGAACATGCGTTTGCAAGTGCTAATTGGATAATTACTTTTACAGTCGATGGAAAAGAAGTAGAAGAAATTAGGCTGTCTAAAGATGAGGAACCCAAAAACGTTACAATTTCTTTAAATAAAGGAAGTAAATTACGAATTGATTGTAATGGGAACGAAAACTTCAGCAGCTGTTGTTTGGGTAATATTATTATTAAATAATTTAAAGAATGTAAATTATGAAAAAAGCGTAACAAAAGACCTCCTTCTATGGCAGATGAAAACATCATTTGTTAGAATCGGGTGATTTCAGCCAGCAGAGGGTTTTTTCTGTAATTAACCAATGAGAGGCCCTCCTCATATAATCAAGCGCTTTTTGTTGAAAATACAAGCTTTTCAGCCTTTAATATCTCAGTGAATAAGTCTATGCTGCATACGGCGGTAGTCAGCGGCAGCTGATGCGGAGCTAAACGGCAGTAGTGCGGCGTCAACGGCAAATACTTGCTACACTTTTTGTATCCTTCATAATAATGGTATCTGCGACAGCAGAAATTCATTGTTAGGAGGGTAATCCATGTTAGATTACAAAGACATTATTACAAAACACTATGGCCTCGGAATGAGTGGTATGGCTATTGCCAAGTCGATCAATGCCAGTCTGTCTGGGGTCAAGGATTTTTTGCGTGCCTTCAAAGCATGTAAAAATCTCAATTATTCATTCCCACACGGAATCACCAATTATGGCATTGCGGAAGCTGTCTACGAAAAGAATTCAGCACTTGTTGGTCGAGATCTAAGTTACAAATTTCCAGACTATGCTGCGGTTTCGATGGACATGTCCTCATGGAAGAACATGACTCTTGTGGTTCTTTGGAATCGGTATGCAAAGAAGTGTCGGCATGGCGGGCTAAAGTATTTTCTGTAATTGCTTCAATTTTTGCGTTTTGTGTGTTAGACTATCATGATAGATACCTCTCTGTTCAATAAGATTTACCAACCTGCCAAGTCAGTAGTCCTATTGTACTCTGAGGTATTTTCAATTTTCAACGTTCACAATTAAACTATGCAGGAAGCTTCTATGATAAAATAAAAATCATATGAGGACTTTTCATTGTGGAAAAACAAAAGAAATCAGTTCACAGAGTAGAAATGACAGAAGGCAAAAGAAATATCATCCGCCAACTCCTTGAAGAGTATGATATCGAGACCGCTGAAGATATTCAGGACGCACTGAAAGACCTTCTTGGCGGCACTATCAAGGAGATGATGGAAGCTGAGATGGATGAGCATCTTGATTATGAAAAATCCCAGCTTTCGGATAATGATGATTATTGAAACGGGTACAAACGCAAGCAGGTCAACAGCCGTTATGGCTCTATGGAAATTGAAGTACCGCAGGATCGAATGTCAACTTTTGAACCGCAGGTAGTAAAAAAGCGTCAGAAAGATATTTCAGATATCGACCAGAAAATTATCTCTATGTATGTCAAAGGTATGTTTTGCAGGGCCCATTTTTTTAATTGGGATAAGGTTGAGGACGCATACAGATATTGTATATTGTAAGCGATTAACAAAATAGTGCCTTGAAACATGAAAAAGGATGGCGTATAATGCCATCCTTATATTTTTTCCATCCCAATGGACGTATCGGGAAATGGTTATAACCTCTACGATTATACACTTTTAACTGTTTTGCACAGTCCTCAAATGAGTAAAAGGTGTGCGTGGCATAGAATCTCTCATTAGCCTTCACCCTACATATTTGCAATATTTGAATTTTAAAGATCCTGTGTTATACTTGATGAAAAATAAGTTTTTGAACAGTGATGGAGGAATGAATTTTGAATATATCTATCCAAAATTGTAATAATATTCTAAGTGGTACGATAAGCATCGTTGATGGTGCACTTAACATTAAATATGCGGTTAACGGTACTGGAAAATCTACAATTGCGAAGGCGATTTGTGCTACAGTCAGGGGAGATGAACAGTCGCTCAGCTCTCTTAAACCATATGCATTTATGAACGATGAAGATGGTCATGAAAGCAGTGTTACAGGAATTGACGGCATTAGAAGTGTTATGATTTTTGATGAATCATACATTGATCAATATGTTTATCTGCCTGATGAGCTCTTAAAGAATAGCTTTGAGATTTTTGTGAAGACTCCGGATTACGATAGGCATATGGACCAAATTCAACAATTGCTTTCAGAGATAGGAAATGCATTTCAAACAAATCCTGAACTTGATGAACTTATTGCAACCTTTGCGCAATTTTTAGATAGTTGCGGAAGGAGTCAGACTGGATTAGCTGCTTCAGGAGCAATCGTAAAGGGGCTTGGAAAAGGCAATAAGCTTAGTCATATTCCTCCTGAACTTGAATCTTTTAGACCTTATTTGAGCAATACCCATGAGGCTGGAAACGTTAAATGGTTGAAATGGCAGTCTGACGGGCGAAAGTATTTGGAACTCGCAGAACAATGTCCCTATTGTTCCGGGTCAATTGAACATACAAAATCTAAAATTGAGCGCATTTCTGAAGAATATGATTCAAAGGCAATAGAGCATCTGAACAAAATACTATCCGTGTTTGATCGCTTGTTTCCTTACTTTAGCGAAAGTACAAGAAATCAACTTCAGATTATAACGAATAATGCAGGAAATATGAATGCGCAGCAAAAAAACTATTTGCATGAAATAAAACAGCAGATATACACAATCCATGCTCAGTTGATAAGCCTAAAAGGACTTGGTTTTCAATCCTTAAAGGATGTAGAACACATGGCTGACCGTTTGAGAGAGTACCTGATTGATTTAAGGTTGTTTAGCCATCTTCAATCGGACTTGATGGGACAGAAAATAAGAGAAATGAACACCTCAATTGAGTTGGTTTTGGAAAAGGCAAGTCGTTTGCAAGGAGAGGTTAATCAACAGAATATTTTGATTTGCAGAACCATTCAGGAAAACAGTGCTATAATTAACGAGTTCCTACGCTGTGCAGGCTATAACTATGCAGTGTCCATTGAAGAAACTGAAGGCAAGAGTTATAAAATGATACTGCGGCCTACTGGCGTTGATACAGAAATATCATCAGTAAGAGAGCATTTGAGCTTTGGTGAACGAAATGCACTGGGATTAGCACTATTTATGTTCAGCGCTATAAAGGAAAACCCCGATCTCATTATTCTGGATGATCCAATTTCTTCGTTTGATGGAAATAAAAAATTTGCATTATTAAACATGCTTTTTATGTCTGAAAAATGTTTGCGCAACAGGACAGTTATGATGCTTACACATGACTTTAATACAGTCATCGATGTTATTCATACAATGCCACAGAACTTTAGCCCAGCGCCGCACGGAGCTTTTTTGAGCACCAAAGATGGAATTCTCGAAGAAAAGCCTATAAGAAAAGATGACATTAAATCCTTCTACCAAATAGCAATCGAAAATATGCAAGCAGGGATAAATTCGTTGAATAAATTAGTATATCTGCGGAGATTACTTGAAATTGAAGGAAACAAAGGTCTGGCTTGGCAATTGTTGTCAAACCTTTTTCACAAGCGTGCGATTCCGGAGATTCATGAGAATGGTATCCGTCCGATGACATCTGAAGAATATATTGAGGCGAGTGAGGTAATAAGAAACTATATTCCAGAGTTTAATTATGCAGACGAATATGCTAAAACGCAGGATGATAGTATCTTGATTAGGCTTTACAATGAGAGTGTGAGTAACTACGAAAAACTTCAGTTGTATAGAATTATGTATAATGAAAATCACGACAATCCTGTGATTAAGAAATTTATCAACGAAACATTTCATGTGGAGAATGATTATTTGTTTCAACTGAATCCGCGTGAATACGATATTATACCTCAGTTTGTGATTGCTGAGTGTGATAGGGATATCATTGCAAACTAAAAAGCATAGAAACGTTCGCAGCTTTTTTCCTGAACCTGTATTTTACTTGTGGCACAATATTCCTGTAAATGAACATCACTCTCACTTTCAGGAGGTACGCCATGAATAATACAGTTCTTCACAGCATTGATACACAGCGTTTTGCAGAGGCATGTGCGAAAACAGCCCTTGATATTTCTGCGGAAAAAGATGTTGTCCTTGCCTTCGCTTCGCGGGACGGCTATAAGAAAAAATCGAATTGATTTCTGCAGCGGAAGATAATTGCGTTTTACGAGAATCGAATAGGTGCAACAAATCCAATCGTACTTCAACGGTTCTGCAACAAATTTTTTTTGGAGCCTGTGAAAAAAACTCTGTAAAAACATAAATAACAAGGCCTTCTATGATAGA
>NZ_JBJEJK010000011.1:0-25648 GCF_051877975.1 Anaerotignum sp.
CCATCGAATCCTATCATAGAAAGCCTATTTACAGAAAATTTTTCACACCCTCGAATCATTTGTCAATTTTGTCCACTTTCCCTTTCTACATTGAGTATCTGGGCGGCTCGGAAGCAGTGGCGGGCATGGCTGCGACTATGTTTTCCATCTTCGCGGTTATTTGCCGCCCTTTCATCGGCTGGATGCTGGATAACGGCAAGCGGAAAGCCATTCTTGTTGTGGGGCTGTGCGGCATGATGCTGATGCCGATCGGCTATCTGGTGCTGGGCACATTGTTCCTGGCCTTTGTCTGTCGTATGGTGCACGGGGCGTCTCTTGCCTTCTCCAATACGTCTACAGCAACCATTGCGACAGACATTATCCCTCGCCCCCGTTTTGCAGAGGGTATGGGGATGTTCGGCATGGCAACAGCACTGGCAACAGCTGTGGCACCTGCGGTAGGCCTGGCCCTGATGGAAAAAATGGGCTTTGAAATGCTGTTCCTGTTTGGCGCCATTTCCATCGCCATTGCGCTGGTGCTGTTTTTGATGCTGAAAACTCCTAAGATCGAGGTAGAGAAAAAGCCTCTGAATATCAAAGGCTTGTTGGATAAAGATGCTATTCCTGCATCCTTGACTGCGCTGATTTTTATGTTGACTTATGGTGCATTGGAAAACTTTGCGGCAAAATTCGCTGTAGAACAGAATTTGCCCAGCGGCGGCATCTTCTTTGCCATTATGGCAGTGACAGTTCTGGTCATGAGACTGACTGCCGGCAAGGTGACAGACCAGCACGGGGAAAGCATTTTTGCCTATAGCTGTAATATTGCCATGTTTATTGCTTTCCTGCTGTTGGGTCTTTGCCCCAATACGGTGACATATATTCTGGCAGCAGTGCTGTCCGGCTTTGGCTTTGGCGGCCTGGAACCTGCGCTGCAATCCATGGCAGTGGCCATTGCTCCGCCGGAAAACCGCGGCAGTGCCAATTCCACTTTCCTTTGTGCCTATGATATTGGTATCGGCGTAGGCGGCGGTATCGCCGGTGTGCTGATTTCTTCTTTTAATTACAATAAAATGTTTGTCATCATGGCGGTATTTAATATTCTGTCTATTTTGATCTATATGCTGATTGGCAGAAACCACCCTTCTTCCTTTACATACCGCAAAAAGATGGCAGCAAAATAATAAAAAAGGTCGGACATATTGTCCGACCTTTTTTTAGGAAGAAGTCAGTTTCAACCCCAAAATGCCCACAAGAATGAGGGCGAGGAAAAAGATGCGGGACAGGCTTGCGGTTTCATGGAACAGTACGATGCCTATGATGACAGCACCGGCGGCGCCGATGCCCGTCCAAATGGCGTAGGATGTGCCTAAGGGCAGGGTCCTTGTTGCCATGGAGAGAAAAAAGAAGCTGATAAACATTCCAACGACCATGATAACGGAGGGGATCAGGTTGGAAAAGCCTTCGGAATATTTCATAGCCGTGGACCAGACCACTTCAAATATTCCGGCAATGGTAAGATACAGCCAGGACATGGGAAACACCTCCTTTCATTCAAAAACAGAGAATACGAAAGAAGCCTGAGAAATATCCATTTTGGAATATCTCCCAGGCTTTTATCCTTCCGTGACACGGTAGATACCGTGGGTTTTCTCTTGGTCACAGGCCAGTGTGATCACTGCGGAACCCTAGAAAACCTGATGTATGCAGTTTTTTTAGTATACAGATATAAAAATCTTTTGTCAATGGTACGGAATCATCGATTTACCATTAGCTTTTTCAAAGCGTTATTCAGATCATCCAATGTCAGGCGATACATATCGAATTCTTTCTCCAGAATATCGTAGGTCTTTGCCCACCAGCCGCCCCAATAGGGACGTTCCGAAGGGTTCAGCCATACGATATGGGGATATTTTTCCTTAAAACGGCGCAGCCATTCGATGCCGGGGGTCTTATCCCTTGCGCCATAGCTATACCAGCTGCCTTCCATCAACTCGTAAGGGTCCATCTGGGCATCCCCAACGAGGATGACCTTATATTCGCTGCTGATATTCTGCAGGATCCATTCCGTGGGGATAGCGGATGCAGGGCGCATCCGGGGGTCTTTGAAGATTTTGGAATAGATGCAGTTGTGGAAATAAAATACCTGCAGATCCTTGAAATGGTTGGAATTGCGTACCGCCTGGAAAAGGGCGGAGCACATGCGGCTGTAATAATCCATAGAGCCGCCGCTGTCCATCAGAAGCAGTACTTTCACGGTATTTCTTCTGGGTTTATCGTAAACTACCTTCAGGCTGCCGGCGTTATCGCAGGTCTCCCGAATGGTGCCGTCGATATCAAATTCCGTTCTGGCCTCGTCGGCACGGGCGGAAAACTGCCGCAGACGGCGGAAGGCCATCTGGAACTGGCGGGTATCCAGCACATTATCCTCCCGGAAATCCCGGAATTTTCGTTCCCCTGCCACCTGGAAGGCACTTTTCTTTTTACTTTCGCCCCCTACGCGGATGCCTTTGTCGATCTGTCCGTTGTTGCCGAAGGGGGAAGCTCCTCTGGTGCCGATCCATTTGGAGCCGCCGTTGTGCTGTTCATGCTGCTCCTTCAGCCGTTCCAAAAACATCTGCTGGATCACATCCTCCGGTAGACCCATGTTGCGGAGCCGGTCTTCCTCGCTGAAGCTGCCGTCCAGTTCTTCCCTGGGCTTGTTCAGCCAATCCAGAAGCTCCTTGGGCAGTTCATCGGTGGCCCGTTCCATGTCTTTGAAATATTCCAGAAAGGCACCGTCAAATTTGTCAAAATCTGCCTCGCTTTTTACCAGAATGGCCCGGCAAAGGTAATAGAACCCCGTAAAGGAGGAATTGTGCAGCCCCTTATCCAGTGCTTCGATGAGGGACATCCACTCATTCAGGGAAACCTTCAGCCCTCTGGCGCGAAGAAGATAGAAAAAGGAAGTAAACATCAGCCTTCACCTACTTACTTCAGATATTTCCGCATGGTGTCGATATCTTCGTTCTTTTTCAGCAGTACCCCTGCGAAAGGAACGGTTTCTTTGATTTTATAGGAAGGCACACCGCCCAGCTCCAGCGCACGGATCCAGTCGATGACCTCGGAGGTGCTGGGTTTTTTCTGGATGTTATACAGCCCTCTGATCCAGTAGAAGGTAGCTAAAACCTGTTTCAGCACATTTTCTTCCACATGGTCGAAGTGGACTTTGATGATTTCTTCCATCTGTTCCGCATCGGGGAATTCGATATAGTGGAAGATGCAGCGGCGCAGGAAAGCATCGGGCAGTTCCTTTTCCGCGTTGGAAGTGATGATGACGATGGGGCGCTGCTTTGCTTTAATGGTTTCTTTGGTTTCGGGAATATAAAATTCCATTTTATCCAGTTCCCACAGCAGGTCGTTGGGGAATTCCAGATCGGCCTTGTCGATCTCATCGATCAGCAGGATGACCTGTTCCTCGCTGCTGAAGGCTTCCCCCAGTTTGCCCAGCTTTACATATTTTGCGATATCATCTACCCCTTCGTTGCCGAATTGGGAGTCATACAGACGCTGTACCACGTCGTAAACATACAGACCATCCTGCGCCTTTGTGGTGGATTTGATGTTCCAGATGATGAGTTTTTTGCCCAAAGATTGGGAAATAGCCTCCGCCAGCATGGTTTTGCCTGTGCCTGGCTCGCCTTTGATGAGCAGAGGTTTCTGCAGGGCGATGGCGATATTTACGGAACGCATCAGCTCTTCGCTGGCTACGTAATTTTTACTGCCTTGAAATGTCAGATTCATGATTGCAATCACGCCTTTCCTTTTATTTTGTTTGCATACGAATTATCTGGGATATTTACATTTTATGAGGTGTATACAATCTTGTCAATAAAAAAGGACAGCATTTTTATATGCCATCCTTTCTGTTTTTAAAATTTAGGAAATAGTTTTGCAAAATCGTTATGGCTTAGTACATTGAGAGTTTCTACTTGTTTTTCTTTTACGTAGAAAAACAAATAGGTTATTCTCTTTATTACGATTCACTATCAATTTATTCCATAAAAAGTAATCCAATATAAACCAACAAATTAGATATATTTTTTCCTTAGCCATCATTTAACATCCTCTCGTTTGGATTCTTCTTGTTCTAATTCATAACGGTAAATTCTCATATAATCTATAAAGTCTAAGAAAATACGCATTATTACCATAACAATAGAAAATCCCATCAGAAGATAGAGCCATGGTTCAGTCATAAGTTTGTCCTCAACAATCAATGATTTTGGATATAAAGAGTGCCATAAAAATTATCTCTGGATACTTCTGTGTTGAAGTCATCATTTGTATAGTAAATCAGTCTGATTTTATAATAATATTCCATTGGACTAGAGGTTGTGTCAGGGTTACCATTAGACCACAGTGTTTTTTTAACAAATAATGTTTTTCCGTCAGGAAGGTTATCATTCAAATAGTTAAAATATTCTGTCATCCCTGCCCGAAGCAACAATCCGGTATTAGCAGCAAGAGAACCACCAAGGGTACCATACAATAAATATTGTGCTAATTTAGAAAATGCAAAAGAGGCAATTTTCTGATTAAGTTCTACATTAATTTTTTGTGTATTTCCACCGACATTATATGTTCCTGCTGCAGGTGCTGAATTGCTAAATTCCCACCATTCATAGTATGCCCGTGGAATAATGTTGCCTTCTTCGTCTCTTACTTCTAGACCTTCTTCCATTATCTGTGTCAACACTTCCTGAGTTTCAGCAAGTACTTCAGCAGAATCTTGTGCCATTACTGTTGAAACAGATGCAATAGTAAAAATAAATACCATACAAATTGATACCATTTGATACCATCTTACGCATTTTTTTCATAAACATCACACCTTTCCATTAGCACTGTAACGATATGGAACAAAGAATTTCTATTGTTCGTTCTTATGCGTTTGAAATTCTTTCCTGTATTATATTATGAAACAGTTATAATAGTCAACAAATTGCATTTATAAAAAGCATAAAGATTCAGTAAAGATTTTAATTATAAATAAATTCTTCTGAAGCTTATTTATTTATTTTTACTAATGCCATGGTTTTTGCTCGATTTGGTTATACTTGTTGGAATTAGACTCTGCACGTTCTAAGAAATAAAAATCTCCTATCATAGGTTTCATTCTACGCTAGGAGATAATTTTTTCATTGTGTTGTTTATTCTTTTTATTTCCTGTGGATCAATTTCATTTTACATCCAAGCCTGCCAGCTTTGCCATTTCCAGAATAGAAGCCTTGGATACCTTTTTTCCTTTATAATCGATCAGATCATCCATGCTGCCGGTGAAGATATCGGCAGGTTCATATTTCTTCAAAATAATCATATTTTCTTCTACGAAAATTTCCAGAGAATCCTTGATTTCAATTCCCATATTGCGGCGAAGTTCAATAGGCAGAACAACTCTCCCCAATTCGTCTACTTTTCTTACGATACCTGTTGATTTCATCTGTTTGTTCCCCCTGCTACTTTTTTCTGCGGTTAAAAAAATCTTAACTAAATCTTAACACATTGAAAAATATTTTTCAACAAAAATCGATAAAAATGGAAAAATTTAACTTTTATAAAGAAATCTTTATTTCATAAAAGGAAATCTTTCGGCATAAACTGGATGGAAGGGAGGGAAGTCTATGTTGAATGGGATATGGGGTTTTTTTGTCATCGGAGGCATCCTGACCGGGGCATTTCTGGGACGGATGGATATGGTGACAGCGGCTGTCATCGGCGGGGGAAAATCTGCCATGGAGCTGGCTTTCACCATGGCGGGGGTAGTGGCTGTCTGGTCTGGTATATTGAAAATTGCGGAAAAGGGCGGCATGATCGATGCCCTTGCGGGAAAAATGACCCCCATGATGGATTTTTTGTTTCCGACGATTCCCTCGAACCATCGGGCCCGCAAATACATAGCCACCAATTTTGTGGCAAATTTCCTGGGGCTGGGCTGGGCGGCAACGCCGGCGGGGCTGATGGCCATGAAGGAACTGCAGAAACTGAATCAGGAAGAGAAAGGGACAGCCTCTGCAGCGATGTGTATGTTTCTGACGGTCAATATGACTTCTCTGCAGCTGGTAACGGTGAATATCCTCGCCTATCGGGCGGAATTTGGCTCGAAAAACCCGGCGGAAATCGTAGGAGTGGGCATTGTGGCAACGCTGATCACCACATTGGTAGGGGTTTTTGCAGCCAAGCTTCTGGAAAGGGGGAGCTGAGATGCGTATTCTTTTGACCATATCTGATTTTCTGATCCCTGTGACGGTGCTGTTCATTGTGGTGTTTGGCTGTTTGAAGAAAGTGGATATTTATGAGGTTTTTTTGGAAGGAGCCAAGGAAGGCCTGCGGACAGTTTTGGATATCCTGCCGACCCTCATTGGCCTGATTATGGCGGTGGAGGTCATGCGGGCAGGGGGCTTGCTGGAAATTTTGGTGGAGTGGATCCGCCCGGCGGCAGAACTCATCCATTTTCCTGCGGAGCTGGCCCCTTTGAGCATCGTACGGCTGGTATCCTCCTCGGCGGCCACAGGGCTACTGACGGATATTTTCTCTATATATGGCCCCGATTCTTTCATCGGGAGAGCAGCTTCTGTGATGATGAGCTGCACAGAAACGGTATTTTATACCATGAGCCTCTATTTCCTCTCCATTGGTATCAAAAAAACCAGGTATACCCTGCCCTGCGCTCTGGTGGCGAATATCGTAGGGGTTTTTGCAGCGGTATGGCTGGTGCGGCTGGTGTTTTGAAATAAATTTGAAAAAACAGAGTGCATCATATATAATGATGATGTATGCAAAAAAAGAATCAACAGAGCACATGTTGCGATTTAGAAAGCAGGGCTTTGCTGCAGCCTTGGCAGCGGCGGCCCTTGCTTGAGAGAGGGAATACTATGAAAAAATGGATAATGGTCGTGGCGAGCCTCTTGCTGCTCACCAGCTGCGGAGCGGAAGAGGAAAAAGCTTTCAGCCTGACAGCAGCCGAACAGGAAACCTATACAGAAGCCATCAATGGCGTTATGGAAGAATTTTACTGGGAATATGACCGCAGCAGCCTGACCTTTGGGGCGGCGGTGGTGCCGGAAAATACGGAGGAAAATAAACGGCTGTTTTCTGCTTCTTCTGCCTGCGAATATAACCTGCAGAGCAAGGCGGGGCAGGATGCTGTTTTGGCAGAGGCTTCTCTGCTCCATTATAATGGCGACAACGCGGGAAAGCTGCAATGCTGGTTTGTTGGCGGGCAGCTGGCTGGGGTCGCCTACAGCGGCGGCTACGATAACGGATATTACAGCCTGAAGGAACGGAATCCCTTCGTTGCGGATGGCGGTTTCCGTGCTTATGAAAATTGGACAGGCATGGGAACAGCCTTCCGGGAAGGCAGAGGGGAACTTTCCCCAGAAGGCATTTATTCCACAGGGAAGGATGCCAATGGTAATACACTGGCTGTTTCTATTCAGGATGGAAAAGCGGCGGTTTATCGCTATGCCAATGGCTTGAGCCGTTACCGTAATTTTTCCTATGGCTACGGTTTGGAGGCTACATCTGCGGCATTTTTGAGCGGAGAGGGTGCCCGGCTGGCGGTGTTGGTTTCCAGTGTGACAGAAAGCGGCGAGGGGGAGAGTGAAAAGACCTATTCTCGGGCGGAAAAGATCATGCTTTATGATGAAAAATTGAACGCTGCCGGAGAAATTCCCCTGGAAGAGGAACTTTGTACAGCCATCGGCGCGGAAGACGGCAAGCTCTATCTTTTCGTAGATCAAAATATGGATATCTATGAAGAAACAGAAAATGGCTGGCAGCAGACGGGCAGCAAAAAGCTGCGCCATCGGGTGACTCAGTTCCATATTACCGATTTGGATGGGGACGGCCAAAAGGAATATATCATGACCGATAGTATGGATTTGTATGTATACCATTCCACCGGTGGCAGCTTCCGCAAGCTGTGGAGCACCCATTTGGGGGTAGAAAATTTCTATGGCCCCATTTCCAGCGGCGATTTGAACGGCGATGGGGTGAAGGAAATTTATGCCTGTGATACCACAGCTACCACCATCCGCTATATCCTGACGGAAAAAGGCCTGCAGTCTGCCAATGAGGATATCGATTACGGTCAGTGCATCTATCCCTGTGATTTTGATGGCAACGGCAAGGCGGATTATTGGTTCGTGCAGGATAATATCGACAGACGGGGGCAGCTGTATCTGGCATGGGAGGAATAAAACATGACAGAATCTGAAAAATATATGACAGAGGCCCTTTCGGAGGCGGAGAAGGCCCTGGCGGCAGGGGAAGTGCCCATCGGCGCCGTCATGGTGCGGAATGGGGAGATCATCGCCCGGGGGCATAATCTGCGGAATACGGATAAAAACCCCCTGCGCCATGCGGAGATCGATGTCATTGATGCTTCTGCTAAAATTGTGGGGGATTGGCGGCTGGAGGATTGTGTCCTCTATGTGACTGTGGAGCCCTGCCCCATGTGCGCCGGGGCTATCGTGCAGGCCCGCATCCCCAAGGTGGTCTTTGGCACACGGAATAGTAAGGCGGGATGCGCCGGTTCTGTGCTGGATGTGCTGAATGAACCTAAGCTGAACCATCAGGTGGAGGTGGAGGAAGGGGTTTTGCAGCCCCAGTGCAGCGAAATTATGAAACGCTTCTTCAAACGCTTCCGAAAAAATGCCAATACCCAGCCATTGACAGAAAATCAGTGAGCGTGTATAATAATATGGCTATATTAGCAAAGGGTTCGGGAAACCGCAGGTGTCCTGAATCAAATCCGCAGAGAGGGCTTTGCCCACTCGAGGAGAATAGAGAGTTTCGAGGTGCTTGCACCGCTGGAACGAATCTATTCAAACCTATGTCAAATCCACTTGGAAGCCTGCTTCCAAGTGAATCAATATCTCCGCACTAGCCGGGGCGGTAGCGGTGCCCTGTACTCACAATCCGCTATAGTGAGGGTGATGCTCGCTTTCGACGTATGGCTTGATGGCCTGCCCTTCGGAAGCGGTGTTGAAGTTCGGGTCTTACGCAACATGAGCCTGTGAACCGTGTCAGGGTCGGAAGGCAGCAGCACTAAGCAGCCAACTTGTGTGTGTGGTAAGGGTGCTCGGATGGAGCCGTGAAAGAAGGTAACGCATGGGGTGATATGGCAACAGCGGGCGTGCGGACCTTAAAAAGTTTACGAAACTCATTCCTTTTTTACTTGGGAATGAGTTTTTTTATAGAATTTATGTTATGATAAAACAGGATTGACTGCAAGCAACAGTATTGCTGCGCAGTGTATAGGGTTCAGGGGATTATCCCCTGACGGAGCGCGAGGCAGAGCCTCGCAAAAAAAGAGGTGAAAAACATGGCTTATACGGCATTGTATCGGAAATTCCGCCCCCAGACCTTCGATGGCGTCATCGGGCAGGAGCATATTGTCAGAACTCTGAAAAACCAGATGAAAACGGGACGGGTGTCCCATGCTTATCTCTTTTGTGGCACACGGGGCACCGGGAAGACCTCTACGGCAAAAATCTTTGCCAGAGCCATCAACTGCCTCCATCCCACAGAGGAGGGCGAGCCCTGCAATGAATGCGCCCTTTGTCAGGATATTCTGGCGGGCAGGAGCGTCAACGTCATTGAAATCGACGCAGCCTCCAACAATAGCGTCGATAATATCCGCGAGATTCGGGAAGAGGTCAAATATCCCCCCACCCAAGGGCGGTTCAAGGTCTATATCATCGACGAGGTGCATATGCTTTCCAATAGTGCCTTTAATGCACTGCTGAAAACTTTGGAGGAGCCCCCTGCCCATGTCATTTTTATTCTGGCCACCACAGACCCCCAGAAAGTCCCTGCTACCATCCTTTCCCGTGTGCAGCGGTTCGATTTCCGCCGTATCACCACGGAAACCATTGCGGAAACTCTGGCGGGCTATCTGCAGCAGGAAGGGCAGAATGTGACCCCCGAAGCGGTGCGCTATGTGGCCCATCTGGGGGATGGCTCTATGCGTGATTCCCTGAGCATCTTAGACCAGTGCCTTGCCTTTTTCAGCGGCGAGGAAGTGACACTGGAAAAGGTGCTGGATATCATGGGCGCCGTAGATCAGACCATTTTCTTTGAAATGACAGAGGCTTTGGCCCAGAAAAATGCCAAAAAAGCCATGGCCTTGGTAGAGGACATGATGCTTTCCGGGCGGGATGTGAAGCAGTTTGTGACAGAAATGCTGCATCATCTCAGGAATCTTCTGATGGCGGCGACCATTCCCGATGTGAAAAATATACTGGATCTTTCTCAGGAGGATGGGGAACGGCTGCAGGCGGCAGCGAAGGTCCTTTCTCCCGAGGAAATCATCTATTTCATCGGAAAATTTTCCGATTTGCAGAGTGAATTAAAATGGGCACCCAACGAACGTATTCTGCTGGAGGTGGAGCTGATGAAGCTCTGTGCCCCTTGGACAGAAAAGGATTTGACCACATTGGCGGCAAGGCTGGGCGAATTGGAACGGAAGGTTGCCGAGGGCGTGCCGGTGGTGACTGCACCGGCAGAAAGCACTGCTGTAAAACCGAAAGAAGCCCCGAAGCCCAAACGGAAGCCCCCGGCACTGCCGGAGGATAGAAAGCAAGTGAAAGACCAGTGGCCGCTGCTCCGCAATGATGTGGAGGATGTGGTGCTGAAAAGCATGCTGGGGCAGGTAGAGGTAGGCTTTAAAGAGGATGAATTTCTGTATCTTATCTGTGAATATCCCGCTTTGGCGGATATGGTGGAACGGGGCATCGGAAAGATTGCCGCTGTTCTGGAAAAAGAGACGGGCAAGAGCTTTGAGATCCGCACTACCACCAAGGAAGAATACGATAAGTGGTATGAAGCGGCCTATGGCAAGCAGGAGGAAGCTGCCACAGAGGAAGAGGATGCGGAGTTTGCAAGCCTTCTGGGGCAATATTTCCCCGAAGCAGATATTGAATAACCCCTTGTCAGAGGGCGAGGATTCAGATAAAATAATAAAGATGATTATTTTTTGAGATTATTTTCAAGGAGGAATAGGATATGGCAAAAGGCGGTTTCCCCGGCGGCATGGGGGGCATGAACATGAACAACCTCATGAAGCAGGCGCAGAAAATGCAGAAGCAGATGATGGAAAAACAGGAAGAATTGGCGGCAAGAACCCTGGAAATGACCAGCGGCGGCGGCGCAGTGAAGGTAGTCATCTCCGGCAAAAAAGAAATTCAGGAACTGAAGATCAACCCCGATGTCGTTGATCCCGATGATGTGGAAATGCTGGAAGACCTGATCATTTCTGCTGTCAATGAAGCCATCCGCCAGGTGGAAGAAATGTATAATAACGAAATGGGCAGAATGACAGGCGGCCTGGGCGGCGGTCTGTTCTGATAAAGAAGGGATAGTATGAATTATTACGGCAACCCCATGACAAGGCTCATCGAGGAACTGGCATCCCTGCCGGGCATCGGCGGAAAATCCGCCCAGCGGCTGGCCTTCCATATCATCCACATGCCCAGAGAAAAGGTGGCAGCTCTTTCCGAAGCTATTCTGGAGGCAAAGGATCAGGTGAAATACTGCTCTGTCTGCTGTAACCTGACAGAAGAGGAGGTTTGCCCCGTCTGCGCCAATGGGAAGCGAGATCATAAGACCATTATGGTGGTGGAAGACCCCAGAGATATGGCGGCTTATGAGCGGACGAAGGAATTTCATGGGGTGTATCATGTACTCCATGGCGCCATTTCCCCTATGACAGGGGTGGGTCCTCAGGATATCCGCATCCGGGAGCTGATCAGCCGCATCGATGGCACGGTAGAGGAAGTTATCCTTGCTACCAACCCCAATGTGGAGGGGGAAGCAACAGCTATGTATATCGCAAAGCTGCTGAAGCCTCTGGATGTGAAGGTGACCCGTATCGCCAATGGCGTGCCTGTGGGCGGTGATCTGGAATATGTGGATGAAATCACTTTATCCAGAGCGTTAGAAGGCAGGAGGGAATTATAATCTATGCGAGAATCAAAAAAGCGAAGACATTTTTGTCTTCGCTTTTTTATATTGGGTCAAGGGACTGAGACCCTTGTGGGGCTCGGGACAGCGTCCCGAGGTTTTGTCTTACATAAAATACGCCAGCGTCAGGCCCACGCCCCCTGCCAAAGAGCAGGCAATCACCAGCGCTTCTACGGCTTTTGTGCTGCCGCTGATGATATTTCCCTCCAATAGGTCACGCATGGACTTGGAGAAGGTCACCCCTGGCAGAAGGGGCATGATACTGCCGATGATGATGGTATCCACACGGGCTGCAGGAAACAGGGGGGTGACCCAGCAGGCACAATAGGCCGCCAATGCCCCGCCCAGAAAGGGTTCAAAGAAATAAGGCACTTTTTTCGTTCCCAGCCAAAACACAAAGGCTCCCAACAGCATCCCGATGAAGAAGGAAAGAATGCCATCCAGAGCCGATTCCCCGCTGAGCAGGGAAAAGCCGCCGGAGATGAGACCATAGGCAAAGACCCGCAAAGGCAGGGGATAGAAGAGGGCCTGCCGAATGGTATGGAGTTTTTCGATGGCTTCTTCCAAAGTGATTTTTCCGGAAACGAAAGCCCGTGAAATATCGTTTACCTCGCAGACCTTTTCAAAATTGACCGTACGGGTATGGACGCCTCGCATCATGGAAAGGGGTCCTTTTTCTTCCCGGGGCAGCGTCACGATGAGGGCGGTGGAAAGGGCGGTGGCTTCTATTTTTTCTCTGCCGGTGGTGGCAAGGATACGCTTCATGGTATCCTGCACACGGAAGGTCTCTGCACCGTTTTTCAGCATGATCTCCCCGGCATCCAATGCAAGGTTGATGAGTTTGGTATCGTAGTCCATAAATGCCCTTCTTTCTTTTTTTAGGATTGGGAACAAAAACCCTGATATGCAGGATATCAGGGCGTTTGGTTATATATTTTTCCGTTTCAGGCGGGGGAAAATCTGAAACCACGCCTGAGGCAGCACCAGAATGATAACGGAGCCGATCCCGATGGCACCGGCCAGTTTCAGGGCGGTCAGGATATTTGCAGTGGTTTCCAGAACCATGCTGTCCATGGCGGAAGTGATGCAGCGATATACAGCAGCACCGGGTACCAAGGGCAGGATGCCGGGAATATGGTACACAATGGTCGGCAGCATCCGATGGTAGGATAAGAAACGGGAAAGGCTTGTTGCCGCAAAGGTGGCCAGAAGGGTGGCCAGAAATGCGGTGCCGCCGTTTCGCAGCACCAGCTGATAGACCAGCCAGCAAAGGGCGGCAGTGATCCCGCAGAAGGGAATCTCTTTTCTGGGGGCATTGCAGACGATGGCATAGCCCATGCAGGCAATGAATGCAATAAGGGGATGCACTACATAATAAAAAATCTGTGAATTCATAGCATTAACCTCCGATCTTAGGACATATGGAAAATTACCAGAGCGAGGGCGACACCGGCGGCGATGGAGCAGGCGTTGAGCAATACTTCCACCACCTTGGAATTGCCGCTGATGAGGTTGCCCTCCAGCAGATCACGCATGGCTTTGGAAAGGGCAAGACCGGGCAGCAATGCCTTCATGGTACCGATGATCATTTTATCCAACTGGGTTGCAGGCAGGAAGAAATGGGCCGCGCAGGCGGCAAGACCTGTCACCAGGCCGCCCATCAGGGGACCAAAGAAGAAGGGAACTTTTTTCCCGCTCAGATAAACCAATGTCATACCCATCAAGAGGGCAACGAAGAAAGAAACCAGCCCATCCAAAGGCGAACCGCCAACCATGAGGGCGAAGCCGGCGCCATTCAGCCCATAGCCCAGCACACGGGTGCCGAATTTGAAATTGGGGGCATTGTGGATATCCTGACAGCGGGCGAGGGCATCCTCCACGGTGATCCGGCCGGAAACAAAGGCACGGGACATATCGTTGACAGCGCAGATCTTCTCAAAATTGACGGCACGGGTTTTCACGGCGCGGGCCATGGAAAGGGGGCCTTTTTCCTCTCTGGGCAGCGTCACGATGAGCAGGGTACACATGGCCAGGGCTTCGATCTTTTCCCTGCCGGATACGGAGAGGATGCGCTGCATGGTATCCTGCACACGGAAGGTCTCCGCACCGGAGGCCAGCATGATTTCCCCTGCATCCAAGGCAAGGTTGATGAGTTGGGTATCGTAATCCATAGCTTGGAATTCCTTTCTTTTTCAAATATCTTCAAACAGTATTCTTTAGTATCGCAGAATGTACCTTTTCGGCACAATCTTAGTGTATTCATTTTACAGAAAAAGTAAAGTAAAATTATTTTAAGATTTTTCGATTTTTTTGTGTAAAACAGATACGTTTTTCTTTTCGTGCATGAAAAGAAATGATTTACATTGTAAAAAAGTGTGATATAATATTCGCAAAAGAATATATTTCAAAAGCTGGGGGTGCTGTCAAAGGCAGCTGAGAGGAATGTAGCGTTCCAACCCTTTGAACTTGATGTGGTTAGTACCAACGGAGGGAAGCGAAACAACGAAAGTGATATCAGACCTTTCCCGATTGGGAAGGGTCTTTCTATTTTGCTTCCGCAAAAGAAAGGAAGATGATTATGAAATTGACAGACAGATTGTATGAAGCGGCAAAGCCCATCTGGGATGGCTACCTGACACAGCCCTTCGTAAAGGAATTGGGGGAAGGCACTCTGCGGGAAGATCGCTTCCGGTACTATATGGTGCAGGATTATCGCTATCTGCTGCAGTATGCCAAGGTGTTTGCCATGGGCGTAGTAAAAACAGAAGATGAACATCTGATGACCCGTTTTTCCTATATGGTTCACGATACGCTGGATGGGGAAATGAATATCCATAAGGCGTATATGTCCCGCCTGGGCATTACGGAGGAAGAGGTTGCCACCACAAAATCCTCTTTGGCAAATCAGTCCTATACTTCCTATATGCTGGATGAAGCCTATAAGGGCGGCCCCCTGGAAATTCTGGTGGCGGTGCTTTCCTGTGCTTGGAGCTATCAGATGATCGGGGAGCATCATAAGACCATCCCCGGTGCGCTGGAGCATCCCCTCTACGGCGAATGGGTACAAGGCTACAGCAGTAAGGAATATTGCGATACTACCCAGGAGATCATTGATCTGGTCAATGCACTGGGCAAGGATGTGACCCCTGAAAGAGAAGAACATCTGAAAGAGATTTTCGTAAATTGCAGCCGTTATGAAGCCTATTTTTGGGACATGGCTTATGCAGCAATACCAGAGTAAAAAGGTCATGCTTTTCATGTGAACATGAAAAAACATGACTTTGAGACTCGCCCAATCATGAGAAAAGAAGCCGATAGGCGATTTGCGAATGATTGCAGAATCGCGGGAGCATTTTATGCGGAGCGATTTGTGTATTGTAGAGTTAAAGGAGTAATGAAAATGCTTGAGTTTAAAAATGTCTCTTTCCGCTATGATGTGGATGAGATTCCTATGATGGAAAACCTATCCTTTTCCGTGGAGGATGGGGATTTTGTATCCATCATTGGTGCCAGCGGCTGCGGCAAAAGCACCATTTTCCGCCTCATCAACGGGCTGGAACAGCTGCAAAAGGGGGAGATTTTCGTCAATGGCAGACCCATCGGGGAGCAGAAGCAGTATAGTGCCTTCATGCCCCAGAAGGATTTGCTTTTTCCTTGGCGCACCATCGAAAAAAATATCTGCCTGCCTATGGAATTGGCGGGCGTTGCGGCAGCGGAGCAGGAAAAACGCTGTAAAGAGGTTTTAGAGCAGGTGGGCCTTCTGGATTATAGGAAGAAATACCCAAAAGATCTTTCCGGCGGCATGAAGCAGCGGGTCTCCTTTGCCCGCACCCTCCTTTCCGGGGCGGATATGCTGCTGTTGGATGAGCCCTTTTCCGCACTGGATTATCTGACCCGGGTGGAAATGCAGGAATGGCTGCTGCATCAGTGGGAGCATTACCATAAAACCATTTTGTTCATCACCCATGATGTTGAAGAAGCCGTATTTCTTTCCAAGAAGATTTTCGTCATTCAGGACAGGCCCTTTTCTTCTATGGAAATGGTGGAAGTGCCTCTGCCCGCCCATCGGGATAGGAGCGACCTGAAGCGTCCGGAAATCGTTGAGCTGAAGGAACAGCTCATTGGCAAGCTGAGAAGGAGTGTGAGCTTATGAAAAACATTTCTTCTTTAATATTGGTATTTATTCTGCTGCTCATCTGGCAGGGGGCAGCCATGGGCATCGATGCGGCCTATATCCTGCCTTCCCCGACCCAGATTCTGGTCAGATTGTGGGAATTGCGGGAACCTCTGATCATGGTGCATCTGCCTGCCACCATGGGGGTCACGGCTTTGGGGCTGTGCATTTCCGTTGTCTTGGGGCTGTTGCTGTCCATTTCCATGGATTGGAACCCCAAGCTGGAAAAGGCTCTCTATCCCATCATCGTAGCATCCCAGACGATCCCCACCACAGCCATCGCCCCTTTGTTTATTCTTTGGTTTGGCTATGGCATCGGGAGCAAGGTGCTGGTGACCATATTGATGACCTTTTTCCCCATTGCCATCACTGTATTTGATGGCTTGAAGGGCACGAAGCGGGAAATGGAAGAACTTCTGATTACATATGGCGCAACGAAAAAAGATATCTTTTTGAAGCTGAAGCTGCCCACGGCTTTGCCCAGTTTCTTTTCCGCCATCAAAATGTCTGTCCCCATGAGCGTCATTGGGGCGGCCATTGCGGAATGGCTGGGGGCCCAAAAAGGGCTGGGCTATTTCAGCAAACGAATGATGACACAATTGGACGGCGCAGGGGTTTTTGCCCCGGTGGTGCTGCTGTCCGTAGTGGCAATGGTGACGGTTTGGATCATCACCATTATAGAGAAAAAAGTGATCACATGGAGGAAAGAGCTTTGACGAAACAAGGAACCAAGGGACTTCCTTTATATGCATGGCATACGGGAAGGAAGCCATGGGCAAGTTCGTCAGAAAAAAGAAAGGAGAATTTTAAAATGAAGAAAAAATTAGTTGCTTTATTTATGGCAGCGGCCATGGCCTTTGGGGCAGTGGGCTGCGGCGGCGGGGAAACCGCTCCCGCAGAGGGAGATGCTGCTCTGGAGGATTTTACCATTGTGCTGGACTGGTATCCTAATGCCATCCATTCCTTCCTGTATGTAGCCCAGGAGAAGGGCTATTTTGCGGAAGAAGGGCTGAACCTTGTTATCAACTTCCCCGCAAATACCAATGACGGCATTTCCATGCCTGCGGCGGGCAAGGCGGATATCGGTATCTATTATCTGCAGGATGCTATTCAGACGGCAGTGGAAGAAGATGTTCCTATCGTTTCCGTTGGCGCTGTGACACAGAGCTCTTTGAATGTAGTGATTTCCCTGGCGGAAAGCGGCATCAAGGGGGCTGAAGATCTGGCAGGCAAAAAGATCGGCTATGCCGGTACAGCCCTTTCCGAAGCACAGATCGCTTCCATGCTGGAATATGCTGGTTTGACTGCTGATGACTGCGAATTTATCGATGTTGGCTTCGACCTGCTGACAGCTACCACCACCGGACAGGTGGACGCAACCACAGGCAATATGGTAAACCATGAAGTGCCTCAGCTGGAAGAAGAAGGCTTCGATATCAACTATTTCTATCCTACCGATTATGGCGTGCCTGAATGCTATGAACTGGTATTCCTGGCTGGCAAGGATGCCGTAGAAAACAACCCCGAAAAAATCCAGAGATTCCTGCGTGCCTGCCAGAAGGGATTCGATTTTATGAAGGAAAACCCCGAAGAAGCCCTGCAGATTTTGCTGGCAAACCAGAATGCGGAAAACTTCCCTCTGTCTGAAACCGTGGAAACAGAAAGCATGAATATCCTGCTGCCCGTGATGGAAACAGAGGATGCCCGTTTCCTGCATCAGGAAACCAGCGTATGGCAGGAAAATGCCGATTGGATGTATGAAAAAGGCATTCTTGCGGAACAGGTAGATGTTTCTGATTTGGTGGTAAATCTGCTGGAAGAATAAGACATTCAAAATATCTCCATATATCAAAAGAGGCGAGGAACAACAGGGTTCCTTGCCTCTTTTTCAATTTTCCGTCTTTTCAATGGGGATGATAACTCTGGTAATATGGTCTGCTTCGTTTTCAATATCCACAGGGGAGATGATATATTCCTCGGAGATAGGCCCGGCGATGGTATAGCCCCTTTGGTTCAGCCATTTGATGGCCTTGATATGGGTCTGGATGATATCCTCGTTCCGTCCGATATGCAGTGCCGTTACAGCGGGGAAGCCTCCAAATTCCTTTGCGGCAGGGGAATCTGCGGCTTCGTTTACCTGAATGCTGATTTCCAGATCGCAATCATTCTGGTAAAATTGCTCCAGCGGATTGTTGTGATAGGTCAGGATAACAGGGCCGGTAGCCTTCAATTTATGGCGGGAGACCATTTCAAACAGCTCGAACCACCGCTCCACGGAAACATCACTGTTTTTGTAATTCTTTTTGATCCGTCTGGTAAATAATACGGGGGAAACAGGGATCTCCTCCACATGGATCCCTTCTGTAGACCAGCCGGCATGCTCTGTTTCCAGCAGATTATGTCCTTTTTCCAGCCGTTCCAGCAAAAGCTGCCCTTCGGCGTATTGGTCGTTCAAGGCTTCGATGGCGTGGTTGATCTCCTCCAGCCGCTGCCGGATACACTTTTCCATGCTTTCTGCATCCTTTTGGCTGATGATATCCTTGATTTCCTTCAAGGGCACCCCCAGATGGCGCAGCTTGCGGATGATGAATAAGGTCAGAATCTGTTCATGGGTATAATAGCGGTAATTGCTGTCATCCTTGCGGCAGTCGGGGATGAGCAGCCCGATCTTATCATAATACCGCAATGTTTTGATGGAAACATTGCAAAGGCTGGATACCTTGCCGATGGAATAGATCCCTTTCTGAGCAGACATATGCGTTCTCCCTTTCTTTTTTAAATTAAGGTCATTTTACCAGAAAATACCGGAAAAATCCATCAGATCACGCCCTTTTGTGTAAATGCGGAAAGGGTTTCGGCAGGGTAGCCCAGCATCCCATAGACAGCGGCGTTATCCTCGCCCAAAATGGGGGCGGCCTTCTGGATGCTGTCCTGCTCTCCATGGATTTTGATGGGCGTGCCGGGGATACGGATGTTCCGCTCCATGCCCGGCTGGAATACCTCCCAAAGCATGTGCCGTTCCTTTGTCTGGGCGTGTTCTGCCGCCTGGGGGATATCCAGAATTTCCCCGAAGGGAATTTTCAGGGAAGAAATGATAGCCTCCAGCTCCTTGATGGTCTTTGTTTCTGTCCATGCTTCGATCAGGGGCTTTAAGACACCGTAGTTTTCACAGCGGTGCAGATTGGTGTCGAAGCGGGCATCTTTGGGAAGCTCTGCCTGTTCCATAGCATCGCAGAGGGCGGCAAACATCTTGTCCGTGCCGCAGCCCATAACGAAATCCCCGTCCTTGGCGTGGAAGGAATCGAAGGGAGCGATGGAAGGGTCCTGGTTGCCGGCACGGTGGGGCGTTTTCCCTGCGATAGTGTATTCCACTACGAAGTTTTCCATGACAGAAAAGAGGGTATCCATCATGGCGACATCAATGCGGCGGCCAAGGCCTGTTTTTTCCCGTTCATACAAGGCCATCAAAATGCCCATGCAGAGATATGCGCCTGTGTAGTTATCCCCGATGGAGGGGCCAATCTTGCAGGGAGGACCATCGGGGAAGCCTGTTACACTCATCATGCCGCTCATAGCCTGGGCCACGATGTCATAAGCGGGGCGGGGAGCCAAATCCCCTGTCAGGCCAAAGCCGCTGATGGAGCCATAGATGATGCGGGGGTTGATCTCCTGCATTTTTTCATAGGAAAAGCCCAGCCGTTCCAATACACCCACTTTGTAATTTTCGCAGACCACATCGGCAGTTTTCAAAAGCTCCGTGAAAATCTGCTTGCCTTCCTCTGTTTTCAGGTTCAGGGTGATGCCCTTTTTATTGCGGTTGATATAGGCATAATAGCCGCTGTAGCCGTTTTCCATAGGCCCCCAGCCTCGGGTCTGGTCGCCTTTTTCCGGCGTTTCGATCTTGATGACCTCCGCCCCGTGGTCGGCAAGGTTCATGGTGCAGAAGGGGCCGCTGTAGGCTTGGGTCAGGTCGAGCACACGGATGCCCTCCAAAGGTCGTTTCATAGAGATGCCTCCTTTCGGAATTTCTTTTTTGATAAGGAAAGGAGCGGTGCCTCCCGCTCCTTCCTGCAACTGTTTTTGGTTTCGGCAATTTCCGAGCCGTTGTCATTGGCGAAGCCAAGGTCTTATTCGCCGGGGTGTTTTCTATCCAGGAAGGTAACCTCCTGGGGGCCTCTCTGGTCTTTCTTTGCAATATACAGGCTGCCAGTTGCTCTGCCGCAGAGTACGGGAGGCTCGCAGGCTGTGGCTGCTGTGCCGGGGGTTGCGATGCCTGTCAGGTCGGCATCGGTTCTGTCCAACTGTGTAGCAACCTTCCATGCTTCAAATTTGCAGGTGTAGGATTGGTTGCCAACCTTTTCGATCCAGCCGTGATATTCCATGAAGTCCCCAACGTATACAGGAGCCAGGAATTCCACCTTTTCATAGCCCAGGAACAGGCTGATGTCGCCGTCTACATAGACCATCAGTTCTGTGCCGACGTCACCCCACTGGTCTACGATTCTGGCACCGTTTACAAGACCGCCAACATAATGTGCATCCTTTGCGCTCATCATCAGATGATGTACTACCTTTTTCCCTACCATACTTTTTTCCTCCTTTAACCTTAGATACCTGAAATGATTATGAGTTGATTTTGGGTTCGCTAAGGGTTCTGTTCCTTAGCTTTGACTTGAGTATATTTGCTACAGCAAAAGGAGAGTCAATCAGAAATCTTTCATTTTTTAAAAAATTTTTTATGGAAAAAAAGAATGTCCCTCCCTTTGGTGGAGGGTTTGGTAAGGGGCGGTTTCAAAAGATTCCGGTGGGCATTGGCAATGCAGACAAGAGGATTTTTTTAAAAATTACGGGAGAGTTTTTTATTTTTTTGAAAAAATTGAAAAAAGAAAAGGGGTTCTGTATAATAGAAGGCAATCAGCCAACAATCGGAAGGAGGATTTCTTATGAAAGCACTCATCACAGGAGCCACCAGTGGCATCGGGCGGGATATGGCGGTTATTTTGTCCCGCATGGGCATCGACCTGATCATTGCCAGCCGTGACAGCAAAAAAATGCAGCAGCTGGCCCGCCGCCTGCCTGTTCATGTCAAAACTATAACTGTGGATTTGTCTAGGGAGGCCGATTGTTACTACCTATATAATGAAACAAAAGAGGAAGATATCCATATCCTCATCAATAATGCCGGCTTTGGTGCCTTTGGATATTCTTGGGAAATCCCCTTGGAAACGGAACTAAATATGCTGGATTTGAACGTCCGTGCTGTTCATATCCTGACAAAGCTGTTTCTGGCGGATTTCCGCAAAAAGGATCGGGGCTATATCCTGAATGTGGCCTCCTCTGCGGGCTTTCTGGCGGGCCCGCTGATGTCCGCCTATTATGCAACCAAATCCTATGTCCTCCGCCTGACGGAAGCCATCCATGAGGAGCTCCGCCAATCGGGCAGCAATGTGAAAATCACGGCCCTCTGCCCCGGCCATGTGGAAACGGGGTTCGATGCCCGTGCCCATGTGCGCCGTTCCATCGGCGGTGTTTCTTCTTATAAAGTGGCGAAAGCCGGCATCAATGGCATGTTTCAGGGGAAAGCTGTGGTTCTCCCCGGCGGGCTGATGAAGCTGGCCTATATCGGCGAAAAATTCCTGCCCGAGCGGCAGATGCTGAAAGCGGCATATTATGCCCAATCCAAGAAAGGTTGAACAGAATGAAAAAAACAAAAGAAATCATACGCCTGACGATCAAAGGCTTTTTAAAGAAGGAAGTCAGCAAACGTGCCGCCTCCCTGACATACTACCTTATCTTTGCCATTTTCCCCTTCCTCATTTCGGTGATCTCCCTGCTGGGGTTTCTGCATCTGCCGATGATTTCTCTGGAAGGGGATGCGGCGGCCTTTCTCCCTGCGGATGTCATCACCCTATTGAACCTCACCATTGCCCATATGACCGAAGCCAGCAATGGTGCCGCGCTTACCTTTGGTCTGGTCTTTACCTTCTGGTTTCCCTATCGGGCGGTGAAAAACCTGACCGATGCCGTTTCCGATATCTACGGCGAAGAAAAACCCGTTGGTCATACCAAACGGGTGCTTCTGCTTTCTCTTTTGATTCTGATTCTCATTCCGGTGATGCTGATTCTGATGATTATTGGTGAAAGCGTTCTGAACCTCGTGGCCCAGTTTTTCCCGATCACGAAGGAGTTCATTTCCATCTGGACGAAAGCCCGCTTTCTGCCCATGGCGGCAGCCCTCATCCTGCTGATTTCCGCCATCTATTATTTTTCCCCCAACCATCCCCCGGCGCGGCGGTTCATCCTTCCCGGTGCAGCTCTTTCCACCGGCCTTTGGATGGTCTATTCCCTGGCCTTTTCCTACTATGTGGATAATATGGGGAGCTATTCCGTCATTTATGGCTCCATCGGTGCTATCATCGCCTTTCTCATCTGGCTGAACTGGTCTATGACGGCCCTCCTCGTCGGTGCGGTTTTCAATCAGGCCCTGCGGGAAAGGGAGTATCAGCAAAATTCTACCACCCAAAATTCCAAATCGGTGTAAGTGGTCCCGCTGGTCAAGTTGCTTTGGATGGTGACATCGATGCCATCCGCCCGCAGGGTATAATCGATCATCCCTGCCAGGTTGGAGCCATCCCGCAGCCGCAGCATGGAAACGAAGCATTTGGCGGGGTCCACCGTCTGCAGTTCGATACTGCCGCTGTCGCTTTTGCTGTTCAGGGTGATGCGTCCCTTTTGGATGCTTTTGATGAGCCCGGTGTTTTGCAGCAGGCCGAATAAGGTCTGCCCTTCTTCCGCCGGCGTGCCGATCTTTTCGCTGATCTCCGCCGCCGCGCTTTCCGCCGCCGCCAGCTGCTCGTCGATGGCGTCCATGTTTTCGTTCCAGTCGGCAATGTCGTAATAATCCGCCGTCCCGGGTTTGATCAGGTTGTAATGTTCTGTAAATGTAGACATGTTTCGTCCCTCCTTTTTTCTTTTTTGCATCTCTACCCTCCAAGCATGCCCCTTTCTGCGTATCATCGAGTATCAATGATAGGCAGAAGGGGGGCTTTTTTTGCCCTTTTTTCCCCTGCCGGGAAAGAACCGCCGCCGCAGTCTGCTTTTCATTGCAAAATGTGAAAATCACAATAAATGACGTCTTGCTGTAAAAATCATTGAGATTTCACGTAATATTGCTGTAATATTTCAATTTTATTACAAAACATGAAAATCGCTTGTCAAAAAGTGAAGTTGCTGATATGATGATAACGCAAAGTAAGTGAGTATTTGGAATCGAAGTTTTCACGAAACGGAAGAAACGGAAGCCGAATCCTTGAATGGGTGTGGAGGAAGCCGAAGGGACGGAAGGGACGTGGGAATGGAGAGGAAGAAAAAAGCCCAAATGCACTTCGTTGTATAATTATAAAACGAATCAGAACATTGAAAAAAGAAAAAGGAGGAATGAGCCCCATGAAAAAATTTATTTCCATGGTAATGGCTGCTGCTATGGTAGTATCCCTGGTTCCCGCTACAGCTTTCGCTGCTAACACAGCAACAATCAAAGTTGTTGATGACCAGGAATACACAGAAGACGACGCAGACAAGTATGAAAAAGAGGCAATCACAGGCCCTGAAATTCAGCTGAAAATTTCCGATGTTGACCAGAAAAATGGTACACCCGATGACTGGGATATCGATCTGGATTTCGACAACGCTGAAGTAATGGCAGGTGGTCTGGGCAAAGACGTAACAGTAGGTTATGTTTACAGAGATAACACAGCAATTGGTGTTGTTAAGACAAGAGAAGCCGCTGCTAAAGAAGATACATCTATTGACCTGACAGTATATGAAGGGAAAGTCGGCGATGACGGCAAAATCGAGTATTCTACAGCGTGTGATTTCGCTGATGACGACATCATCGTTATCAATGTAGCAGACTTGAAGTTGGTTCTGTCCAGAACAAGCAAAGGCACAGAAGCTACAGTAGAAGTTAGCGGCGATTTCGGTGATTCCGATGCTATGACATTCGCAGCAGTTCTGGATTTCGGTCTGGATGTAACTCTGAAAAAAGTTGCAGACGTTGCTGAAGAAGAAGATACAGCACTGGAAAGAGATCTGAAGATCGAAACTAGCGTTGGTTCTTTCGAACAGGGTCAGATTCTGGAACTGAAACTGACAAGCGGTTTTGAATGGATCGTTGTTGGCGATAAAGATAATAGCAAGAAACTGGCTGGCGGCATGCTGGAAGTTAATGACGTTGATGACAGAACATTGACAGTTACCGTAACAGCAGAAGGCGCTGCAAATGATAATGATACAATCACAATCCTGAAAGATTCCGTTAGAATCGATGCTGCAGACGCTAAAGCTGGCGATGTATGTAAGATCACAGTAAAAGCAAAAAAAGGCACACTTAATGACAAGACAGTAGGTTTCGCTTACACAGCAGATGCAGTAGAAGCTGTTAAAGTAGTAGAAGACAAAGTAACACTGTCCGTAGATGAAGATGAAGATGTACCCGTAATCTACAGCGGCGTTAACGTTGATAACTATGGTATCACAGATGATTCCGACCACATGTCTCTGGAAGTAACTCTGGAAGAAGCTGCAAAAGAATCTCTGGATGTGAAAAAATCCTTCACAATGACACTGCCCGAAGGCGTATTCGTAACAAACGTTGATGTTACAGGCGCTGATGATGTTAAGATGGCAGATGGTACAAAGAACAGCACAGATGCAGTAGAAAAAGCTTTCATGGAAGCTTATGAAGAAGGCGAACAGGAATGCTTCGAATTCAAAAGAAAAACATTCGCTGATTCCGAAGATGCATTTGAACTGACATTCGAACTGGAACTGATCGCAGAACCCGGCTTCGAAGGCGAAGTTACACTGACACTGGGCGGCGACGCATTCGAAGATGAACAGGAAGTTGTAATCGCTGAATTTGTTTCTCCTTACACAGTAGAAGCACAGCAGAATGACCTGATCATCGACTACAGAAACACAGAAGTTCCTTCCAACGTAGTTGTTAAGGAAGCTGAAGCTGGTCTGTGGGCAAAAGATGAAATGGACTTCATCTTCTCCATTGACAAAATGGATTTCGAAAATGACGTAACATTCACAGTAGATGATGCATCCGATATGGAAGTAAAATCTGTTAAAGGCGAAGATATGGGCTTCAAAGTAGATGAAGAATCTGATGATGAACCCGCAGTAGTAACAATTTCCGATATCTCCCTGTACATGAGCAGAGACCTGGCAGCAGGTGCTTACGATCTGGAACTGTTCACAACAGCAGGCTTCAAGATGATGACAGATGAACCTCTGTTCACAACAGACCACGGCGAAGTATGCAACAGCAGCTGCAAAGATGACCATAAAGATAACCCCGTTTATGTAGCAGCTGACTACGAAGATTGGGATTACGATAGCAAGGATGGTTGGGATGAAGAAACATTCACAGTAAAAGAAGGCTTCATCAACATCATCACAGCTGGTAGAGACCAGGATGAC
>NZ_JBJEJK010000012.1:0-92907 GCF_051877975.1 Anaerotignum sp.
ATATTGGTTAAATCTGCTGGGCTCTGTGTGGCTATTTTAGGTGGGCTCTAACACTACCATTCTTTTTAGTATACTATTCCTTTTAAACAGTCTATCTGCAGGGGGATCAAGGGAACACCCTTAATAAACGTATTTTGCATGCAAAATGCTATGCTTGCTATAACAACATAACTTGCTATAACAACATAACTTGTTCCGAATTTCGTTGCTTACCAAAAAACAAAAAGACCTCATCACGAGGTCTTTTTGTAACCTAAAATGTAGCAGGTTTAATAACTACTGTGCTATTTTACTATAGCCAAAGGGGAAAGCCAGTATACAATTGAACTCATCCAATCCCTCTTTTCTTTAACTCTTATCATCTTTTTTAAGAAAAGAACAACTTGTTGTGGTATCTAATATGTCTTTGAGCATTGCATAATCAATGGCTTTTTCCAGACCAATCTTATAAGCTGAACAATCATCCAAACATATATCCAAATGATTGAGCGGATGCATTTTTCCATTGCAATGCTTTTCATCATAATCATATCTTAGATACCCTAAATCATAGGTTAAAATAAACTTCAATATAATCCATAATTGCTCAGTATCAATATTTTTGAGCATTTCGTTTTCACCCAAAAGTTCATCAAAAAAATTTTCTAAAGAACATGAATCTGCATTAAGTTTCTCAAATATTCTAATGAGTATTGATACTAATATTGAGTCTATATCCAATCCCGACTTTAAGTCATATATTTTATTAAGTTTTCCATTATTAAGTTCTATACAAAATGGGAATTGCATAGAAAAAATCTTATTTTCTAATATATAGAAAATTCGATTCATTTTATCGACATAAACCACTACCTTCTCTTTCCCTTGCCTATGCAAAAATTCTTCTGCATCAAACATCCTAACTGTATAAAGTAGCAACAATACTGCTTCTTCTCTACTTCTCAATGGTTTCTGTGCCATTTCTAAGATGGTTTTGCTCATATTGTAACTTAATTCTTTGCTCATGCTTTCTCCATTAATTCATAATTTATCTGGATTATAGTAGAAAGTTTTGTCTCATCTACTTCTTCTTTATATGATGTTTCAACCAATTTATGCAATCTTTTTCTTTCTTCTCCTTTTATGTCTAACTCATCCAGAATTTCTTCAACTAGATCATACTGAGATTTATGAACATTCGTTCTATTAATAATCGCATTATATAATTCTTCTTTTTCTTTTTCAGATGGTTCTTTAATGTTCAAGAATCCTTTCTCGTTAACAAAATCGATACCTTTTAAAATCCCGTCAATATTTTGGTTTTCTGCAGGTATAAGAAAATACGATGTCAAAAAAGATCTCGTTAACATCATATAGATAGAATTTCTACGCTGAAAATCATTTGTCAAGGTTCTTCTCATAATGCAAATAACAAAGGGAAACTCTAATCCCTTTACATTATTTCTATTACTAATAAACAAAGTTCCTTTTCGTTTTTCTCTTGTTTCATATCCGATATTTACATCCCAGCCGAGTTCTTCTTTCACTATTGTCTGTAAAGAAGATGCTAAATTGTAATTGTCTTTCACATTTTCCAAAAACATAATTCCAATATCATCTGGAGTAACAGTGGGATTTTCTTCTTTTATTTTTTCAAGAATAAATAACACCTGTTTTATATAGGACTCTTGACTAACTTGAACAATCTCAATCCCATTTTTTAGTTCAACATCTTCAATTCTCTTTAACGGTTTTCTATGAAGTTCAACATTTGTATTGGTTCTTTTTATTTCATATCCACAAGATTCCCATTCTTCATCTTTTAACCAACGAAGTTTTTCTTCAAATAATCCCATACCAATTGCATGAGCGCCCATTAAAGTTCTTGGATCGGTTCTATAACATTTATTTAACAGAAAATCTGGATTAACAATACTTAGCAATTGACTTTTAAAAATATCTTGGAAGATATCCCCAGCCACATAAACACATTGCTTTGCCACTTTCTCGCATAATTGAAAAAAGCTCTCCGAAAAATCCTGGCTTTCATCAATTAATATATAATCAAAGCAGCATTCAAAATTCTCAATCTGATTAATCTTCTCTAAAGCTATTGTACAGATTTCATCAAATGTTGTGTTATATGAATATCGTCTGAACGGAATATTATAATAATTACATATATAACTGTACACGCCAGAATTATAGTCCTTTTCAGATCCCCAGCTTCGCATAACCCAAAGTCTTTCATTCCACTTAATCTGTTCTTCAACTTTCATAAAATCAAAAAACTCAGGAACTCGTTTACGCAAACTGTCGGCAAGAATTTCATTATGGCATGTAAAAACAATTTTATTTTCATCCGAAGATATATATAATTCTTTAATCTTATGAAGCAATAATTCTGTTTTTCCTGTTCCTGCCAATCCCTGAATTGTAATTCTTTTCTTTCTAGGTTCATCAAAAATAAACTTCGTTTGTTCTCCATCAAACAATATTATTTTTCGTTTTATATGGTCCAAAATATTTTCCGGAACAGCCTCACCTAACCGCTTAGCATCATTTATACTTCCTACAGCTAATGTAATAAGGATTTCTCCCTTTCGTATCATCTCTGCATCTGACAATTGATTTTTCTCAAGTATCTGAGCAAAACTGTTTTTTCTGCGTTCTTCCTCACTAATCTTAACCGTATACTCATTTCTCCATTTTCTTGCACGACCTATTAAACTGATAAAATCATACTTTTTAACTATACTCCCAACATCTTCTATAAAGTCATCCACATATTCATCGAATAGATCTTCATCGTTTCCAAAACCAATAAACATAATTTTATGTTTTGGGATTAAAACAGCAAAACCATCATCATAGTCATAATCCATCTTTTTTTCAATAACAGGTTTCCTTAAAACATAAATAGGATCTATACTATCTGCTGTAGTTTGCTTGATATTATCGATAAATTCTCTCTGCTCTTCATTAGGATCAAAATTGATATAAAACAAACTGTTATCCATCTCTATCTCCTTTTGCCTGTGGGTTAATTCATCTTTTAAATCAACAAATATTTTTATATTTTATATGTATTACAAACCTGCTCCAATGCTTTAAAATCACAACAAAACTTTTTGACTTTTCCGGACCTCATTTGACCATCATAAAGTTTGTTTGCTTTTGCTATCAAATCATTTATTATCTTCAAACAAAAAACATACTCTTTGTTCAGCAAATCCTTATATTTTGCAACATCTTCGGAATCAGAGGTATCTTTGTTTATATTAACAATATTATAAACACCCTTTTTAACCGGAATCATTTTTTTAATGTCTATTATTGATAAAATATGTTTTACATCATCTCCTGCTGTTTCCTGTACCCAAATATCATTTGTACCCATTTTAGTTTTTGAAACATATTCATATACAAGATAGCATTCTTGATTTACATTTTTCCAGGATTTATGCTTGTCTTTTGCAGAGGACAAAGGAATCACATACTGCCTATTTCCTTCATTAATTAAAATCCCCACATACGGCTTACTTTCGTAACCTTTCGCTTTATAATATACCTCAGAACATTGAGCATTTAATGCTTTCAAATATTCTTGATCAATAGTTATAAATTTCAACTTTCCATCTAATGTAAACATGCATCATTTACTCCTTGGCAAAAAAAATGTGGGAAGCTATATTCACTTCCCACTCGTTAATGTTCATCTCTTTACGGATTATATACCGAAGGTTAATGGAGACCTTCTTTAATGCTCATCTCTTCCATAACTTAAAGCTATGAGGTTAATGGAGACCTTTCTACTATTATAATATGTCAAACCAAAACAAAAGTCAATATTTTATATGTTCCAAAGAAGGTTATTTTTTGAATTTCTCACAGTCTAAAAAACTTTTTCAAAATCATTTCACTATCATATTTTTGTTTAAAATAATATCACTTTTTTAAAATTTATTCAAGAAACAAAAGTATTATTCGAATAATAAGTGAAAAACTAAAACAACTCAAATTTTCAATTTTCACTTTAATTTTTGAAAACAGCTACTACAAAAAATCACTTTTAATATATAGACATTGGCGATAAAACTATCTTACACAGTCTAAATCCACAGACTTTTTCTTTTTTCTTTCGAGTTCTTCCTCATAAATATTACCACCATCCAAAATCACTGCATCCTTTTCATCCAGATTCAATAAAACGTTCAGTTCTGCCAATCGCTTATTCTTTTCTTTCAGTTCTTCTTCCATAGCAAATGGTTTCCCTAATTCTGCTTTGGTATTTTCTCGCTGTTGAATAGTACTTTCCAAAGTCTGTTTTACAGTTTCACATTTATTCTCCAGAGAAGCCAACAGATTATCAATTCTGGTGATGTTACCATGAATATCACTGCCTAATGCAACGCCATGGGACAATGCTCCTTTTAGATCTATCCGAAACTCACCGGCAAGAATGGAATAGGAAAGTTCTATTTTGAACCCACGATAGGAACCAATTTCTTTCGGGCCTTCATTCTGTATCAGGTGGCAGGCACCGATGATGGCCTTCCCTGCATCTGCCTTTTCGGTGTATGTAATGCCCATGATCTCCATCGGAGAAAACTTCTCTTTATCCTGCAGTGTGTTTTCCTGCAAAGTAGCCAGATCTTTTTCGTAACCAGCCACTCTCTCCCGCAGTTTTCTAATCTCCTGCGGAAAGTATTTCAGAATCTTATCCTCCAAATCAAACTGTTGGCTCATGTGGCTGCTTTTCAGAAGGTTTAATTTGCCTACTTCCATTTCCAGATTACTCTTTTCGATGATAAGAGGATTCCCTGTGGCAAGGGCTTTGATTTCTGCATAGGACAATGCCGTTTCATCCACATCTTCTGCTGCTCTGACAGGCGCTTTGCTGGTCATGATCTGTGCAATGAATTTCTGCTTATTTTCCACCAACTGATACAGATAGCTATCGAAAGTACCTTCTGTTACATAACGGAAAATATCTACTTCTGGGTTCTGATTTCCCTGACGGACAATTCGCCCTTGTCGCTGCTGCAGATCAGCAGGTCTCCATGGACAATCCAAATCATGGAGTGCAATCAGGTGATCCTGCACATTTGTACCTGCCCCCATCTTCTGGGTACTACCCATCAAAATACGAATATCTCCACGGCGTACCTTGGCAAACATTTCTTTTTTCTGGGCTTCTGTATTGGCTTCATGGATGAAGGCGATCTCTTCCTCCGGTACACCTTTTTCCAACAGTTTCTTCTTCAAATCATCATAGGCATTGGAAAACTGAGAATAGTCCATTTCAAAAGAACCATCTTCAATTTCTTTCATACCGATTATACCTTTGGTACTGGGCGTGGAAAGATCGCAGAACACCAACTGAGTTGCCCTCTGCTCTTTTGTTTCCTCCCAGATACGAAACACATTGTTAGCACAGACAGCCAATTTACAGGTTTCATCATCAGGCAGCATTGGATTGATGAGCCTCTGATCCAGTGCTAGTTTTCTGCCGTCATTTGTGATTTTCAGCATATTATCAACAGTAGGATCGACATTGCCAGTTCTGATTTCCTCTGCCCGCTCTGCCAGGGATGCCACCATTTCCTGCTGAATTTCTGTCGGCTTGATAACCTCCACATGGAAGTTCGCCTTTGGAACGGGTAAATTCAGCATATCCGCCGTCTGAATATCCGCCACACATTTGAACATGGACATCAGTTCAGGCAGGTTATAAAACTTGGAAAATCTTGTTTTCGCACGATAGCCTGTCCCTTCCGGAGCCAGTTCGATAGCTGTTGTGGTTTCCCCGAAGGTCGATGCCCATGCGTCAAAATGCTGTAATTCCATCTGTGCCAATGTGCCATACTGCAAATACCTCTGCATGGTATAAAGTTCTACCATAGAATTTGAAATAGGTGTACCCGTGGCAAACACAATGCCTTTGCCGCCTGTCAGTTCATCCAGATAACGGCATTTCATAAACAGATCAGAGGATTTCTGTGCTTCTGTCTGGGCAATACCGCTAACATTACGCATCTTTGTCACAAGGAACAAATTTTTGAAATAATGTGCTTCATCCACCATCAGGCGGTCAACGCCCAACTCCTCAAAAGTAACAATATTATCCTTTTTGCTCTGGTCATTCAGTTTCTTCAATTTTGCCTCCAGAGATTTCCTTGTTTTCTCCATCTGTTTGATGGTATAGTTTTCGCTTCTCGCTGCCTTTGCTTCTCGGATACCTTCGACAATCTCATTAATCTGACTTTCCAAGATATGCTGCTGTCGCTCTATGCTGACAGGAATCTTCTCCAACTGGCTATGTCCGATAATGACTGCATCATATTCCCCTGTGGCAATCCTACCGCAGAATTTCCTGCGGTTCTTTGTTTCAAAATCCTTCTTTGTTGCAACAAGGATATTTGCCGCAGGATATAATTGCAGCCATTCGGCACCAAACTGTTCTGTGATATGATTTGGTACTACTACCAAAGTTTTCGCACACAGTCCCAGGCGCTTACTCTCCATGGCTGCAGCCACCATCTCAAAGGTTTTGCCCGCCCCTACTTCGTGAGCAAGCAGTGTATTACCGCCATACATGATGTGGGCGATGGCATTGATCTGATGCTTTCTGAGAGTGATTTCTGGGTTGATGCCGGAAAACCGAATATGACTACCGTCATATTCACGGGGACGAATGGAATTGAAACGCTCATTATACAGTGTTACCAATCGTTCTCTTCGGTCGGCATCTTTCCATACCCAGTCCTTGAATGCCTGTTTGATGAGTTCTTGCTTGCTCTGTGCAATGGCAGTTTCTTTTTTGTTCAGCACACGCCTTTCATTGCCATCCGCATCAACGATTTTATCAAAGATACGAACGTCCCTCTGGTTTAGCGTATCTTCGATGATCTTATAGGCATTGATGCACTTTGTACCATAGGTGTTTTCGCTTTTGACATTGGTTCTGTCATAGCTTTTCGCAGTAACATTCCATTCGCCTGTATGCTTGGAATACAACACTTTGATCTGCTGTCTGGCATAGTAAGGTGTATCCAGAAGTTCGTATGTAAACTGCTGTGCCACATCTGCAGGCAGCCAAGTAGAACCCAACCTTACACTAATCTCACTGGCTTTCAAATCTTCCGGCTGTACCTGCTGTAATGCTTCAATATTTCCTTTCAGCACATCAGCCAACTGCGGATCTGTCGAAAATAATTCCGCCATCTGCTGATATTTCTTCAATTTCTGGCGTACATTACCAGAAAGAAAATCATCTGCTGTGCGATAAGTATATACCTCTTTGGAAAAGCCATCATAATCTCGGAATACAACGCCAGTCAGTTCGGAGAATAATGTTTCCTCGGCTCTGCCTGTCAGACTGGACATAAAGCCCATATCCACACAGGCCCGTTCTGCAAGAGAAACCGCCAATGCTTCACTGGCTGTATCAACTCTGTCCACTTTTACATTCGGCTTGATGGTACGTTTGGAAAACATATCTGCTTTCCGTTTCAGATTTCCCTGCTCGTCCAAGATTTCCAGAGAGCAAAGCAAAGGATAGCTACTGTCCTGAGAGAAAGCCATGTTGTTACCACGACTGTTCAGCAAACCATATTGCTTGGAAAAAGCATCATACAGTTTATTCAGCGTTTTTTGTTCTTCCAAAATATCCTTATCAGGATATTCCTCCGTCTGATATTCGATCAACCTTCTGACACTGTCACGGATACCGATCATCCCTCGAATGCGGCTTTCTGCCGTTGCAGAAACATTGGCAGGATACATGCGGCTGTTTTCACGATAATAGATGTCGCCATCTACTAAAGCATAACTAAAGTTTCGGATGGTCGGGTCTGCGGGAATAGACTGATCCTGCTCCTCATCCAGAATTTCGTCAAATTCGTACTCATTGACTTCTCCCTGAATATGAGTAATTGCTTCTGTCAGCTGTTCTCCCAGATCAGCGTCAGGGAACGGGTTACAAGTGGTCACCTTTTTACCGCCATATAGCCCTTCGTGATATTCCATTTCCCCAAGAACCATTTCTGGATGGTCAAGGAAATACTGGTTCATGGGAATACCATTTTCATTCTGCCCCAGATGTACCCAATCAGGCTCGATATCGATGATACGGTCACGCTTTTGCAGGAAAAGAATGTCTGCCGTTACCTCTGTCCCTGCATTCGCCTGAAACGCCGTATTGGGCAAACGGATTGCACCCAGTAGATCAGCTCTCTGAGCGATGTATTTTCGAACCGAGGAATTCTTCTTATCCATGGTTCCTTTGCTCGTTACAAAGGCAATCACGCCCCCTGGACGCACCTTATCAATAGTCTTGGCAAAGAAATAGTCATGGATCAGGTAATTATGCTTATCATATTTCCGATCTGACACTTTATAGTTGCCAAAGGGAACATTCCCCACCGCCACATCAAAAAAGCTGTCTGGGAGATTTGTTTCCTCAAATCCGCAAACAGCGATATTGTTTTTCTGATAAAGTTGTTTTGCGATCCTGCCTGTAATGCTGTCCAGTTCCATGCCATACAGCTTGCTTTCCTGCATACTCTCAGGCAGCATACCGAAGAAATTGCCCGTACCACAGGCAGGCTCCAGAATATTCCCTCTGCGAAATCCCATGTTTTCTATTGCCTGATACATGGCACGGATCACAACGGGAGAAGTGTAATGGGCATTCAGAACAGAACCTCTTGCAGAACCATATTCTTCGGGCGTAAGAAGTCCCTGTAATTCACGGTACTCATTCGTCCAGGAGGAATTGTTTTCTTCAAACACCTGCGGTAGACCACCCCAGCCAATGTACTTGGAAAGTATCTCCTGTTCTTCCGATGTAGCAAGGCGATTTTCCTGCTCGATCTGACGCAGAGTACGGATGGCTTCGATATTATTTCTGCATTTTTCCCTGTCACTACCAACACCCAAGGCATCATTTGTAATACGATAATTGATTTTCTCGCCTTCTGGTTGTTGCTCCGCTGGTTCCTCTTTCTTGGGAACAGAAATTTCAGGCAAAGAAAGTTTTTCTTCCTTCTGCTCTATCTTTTCTTCGGGAACAGGATATGGACTTTCATTTCTGGTGCCGATTAGAGCATAAGTGCCATTGTCATAGGAAATCAGCACTTCAAGTATCTCTTTTTTCCTTGCATAGTCCTTATCGAAGTCGGCGATATTATCCAGCACCGCTGTCATATCGGAAATCAACTTCTGCACTTGTTCCTGATCATCCAACAACTTACTGATAACATCAATCGTATTATTCCACCCCATATCCATCGAATACGGTTTTGGTGTATCCTGCGGTACTCTTTCATAAAAAGAGCGAATCCTTGCAGCCAGCATTCTTTTTTCATACTCAGGGTAATATTCTAATTCAGACTGGCTCATGTAGCGATTTTCTGAAATCAGCTTATCGATACGTTTCGCTACCTGCGGCCATGTCAGTTTGACTTTATCGTAAGGACGCCCAATGGCTCCACGGCTATATTCAAAACCCTTACTGCTATGGTCTATATTGTCCCCCATAGCAGCCATACCGCCAGTACCAAATTCATCTTTCAAGAAGTCTGCCTTTTCTTTTTCTGTATGATCGTTTGAAAAATAAGTATAAATCCGGTATTTCCCACCTTCTATACCACTGCCTCTGCGGATAAAAACAGCGTCAATTTCATCATCAGAAATAAATTTTCTTTCCTCTGCAAAAGTAAAACTATCCTGTGCTCGAAAAGGCAAAGGCACATAGCATAAATCCAAAACCCGTTCATGGACATCTTCCGGCTCATGGATGATTCGAAAAGAGGGCGGATAATTTGGCAGCATCATCGTTACATCACTAATATTTTTCGCTACTTCTTCCACCCAGTCATCATCTTTCAGTTTCTCTGAAACTTCATCTATGAATTTATCGTAACTAATACCATAAGGGGAAACGATTTTGTATTCATCAGGCACATTCCGAAATTCGTCACGGTACAATAGATTTATCTTTTCTGCCACATCACGCAGTTCCCATTCTCTCACCTGATCCAGTTCCTCCTGCGGCATGAACTGACCCATATCCAGCAATTCTTGGATACGGGTTGCTACCTGTTTCCATGTCAACAAAGAACTTTCATCGGATCGTTCAACGCTCACACCTCTTGCAATACGAATACCGTCAAAATCATATCTGGCTGTCACTCTTTCTTCGCCAATGATGAAGCCTTTGCCGTCATTTCCGAATTCTTCCCGCAAGAATGCTGCATCTCTTTCCAGCCCTTTGTTTTTCTGAAACCATGCACAGATACGCAGTCGGGTATTACGCTTATTGCTACCGCTGGTCAGCACTTCATCAATGACCTGCTGTGACAGAGTAAATGTAAGTTTAGGTGGCTCTTTTCTCTGCTTTTCCTGTTCCTCCGCTTCCACACCGAATAAGGACATCTGCTCCACCACTGGTTTCAACACTGGTAAAGGCTGTGCAGGAAAATACAGATTCCTTTCGATCAGATTTGCAACATATTCCTGTACGATACCCCACGAAAAAAGGGATTCTTCCTCTCTGGACAAATAACTGCCCTTCCAAGTCAGAAGTCCCTTTTCTTCTTTTTTATAACCTACTCGCTGTCCATCCAAAACGAGTAGTTCTGTATAGGCATCACCATAAATGCCCTTCATATACTCTGCCCGCTGATCCATATCCGTATGTTCTCCGAAATACTGGATCACATCGCTGCGTTTCACCTTCAGATGCTGTTCACTGCAAAACAGTTCGTTCAGCAATTCTTCATTGAGAAAGGGCGGCAATGTTTTTTCTTCATTACCGCCCTTAAGAGAAGGATTTAGCTGTAAATCAGGTCGCTGAGTGTCTGCTCCTCTGCGGCCTGACGGATATTGTTCATCAATCCTACCCATTTCATCTGATCCGTAGCTTTCATTTTCTCGGTCAGACCTTCCTGCTGGGCCATCTGTTTCGTCACTTCTTCCACCCGTTTCTGGGCTGTCTGCTCGATTTCCGCCAGATGTTCCATCAGTTTCCCTGTCAGGATCAGGGTTGAGTAGTATGCTTTCTTGTGGTTCTTCAGATATGTTTTCCGCATCTGCCCATATTTCCCGATGCTCGGCTGGTCTGCTGTCAGTGTCAGTTCCGGCAGCTGGTAATCGCCCATCTGCCTGTAAGTGATGTCCATACTCGACGCCCCTTTCTGTTTCATTCTTTTCTTCTGCTCTTTCAACTTCATTATCTACGGTGATTTCATTTTCTGCAAATTTTTTACCAGTTCTTTTTTCTTCCCGCAGCATCCCTTTCACGGTGCTTTCGATCTCTCGCAGTACCATCTCGGAAATATCACTGGAAGCCGTCCCCAAAACCGTAATCGTTTCCACCGTATTGAAATTGAAGATCTGCATAAAATCATCACGGCTTAGATATTCAGAAGCATCGTAGCCGCAACGGGTCAGCAGCATATAGCCAATAGAACTCTCCAACATCTGACGAAAGGCGACCTGTACGCTCAATCCATCCAAATCTTCCAGAAAACTACACTCTTTCACATCCATCAGATTTTCCAGATAATCTGTAAAATGGTCATCGGCAGCATTTTTTGCCGTAGAAAGCAAAATAGATGGAATATCACTTCCATCTACTGTGCCAAAACTATTCGTGAGGGTTTCTGCAACACCTTCCTGAAAACGCTGCTGCATCTGCCACAAACGAACTTCATTTCCATAATAACTATATGTATCCGTTATATCGAATATATACCGCAGCCGCAGTTTTTCCTGGCTGTCATCAATCAGGGCAATGCCTTTGGAGCCTTTGTTGATCCAGCGTCTGAATCGCCTGTTCCACATATCAATGGGAGCGCAGGCTGTGGCATTTGGCCTCTGGGCATGGATCAGTACCTGGTCATGAAAGGAATACTTATAGTTATTTCCCGCCGTTCTGAGAAATGCTGTCCAGTTCTGAGGATTGTTCGTCAAACTTCTGGTAGTCTGCTCTGCCAAGGGAATAATATCTTTGAGTTTCGATGCCAAAAATATCCCTCCTTATCCTCTTTCTTTTCCTATGATCACTTTTTTCTTCTTCTCTTTTCCTAAAAACTTTGGTACTTTCTTGAATCCAAAATCATCAATGTAAAATGCTTTTTTCTCTCCATTCCGATTCAGAACGACCACATCACTGACAGATAAAGAGTGCATCCTTCTTCCAAAAGGTCTTTCATCCCTGTTATGTTTTATAAATAAATCTTCCAATTCTTCTTTGGGTGAAAGCATGGCCTGATATACCTTCTGATAATCTGATGCTTGAAAATACTTCTTCGCAGAGTCATAGGAACGAAAAGCATAAGGCGTTAGCTCCAGATTTTTGATCTGATAAATTTCATAGGTATCTACTTTATCCCCTTCTCTGGGGTGCTCCGGTGCATATATCGCCCCCGCCCGTTCCATGTTCTCCGCAAACTGGCAGATATGATATACTGCATTCCCAATCTGCGCATGATAATCATCTATGTATTCACAGGACAAAATCCGCTGTTCACCTTCAAATGTATTCAGGATAATATTGGCTCCATCCGTCACAGAAAAATAGGTATTGTATTTAGCATCGATAAACCGAATTTCTCGGTTTCCTTCTTCATTCGGAAACGCCAATACGCCTTTTATGATTTGAGGATTGAAATTGCTCATTTGTATCACCTTTTCCTTCCTATATTTGTTTCCTATAGTGTTGCAAAACAAAACAATGGTAATTCATTTCGTTTTATGTTTTCCTCCAATAAAAAAGCCGCCATATCAGTGGTCATCTTGCTTCTCTCTGCTGCTTTTGCCTTTCCGTTTTCTCAAGCAAATCCAATGCCTTATTGATACGATCTTTGATTTGCTGTGGTGTCATAGTTTTTGGGAACCTTTTTCGCACCCAATTTCCATCCAAAGTGATTTTATGTTCTATCGGTTTTTCCTGATTTAGGATAACCGTCACAACATCCTCATTGAAACGACCTTCCTTACTGTAATGCCGTAAATCCTGCGCCTGTTTAATGGAAGGGAATACTTCATCCGTATCAATCACATCATACAAAATCTGCTGTTCTTCCTTAGTTAGATAGGATAGTTCTACCGCAGGACGAAAAGCGATTTTCTTTTCATCGACCAGTTCCAGAAGGTCAGGAGTAAGTTCTGTCAAACGGATATAGCGTTGAATCTGATTTCTGCTTTCACCAACTTGTTGTGACAGCTCTTCATCTGACCGCAACTTTGTCCCCAATGGGGACGAAGTTAAATCTGTTCTCACTCCCTGTCGTTTCATAGCATCCAGCTTCAGCTTATACGCAAAAGCCTTTTCACTAGGCAGCAGTTCTTCTCTCTGAAGGTTTGAATCCACCATCAGAATAATTGCTTCATCATCCGTCAGATTTTTAATGATAATCGGCATCTGATCTAATCCCGCCAGTTCAGATGCTCTTTTTCGCCTGTTCCCCGCCAGCAGTTCATATCCTCCATTTTCCATTGGTCGCACAATGCCAGGGGATAATACGCCGCTCTGCTTCACGCTCTCCGCCATCTCCTGCATCCCTGCATCATCAATGACTTTGAAAGGATGGTTCCGAGGTGTATGTAATTCTGAAAGAGGAAGATATACGATTTTATCCACACTTTCTTCCACAGGCTGCGACCCCATGTTGAACAAGTCATCGTACGAGGTCATTTTTATATCTTTTGCGGGACTTTTCATTACCTAACACCTCCTTCGTAAATTTTTCATAGGCTAAAGCCGCATTGCCGTTTTTGTCATATTCATAAATGCTTTTTCCCAAAACACTTGCTTCTGCTACTCTGATCGATGCTGGAATCTGGCTGGTAAATACAGAAATATTTTTCCCATAGCTTTCTCGGATCAACGAAGCGATTTCCTTACAGAAATTTGTTCGGTTGTCTACCATTGTCATCAAAATGCCGTCAATTTGAAGATTTGGATTGATCTGACGTTTCACCTTGCCAATGGTCTTAATGAGCTGCTGCAATCCTCTGGTAGGTAAGTACTGGGCTTCTACAGGAATGATTACACTATCTGCCGTAGCTAACGCATTGATCGTTAGCATTCCCAAAGAAGGCATACAGTCAATCAGAACATAGTCATAGTTTTCTTTTACCTGATTGATATACTGACGCAACACCAGTTCTCTGCTCATCATATTTACCAGTGTTACCTCTACACCAGAAAGTTCAATATTTGACGGCATCAGGTCAATCTTTTCTTCATGGTGCAAAATCCCGAATGCAGGATCAATCAGTTCATCAGAAATCACTTTGCTGAACACATCCGAAAGTGTAGTCGAAATCTCATCGGCAGGAATAAAACCCAAACTTTCTGTCAGGCTTCCCTGGGCATCACAGTCTATCAGCAATACCTTGTTTCCCTGACGGGCAAGACCTATGCCAAGATTTACCGTTGTGGTCGTTTTTCCAACTCCGCCCTTTTGATTCGCAATCGCTATCGTTTTCATTTACAGCACTCTCCTCTTTCTTGCAATAAAAAAACAGAACCTCCTTCGTTCTGTTACTTACCCACTTCCATGAAAATCATGATTTACTTTTGCTTTATAATAATTGCCTATCGTCACCGGAGCATTGAAAAGGGCTTCCAGCAAATAGGCTTTGATATTTTTAATGTCCGATGGAGAATTCTCCATACACTCCAGAATATATTCGATGTGCATATAATCTAACTGGTTCATGCGATCCTGCACCAAGGATGTATAAACCTGCTTCCGTCCAATTTTCATAAACTCTTCCTGTGTACAAAGGACTTCAACAATCAGCTCCACAATTTCTCCAACATCGTTATTGTATGGATGCAGCTGCATCAAATGATCGTAAGAAATTTGCTCCTTCACTTGCTCTCTGAATCCATCTATCACATCCATCCCTCCTTTTGCTGATTGATGGATAGATTTTTTAATAGTGTCAGTATTTTTATTTTCAGTATTATTTCCTTCGGTTTTTCCGAGCTCTAGATTTCTATTTTCCAGAAAACTAGAATTCTGATTTTCCGTATTCTTGACTTCTGATTTATCGTATTCAAGACTTCTGATTTTCCGAACTCTTGACTTCTGACTTTCCGTATTCTTGGCTTCGACTTTTCCGAAGTCTGGGATAGCAATTTTTTCTCCTTCTTCCAATACCCTTGTAAAATTCTTCACAAAGATCATAGCCGGCTTTCCCTGCCCTTGTTTCTTTCTCTCGATCAAACCAGCATCTTTCTCCAACTCTTTCAGTGCTTTTACAGCTTTGTCCTTCCCACAATTAAAACTTTCACAAATATCCTCTATTGTGAAATAAATGTAAATCCTTCCTGCATCATCCTTCCATCCATTCTTAGTCGATAGAACCAACCTGTCCATCATCATACCGTATAACACTTTTGCATCCAGTGATAATGTTCTAAACAGCGGATCACTCATCAAGACTTTTGGTATCCGAAAAAAGGCATACTGCTCAGCTTCTAAACCATAATGATAATCAAAAACTATCTGTTTCATTCTCCCCCTCCTTTCCTCAATAAAATAGGCAAAAGCAGAAAATGCCTTTGCCCGTTTATATTATTGAATGATTAAAAGTTTTCAATTTCTTTATACATATTCCATAAATCTGTATTATGTTCTTTCAAAAAAGACTCCAGTGTGCGTTTATTGAAATATTCTAACACCTTATTTCCATATACTTTTCTGTCTATCATATAAAAGCAGTCTATACCAAACTCTTCAATATGGGAACTTAAAATAGTCCTTGACATATCTAGTACCATGCCATAAGAACTTATATAATCATCATCTTCTTCATCGTTATCAAGAAAAATCAAATTAAACTCTGTTCCATCAATCAATTTATCTTCCTGCCATAATCCTTCCTCCATCTTATTTCCTTCCGCATCAAAAGTAATCCCTTCACCATCTCTTTTATAATTCTTGTAATGACCAACGTATTTTTTACTTTTCTCGTATCCGTCTTTCACAGCAATTTCATCATACCAATTACTCCCAAGAGTTCCCGTCAAAACTACATCCATCCCATCGTCCACAACATATACTTTTGTCTTTGGGTCATATTGAAAAACCTCATTGCCCATAATCGAGTGAATCGTATAAAGATCATCTATATATACTTCTTCTTTATCATTCAGGGCATTTAATAAATCTATAGTTCGTTTATTAAGTAACTCATGGTAGTTTTCTACCATTGGATAAAACTCTTTATATCTACTACACATTAAATATGTTACCCAATCTCGTAATATTAAATGATAACCTTCCCACTCATCTTTTTCATCTTCGTTTACCCAAGAATCAATAAACTGGACTATAGAAGAAAGATGTCTAAACTGATCCTGTGTCAAACATTCCTGAAGTTCCGCTGCATTTGCCTGGAATAATTCACGCGTACTTTTCCCAATAAAACCACAAGAAAATTCTTCAGTCATAAAAATCATACTGTCCAAGGCCGCTTCAATTTCCGCAGACATTAATGCCTTTGCTCTCTTAATATGCTTTTGGCTTTTTGTCTCTTCATCTTGCTTCTGTGCCCAATACACAAGAACAGCAATCATTATTGTAGCAATCAATGAAAACGCCGCAATAGCCAATGTATAATATGTTATCAACGAATGCTCCACTGGAATAGGTATAGAAATAAATATAGGTGCTAAACAAACAATGCCAAGACAAATTATAAAACCAATTATAATTCCCTTCATTTCTTCTCCTCCTCAATACTCTTAAACTATAACGGAATAACCAACTCTAACTATATAAAGTTTTTTCTGATTGTCCAGATATTTCTTTTCATTATACTATAAAACCCCGTCAAATCAGAAAAGTTTTAGTTCTTTTTATCAAAATAAAAGCACCATTTGATAAATTTTCAAACAGTGCTTTCGCTGTGATTATAGATTTTTGTTTTTATTCTTTATCTAAAAGTATTGATATTTAAAGGTTTATGTCTGTTGTGTATAAAAGAGTGTCTCTACCGGGGCTACAGGGGCTACCGGCGTTTGCTCCTGCAAATGCATCTCCAAAGGAGAACTGACCACCAATGGCGGTATGGAATCCTTTGACAGCAAAGGGGTTCCCACAGGCTGGAATATCAACAACAGCGATCTGGTAGAACCAGACGATGATCAGGGCGATGTCCACTCCGGGAATTTTTCTGCCTTACTCTTTAATAAAGCTGTCCTTTCTCAGGATATCTCCATCGAAGGCGGCTGCTTCTTCGAGCTGAGCTTCTTTGCGCGGGGTAATGGCGCACAGGTACAGCTGGAAGCCTGCGTAACCTTCTCCACCGATGACAGCTTCACTACAGACAGCAGCTGCATCCTGATTCGTGCCCAAGATATCCCTACGGATAACCGAAACTTTGCGTACTACCGCTTCATCACCGCCCAGGCGCCCGCGAACGCCACCAACGCAAGGATCGAATTCCGCGTAACAGCCAACGGGGAGCAGTCTCTGAATCTGGACGATGTTTCGTTCTCTGTCAATTAAGCACCAAAAAAGCAGGTGGAATGTAGTGGCGGCTTAAGAAAACATACTTTTTGGATTTATTGATTTCTTAAGCTGCACTGCCAGGATGTCCCGCTAAGAAAACATTTTATTTTCTTAGCGGGACTCCTCTAAAGCCACCTGCTTTTCTTATTCTGATAAATATGCTGTGCCTTCTGCCACAATAGAAACATGCCCCGTGATAAAAAGGGCTTGGATTTTTCCATTTACATATTCCGCTTCCACGCCCATGCTACCGCCGGGCTGCTTCAAGCTGACCGAAACAGATTTTCCTGTTTTTTCCGCCAGATAAACGCCGATGGCAGAGGTGCCGCTGCCGCAGCCTCTTTCCCAAATCAGGCTGACATCTTCCACAGAAACAAGGGGAGTCAATTGTTTTTTTTCCGCATCGAACAAAAGGATGCCGAAGGCCTCAGGCATCTCGCCTGCCCACGCCTTCGCCGCCTGTTCTGCTCTTGCCGCCCGCTCCTCGCCCCAGAGGGACGCGGGGACAATGATATGAGTAATGCCTGCAAATATAACCGTATCCAATTCCAGGCTTTCGCCATCCAATAGAAAAGTTCTCTTTTCCACAGCCTTGGGCAGGGGCATAGCCACTCTGCCGAAAAAGCCCTTTTCTTCTCGCTGGATTTCACAGCGGACAAGGTCATCCGCCCCGGAAACCTCCAGCACGATCTCTGTTTTTTCGCCCACAGGCAGGCCTTTTTCCTTCGCCAGCCACGCCGCCAGGGAAAGGGAAGCATTTCCACAAAATTCCCCCGCCATCATTTGCAGACGTTTTTCCGCTAAGGGGTTTTCAGGTTCTTCGATATATCCCGCCTGTTCCGCATAGACGCTGCCGTAAGCGATCAGCTTTTCTGCCGTGGCAAGCTGCTGTTTTCTGGGCACAGGGCTCTGGATGAGAAGGGTCATATTTTCCGTTGGGCTGGTTTTGATAAATTTCAATTCCATCCTACCACTTCCTTACTGCTGGAAACGGCTCAGGAATGCTTTGGTACGTTCCTGTTTGGGGTTATTGATAAGTTCTTTCGGGTCGCCCTCTTCCACGATGACGCCGCCGTCCATAAAGATGATATGGTTGGAAACATCCCTTGCAAAGGCCATTTCATGGGTCACGATAACCATGGTCATATGTTCCGCCGCCAGATCCTTGATAACCTTCAAAATCTCCCCTGTCAGTTCCGGGTCGAGAGCGGAAGTAGGCTCATCAAAGAACAAAATTTTCGGCTTCATGGCCAATGCACGGGCAATGGAAACCCGCTGCTGCTGCCCGCCGGAAAGTTCACAGGGGTAGGCATTCTCTTTATCAGAGAGACCCATTTTTTTCAGCAATTCTCTTGCCTCGGCATAGACTTCCTCCTTGGGGCGCTTGCCAATCAAAATGGGAGGCTCTGTGATATTTCTCATCACGGAATAATGGGGAAACAGATTAAAATTCTGGAATACCAGACCAAAATGCTGTTTGATGCCCTTCAAGGTTTCCTTATCGCTGTAAACAGCCTTACCTTCCCCATCTGCCTTAGCTGCATAATCGCCCAGATAGATCAGGTCGCCGCCATCCATGGTTTCCAGCATAGTAGCACAGCGCAGCAGTGTGGATTTCCCGGAACCGGAAGGCCCGATAATAGAAACAACCTGCCCTTCCTCTACGGAAAGGGAGATATCCTTTAACACTTCGTTTTCACCGAAGCTTTTATTGCAATGATTGATTTCCAATACTTTCATCAGTGGCCCTCCTTTCTTAACGATAATAACTCAGTTTCTTTTCAATCCGTTCCATTACAAAAGCAACAACGGCATTGAAGATGAAATAGAACACACCGGCAACGAACAAGGGCATCATATTCGTCTGCGCTGCCGCAATCTGCTTTGCAACGGTAAACATTTCTTCATAGGTCAAAACAAAGGCCAAAGAAGTATCCTTTACCAATGTAATGACTTCGTTGGTAACAGGAGGCAGAACACGCTTTACCATCTGGGGGAAAATAATCTTAAAAAATGTCTGATTTTTATTGTACCCCAATACAGATGCCGCTTCATACTGCCCCACAGGGATGGATTCGATACCGGAACGGTAAATTTCCGCAAAGTAAGCAGCATAGTTGATGGAAAAACCGATGATGACCGCCCCAAAGCGATACCATCGGGGCAAAGCAATCCCAAAAAGATAGAAAGGCGCAAAATGTACCACCAAAAGCTGCAGCATCAAAGGTGTCCCACGCAGGATGGCAATGAAAACCTTAATGATATACTGCAGGGGCTTGATTTTAGACATGCGCCCAAAGGCTACCAACAGCCCCAGAGGCATGGAAAACAGCAGCGTCAAAACAAAAATCAGCAGGGATGCCCCCATACCGCCGATCAGCTGCTGCATGATCGTTGCAAAACTCATAATAACTTTCCTTTCCTGATACTATTTTTACAAAAGGGGATAAACGCAGGAAAAGGCGGCAGGATTCCCCGCCGTCTTTACCATTTTTACATTGTATTTTCGTATTTTCAATTATTTGCCCAGGCAAACCATCTGATCCAAATTGTAATCTGCATATTTGGAGGCGATTTCCATAAATGTGCCATCTTCCACCATTTCATTCAGTGTAGCCTGAACCTGGTCTCTCAGTTCTTCGTTGCCCAGCTTGAAGCCGATTGCATACTGTTCTGTGGACAGAGGTTCTTCCAGCATTCTGAATTTGTCGGATTTTGTAGTCAGCTGATACTGTGCCACACCGATATCAACCGCAATGGCATCATTTGTGCCTGCTTCCAGGTTCATAAATGCTGTGTTATAATCAGCGATTTCATCCAGAGATGCAAAGGTAGCAACAACGTCTGCTTTGGATTCATCCTGCAGTGCTGTCAGAGCGGAGGAGCCAGCCTGTGTGATAACATGCTTGCCTGCCAGATCTGCTTCTGTCTGGATATCGGAATCTGCTCTTACGACATAAACGATGCTGTTGTCAACGTAGGGTTCGGAGAATGTGTATTCCTCTTCTCTGCCGTTCATTGTGAAGCCGTTCCAGATACAGTCGATCGCGCCGCTGTTCAGTTCCATATCTTTTGCGTTCCAGTCAATGGGCTGTTTGATCAGTTCCCAGCCGTTTCTTGCACAAACCTCAGCAGCCAAGTCCAGGTCGAAGCCGGCATAATCGCCATCCTCTGTTCTGTAGCCGTAAGGAGGATATTCTGCATCGAAACCAACGGTAAAGGTGGTTCTTTCTGCAGCTGCATCCTCTGCAGGTGCAGCTTCTTCAGAGCCGCCGCAGCCAGCCAGCATGGAAACGCCCATAATCATTGTTAAAAACAGTGCTAAATATTTTTTCATCTTGTATCGTCCCCTTTTTCTTTTCCTATTTATGGTATGCGGAAGGTCTCCCTTCGTTCTTCATCATATTATCACACTACCATACTAAAGTAAAGCCAAGCTTTCCGCAGATTTTACAAATTCTTTTGTGCAATTTAAACAATTTCTCCCGCCCCACAAAGACAAGAGGCGCGGAACACACCGCACCTCCCGGAAAGTTTTTTTTATTGTTTATTCTGCTATCGCACGAATCCTTACGATCTTGCCTTTGGAATCCTTCGTCAGCGCTGCCATGCAATCGTCCTTTGCATCATCGCAGTCATCCAGGAAATCCTGCAGACCGTCCAGATCATCATCGTATTTCAGATTCTTCTTATAATCATCTTCATCCACAGTAGAGGCCAGCTTATAAACAAATTCTGCTTTGCTGCCAATCTCAAAGGTTTCTTTTTTGCTGCCGATCTTTACAGTGACCTCGTCATTTTTTGTATCCACTTCTACCAGTTCACCGTAGTAATCTTCCCAAAACGCAGTGACCTCTTTAACAGCGCCGCTGCTGTTATATGTCAGTTCCACATAAATGCGGGAATCCCCATACACATAATCCAATTCGCTGTTCAGCTTGGTCAGGGTGACTTCATCGCCATCCAGCGTAACCTTCACGCTGCTTGCCAAGTCCAGTTTCAGGTTCATGCCTGCCGCTGTCACAGTAATGGTCTTTGCATCTTCCACCAGGTCTCTCAGATACCCGTCTTTTGCTTCTGCCAAGGTTGCTTCAATTTCGCAAACATCCCCTTTGCTATCAAAGCTCAGCTTCACTGTAAATGTATAGTTTTTCACATAATCCATCAGGTCTTCCAAATCTTTGCTTTTGCCATTGATGGTCACATCTACGTCATCTGCCAAGTCGTATGTATATTTGGTATCATCGGAAACAATAGTGAGCTCATCTTTATCCAGTTCAGACAATTCCCCCGTGCTGTTGCCTGCATATTTGGAAGTCGCAATGATTTCCGTTACTTCATCATTCCGATCCACATCTACGGAAACTACATATCCTTTGCCGTCTCTGTAGCTTTCCCGCAGGGCAGAAACCGTGCTCTTCTTGCCATCCACTTTTACTGTTACATCATCCGCCAGATCATACTCATAGGTATCGCCGCCGGCTTCAAATTCGATGCGGTTGCTGTTAAGGAAGGTCAGTGTACCATTATATTCATCCTCCATGGATTCAATAATGATTTCATCCACCTCATTATTTTTATCCAGCTTCAGGGAAACCATATAGCTATATTCATCGTAATTCTTTTCGAATTTACTGAAGGTCATGCTTTTGCCGTCATACTCGATTTCCACATCATCCGCCAGCGTATACGTATATTCCTTAGAGCCGGCTTTGATCGTGATTTTATCATCATCCACATCTGTTACCAGCCCATTTGTCGGATTATTCTCATTCATCGACGCAACGATTTCCAGAACATATTCCTCCTGATCCAATGTCAGGGTAACATCATAGTTTGCATCTTCCAATGCTTTCTGCAATTTGCTGATGGTGGATTTTTTTCCATCCAGCTTCACTTCCACATCGTCATCCAGATAATATTTCGTTTCACTGGAGCCATCTTTTACCGTAACCTTGGAATCGCTGACATCTACCAATTCAAATGTCTTTTCTGTTGTCTTATTGATGCCTTTTTTGGAATTTGTCACTTCGATGGCACTCATATACTGCCCTTCATAAGTCACCTTCACTGTATCCCCAGTACCGATATCCGCAAAACTGATTTTGCTGCCATCATATTTTGCTGTTACATCCCCCTTTGTGCCAAAAAGGCTCAAGTTGGTGCCGTTGCTAGTACTCAGGGTAATAAAAAGGTCTCCGTTCTGCATCACCATGCTGCTGGTGACTGTGCCAGTAGCCGTGCTTGCAGTCTTTGATTCGGAAGAATCCGTTTTATTTTCCACCAGTTTATTATAAGATTTTACAGAAAGCACCGCCATTTCCGCACGGGTGATATTATTTTTGGGGTTGAATTTATTATCAGAATCCCCCACCATCAAATTGGCTCTGTACAGTAGCTCCAGATAAGGCACCGCTGCCGCAGAAACCTGAGAGGCATCATCATAAACCAGCGTTACGCCGGATTTGATATCATACCCATTGACTGTATCCAGGGCTTTGCCAAAAATCACACCTACATCCTCACGATTGGCGTATTTGGTGCCATCCTGCAGCTTATTCAGCTCTGCTGTGGTCAAAATGCTGTTTTCCAAGCCATAGGCTGTTGCTTTATAAGCCCATTCCGGAATATTGTAGGCACTGATGACAGGCTTCCATTTTGTCACCGTAGCATCGTTTACATCCTGCTTGCTGTATGCCTTCATGATGGAATACATCAGCTGCACCGTTTCGCAGTAAGTAACGTTATTTCTAGGCTTGCAGTAACGTTTGCCGTTTTCTTCATAGCCGCTCATCAGCCCCAATTCTGCCGCCTGGTTCAGAAATGGCTTGAAGCCGGACCAGGTAACTGTATCGATATCCACAAAAGCAGCGCCATAAGCTGTGACACCCATGCTGCCCAGCAAAAGGCTGGCCGCTGTTGCAAAAGTAATCAGCTTTTTCATTTTTCTACCCCCTTTTCAAAAGTCCCTCTCTTTTTCTTCTCCGATAAGACAGGCTTTCCTATCTTCATTGTATCACAATCAAGGAAAAAAAGTTCTTTCGTTTTCCTTAATATTTCTTCGAATCCCGGCAAAATCCTCTTTTTTCGGGAAATATTTACTGATTTTGACGCAGAAGGGAAAGGTATTGTTCCTTTTTCTCAGAAAAATTTTCCGGATATACCTGTTTTTCCGGTTGAGTCAGCAGGTCAAAAATGGTACCCGCCAAAACCTTCGCCGCCCGGATATAACAATTCTCTTCCTCCCTGATGATAAAATCACTGCTGTGGAATCTTCCCTCGATACCGGAAAATCCAAACTGCACCGCAGGCAAAAGACTCCCCAAGTCCCCCACATCCCCCGACGCACCGGAAACAGGGTTTTTCACGATATCCTTTTCTTCACAAAGCAGAAGCATATTTTCCTTCACCGTTTCATTCAGCCTGTCACTTTGACGCAGCGGCAGATAGCCTGCCGTGGTCTTGATTTCCCAGCCCAGTTCCAAAGCCGCAGCGCAGTGACCCACACAGGCATCAAATCTTTTTTCTGCGGCAAAAAGGCTCTCCCTGTCGTTGGCACGGATATAGGTTTCCAGGATCGTTTCCCCGGGAATCTGATTCACATCACCCCCGGTTTCCGTCAGCACAGGATGCAGACGAAGCCCCGCTTCCGGCGGAAACTGCTCCTTCAGGAAAGAAATTGCCTGCATGGTCAGCATTGCCCCGTGGAGGGTATTTCTGCCCAGGTGGGGCGCCGCTCCGGAATGGGAAGATTTCCCCTGAAACACCGCTTTTTTCGCCAGAAAGCCCGCCAAGGCGGAACCAACATCAAATTTTGTTTCCCTGTCCCCATTGGCATGGGCAGAAAGGATGCAGTCCACATCATCAAAACAGCCTAAGGCAATCATATTCTGCTTACCGGAACGAAATTCCAACTTTCCTTCCTTTATCAGCCCGTCTCGGTAGGAAAAATCAATAAATTCCTCTGCCGGGGTGAAAAAGAAGGTCACACAGCCCTCCGTTTCTTCCAAGAAGTTTGTTTGCACCAATGCTTCCAGCACCGTCAGTGCCAAAGTGGTCTGTATGCTGTGTCCGCAGGAATGGATACAGCCGCCGTCCTTTCCCGGAAGGGCATCTATATCCGCCACAACGCCAATGTGGTAGCCGCAGCCTTTGCCGATGGTGGCTTTCACCCCTGTCATGGCAATGCCTTTTTCGTAGGGAACACCCCATTTTTCCAGCTCTTCGCAAATCATCTCCATGGTTTGGAATTCTTTGAAGCCCAGTTCAGGGCAGTCAAAAAATTTCCGTCCTCTTGCAATGATTTTTTCTTTTGCTCCGTCTATAAAATCAAAAAGTACAGTCTTTTCCATAAAAATATCCTCTCACTTCCATTCCAGCGCCGTCCCGACAGCCACTTCCGTCACAGGGCTTTCCGCATGCAAGGCTGCCCGCACCGCAAAAGAGGTGCAGTGACAGGGGTACAATTTCAGAATGTTTTCTTCCTTTAAATAAGCGATGGTTTCCTTTGCCCGCTCATCCAAATCAAATAAATGAAATCCGCCCAATATGCTCTGCACCTGTTCCACCCCGGTCAGCTTCTTGGCATAGGCGATAATATTGCAGATACCCGCATGGGAACAGCCTGTGATGATGGTAAGCCCCTTTTCTCCCACATAAGCCAGTGCCGTATCATCGGGAATATGGTCTGCTTCTTTCTTCCCGTCCTTTTCTACCGTACCGATGGCATAGGCAGGCTCAAAATCCACTGTATGGGGAATTTCCCCCAGCCAGACCAATTTTTCCGTCAGCCAGACAGGCTCTTTTGTCAAATGCAACTCAAATTTTTCCGCCAGTTTCCCCTCAGAAACAGGGCTGCCAATATCCATGCCATTCCATTCATGGGGCAAAAGGGCATCGGGATGGGCAAGCAGCTTGGGCTTCTTTGGGAAATCCACTGCCAATAAGGGCTGCAATCCCCCCGTATGGTCGTTATGGGAATGGGAAAGCAAAATCGCCTCCGCTTTTGCCACATCAATGCCCATATCTCTGGCATTCTTCAAAAAAGCATCAGAATAGCCCGTATCAAACAAAAAGCATTTCCCTTCTGCTTCCAGCCAATAGGATACAGCAGGCTCCCCCAAATAATACACATCAATTTCTGTATGATTATCCATCAATATCGTTAGTCTCACTTCTATCACTCCATTTTTGAAATGCCGATAAAATTTATTTTATTTTTATCCTGTCATTTTTTCTCTGATTTTTTCAGGCTTTTCTCCACCATAGCATAGAAAAAGCACCTTTGCAATCGTGATTCTGCCAATTGACAGAATGGTTTCTTTTCTGTAATGTATGCAAAAAAGGACATTTATTTTTAGGAGGGATTTTCCATGAAAAAACACGAATTACAGACACCCGCAATCCTGTTGAATATGGATGCACTGGAAAACAATATTAACTCCTGGCAGGCTCTTTGCGATGCCAACGGCAAAGAAATGTGGCCCATGATCAAAACCCACAAAAGCTCCACTCTGGCAAAAATGCAGATGGATGCCGGCGCAGCAGGCTTCCTGTGCGGCACACTGGATGAATGCGAAATGGTTCATAAGCTGGGGGCAAAACACATCATGTACGCTTACCCTACAGCAAACCCCGTAAACCTTCAGAGATTGATGCCCATCGCCAAGGATACAGAACTGATCATCCGTCTGGATACCGTTCCCGCCGCTGAAATCCTGAACGCAGAAGCGGAAAAAGCAGGCGTGACTGTTTCCTATACCGTCATTGTAGATATGGACTTCCACCGTTTCGGTATGCCCGCTGAAAAAGTTGTTGACTTTGTAAAAGCACTGGCTCCTTTGAAAAACCTGAAATTCCGCGGTATCTCCACTCACCCCGGTCAGGTTTATGGCTGCACCACAAGAGAAGCCCTGGAAGCAGTGGCACAGTTGGAAAAGGATACCATGAAACGGGCTGCAGATGCATTGGCTGCTGCCGGTTTCCCCTGCGAAATCGTTTCTTCCGGTTCCACACCTACCTTTGAAATCGCAGTAAAAGATAAAACGATCAATGTCAGCCACCCCGGCAACTACACCTTCTTCGACAATATCCAGATGGCACTGGGTACCTGCGGAGAGGATGCCTGCTCCCTGCGGGTGCTGGCAACAGTCGTTTCCAACCCTTCCGAAGGCTTCTATCTTTTCGATGCCGGCTCTAAATGCTTAGGTTTGGATCAGGGGGCCCATGGCAATTCTGCCATCAAAGGCTTCGGCTATGTGGTTGGCCATCCCGAACTGACCATTGTCGGCCTTTCCGAAGAAGTTGCGAAAGTAAAAGCAGAAGGCGCATGCAATCTGAAGATTGGCGATAAAGTAGAAATCATCCCCAACCATTCCTGCTCCTCCGCAAATAATACCAGCTGGTATACCTGCGTACGGGGCGATGAGGTTGTTGATTTCATCGAAGTAGACGTAAGAGAAAACAGCAGAAAAAAAGGCTGATACCAAAAGAAAGGGAGTCCCAACCGGGACTCCCTTTTGTCATGTCAATTATTTAAAAATTTCGCTGGAAACAAATGTCACGCCGTTCTTCAGTTCGCTGGGCATAGAAGCCTGCATCACCATATCGCCATCCATCACATAGGTATCACTGCCTACTGTGATTTCCAGAGAAACACCTTCTTTTTCCAGCAGAATAGGTTTGTTTTTGCCCTGCCATTTTACTTTGTAGCCATTGGCTTCTGCTGTTTCTCTCAGGGGAACCATTTCTGCCGTTTCCACTTCTGCTTTCCCTGTGGGTACTTCCGCTGTTGTCAGCAGCAGCACAAAGGAAGGTGTTGTCTGGGCGGGGATACTTCTTGTTGTTGCACCATAGAATACCAGTGCATCCTGATTTTTTACATCTTCCGCTGTCAGTCTGATTCTTGCGCCCTGCAGATTCTGAATCATTGTATTCTCATCAATATTCAGTTTCAGCATATTTTTCATATCCGTCAATTCTTCATCGAAGTGGCCTACTGTGAAGAAGCCTGCATCGGCATTGGCAACTACTGCTGTCACATTGCCCAGGTAAGGAGGCATGCTCATGCCCATGGGGCCGTTGGCATCATACACAACTGCAACTTCCATGCCTTCTGTCAGGTCTGCCGCTGTCAGGTAGGAACCATCTTCTCTGTTCACGATGATGCTGTTGCTGCTTACCGCAAAACGCAGGCCGCCCTGTTCGTTGTCGATTTCCACAATGGAAACCCCTTCTGTAACAGATGCTTCCACAGAAACCACCTTACCGCTCTGGCTGATGAAAGCCGCTGCCTGCGCTTCTGCCATGATGGTTTCGATCGATGTGTTTTCTGCTGCGGAAATCAGTGTTGCTTCTTCTGCAAATGCTGTTGCCGTGCCCAGCATAGTCAATACCATACCCATTGCCATTACTTTTGTCAAATTTTTTTTCATGTTTATTTCCTCCTAGATGATGTAGTGTTAGTTTCTTTTTTTGTGTTACATATCATCAGACGGAGGCAGTTTGGGAAAGTTCCCGATTCTTGAAAATTTTTTATTTTTTTCTGATAGGGTAGCAGACTTCCGTCACAAACTCCTCGGCATTATCCGTTTCATGGGGGCTGACATGATAAATGTTAAACGTCAGGCCGTCATATTCATAACCATTCTCGCGAATCCACTGGGCAGTTGCTGCATTGACCCCATAGTACCGATAGCCCGTAAAGGGGTCGATAGCAGAGTCAAAAGCAGAAAAAGAAAAAACTGCCGATATGTCAAAACATATCAGCAGTTTTCTCATCACTGTTCATCCACAAATTCGATTTTATCCAACTGCGCTTTGAAATTGGCACGGAATTTAATCAGAAATTCCTGGCGCAGCAGGTTCTGTTCAATCTTTTCTTCCTCCGTTAGTCCAACGGTTTTCGCTTTTCTCGCCAGTTCGTTGATCCGTTTTGTCAAAGGTGTCTGTTCTTCCATTTTTCTATTCTCCTATCACTGTAAAAATCGTGTCATTTTCCGCTTCGGGCAGGAATTCGCCCTTCTGCCCGCATCCGCTGAAAAGCAAACCCATTAGCAGAAAACACAATATTTTCTTACAAATCAATGATTTCCGCATTTGCCACCGCTTCTTCCAGCAATCTGTCCAGCTCTGTCAGCTTATGCTCCGCTTTTTCGATATAGTTCAGACGGGGCTTCGTTACAGGGTGTTTTGCAACGAAAACCGTACAGCAGTCCTCATAGGGGCGAATGGAAATTTCAAAGGTGCCAATCTGCTCTGCCCGCTGGATGATTTCCGCCTTATCCATCCCTGCCAAAGGACGCAGCACCGGCAGGTCACAAACCGCATTGATGACCTGAATGCCCTGCATGGTCTGGCTGGCTACCTGACCCACGCTTTCCCCTGTTACCAAGGCCAGAGCGCCGTCTTTATGGGCGATCATTTCCGCCGCCCGCATCATGGCACGTTTCAGATGGATGGTCAGTCTATCATGGGCTGTGTTGTCCAAAAGATAGAGCTGCAGTTCTGTAAAAGGAACCACATACAAACGGAATTCCCCTGTGAAATCTGCAATTCTCTTCGCCAAGTCGATGACCTTTTCCTTCGCCCATTCACTGGTATAGGGAGGGCTATGGAAATATACGCCTTCCACTTCCACGCCCCGTTTTGCCATCATCCAAGTTGCCACAGGGCTGTCGATACCGCCGGAAAGAAGGCTGACCGCCTTGCCGTTGCTGCCATAGGGCAGGCCGCCATAGGTGCGGATGATTTTGGAATGGAGGTACACGCTGTTTCTGATCTCGATATTCAGTGTTACATCAGGGTTTTTCACGTCTACCTTCATATTCGGCATATGTTCCAGAATATATGCGCCCACTTCCATGCTCAGCTCCATGGAATGCATGGGGAATTTTTTATTGGCACGGCGGGTATTTACCTTAAATGTCATTTCTTTTTCCCCGTAGAATTCCTGCATATGCGCCAGAGATTCCTTGCAGATTGTCTCAAATTCTGCGTCATCCAGACGAACGCCAGGGCAAATGGAATGCAGACCAAAGATGGTTTCCAGCTTAGAAATCGTCAGGTCATAGTCCAATTCTCCGCCGCGGTCTTCCACAATCAGGCGACCAGGGTCACGGACAACATAGTAGTTGCCGTAGGGGTCCAGATTTTTACGGATTGCAGAGATCAGGCGGTTGATGAAGATATATTTATTATTGCCGCGCATGGCAATCTCGCCGTATTTTACGATCAAAACCTTTTCTGCCATTATTTTCTCTCCTTTTTTCTGCGGGACGCTGTCCCGCACCCTGTGCCCTTTTTGAAAAAAGGGCATCAAAAACTTTTATACGAAAATCAAATTTCAAGAAATTTGATTTTCAACTTTCCAAATTTTCGTGCAGCGGAAAGGCTTGAAAAACGAAGCGTTTTCCAACTGGAATCCGCAGGCGGAAACCGCGCTTTTCGCCGAGGAAAACAGGGCGTCGCCTGCTTGCAGGCTCGCGTCTGTTTGGCATCTGTCAAACACGAAAAAAGCTTGAAGACGCTTTAGCGTCTGAGATTTTTTCGTAGGGCATCGGCAGATGCCCTTATCTATTATACTTGCGGAAGAAGGGAACCAATTCTTCCAACGCTTTCAAGCACTCTTTCGCCTCCTCCACCGTATTATACCGGCAGAAGCTGAAGCGAATCGCCCCTTCGATTTCATTGAATGGCAGGCCCATAGCTGTCAGCACTGGGCTGCCCACCTTTTTCTTACTATCGCAAGCAGAGCCGGCGGAAACCACAATGCCCTTGCTTTCCAAGGCATGGAGCAATACCTCGCTCCGCAGTCCTTTAAATGTCACATTCAGCACATACGGGCTGGCATTCTCCAGAGAATCCCCGTTCAGCTGGGTATCGGGCATAGCAAGGATACCTTCCAGCAGGACTTTTTTCACTTCTCTCACATGCTCAATGCTTTCCTTCATGGCCTTGAAAGCTTCATCACAGGCCACGCCCAGAGCAGCTGCGCCGGGGCCGTTTTCCGTACCGGGACGCTGACCTCTCTGCTGACCGCCGCCCAGCATCAGAGGTTTCACCTTCAGGCCTTTTCTCATATACAGCATCCCAACGCCCTTGGGGCCATGAATCTTATGACCGCTCATGGTCAAGAGGTCGATTTTCATTTTTTCCACATCAATGGGGTATTTGCCGAAGGCCTGCACCGCATCCACATGGAACAGACAGTTGGGGTTCTTTTCCTTAATCAGCTTACCGATGGCTGCGACATCCTGAATGGTACCTGTTTCATTATTGACCAAAATGATGCTCACCAGAACCGTATCGGGGCGGATGGCATTTGCCAGTTCTTCCAGAGAAATATGTCCTTTTCTATCTACCCTTAAGAAGGTAACTTCGCATCCCTGCTCTTCCAAGTGTTTCATGGGATTTTTTACGGCAGGGTGTTCGATTTCCGTTGTAATAAAATGCTGACCCTGTCTTTTATAGCCTTCTGCGGTGCCATAGATGGCCCAGTTATCACCTTCTGTGCCGCCGCTGGTAAAAAATACTTCTTCATATTTACAATGGATGCCGCGGGCGATGATCTCCGCCGCATTTCTGATTTCCTTTTCCACTGCCAGACCCATGGCGCTGACAGAGGCAGGGTTGCCATATTGTTCGCAGAGCATACTGCTCATTTTTTCCGCCACGGCAGGCAAAGCTCTTGTGGTGGCGGCATTATCAAAATAAATCATCCTGATTTACCTCCTCAATCTAATTCATATAAAAGGATGGCTGCTGTTGTCATCCCCGCTGTTTCCGTCCGCAGGATACGTTTCCCCAAGGTAATGGGCATGATTCCGTTTTCCCGGGCCAGCGCGATTTCTTCTTCAGCGAAGCCGCCCTCGGGGCCAATGAAAACGCCGATGCTTTCGCCCTGAAAGCCCTGTACAAATTGACGGATACCAGTCTCCTGTTCCTTTTCATAGGGGATGATGGCACCATCCAGTTCCTTGGCTTCCGCTACAGCCTCCTTGAATTTCAACACCTGCTGACCAATCTGGGGAATCTTGCCCCTGCCGCTCTGCTTTGCGGCGGCTTCGGCAATCTTCTGCCAGCGTTCCAGCTTCTTGCTTTCTTTTTTATCCAGCTTTACGATGGCGCGTTCTGTGCTGACCGCCACAATGCGGTCTACCCCCAGCTCCACGCATTTCTGGATGATAAGCTCCATTTTATCTGCCTTGGGCAAGCCCTGATAAAGGGTGATTTTTGTCTTAGGCTCTGTTTCACAGATTTCCTTAGAAAGGATATCCAGCAAAACCCCTCGTTCCATGGATGCGATGCGGCATTGATAATCCATGCCTTCCCCATCGCAGAGGGTCAATTCCTCCCCTACCCTTGCCCGCAAAACGGTCTTGATATGCTTTTCATCTTCCCCAAACAGCTGCACCTGTCCACGGCTGATATCATTTTTATTAAAGAAAAATTTGGGCACTCTTCTCACCCCTCGTACTTGGAGGCAATCGCCACCCAGCCTTTTTTCTCACGAACATCTTCTACTTTGAAGCCGCCCGCTTCCAGTGCCGCCAGAACGTCCTCTTTCCGTTCGGTGATGATACCGCTGGAAAGGAAGATGCCGCCGTCCTTGATATAATCAGGCACCTGTTTTGTCAGGGCAATGATGATATCCGCCACAATATTAGCCTCAACCATATCGTATTTTTTGCCGCTGTATTTCTGATGCAATTCTGCATCCTCCAAAATATTCCCGGCACAAACGTGATATTTTTCTCTGGGAATATCATTCCTGTCGCTGTTTTCATAGGCAACATTGATGGCATTGGGATCGATATCCACGGCGTCTGCCTCTTTTGCGTCCAGCAACAGAGAAGCAATAGAAAGGATACCGCTGCCGCAGCCAATATCCAACACCATGTCGTCTTTTTTTACATATTTTTCAATCAGCTCCATGCAAAGCTGTGTAGTTTCATGGGTACCTGTACCAAAAATATGACCGGGGTCGATTTTCAGGATAATCTTATCCGTTTCCTCCGTCAGTTCTTCCCAGGAAGGCTTGATCATAATCTTTTCGCCCACAGGGAAGGGCTTGAAATATTTCTTCCAGTTATTGGCCCAATCCTCCTCCTGCACATTTTTCATGGTCAGCTCCAGAGAACCCAAATCCAGTTCCCTTTCAGATTCCTTCACCGCCGCCAGGGCGCCTTTGATCTGGGCCAGCTGTTCTCTGCCATAGAGGTTATCTCTCAGAAAAAAGGTAATCCCTGTTTCCAGTTGATTTTTTTCTTCTACCAGTTCATCGGCCACATAGTCCCACTCTCTGTTAGGGTTTTCCAGAAATTCCGCAAAATCAGAGGTATCATGGATCATCAGGCCTGTCAGGCCACACTGATACAGCACCCCTTCCACGGGTTCCAGCCCCATCTGGCTGGTAGATACAAATACTTCAATCCATTCCATTTGGATCGTCTCCCTCCCAAAAATAAATCTGAGGAAAGAGAAACCGCCCATGGCAAAAAGCCTTTCTGCCATCGCCGCTTTCTCCTTCCTGAATATACAACATCCACAGACAAATTCTGCGGAACAGCCGCTTTCAGCGTTTGATCGCCATTTCACAGCGAAGTCCTCTCCTTTGCAGGCAAAGCCTGCTTCATATCATGCTGGAAACTGCATGCCCCAGGCATTTCCTCCAGCTTCTTACGTCATGATATAAAAACAGGAAAAAGCCGTCCGAAAAATTGGTAGACGGCTTTATATTATTTGTCGTAGAGCTCGCATACTTCGCGATAGCTTTCAGGTGTGCCGATATCATAGCATTCCCCTTCGAAGGTGTAAGCATAAACTTCCTTTCTGCGATACAGCCATGCCGGGAAGTTCCCGGGAGCATCCGGCTTGTTGCCTGCCGCCAGATATTCGGCAATCAAAGGAACCGTTTCCTTCTTATAGAGGTATGCGGCAAATACTACTGTATTAGACTTGGGTTTTGCGGGTTTTTCTTCAATATCCAGCACTTTGCCCTTTTCATCCAGCAGGGCAATGCCAAACTGGGAAAGAGCCGCTTCATCCTCCCAAACCTTTACACAAACACAGTCGCGGTCTTTTTTATGAAAATAATCCACATATTCTCTCAGGGAATATGTAAAAAAATTATCGCCGGCAATGACCATCAGGTCATCATCGATGTTCATTTCCTCGATGACGAAAGAAATATCGCCGATAGCGCCTCTCTTATTAGAGTCATCTGTAGTGCCGTCGTTCAATACCCGGATGGGGGCACAGCTTTTGGCTGTTTTTGCCCAATCCTCGAAATCCCTGGCGAATTTATCATTGGAGACAACATAAATCTCGTCCAGTTCTTCGATAGTATCCATCTGTTCTACGATATGATCAATGATTGGTTTCCTGCCAATGGGGAGCAAAGCCTTCGGCGTATGCAGTGTCAGAGGGTATAATCTCGTGGCATAGCCCGCCGCCAAAATAATGGCTTTCATCTTCTCTCCTCCTTCATGTGTTTCTCATCCATCCTTCCCGAAAAGGCCATCACAAATATCCTGCAATGCTTTCGGCAAAGGAGCCGTCATTTCCTTTCCATACAGATAGCCCAAGGGACCATTCTTTTCCTTCCATTCCACACGAATGGCATGGAGGAACTGATTGGAAAGGGCATATTCTTCCCGGAACTTCTGATTGGAGTGTTCCGAGCCATATTTTCTGTCGCCTACCACAGGATGTCCAATGGACTGCATATGGGCACGGATCTGGTGGGTCTTTCCTGTAATCAGGTGGATCTCCAGCAGGGTATAGCCCTTTGCACAGGCAAGGGGACGATATTTTGTCACCGTCTTTTTCCCGCTGCCCTCCCGTTTGGAAATGCGAACTTGGTTTTTCTCTTCCTCTTTTGTCAGATAGGCTGTGATTTCGCCGGCTTCCCGAATCTCCCCTGCAACCAATGTCAGATAATATTTATCCAGCTTATGGCTGCGGATGGCCTCATTCACCGACTGCACGCCTTTCAGCGTTTTCCCCGCAATCACAATGCCGCTGGTATTTCTGTCCAGTCGGTTGCAAAGGGCAGGGGTGAAGCTGCTGTCTGCCTCAGGCAAATATTGCCCTTTCTGATAAAGATAATACAAAATTTGGTCGATCAAAGTGTCCTTATCACTGCTTTTTTCCGGATGCGTCAGAAGCCCCGCCGGCTTGGAAACCACCAGAATATCATCATCTTCATAGACAATGGCAAAATGGCGCTTCGCCTGGGCAACGGTCTTTTCTTCCATAAAAGATTGAATGGTCTCCTCCGCCAGATAAAGCTGGAGGGTATCGCCTGCTTGCAGCAGTTCGTTTCCCTCCGCTTTTCCACCGTTGTATTTGATGCGTTTTTTCCGCAGCATCTTATACAAAAAGCCCTTGGAGGCCTTGTTCATATATTTCAGCAGGAACTTGTCCAGCCTTTGATTTTCCTCATTTTTGGTGATTCTGATCTCTTTCAAGGCTTTCCCTCCGGAGAATTAGCTGTGGATCCACGCCAGATATGCACTGATAAAATTATCGATTTCACCATCCATCACTGCATCCACCTTACCCGTTTCCTCACCGGTACGATGATCCTTTACCAAAGTGTAGGGCATAAATACATAGGAACGGATCTGGCTGCCCCAGCCGATCTCCTTCACATCCCCACGGATTTCCGCCAGCTTCTGCATCTGTTCTTCCAGCTTCAAGGCCAGCAGCTTACTTCTCAGCATCTTGAAGGCTTTGTCCTTATTGGCAAACTGGCTTCGTTCTTCCTGACAGGATACCACAACGCCTGTAGGGAAGTGGGTGATACGGACAGCAGAGGATGTTTTGTTGATATGCTGACCGCCGGCACCGCTGGCTCTGTAGGTATCGATACGGATATCGTCTGGTTTGATCTCGATTTCTGTATCATCTTCGATTTCAGGCATAACATCGCAGGAAGCAAAGGACGTCTGCCGTCTGCCGGCACTGTCGAAAGGAGAAACACGCACCAGACGGTGGATGCCCTTTTCGGATTTCAGATAGCCATAGGCATTTTCCCCATTTACCTGAATGGTAACGGATTTCAGCCCTGCTTCATCCCCATCCAGCATATCCAGCACTTCCACTTCAAAGCCCTCTTTCGCAGCCCATCTGGAATACATGCGGAACAGCATATTGGTCCAGTCGCAGGCTTCTGTGCCGCCTGTGCCCGCGTGGAGCGTCACGATGGCATTGTTGCGGTCATATTCGCCATCCAGCATCGTTGCAATGCGAAGGGCTTCATATTCCGCAAGGAAAGAATCGTTCATTTCTTTGACTTCTTCGTATACGCTGTCATCCTGTTCTTCGATGCCCATTTCAATCAATGTCAGGATATCCTCGTATTTTGTCACCAGGTCTTCATATTTTCCGACCTTGTTTTTCAATGCTTTCAGCTTCTGCAGTGTTTTCTGGCTCTTTTCCAGATCATTCCAGAAATCAGGGTCGGCAGAAAGCTCTTCTAATTCGGTTATCTTCTCCTTGGCGCCAGCGACGTCAAAGTGAAGCCCCCATTTCCTCTAATTTTTCGTCGTAAGCAGAAAGGCCCAGACGGATCTGTTCTAACTCGAACATGCAAAATCATCTCCTTCTTTATAAAGAAAATTATTTTTTCGTCAGCTTCGGCAGCATAGGTATAAATGGGATACCTCTGCGGCCGAGGCTCAACTTCGTTATTTATCTTCCTCGGAAAAAGCTTCCGTTGAAAATCTGATGAAATTCCCGCTGAAGGATGCCGTAAAATCCTCTATGGGCACCCACCATTGGGGTATATTTTTCTCCGCAAAGGCGGAGGGATGATGCACCAGAAAGGCTGTCAGCTCCCCATCCTCCGTTTCATAGCCGAAAACAGGGATGAGATGCCCGCTCTTGCCATAAACACCGCTGCCATCGGGCTTGGGCTTGCCCCCTTGGAAAAAGGGCGCAATAGAAATGATACAAGGATGACCATTGTCCAATTCCTGTTTCAAGTCTTCCGTTGTTTTTTCCCGCAGGGCTTCGCCATAAATGCCATATTCCGCCGCCAGCTTCGCCAGCCCCCAATGGATCCAGCCGATGCCTTCTTTATAAGCACCTGCCGCCACACCCTTTGCAATCATGGGGCCATGGCGTTCCGGGTTTTTCCCGAAACCACCCAGCACCATCCGCAGAGAGGCGATGCCGCAGCTGCGGAATGTCCAGCGATCCGCCTCTGCAAAGGAAGGGAACTGTTCCAATTCCCAGTTATCCGGTGTCATCTGTTGGGTATAAAAAGGAAACTCCATGGGCAATCGAAATTGCTTCTTCTCTCCCATTTTATCCCTTCTTTCTTTTCTGAAAGTAGTGATTTAAAACAATCAGGCGTTGCGACCGCAGCACTGTTTATATTTCTTGCCGCTGCCGCAGGGGCAAGGGTCATTTCTGCCAATCTTTTCATCGGTGCGTTTTTTAGGCTGTTTCACAGCGGAATCATCCTTATTTGTGAACATGGGCTTCTGTACTTCTTCCCGTTTCACTTCTGTCTGGATACGCACACGATACAGGATCTTCAAAGTATCTTCCTGGATATGATCGCTCATTTCCTCAAACATATCGTAAGCGGCAAATTTATATTCTGTCAGAGGGTCTCTCTGGGCATAAGCATGGAGCCCGATGCCCTGTCTCATCTGGTCCATATCGTCGATATGATCCATCCATTTCTGGTCGATGACACGGAGCATGACCACTCTTTCCAGTTCTCGCATCCGTTCTTCGCCTTCAGGCTGACCCTGGGCAATTTCTTTTTCCTTCATTTCATACAGCTGAATTCCCAGCTTTGTCAGGCTTTCTTTCAGCTTATCCTTTGTCATCTGCGCCATGGCATCTTCCTTGATGTTGACCTTGCCAACGGGAATGATCGCTGCCAGGCTTTCACTAAAGGCATTCATATCCCATTCTTCAGGAAGCTGCTCATCGCTGATATGCGCATCTACGGTACGGCCAACAACAGCGCCGATCATAGCAATGATGCTGTCCCGCAGGTTTTCGCCATAAAGCACACGTTTTCTTTCGCCGTAGATGATCTCTCTCTGTTCATTCATCACCTGGTCATATTCCAGCAGATGTTTACGGATGGCGAAGTTGTTGCCTTCCACTTTCTTCTGGGCATTTTCGATGGCCTTTGTCAGCATCCCTGCTTCGATGGGTTCATCTTCCGTCATCCCCATAGCATCGACCACCTTCATGGTCTTTTCGGAACCAAACAGACGCATCAGGTCATCTTCCAGAGAGATATAGAACCGGGATTCCCCAGGGTCACCCTGACGGCCGGCACGGCCACGCAGCTGGTTATCGATACGTCTGGATTCATGACGTTCTGTACCGATGATCTTCAGACCACCCAACTCTGCCACGCCTTCCCCCAGCTTGATATCGGTACCACGGCCGGCCATGTTTGTGGCGATGGTAACTGCCCCCATCTGGCCTGCCAGTGCAACGATTTCCGCTTCCTGGGCATGGTATTTCGCATTCAGCACCTGATGTTTGATGCCTTCCATTTTCAGCATCTTGCTCAGAGCTTCGGATTTATCAATGGTAACGGTACCCACCAGTACAGGCTGTCCCTTGGCATGGGCTTCTGCAATATCCCGTACAACTGCACGGAATTTGCCCATTTCTGTACGGTAAACCACATCCTGCAGGTCTTTTCTCTGGACAGGGCGGTTTGTGGGGATCTCCACAACGTCCATGCCATAAATATTCCGGAATTCTTCTTCTTCCGTTTTGGCTGTACCGGTCATACCGCATTTCTTTGCGTATTTATTGAAGTAATTCTGGAAGGTAATGGTTGCCAGTGTTTTGCTTTCCCGGCGCACCTGCACATTTTCCTTGGCTTCAATGGCCTGATGCAGACCGTCGGAATATCTTCTGCCGGGCATCATACGGCCTGTAAATTCGTCTACAATAACGATTTCGCCTTCGTGGATCACATAATCCTTATCCAGATGCATGTTGTAGTTGGCTTTCAGGGCATTGTTGATATAGTGCTGCAGCTCCAGATTTTCGGGGTCGGACAAGTTTTCGATAGAGAAATATTTTTCCGCCTTGGCAACGCCTTCCTGGGTCAGCACAACAGATTTTGCCTTTTCATCCAGAATATAGTCGCCTTCCTCCTGAATTTCTTCCTTCAGCAGAGCATTCATAGCTTCTTCTTCATTCAGGATACGGCCTTTTGTCAGCCTCTTTACGAACAGATCCGCTACACGGTACAGGTCGGTAGACTTGGAACCGCTGCCGGAAATGATCAATGGTGTTCTGGCTTCGTCGATCAGAACAGAGTCGACTTCGTCGATGATGGCATAGTGCAGTTCTCTCTGCACCATGTTTTCTTTTCTGACTACCATGTTGTCACGCAGGTAATCGAACCCAAATTCATTGTTGGTACCATAAGTAATATCGCAGGCATAGGCCGCACGGCGTTCGTTGTTATCCATGCCGTTCAGGATACAGCCAACCGTCAGCCCCAGGAAACGGAACACTTCCCCCATCCACTGGGAGTCACGCTGAGCCAAATAATCGTTGACAGTAACAACATGGACGCCTTTGCCTTCCAAAGCATTCAAATATGCAGGCAAAGTTGCTACCAATGTTTTCCCTTCCCCTGTTCTCATTTCCGCGATACGCCCCTGATGCATGACGATACCGCCCATCAGCTGTACGGGGAAATGCTTCATATTCAGCACATGGGGCCGGGAAGCCGCTTCTCTGACCACTGCATATGCTTCCGGCAGGATATCATCCAAAGTTTCGCCTTTTGCCAAACGATCTTTGAATTCCTGCGTTTTTCCTCTCAGTTCTTCATCAGAAAGATTTTCATACTGGGGACCCAGTGCTTCGATTTTTGCCACGATCGGTTTGATCTTTTTAATTTCTTTTTCACTGTAGTTCCCAAATATCTTTTCCAAGAAACCCATTTGGTTCACCTCATTTTTCCTTTTAATCGTGCATCCCATCAAAAATACATAGGCACACTTTTACATTATTATAGTATAACAGAAGAATACCCCCGTACACAAGAAAAACTTGTTTATTTCGGGGGTTCTTAACAAACTTTTAAAGAATTGAATGGAAATCACAGCCCCTCAGCCTTCCTTCCAAACAAAAACCCTGAAATTCCTCGCCTTTCAGACGGAAAAATCAGCATTTTGTTTCATCCTTACCTTATTTTTCCGCAGCTTTTAAAATATCTTCTTCCATTCCCAACACCAGAATATGCTCTTCTTCACAAAATACATAATCCAGATCCGGCATCATCGTGATGGCATCTTCCTTCTTGACCGCCATAATATTCAGATGATACACATTGCGGAATTTCAGTTCTTTGATGCTCTTCCCGAGCCATTCCTTTCTGGGGGCAATCTCCATGATATAATATCCTTCCCCCAGATCGAGACATTCAAAAATACTGTCGGAAGCTTCCTCAATGGCAATCCGTTCCGCAATATGCTTTTCCGGATAGATGATCGCATCCGCCCCATTGCGCAGAAGGAACTTGGCATGGATATCCTCATCAGCCTTGCTCAGCACCCGCTTCGCTCCCATTTCTTTCAGCATACTGGTGATCTGCAGGCTATTCTGAAAATTGGAACCCATACAGACAAAACAGGTATCAAAGCTTTCCACACCAAAAGATTCCAGTACCTCCGGCTTAGTACAGTCACCGATTTTAGCACTGACCACCAAAGAAAGCATATCCTCAATAGCTTCTCCTGTCTTATCCACCACCATGATCTCACATTTCTGACGGGCCAGACAGCGGCACAGATGATGCCCAAAAGAGCCCATGCCTATGATTAAAAATGATTTCATTTTTTCACCTCATCTCATTATCCAATGGTTATCTTTTCTTTTGGGAAAGTCACAGGGGGTCTTGCTTTCTTTTCCAGCACTGCAATGGCAAAGGATACACTGCCCACCCTGCCGCAATACATCAAAAAGATGATGATATATCTGGAAATGGGGCGCAGTGCCCTGGTGATTCCCGTGGACATGCCCACCGTTCCCATGGCAGAGAAGGTTTCAAAAAAGATATCTGTTGCCGTGATTTCCGGCTGGAATCCACATATCAGCAATGTCCCCACAAACACAAAAAGCAAATTGAACAGAAATACTGTCACTGCTTTTTGCAGCACATCTGCCTCCAGGCTGCGCCCAAAAAAATGAGCCTCCTGTTCATGCCGCACAGAGGCAAAGGTATACAGCAGCAATACAGCGATGGTCGTGGTCTTGATGCCCCCCGCCGTAGAACCAGGGCTGCCGCCGATAAACATCAGAAACATGGTCAGGATCTTGCTGCCCTCGCTCAGGGCTCCTGTGTCTATGGTATTGAAGCCTGCCGTTCTTGCCGTACAGGATTGAAACAGAGCTGTCAGCACCTTTTCGCCAAAGGGCATATCCGCTCCCAGATTATTCCATTCCAACAGCAAAAATGCCGCCCCGCCGCCAAAGAGCAAAATGCCGCTGACAGCCAGAACTACTTTGGTCTGCAGATGATATCGCCGCCAGTCTCTTTTCTTCCGGTAAATATCATCCCAAACCAAAAATCCTGCTCCGCCAATGATAATCAGAGCCATAATGGTGAGATTCACAAGCAGGTCATCACTATACCAGACCAAAGAAGAAAATTCTCCCTTCTCCCCCATCAGGTCGAAGCCGCCGTTGCAAAAAGCGGAAATGGCATGGAACACACCAAAATATACCCCTTTCGCAAAGCCATACTCCGGAATAAACCGCAAAGAAAGCAAGATAGCGCCGACGCCTTCAAAAAACACGGTGCCTGCCACAATTTCCTTTGTCAAATTCAAAATACCGCCCAGCCGGGTGGAATTGATACTGTCCACCATCACTTCCCGATACCGCAGCCCCACCCGCCGCCGCAGCAACAGCATGAAGCGCAGGGCGATGGTCATAAACCCCAGCCCGCCGATCTGAATCAGCAATAGAATCACGATTTGCCCAAACAGCGACCAATGGGTCGCGGTATCCACCAATACCAACCCTGTTACACAGGTGGCGGAAACAGCCGTAAAAAAGGCTTCTGTGAAGGTGGTGGGTACTTTCGAAGCAAACGGCAGCAAAAGTAAGAGGGTTCCCAGCAGGATAACTAAGCCAAAGCCTAATGCGACAATCTGCACATTGGAAAGCTGCAGTTTCTTCATATTCCATTTTTTTCGCATAACATATCCCTCCCGGGATGCATTGAAAGCAAATTTCTTTTGTTCTATCTTTTTCTTTCCGGAAAGAGTTATTCACCCTTTTTCAATTTTTCCAGCGTATCTAAAGCTGCCAGCCGCCGCAGACTTTCCAGACGGGGCTCGCATTTGGCATTTTCCATCCCGTAGGTCTGGTTCAGTTCATATTCCAAGGGCAGCCAGGTATCCAGTGGGGATTCATTGTGCTGGATGACAGCCTCCATTTTATCCAATGCTTTATAAATCTTTGCTTCTCTGGTTTCCTGTGCGTGCATTTCTTCAAACAATGCCCCAAAACGGCTGCGCTGGGGTTCCGGCAGGGTATCCATCAACTGAAAAATCACATTATCCTCATGGTCAGAATCGGCTTTCGTTTTCCAGAAAGAGGGGATATCGCCGGTAATGGCCTCCCCCAAATCGTGGATGATACACATGCGGATGATCTTATCAAAATCCACATTCTCTATCTCATCCTCCAAAAGCATGGCCATCAGCGAAACCCGCCAGCTATGTTCCGCCACGCTTTCCGGCCGTCTTTTGCTGGAGCAGCAATGTCTGGTTTGATCTTTTAAATGCTCCGCGATGTGCAGAAAATCAAGAATCTCTCTGTCTGTCATTCCTCTGTCTCCTTTTCCTGCGCTTTTTTCCAGCATTTATAGCACATGGGGCGATAGCTTTCATTGCCTCCCAGGAAGAATTGTTCCCCTTCGGTGATGATATTTCCCACAGCATCGATGCGGGCATTTACCGTTGCCTTGCCGCCGCAGGTGCAGACGGTCTTTAATTCAGAAATGGAATCCGCCAATTCAAATAGCCTTGCACTGCCGGGGAACAGCTTGGTACGAAAATCCGTTCTGAGCCCAAAACAAAATACGGGCACATTATAGTGATCCACAATATCCCTCAGCTGTTCCACATGGGCAGGGGTCAGAAACTGGGCTTCATCGGCAATGATGACATCATAAAACTCCCGTTCTCTGTCCCGAAAAATCTGATACAGATCCATATCCTCCGAAATGCTGTCTGCCGGCTGTTCCAGCCCAATGCGGGAATGCACCAGTTCCTCCCCGTAGCGGGTATCTGCCGCAGGTTTGATGAGCCAGACCCGCATCCCCTGTTCTTCGTAATTGAATTTTGTAATCAGTGCCTGTGCAGATTTGGAACTGCCCATAACGCCATATCTAAAATATAATTTTGCCATTTTATAAGCTCCTTTAAAATAAAAATCATACTTTTTCACTGTCTTACATGATATCATAAACCTTATCCTTTGGCGAGGGGAACACTTTCCAAAATTTCTCTTGCATTTTGCTTACTTTTCTGAAAAGAAAGGAGTATACTGGCTGTGTAACAAAAGATAAGTTTGATTTACTAAGGAGATGACCAAATTGATTACAGATCTGACACAAGGGAACAGCCGAAAAATGCTGTGGGCCTTTTCCATCCCCATGCTTTTAAGCGTGATCTTCCAGCAGATGTATAATATTGCTGACAGTATCATTGCGGGGCGGTTTATTGGGGAAGATGCTTTGGCCGCCGTAGGTGCTTCCTATCCTATCACGATGATCTTCATGGCAGTAGCAATGGGCAGCAATATCGGCTGTGCTGTTGTAGTTTCCCGCCTCTTTGGCGGCAAGCAATATGGCAAGTTAAAGACGGCGGTCTGCACCATCTTTTTTGCCTGCATCGGCGTCAGCATTATCATGACCGCTCTGGGGCTTCTTCTGGGAAATGGGCTCCTTTCCCTGATCCAGACCCCCGAAAATGTTTTTTCCGATGCGTCGCTGTATCTGAGAATTTACATATTGGGCTTTTTATTCCTGTTTCTTTATAATATCTGCACCGGTATCTTTACTTCCCTGGGGGACAGCCGCACGCCGCTGTATTTTCTGATCGGCTCCTCCGTGGCAAATATCGCGCTGGATATCTTCTTTGTAGTGATTCTGCAAATGGGCGTAGCCGGCGTAGCATGGGCCACCTTCACAGCCCAGGGAGTCGCTTCCATCCTGGCTCTCATCGCCCTGCTCCATCGCCTGAAACAGTTGCAGACCAAAGAGCCTTATAAAAAATTCTCCGCTGACATGCTGAAACAAATCGCCATTGTGGCCATTCCCAGCATTTTGCAGCAATGCTTTGTTTCTGTCGGAAATCTGTTCGTCCAGTCGTTGGTCAACAGCTTCGGCTCCGCCGTCATTGCCGGCTATTCCGCCGCCATCAAGCTGAACACCTTTGCGGTTACCTGCATGACGACCCTTTCCAACGGGCTCTCCTCCTTTACCGCACAAAATCTGGGCGCCGGAAAAAAAGAGCGTGTGGGAGAAGGGTTCCGTGCCGGGGCTTTGTTAGGGGTTCTGGTCTGTGTGCCGTTCTTCCTGTTCTATTTCTTTGGCAGCCATGGGGCCATGGGTCTGTTCATGAAAGCGGAAAGCCAGGCAGCCATTCAAGCGGGTATCGCCTTCCTGCATATCGTAACACCCTTCTATTTTGTAGTGACTATCAAAGTCATGTGCGATGGCGTCCTGCGGGGTGGCAGTGCCATGCTTTATTTCATGACTACCACCTTTACCGACCTGCTGCTGCGTGTTGCCCTCGCCTTTGTTTTCGCAAAAGGCCTTGGCTTTGGTGCAACGGGCATCTGGATGGCATGGCCCTTCGGCTGGTCTTTGTCCTGTCTCCTTTCCTTCAGCTTCTATCGTCTGAAGCCTTGGGAAAAGAAATCCATCTGACGCAAAAAAGGTACTCATTTCTGAGTACCTTTTTTCTTTGTATTTTTGTATTTATTTTCCTGCATTGACCAGCATCGTTGCCGCTTCTGCTTTTGTCACATACACAGCAGGGCGCAGGCTATTCTGATTGCTGGAGATCACCCCTGCATCCAATGCCCATGCAAAGGCGTATTCCGCAGTTTCCCCTGTCAGCTGATCTGTATCTGTATATGCAGCAGCCGGCACTCTGCCCTCTGCTCCATCGCCCAGATAATTATACAACATCTGTACCAGTTCTCCTCTGGTCACTTTTGTTTCCGGGGCCAGCTTATCTTCCGCGATATTTGCCAGGATACCGTTCTTTTCTGCCCATGCCGCTGCCCCATAGTAAGAAGCACTTGCATCGATATCAGAGAAGGTTGCTTCCCCTGCGGCAGGTTTGCCAGCCAGCCCATAGATTGCTTCCAGCACTTCGCCGCGGGTCATGGTGGAGGCGGGTGCGAAGGTTGTTTCTGTTGCGCCGGTCAGGATACCCTTGGAAGCAGCAGAAGTTACTGCATTATAATACCAGGAATCTTTTGCCACGTCTGTAAACTCAGAACGATTGATAACAGAAGAAACATTTGTAAAGGTTTTGCTGTCTTTGCTCAAACGGAATTCTTCTGTGATCGTATCGGAAGAGGATTCCATCTGTCTGGGGCCGCCGCCCATACCGCCGGGCTCCCGTCCTTCGGGCATTTCTCCCTTTTCCAATTTTTCCATGAAATCTGCAGGCATTTCTTCGCCGCGTCTTTCAAATTCTTCCCGTATCATTTCTTCAAAATCCGCAGGTTTCTGTTCCTTCTGCATACCATCGGGGCGTTCCATCCCTTCGGGTCTCTGTCCGCCAAATCCACGGTCATTTGTCGTCGTGACAGCACCGCCGTGGTGCAGCTGTGTGCCGCCTGTGTAGGAAGTAATTTCTGTATACAGGCCATCCTTTTCTACGCCTTCAATTTCGCCGCCCATATAAACATGATAGGTACCTTCCTTCAGTTCCGGTGTGCTGAAAGCGATGTAGGTATAGCTGTAAGGGAAATCGTAAGCAAATACAGGGACATCGTTTACATCTGTCACTACCAGCAGGTCGTCTGTACTTTCAGAGAACTGCAGCAGCATATACAGCTGTTCGGAATCCTCTTCAATGGGGTCATACATATTGCCCGCGCCGACAACGACGCCACCGTTGATATAAGAACCACAGTCAGAGTCGATGCCGCTGTCCATGCTGTAAGGGTGCGCCAGATTGATGGCTGTGCCGCCGTTGATTTTAATGTAGCCATTGGAATCCAGACCATCCCCTTCATACTGAGGGTCACTGGTGACAGAGCTGAAAATATAGCCGTCATTGATGGTAACTACCGCATAACCATCCTCAGAACCATTGATGGGGTCATCGTTGGAATGAATGGTGATATTGCCGCCGTTAAAAGTCAGGTGGCCATATTTCACTTCAATGCCTTCGATATCGCCATTGACGGTCAAATCACCATTGCCTTCAAAGCCCAGAGAAATGTTAGAGCTGATGGCTGCATCGTGTTTGATATCATCTTCATCGGTCTTCTTTGTATGGGAACCATTCACCACATTTTCACTGCCATCAGCGATTTCGATGGTCACACCATACTCCCCTTCTGTTCTAGGGTCAGAACCGGAATACACCTGAATGGCCGCCGCGGTACGGCAGGTAAGATCCACCCCATTCAGAACAACACGCACCGCATCGGAGTCTTCCGCCCGAACGGCGATCTGGGCATCCGTTGCCGTGCCGCTGAAAATATAAGTGCCTGCATCCGTAATGGTAATGACTCTGTTTTCCAAGTCAGCCAGTTCCTCCGGCACATCGCTGTGGGTTTCGTTTTTGTAATCCAGATAAATTTTGCTGGTTTCATCTTCTGTGATCTCTTTTCCGTTTACCAGGATTTTATCATCAGAAAGGGAAACCGTTGTTTCTGTTGTGGCTGCAAAGACTGTCTGTGAAGAAGCAACACACAGAACAGTCAACGCCGCCAACGCTCTTTTTTTCATATAAACGCCTCCTTATTTTAACATTATGTTCTATGATAAGAACTTAAGATTAAAATTCCATTAAAGCAAACATGCTTTTTTCATTAAAAAAGGGATGCTTTCGCATCCCTTCCTTTCTCTGCTTCACAAATCAACTTTTCAGAATATCTTCCCGAAACTATCTTTCCCTTTTATCAATATTCAGGTTCGATCAGACCGTATGTACCGTTCTTTCTCTTATAAACAACGTTTACTTCATCCGTTTCCCCATTACGGAATACAAAGAAGCTATGCCCTACCAGTTCCATTTCCATAACAGCTTCTTCCGCATCCATAGGCTTTACTTCGAAATGTTTTACTTTTTCGATCTTCACCATGGGTTCATCATCCAAATCTTCCTCGGGAACCAGAATTGCTGCATATTCTGCTGCATAAGCATCAGCGCCGCTTCTTACTTTGGTACGCATCCGTTTTTTATAACGCACTACCTGGCCTTCCAGAATATCTACAGCTTTATCCATAGCAGCTGTCATATCCGGATCCTGCACTTCGGCACGTACATATCTTTTATTCATAGGAATGGTTACTTCAATTGTAGAAACCAGTTTTTCCAAACTCAGTGTGATGGTCGCTTCTGTATCCTCCGGGAACAGTTTTGCAATACGCCCCATCTTCTTTTCAACCATTTCTTTTGTTTTTTCCCATACATCAATGTTCTTACCAATAATGTTGTAACGCATAAAAACAACTCCCTTCGTGATCCTCTCATCTCTTAAGGAGGATCTGTCAAATATATCGAACCGGCTAAGCCGATTGGATTCAAAAATAAAGTGAGAGCTTTTTTCTCTCTGTCACAGATGTTTATTTCTGTTTACTCTTATTATTCTCCATAATTTTTCAAATTCCTTTTTTCTTTTGAAAAAAATATCCGTGGATTTCCGGAAAAATTCTTGCTACAATACCAATAAAAAATTTTGTTGGTTTTTTATTTTTTAGTTACCATAATCCAATTTATTCATTTCTGTGGATTTTTCTCAAAATTAAAAACATCGAATTTTCGGGCTTTTCAGAAAACTGAAAAAAATACATCCATTCTTCTTTTTTCGACAATTTTTCCCCACGAAAACTGTGGATAATGTGAACAACTTTGTGGAAAACTTGTGTTCTGGGCATTTCCATTGTGGATAAAACAGGGGAGTTCTCCACTTTTTCCACAATGGGAAATTCATAGCTATATCGCATATTGGTTTACATAAAATAAACACAGGATTGTATAAATAAAAAATCTCGAACATTTTTTGGTTCGAGATTCGATTTTTTTTGTATGATTTTTTATGCTGTCAGCTCCGCCAAAGCATCCAGATAAGCTTCTTTGGTTCTGTCATCAAAGCAGACCAAGACGATCTGTTCTATGGAATCATCATTTTTCAGGAAATTGAGGATCTCTCCCACAGCAATTCTTGCCGCCTGATCCACGGGAAAACGATAGACCCCCGTGCTGATGGAAGGGAAAGCAATAGATTTTACGCCGTTTTCCTTTGCCAGGGCAAGGGAATTTTTATAGCAGTTTGCCAAAAGCTCCTCTTCTCCCCATTTGCCGCCCCGCCAGATGGGCCCGGGCGTATGGATGACATATTTTGCTTTCAGCTTATAGCCCTTTGTAATCTTTGCCTCGCCAGTGGGGCAGCCATGCAATGTTTCACATTCTGCCAGCAGCTCCGGCCCTGCGGCACGATGAATGGCACCATCCACACCGCCGCCGCCCAAAAGAGACGTATTGGCCGCATTGACAATGGCATCCGTTTTTGCTTTTACGATATCACCTTTTACGATAGACAAACGTTTCATACTTCAACCCCCTGTCTAAATAGGATTACCCTTGTCCTATTATTTTATCCTCTTTCCGAAATTTCGTAAAGCAATTTTTCAGAAAAAACAGGTTTTTAAACTTCTTTTTTCCATAAGAAAAAGAAGTCTGATCAGAAATTCTTTTCCCCAGACTTCTTTCCCGGTCAATTTTCCTTTAAATTTTCCGCAGGATCTTTTGGTTCGCCATTCTGTTCCATGGCAAATTCCAAATGACTGCCCAGCGCCACACCATATTTTGTAGGGGCAGCAACAGAACCAATGGTCTGCCCCTGTTTTACGGATTCGCCTTCTTTCACTTTTACGGTTTTTTCCAGCTGACCGTATGTAGTCAGCCAGTTTTCCGCATGCTCGATCACGATGGTCATGCCCGATTCTGTATCCTCTTTAACTTCTTTTACAACACCATCCGCCGCTGCTTTCACCGCTGTCCCCTCTTCCGCAGACAGGCTGATGCTTGCATTGGTTCGGTACTGATCCAACGTAGGGTCATAAATAGCATGATCCATACTATAGGGCAGCAGAATTTCCCCTTCCACAGGGTAAGCAAATACAGGCTTCGCAGTTTTTTCTTCTGTCTGCTTTACCGGTGTGTTTTCCTCTGCATCGGGGGCTTCGCCGGGGTCATCGCTCTGCTTGTTCCGGTTTAAGAGCGCTGTATCGATGGCAGGGGTCTGCACCGCCGTCACAGGCTGTTCCGCTTCTGCGAAATCCGCTGATTCCACAGGCCTGCTGTCCAGGGCACGATACGTTACCCCTGCCCCCACTGCCAGCAGACACAGGCAACCGCAGATTGCAATGGTCTGCATCCTTCTGGCTGTTTTTTCCTCGTTCTTTTTCATGTCAATAGCACCTCCGATGCTATTGTTGCCAGCCCGGAAAGCTTTTATGCAATCTTTCGAAAATCAATGTCCGTATAATAATGCCGCAAAATTTCATGATATTCCATGCCTTCTTCTGCGAAAAAAGCGGCACCGTACTGGCTCATCCCAGCCCCATGTCCATAGCCCAATACGGTAAACAGAAACATATCCCCTTTCTTTTCCACCGTAAAATTTGTACTGCGGAGCCCAAGAACCTCCCTCAGTTCTCTTCCCGTAAAAACCTTGCCCCCCGCCCGTACCTCCGTCACATAGCCGGCATCCGTACGGCCGAGAACAGAAATTTCTTTGGCTTCGCATCCCAATTTCTCTGAAATCTCTTTTACAGAAAAAGTCACTGTTGTTTCGTTATCCGGAGCGTTTCTGTCCCCGCTGCTGTCCACGCTTTTCAGATAAGGCACAGAACTGTTCCAGACATTTTCCGCATCCTCCGTCTTTCCCGCACTTTGGGCATGGAAGGCCGCCAGAATGGGTTCTCCTTCATAAACCATGATCTCCCCCGCTGTGGCACGGACAGCATTGCGTATTTTCCCGGCATAAAAAGCATAATTCTCCCCCCATTTTTGCTTTTGTTCCTCCGGGGTGATATAAGCCTGTCCCACATCATAAAGGACAGCATCGCTGCCTGCCGCCTGCATCTGCCGCACCTGATAGGTGCGAGCGGCAACAGCCTGGGCTTTCAGGGCTTCCTCCGGAAAAGCCGCCGGCATTTCCGCCGCCACCACCCCTGCCACGTATTCCTCCAGCTCTGAATCCAAGGGGGCCAGGTCTGCCAAGCCATAGAGAGCCTTCGCCTGTTGGGGCAATTCCCTGCGAAAACCACCGCAAAGAGCCGTCACCAAAAGGGGCAGGAGCAGTACCGCCAATATGATATATAAAAGCACCACGCCAAGGAGTTTTTTCATACAGCCACATCCCTTCTGTTTAGGATATGAAGAATGAAAATAAAAAAGCCCTAGACTTTCGTCTAAGGCTAAAATTTTTATTCATCGGAACCAGAACAGCCACACACCCAATGCCACTACCAGCAGGAAGAAAAAGATACCGCCTTTGGCATATTTCCGATCCATACGGCGGACACGTTTGAAGAAATCGGGATTTTCCAATTCTGTGATATACAAACCGCCGAAAAGACCTGTTCCAATCTGCAGCCGCAGAGTCTTTTCTTTTTTCAGCATTTGGAAGGTGCGCTTCGTCAGCTGGAAATGGTAAGTCACACCATTATTGATGCCCTCCAGATAATGCCCCTGTTTGGCAATCTTTTCCGCACCGCTTTCATGGGAAACGAAACAGCGGCAGGAAAGCAAAATCAATTCCCATTTCTTCTGTCTGAACCGGTCGATGCCTGTATAGACCTGTTCTGTATAAAAATAATTCAGCGCCAGCAGGGGAAGGATCGTCAGCAGCATACGCAGGTAAGGCATATTTTCACTGCCCCAGCCCTGAATATTCAGGATATAACCCTGAATCTGCGCCTGCGCCACACTGTAAAACATCAGCAGGAAAATGACAATATACAAAACGCAGAACAACACCGGATGCCTTTTCCGTTGTTTGATATTCCAGCCGCGGATTTCTGTCAGCCCTTTGCGGCAGAGCAGGAACAAGATAAAGCAAATGAGCACCATCAGCCCATTAACCCGCATCCCTTCCTGAAAGCTGATGGCCATGGCAAGGATGGGCAAAAGCCAGCCTGTCAAAATTCCCCAGCCCCATCGGCCCGTGGTCACAACCAGGAAAAGACACCAATATATTATTATCAATGTGACAAAACCCAGCCACGCCATACTACCATACTCCTTAAAACTTTAGATGCCTCTGAAAACATCAGGGCGGAATTTGCTTCTCTGTCTGCTCGTTTCAATCTGCTCCAAAATCTTATCTCTTTCCCCGTTCAGCGTGCCGCCCAAAGGAATATAGTTAGAGGCATGATTGGAACGGAACACAGTGCCTTCCGCATCCACGCTGCGGATAAACAGTTCTGTTTCATCCAACACTTCATGGGGTGTCAGCAATTCGATTTCCCCTCTGTTATACTGATCGTACATTTCTGTACCGGGTTCGATCATCAGTGTCAGGAAACCAACATATTCAGGCTTGATAGCGGAAATGACCCGGGCACTGCCCAAGGCGTGCTCTCTCCAGAGCTTTTTGCCGCCCAAACCAGAAATAACTGTGATAGAAACGATCATACCGGCCGCTCTTACTTTCTGACCCGCTTCAATCATTTCATCGGAAGTTACGCCTTTTTTCACAAATTTCAGCACTTCATCCGCACCAGATTCCAAGCCCATATAGACCATATCCAAGCCTGCTTCCTTTAAACGGCGCAGCTCTTCCGGCGTTTTATGCAGGATATCCTTGGGGGCGCCATATACGGAAATCCGTTCCACCTCAGGGAAAATCTCCTTACATTTGTCGATGATATACAGCAGATCCTCTGTCTTTACGATCAGGGCATCCCCATCCGCCAGGAAAATACGGCGCACCTGAATGCGGCTATAGTATTTTCTTGCCATTTCCAGATCCTCCACCACTTCTTCCAAGGGGCGGATGCGGAATTTTTTATCCTTATACATATTGCAAAATGTGCAGGTATTTCTGGCACAGCCAATGGTCAGCTGGATGATCAGACTGCCTGCTTCACTGGGGGGTCTGTAAACAGTACCTTCATATCTCATGGGTATCTCTCCTTCCAAATATTGTTTTCCACACTCCTCATCAGGAGCTATCTTTTCTATTATACAGGTCAATAGGCGAATTTATCAATACCTATTTCTTTCTAATTGACAAGTCGTCGAAATTTGTCTATAATATACCCTGTATTTTTACGTTAATATAGCCTTTGTTCATCAAACAGAGACATTTCCTTCGCGAGATGCAGAGGGGTGGCTGCTCGGCCGGCTGTTCCTTTTCGTCTGCTGTTGGCGGTGCCAAAGGGCGGTGATTCGGCGGAAGGAAGCGGAACTGCTTCGGCAGGCACACACCCATTCTCCAAATCTTTCCAAAGCGACATCATTGGCTTTATTAAAAAAACATGGTGGCAGGGCTTTGCTCTGTCGCCTCTTTTTTTGCAGCCGGAAAATAATATATGTCAGGCAGGAAATTTATTTGCCGCATTGCACATAAGCGTACGCAAATATACGGCAACAGACATAAGGAACAAAAACCGCAGGTTTTCCAAATCCCCCCACGCCGCCCCTCTTCTTTTATAGTCGAATATAGCCGAAAAAAAGCCCCTTCGATCGAAGGGGCTTTTCTTTGCTTATTTTTTCTTATTTTGCTTATTTTTCTTTTTTCTTTTCGCTCTGCTTTTTCATAGTACGGTTTGCGCTTGTCACAACTTTTTCAGAGAGAGTCTTTTTCTTTTTATCTTCCAGATTCATCCCTGTGATACCCACGATATACATACCAGCCAAATCCACTTTTATGGTTTTCTTTACGGGGATTACTTCATAAACAGGCTTATCGCACATCAATGTAACGATCTGCGGGCCTACTTTAGCACGCACCAAGTTTGTTTTGCGCATCTTTGCCGTCTTGGGCATCTGTTCAAAAACAGCCTTGGGCATATTGGAAGAAGAGGGTTTTTCCTGTCTCTTATCGATGACGAAGATCTGCACTGTGGTGCGGTTCTGGTCAATAAAATCCTGCGCCTGAATCATTTTCTTCATGCCTCTTTTGTTCAGGTAATACATCCCTGCACAAAGCAGCGCCAAAACAACGATGACGATGATCATAATATCAGAAACGTTCAAAATATTTCCTCCTTTATCACTAGCACGCAAAATGATAAACATTTTGCCGTAATTTTTCACGGTCTTACTATTTTACCATCGATTTTCACTTTAGGGAAGAGAAAATCTCGATTTTTTTCGATTTTTTTCATAAAAGGAGCAGTTGCAACCCACTGGAAAGATATAGTATACTACTAGAATATAGATTTGTTACCGTAATTTCGGAGAAAGGAGGATATCTATGGATGGTGTATTTCTTGGGATCACCCTGTTTGCCCTGATTGTTCTGATCATCAATGTCATCCTTTCCGGTCTTGTCGTATTCTTTGAACGCAGAAACCCCGCCAGCACATGGGCCTGGCTTCTGGTGCTGCTGTTCATACCAATCCTAGGCTTCATTGCCTACATGATTTTCGGCAGAAACAGCAAGCGAGAAAAAATGTTTCGGGAAAAAGAAAAATACGATCAGGAAGTTTACTATAAATATCTTTTCCATGATGTTCATTCCGCGGAAAAGGTGCAGCAGCAAAAGAAATTCATTGAAAACAAAGGAAAACTGGTGGAAGCAGATTATGTCACCGACCTTGCCCATCTCCATCTGAACAGCGGCAACTGGATGACCTTCAACAACCAAGTGGAATATTTGAACAACGGAAAAGAAAAATTTGAATCCCTGGTGCAAGATATCCGCAATGCCAAAAAGTTCATCCATCTGGAATATTATATTTGGCGGGGCGACCGGCTGGGAACCCGCCTGACGGAAGAACTGGCAAAAAAAGCCGCAGAAGGGGTCGAGGTCCGGGTTTTATATGATGGCATCGGCAATTCCCGCCTGCCAAAGCATTTCTTCGACAAGCTCCATGCTGCAGGGGGCTATACAGCGGCTTTCCTGCCTCGCTTTGTGGTGCGGCTGAATTATCGCAACCACCGCAAGCTGGCCATCATCGACGGGGAAATCGGCTATATCGGCGGTTTTAATGTAGGCGATGAATACCTGGGGATCGTGAAACGCTACGGCCCCTGGCGGGATACGCATCTGCGCTTTCAGGGAGATGCCATCGACCAGATGCAGATGCGTTTTATCAAGGACTGGAATTTCACAGCCAAAAATGGTATCATCCAGCTGAATGAGAAATACTTCCCCAAACGGCTGCAATTCGACGGCATACGGACGCAGATCGTTTCCAGCGGGCCCGATACCCAATGGAAAAATATCCGAAACGGTTATTTTAAAATGATAAACGAAGCGGAAAGCCATATCTACCTGACGACCCCTTATTTTGTGCCTGATGACGGCATTTTCGAAGCATTGCGGGTGGCTGCCCTTTCCGGGCTGGATGTACGTATCATCATCCCCGGCAATCCCGATCATTTCTTCGTTTATTGGGCCAGCATGTCCTATTTGGGAGAACTGCTGGAGGCCGGCGTAAAGGTTTATCAATATGAAAAAGGCTTTATCCATGCGAAGGTATTGACCATCGACGGCACAGTGGCTTCTGTGGGTTCCGCAAATATGGATATCCGCAGTTTTGATCTGAATTTTGAAGTCAATGCATTTATGTATGATGAAGAAATGACAAAAATATTGGAAGATGATTTCAGGAACGACCTGCACTCCTGTGTAGAGATCACAAAGGAATGGTATCACCGCAGAAGATGGTGGTTCCGGGTGCATGAATCCATCGCAAGGCTGATTTCGCCTATGTTATAAGGAGGAAAACCATGGATAGAATTGGATATGAAGAAGAACGGAAGGTTCGCTTTTTCCAGATTGACAGCAACAGCTGCATGACTCCGGCTGCCCTGCTTTCCAGTCTGCAGGAAATGGCTATCACCCATTCTGATATATTGGGCTATACCATCGATTACACTTTGGAACATAACTGGTTCTGGTCTGTTTTGAACTGGCATCTGAAGCTGTATCGTATGCCTAAATACGGTGAGAAAATCACCTTGCAGACATGGAATGATAAATTTGCCCGTTTTCAGGCAAACAGAAGTTTTTTTGTTTTTGATGAAGCAGGCAACAAACTGCTGGATGGTGTTTCCCGCTGGGTCTTTATGGATCTGGCAAAGCGCAGACCTACGAATGTACCCGAGGGCATGGCAGAAAAATACCACGCCGGGCAGGAATCTGCCATTGAAGGAGAAAAATTTCTGATGCCTAAAGACCCTTCCGGAGAACTGATCTGTACCAGAGATATCATCGTGACCCGACGGGATACCGATACCAATGGTCACGCCAATAATGTGAAATATTTGGAATGGGTCATGGATGATATCCCCGATGAAATCTATGAGGATATGGCATTGAAGGATATCCGCATCGTTTACCGCAAGGAATGCCTGCGGGGGGATACTGTGACCGTAAAGACCTTTCTGAAAGATACAGAAGGCGGCAAGGAAGTGGAATCCTTCCTATATGAGGGGGAAACCGTTGTTTCTCAGGTCATCACCTTCTGGGCGTAAGTCTTGGCAGTCAGCGCCAGCAAAAGCTGGCTGGGGGCATAAAAAAGCCAGATCAGCCAAGGGATAGGCGTGAAAAAATATCCCCACGCCACGGCAATATCGCAGCAGATAAATAACACAAGACCTAAGAGGTACAGCTTTCGGGAAACCGAAGGCTGTGCCTTTTCTTTTTGAAGAGCCAAGAAAAAATGGCAAAAAAACAACACTGTATATAAAATTCCAAGAAAAAGCAATGAAAGAACTATCCCCATAGGAAGAAAAACCAACGCCCGCCAAGGAAAAACACGCCCTTGCAGATTGCAGAGATATGCCAGCTGAACAAAAAGAAAAAAGGAAACTCCTATGGTATAAATATCCGTAAAAAGAAGAAAAAAATCTCCCCATAGGGTAAACAGAGCTGCAATGGGCAGCCCATTCCAAAAAGAAAGCAAAAAGCAAAAAATGATCCACAAAAACCGAAGCCCATCCATCATAAAAAAACCACCTCTTCGGGTATCCTTCCCAAAAGGTGGTTTTTTGTTTCAGAAATAAAAAAATGGAATGTCTCGGAGGTGATTCCACCTTCGGGGGACTCGAACGGATGAGCCCTGTTTTTGAGCATAAAAAATGGAAGTTACAGGGCTCGAACCTGTGACCCTCTGCTTGTAAGGCAGATGCTCTCCCAGCTGAGCTAAACTTCCATGTTTTTAACCTATTCAATTCCGGCAAATGCTCTCCTCCACCCTAGAGGGCTACATTTCTGCGAAATGCACGGCATAAGCTAAACTTCCATATCTTTAACGTATCAAGTTGAAATTCCACGGATGACCCGTAGGGGAATCGAACCCCTGTTTCAGCCGTGAGAGGGCCGCGTCTTGACCGCTTGACCAACGGGCCTTAAGTAGTAAGTAGTAGAGTAGCGGAGGAGGGATTTGAACCCCCGACACTGCGGGTATGAACCGCATGCTCTAGCCAACTGAGCTACTCCGCCACAAGCTGACTTAGTCAGTATAACGTTTCATTCAGATTTTGTCAAGGCTTTTTCGCAAAAATATTACAAAAATTTGCTTATTCGCTGCGGTTGATGTAGAGGATCTCGTTTGGCTTCACCATGCCCAGCTGTTCCCGTGCCACCTGCTCAATATAGCTGTCACTGGTGTAATATTCCCTGCGGGTTTCAAATTCCATCTGCTTTTGCTGTTCTTTTTCAATCTCCGCCGTAACGATGGTGAGTTCCTCCTGCAATTCCTGATAATGGATAAACTGCCTGCCAATGCCTACAGAAACTGCGACAATAAATGCAAACAAGAACACCCGCAAAAAAAGGCTGGATGCTTTTCTGGATTTTTTGGTTCTTTTTTTCTGCTTCATAAAAAAACTCCCTGCCATGTTCTTATTTTCTGCGGAGCATTCTCCAATCCAGTCGGAGATGATGTAATTTCATTTTCACACAAATTTTACAGGATTGCAATAGTTTTTTCTGTTGTTTACCGCAAAACCGACCAAATTTTTCCAGAGGACGATGAAAAAGGAGATATAACAGACGAAAGGGCGTGGTAACAATGCGCCAGAAAAGACCTGCCGTATATTTTACCAAACGAATGATCTGATCGCTGACGGCAATAACAAATCGGCTAAGGGTCAGGAAATAAAGCCCCATGCCGCCGAACAGCCCCAGGATAGTAAAAAAGCGAATTTCCCCTGCACTGGCTTGGAGCATAATACTGAACACCAAAAACACCGCCAACAACCAAAACAATCCATCCTCCAGCTGTACCCAAAAGGGCTTATGATGCAGGGCATGGCGGAAAACCCGCAGCCCATCATACAGCAAGCCCATGGCGCCGCCCATAAAAATGGTCAGCAGAAACAGGCTCGCCTGTGCATGTAATGAAAGGATCATAACACCCGCCCCTTATCGAAACAGCTTGCCTAAAATAGAATGTTTTTCTGCCAGCGTGCCGTCAGAATAAGTGATGCTGTCGATGCTGCCGTCTATCACCACATCCCCCGCATCCAAATCCAGCTTGCCGATATGCATGCCCGCCCCTTTCAGCATCAAAAGACCGCAGGTCGTCTCCATCATAATGCCTTCTTCATCAAAGGACAGCACTTCCAACACCCCGCCAATGCGCACCTTTTCCCGCTCCTCCATATTCAATGTATGTCTGCTTATTCTTTTTTTCTCTTCTGCCATAAAAAACGCCCCCTCTGTTCCAAGGATATGCGGACAGAAAAGAAAAAAGACCTTTCTTGGTAGCAAGACCTTGGGGCTCTGCCCCAACCCCCGCAAGCCTTTGAAAAGACTTGACCTAAACTTCATACGAACGAACCAACAAATTTTTCAAAATTGTTGGTTCAAATGAGGGTCAAGGGGAATCATTTCCCTTGCGGAGTGTGAGGCAGCGCCCCACGGTTTTCTTAAACAGATTTGTACATCCCTGCGGCGTCCTCTTTCTTCGTGGACTCCTTCAGGTCAAGGACTTCTATCTTCGTCGTATTATTGCCGAACTGAATTTCAATGATATCCCCGATCTTCACTTCCGCCCCGGCCTTGACTACCTTTCCATTGATCATGACTCTGCCCGCGTCGCAGGCTTCATTGGCGATCGTACGTCTTTTAATGATACGGGATACCTTCAGGAACTTATCAACTCTCATAGGAACTCCTCTCTTTTTCTCGCTCTTTTTTATAAAGAAAAAGCACTCTGACCGAGTGCTTTTCGTTTCCATTAGGAAAAATTATTTGTTGATTGCATCTTTCAGAGCTTTACCAGCTTTGAATCTGGGAGCTTTGGAAGCAGGAATAGGCATTGCTTCGCCTGTCTGAGGGTTTCTGCCTTCGCGGGCTGCTCTTTCCGCTACATCGAATGTACCAAAGCCAACCAGCTGTACTTTGCCATTTGCTGCCAGTTCTTCTGTCACTACATCTTCAAATGCTTTCAATGCTTTTTCTGCGTCTTTTTTGCTCATTTCTGCTTTTTCTGCAATTGCTGCAACCAGATCAGATTTGTTCATTTGTGTTTGCCTCCTAATATTTTCATTTATGATTTCATCGGACGAAGCTTCATTTTCGCTTCCTCCCAGAGTAAATCCATTTCCTCCAGTGTCATGCCGGAAAGATCTTTCCCTTGCAAAAGGGCGGATTTCTCAACATATTCAAATCTATTTATAAACTTTTTAATGGCTTTTGTCAAGGCAAACTCAGGATTTATTTTCAAAAAGCGCGAGATATTCACCAGTGCGAACAAAATATCCCCAAATTCCTCCTCTTCTGTGCCATCCTGAAGCTTCACAGCCTCCTCCAATTCATGAATTTCTTCATACACTTTTTCAAAGGCTCCGCCGGCTTCATAGAAATCGAATCCCACATCTGCCGCTTTTTTCTGTACCTTTCTGGCACGGATCAGCGCAGGCAAAGCATCGGGGACAGCTTTCATGACCTCTGTTTGCGTTTCTGTATGTTTTTCTTTCTTTTTCAGTTCTTCCCAGTTGACCAGCACCTGTTCCGCCGTATCCGCCTGCACTTCCCCATTGCCAAAAACATGGGGATGTCTGTAGACCATCTTTTCACAGATCCCACGGATCACATCTTCTATGGTGAAGCCGCCCTTCTCCGCTTCGATTTCCGCATGAAAGACCACCTGCATCAGCACATCGCCCAATTCTTCGCAAAGGTTTTCCATATTGCCCTTATCAATGGCATCTGCCGCTTCATAAGCTTCCTCCAGCATATCCTGCCGGATGGATGCATGGGTCTGCACCCGGTCCCACGGGCAGCCGTTTTCTCCCCGCAAAATTTTAATGACCTGCACCAAGTCATCCAGTGTATATTTTTTCTCCTCCATGGCGGATTCCTCCTTGTCATATAAGCGGGACAAAAAATGTCCCGATTCTTGTTCGTTTCCTATAAACTTTTCTCTTCTTTTTCAGCGAAAAATGGCGTTTTTCCGTCTTTAACCAATTTGGCTTTTATGATATGATTATAGAATCATAAGGGTATTTTATCAAAAAATATTTCTGAAGGAAACCCTTTCGGAAAAAGCAAACCAATAGAGAGAAATAGAGAAAGGAAGGAATCCCCATGTTTCGTATCGTAAATAAAAGAGAACTCAACAGCATGGTCACACTTCTGGAGATTGAAGCGCCTTTTGTAGCGAAAAAAGCACAGGCGGGTCAGTTCATTATCTTCCGTGTAGACGAATTCAGCGAAAGAGTTCCCCTGACTATCGCTGATTATGACAGAGAAAAAGGCACTGTAACCATCATTTTCCAGAAGGTAGGCCTTTCCACAAAACTGCTGGCTGCCAAGGAAATCGGCGATTCCATTCAGGATTTTGTTGGCCCTCTGGGCGTTGCCACAGAATATGACGGCATGAAAAAGGTTGCCGTAGTCGGCGGCGGCGTAGGCTGTGCCATTGCATATCCTCAGGCAAAAGCTCTGCACAATCTGGGTGTGGAAGTTGATGTCATCGCAGGCTTCCGCAGCAAAGACATCGTAATCTTGGAAGACGAAATGAAAGCCGTTTCCACCAACTTCTACCTGATGACAGATGATGGTTCTCAGGGGGAAAAAGGCTTCGTTACAGATAAACTGAAAGCCCTGATCGAAGCAGGCAACAACTACGATGCAGTCATTGCCATCGGCCCTATCCCCATGATGAAATTTGTCAGCCTGACCACAAAGCCCTTTGGCATCAAGACCATCGTTTCCCTGAACCCTATCATGATCGATGGTACAGGCATGTGCGGCGGCTGCCGTGTTACCGTTGGCGGCAAGATCAAATTCGCCTGCGTAGACGGCCCCGACTTCGACGGACACGAAGTGGATTTCGATGAACTGATGAACCGTAACTCCATCTATAAAGCAAGAGAAGCGGAACTGGCAGAAACACACATCTGCCGTATGGATAAGCTGGCAAATGAACTGATCAAATAAGGAGGTACGGTATCATGGCAAATATGAGTCTGGAAAAAATCAAGATGCCCGAACAGGCACCTGATGTGAGAAATAAAAACTTTGAAGAGGTAGCACTGGGCTATACTGCGGAAATGGCAGTAGAAGAAGCACAGAGATGCCTCAACTGTAAACATAAACCCTGTGTCAGCGGCTGTCCTGTCAATGTACGCATTCCCGAATTCATCGCAGAAGTCGCAAAGGGCGACTTCATGGCAGCTTATAAGGTAATCACTTCCACAAATGCACTGCCCGCAGTGTGCGGTCGTGTTTGCCCTCAGGAAAGCCAGTGCGAAAGCAAATGCGTACGCGGCATCAAAGGCGAAGCCGTTGCCATTGGCCGTCTGGAACGTTTCGTTGCCGACTGGTATATGAAAAACTGTGATGAAATGCCCGAAAAACCCGCTTCCAACGGTAAAAAGGTAGCTGTTGTCGGCTCCGGCCCCTCCTCTCTGGCCTGTGCAGGGGATCTGGCAAAACAGGGCTACGAAGTAACCATGTTTGAAGCCTTCCATAAAGCTGGCGGCGTACTGGTTTACGGTATTCCCGAATTCCGTCTGCCCAAGGCCATCGTACAGAAAGAAATCGACAAACTGTCTGCACTGGGCGTAAATATCATGACAAACATGGTCATCGGCAAAGTGCTTTCTATTGATGAAATCATCGATGATATGGGCTTTGATGCTGTATTTGTCGGTACTGGTGCCGGTCTGCCTTCCTTCATGGGTATCCCCGGGGAAGCACTGGTAGGGGTATATTCCGCCAACGAATACCTGACAAGAATCAACCTGATGAAAGCATACCTGTCCGAATATGATACACCTATCCGCAGCAGCAAAGCAGTAGCCGTTGTCGGCGGCGGCAACGTTGCCATGGACGCGGCCAGATGTGCAAAACGTATGGGTGCAGAACACGTTTATATCGTTTACCGCCGTTCCGAAGCAGAAATGCCTGCCCGTCTGGAAGAAATCCACCACGCAAAAGAAGAAGGCATCGAATTCCACCTGCTGAGAAACCCCGTAAAGATCATTGATGACGGCAAGGGTCAGGTTTGCGGCATCGAATGCCTGAAAATGGAACTGGGCGAACCCGATGCCAGCGGCAGAAGAAGCCCTGTGCCCGTGGAAGGTTCTAACTATGTGATCGATGTTGACACAGTAGTTATGTCCATCGGTACTTCCCCCAACCCTCTGATCCGCAGCACTACAAAGGGTCTGGAAACCAACCGCAAAGGCTGTCTGGTAGTCAACGAAGAAACAAACCAGACTACAAGAGAAGGCGTTTATGCCGGCGGTGACGCTGTTACAGGTGCGGCTACCGTTATTCTGGCGATGGGTGCCGGGAAAAAAGCCGCTGCTGCTATCGATGAATATCTGAAAAATAAATAATCATACTATACAAAAAGGACTCTGCCTTTTACAGGCAGAGTCCTTTCATTTTTTTGATTCGATCTGGCTTCATAAAACCATGACCAATGTCCCGATCCCGATCAGAACACAGCCAATCAAAGACTTCGTGGTAAACGGTTCATGCAAAAACAAAAAAGCCAAAATCAATGTAATGACAACACTTAACTTATCCACAGGAACCACTTTTGAAGCCTCTCCAATTTGCAGTGCCCTATAATAGCATAACCAGGATGCCCCTGTGGCCAGTCCGGATAGAATCAAAAACAGCCAGCTTTTTTTGCTGATTCCGGAAATACCTGACTGGGTGTTGGTAAGAAATACCATCCCCCATGCCATAACCAATACAACCCCAGTTCTGATGGCTGTTGCCAAATTGGAATTCACGCCGTCGATGCCGATTTTTGCCAAAATCGAAGTGAGCGCCGCAAAAACCGATGACAGCAACGCAAAAAGAAACCACATGTCAATCACCTCTTTCAAACTCCATCCTTCTTTCCATCCATGCTATCACAACCTGTTCTCTTTTTCAATGTCTCTTCCTTTTCTGTTGCAAATTGCCCGCAGGATTGTTATAATTTGAAAAAATGAAATCTGGATAAATCAAGGAGGAACCCCCATGAAAATCGCTTGCTACGCTGCAGGCTCCGTCGGCACGAACAACTATGTTGTTTCCGATGACAACGGCATCACCGCCATCATCGACTGCGACGGCAATCCTGCCCCCCTGTATGCTTATATTGAAAAAAATAACCTGAAGGTAACCCATATCCTGCTGACCCATGGGCATTATGACCACACCGGCTCTGTCAACGAAGTAGCAGAGCATTACGGCTGTACCATCGTTGGCGGTGCCAAGGAAATGCGTGTCTTTACAGACCCCAGCATCAACTGTTCCCATTTCTGCTGCGGCGATATCATCATCCATCCCGATGTGCAGGTAAAGGAAGGCGATGTGGTAAAAGTGGGCGATATGGAATTTGAAGTACTGGAAACCCCCGGCCACACAGAAGGCTCCCTCTGCTATATCTGCAAGGGTACCATCTTCAGCGGGGATACTCTGTTCCAAGGCTCCTGCGGCAGAACAGACCTGCCCACCGGCAACTGGAACGATATCATCCAGTCCCTGAAAAAACTGGCAGCTCTGCCCGGTGATTATCAGGTATATTCCGGTCATGGCCCCGCCACCACCCTGGAAACAGAACGGAAAACAAACCCTTATATGCGATAAGCTAAAAGCCCCTTTTATGGGGGCTTCTTTTTGTTCTTTATTTTCTGTTCGCTTGTGGGAGCTTTTCCTTTTTGCTATACTATTTTCAATGACGATTTGCGTAAAAAAAAGGAGGTCTCCGCCATGAAATATATCCTTTCCTTAGACCAGGGCACCACCAGCTCCCGTGCCATTCTCTTCGACCAGAACGGGCAGATGCACAGCGTTGCTCAAAAGGAATTCAAGCAATATTATCCCCAGCCCGGCTGGGTAGAGCATGATGCTGTGGAAATTTGGGAAACACAGCTGGAGGTGGCTCGCCAAGCCATTGCAAAGCAGGGCATCTCCCCGGAGGAGATCGCCGCTATTGGCATCACCAACCAAAGGGAAACCTCTATCCTTTGGGATAAGCGCAACGGCAAGCCTGTCTACCACGCTATCGTATGGCAGTGCAGAAGAACAGCCCCTTACTGCGATTCCCTGCAGGAAGCAGGCTGGACAGAAAAGATTCGGGAAAAAACCGGGCTGCTCATCGACGCCTATTTTTCCGCCACAAAGATCCGCTGGATCCTGCAGAACGTACCGGAAGCCAAGGCACTGGCAGAAAGCGGGAATCTGCTTTTCGGCACTATCGACACCTGGCTCATCTGGAACCTGACCGGCGGGCAGGTACACGCCACCGACTATTCCAATGCCTCCCGCACCATGCTGTTCAATATCCACACCTTGGAATGGGATAAGGAACTGCTGGAGTTATTGGAAATCCCCGCCAGCATCCTGCCGGAGGTACGCCCTTCCAGCGGCGTTTTCGGCAGCACCCTGCCCCTTCTCTTCGGGGCAGCTATCCCCATCGCAGGAGCAGCTGGGGACCAGCAGTCTGCATTGTTCGGACAAGCCTGCTTCTCCCCCGGCACAGCCAAAAATACCTACGGTACAGGTGGCTTTCTGCTGATGAATACCGGGGACAAGCCTGTCTCCTCCAAAAACGGTCTGGTCACCACCATCGCATGGGGCTTGGACGGAAAAATCACCTATGCGTTGGAAGGCTCTATTTTCGTAGCCGGGGCAGCCATCCAATGGCTGCGGGATGAACTGAAACTCATTTCCTCCGCAGGGGAAACAGAAGGACTCTGCCGTGAAGTCGAAGATACCTGCGGGGTTTATTTGGTGCCCGCCTTTGTTGGGCTGGGTGCCCCCTACTGGGACCCTTACGCAAGGGGCATCCTGACGGGGCTGACCCGCGGGGCAAACCGCTGCCACATCGTCCGGGCGGCGGTGGAATCCATGGCATATCAAACCTATGATGTGCTTCACGCCATGGAACAGGATGCAGGCATTCCCTTAGCGGAGCTGCGGGTAGACGGCGGCGCGGCAGCCAATACCTTCCTGCTGCAATTCCAGTCGGATATCACCGGGGTTCCCGTTCTGCGCCCTTCTGTACTGGAAACCACTGCCCTTGGTGCCGCTTATCTGGCAGGGCTGGCAGTAGGCTATTGGAAGGACTTGACGGAAATCCGCCGCAACTGGCAGGTTTCCTGTGCCTTTTCTCCGGAAGCTTCCCATGAGGATGCGGTGGAAAAAATAGCCGGTTGGCATCATGCGGTAAAGCAAGCCCGCTTATAACCCACGTTATGTTGCAAGTGCAACACCAAAAAATTGATTTTTGCGGTATATTTATAGAAAAGAGTCTATTTTTAGAACATCTGCCTGTAAAGGAGGAAAAATAAATGTACGTCATCAAAAAAGATAACACCCACGAAGCCTGGAACGTCCAAAAGGTCGTAACGGCTGTCAATAAATCAGCATATCGTGCCATGGTAAAATTCACCCAGGAAGAACTGGATTTCATCTGTGAATATGTAGAAGAAAAAGCCCGTTCCCTGGGACAGGAGGGCATCCCCATTGCCCAGATGCACAATATCGTAGAGGGCGCTTTGGAGAAGGTCAAACCAGAAGTTGCCAAAAGCTATCGGGATTACCGCAACTATAAACAGGATTTCGTTAGAATGCTGGACGAAGTATACAAAAAAAGCCAGTCCATCATGTATATCGGCGATAAGGAAAACAGCAATACAGACAGTGCGCTGGTCTCCACCAAGCGCAGCCTTGTGTTCAATCAGCTGAATAAAGAGCTGTATCAGAAATTTTTCATGACAACAGAAGAACTGCAGGCCTGCAGAGATGGCTATATCTATATCCATGATATGTCCGCCCGCAGAGATACCATGAACTGCTGCCTGTTCAATGTAAAAGAAGTGCTGACCGGGGGCTTCGAGATGGGCAACCTGTGGTACAACGAGCCGAAAACCCTGGAGGTTGCTTTCGACGTCATCGGTGATATCGTTCTTTCCGCAGCCAGCCAGCAATACGGCGGCTTTACGGTGCCTTCTGTAGACCTGCTGCTGGAGCCCTTTGCGGAAAAGAGTTATGAAAAATATTACCGCCGCTACATCGACATGGGCCTGACCGCCCGCGTAGCCGACAGAGAAGCCATGAAGGATATCCAGAAGGATTTCGACCAAGGCTTTCAGGGCTGGGAATATAAATTTAATACCGTTGCATCCAGCCGCGGCGATTATCCCTTCATCACCATGACCTTTGGCACAGGCACAGGCAAATTTGCGAAAATCGCTTCCATCACCATGCTGAACGTCCGCAGAAAGGGACAGGGCAAAAAGAACTGCAAGAAGCCCGTTCTTTTTCCCAAGCTGGTTTTCCTCTATGATGAAAACCTTCACGGTCCCGGCAAGGAACTGGAGGATGTTTTTGAAGCAGGCATCCTCTGCTCCTCCAAGACTATGTATCCCGACTGGCTTTCCCTGACAGGGGAAGGCTATGTGGCGGAAATGTATAAAAAATACGGTGCCATCGTCAGCCCCATGGGCTGCCGTGCTTTCCTGTCCCCTTGGTTCGAACGGGGCGGCATGGAGCCTGCCGATGAAAACGATAAACCCGTTTTTGTGGGACGCTTCAACATCGGTGCTGTCAGCCTGCATCTGCCTATGATTTACGCCAAGGCAAAACAGGAAAGCAAGCCCTTCTATGAAGTGCTGGACTACTATCTGGAACTGATCCGTCAGCTGCATATCCGCACCTATGCCTATCTGGGGGAAATGCGGGCTTCTACCAACCCCCTGGCCTATTGCGAGGGCGGTTTCTACGGCGGTCATCTGGGCATCCACGATAAGATCAAGCCTTTGCTGAAATCTGCAACAGCATCCTTCGGTATCACGGCTCTGAATGAATTACAGGAACTGCATAACGGCAAATCTCTGGTGGAGGACGGACAATTCGCCATCGACACCCTACAGCATATCAACGATAAGATTGCGGAATTTAAAAAAGCCGATGGAAATCTCTATGCCATCTATGGCACCCCTGCGGAAAGCCTTTGCGGCCTGCAGGTGACCCAGTTCCGCAAGAAATACGGCGTGATCGAAAATGTTTCCGACAGACCCTATGTCAGCAACAGCTTCCACTGCCACGTCACGGAGGATATCACCCCCATCGAAAAACAGGATCTGGAAAAACGCTTCTGGGATCTTTCCAACGGCGGCAAGATCCAGTATGTCAAATATCCCATCGACTACAATCTGGACGCCATCCGCACGCTGGTACGCCGTGCCATGAAGATGGGCTTCTATGAAGGGGTCAACCTTTCTCTGGCTTATTGTGACGACTGCGGACATCAGGAATTGGAAATGGACGTTTGCCCCAAATGCGGCAGCAAAAATCTAACAAAAATCGAGAGAATGAACGGCTATCTCTCCTATTCCCGTGTGAAGGGCGACACCCGCCTGAACGATGCGAAAATGGCGGAAATCGCAGAAAGGAAGAGTATGTAATGCGGTATCATAATATTACAAAAGACGATATGCTCAACGGCGAAGGGCTGCGAGTGGTGCTTTGGGTGGCCGGCTGCTCTCACCACTGCAAAGGCTGCCACAACCCCTTCACCTGGGATCCCAACGGCGGGATTCCCTTTGATAAAGATGCCGAAGCAGAGTTATTCTCTATCCTCAGCAGGGATTATATCAGCGGCATCACCTTCAGCGGCGGCGATCCCCTTTACGAAGGCAACCGCATGGGCATCGAACGGCTGGCGAGAAAAGTCAAGCTGGAATTTCCCGATAAGAATATCTGGCTTTACACCGGCTATCGTTGGGAGGAGATCAGTGCCCTCCCCCTGATGCAATATATTGATGTATTGGTAGACGGAAAATTTGTAGAGGATTTGAAGGATACAAAGCTCCATTGGAAGGGCAGCTTCAACCAGCGCATCATTGATGTGCAGAAATCTTTGAAAAACAGTTCTCTTTACTTATACAACGCAGAATGATTTTCGAGGGACGTTGTCCCTCGAGCACCCTACGAGGGGAATGATTCCCCTCAACCCCCATTTGCAAAAGCATACGCTTTTGCTAACAGAAAGGATAAATTTATGGAAACGATTAAAATTAAATATTTGAGTGATAAAATCGAAAAACTGCGCTACATCGACGGCAAATCCGACTGGATCGACCTGCGGGCGGCGGAGCATGTAAAACTGAAAGCAGGGGAATTTAAGCTCATCCCTCTGGGCATCGCCATGCAGCTGCCCAAGGGCTATGAAGCCCATATCGTGCCCCGTAGCTCCACCTTCAAAAATTTCGGCATCATCCAGACCAACCATTGTGGCATCGTGGATGAAAGCTACTGTGGCAACAATGACCAATGGTTCATGCCTGCCTATGCCCTGCGGGATACTGTCATTGAGGTAAATGACCGTATCTGCCAGTTCCGTATCTTCGAGCATCAGCCTGCACTGGTGTTTGATGAAGTGGAAAACCTTGGTAATGCGGACAGAGGCGGACATGGCTCTACGGGCAAGCAATAAGGCGCTTTTGCTTAACAAAAAGGCTCAGCCTATTGGCTTCAAGCCTTTTTGTTGTAAAAAAAATAGAAGTATGAACAAATGAGTTCCTGCGCAGGCTTGAAACTTTGTCAAAGCACTTACCTACGGCAAGCAGCCTAACGGCGGTAGTGTTTTCTTCGCCATACACAACTATTCTCCTCGAGTGGGCAAAGCCCCCTCTGTAGAATTGATTCAGAAACCCTTAAAGGTTTTCCGAACCTTTCCACTGATAATGTACAAAAAAAGACGACCATAGGTCGTCTTTTTTGCTTATAGGGTCGAGGAGATTATCCCCTCGTAGGAGTTTGAGGGCAAAGCCCTCAAGGCCTTTTTAGTTCATAGGAGCAACTGCGCCGCCGTATGTGCTGTTGATGAATTCAGCGATTGTAGGGCCCTGCAGTACTTCCATCAGTTCTGCCAGACCGGGTGCATTTTCATTGCCTGCTTTTACAACAACTACGTTGCCATATGTTTTCGCAGCTTCGGAATCAGCGGATTCGATTGCCAGAGCATCATCAGATGTCAGGCCATTCTGCATTGCATAGTTACCATTGATAACAGCAATACCCAGATCGCCCAGAGACAGAGGCAGCTGAGCAGCTTCCATATCGATAATTTCCAGATTCAGAGGATTTTCTACGATATCCAGTTTTGTTGCAGAAATACCAGCTTCAGGATCCAGCTTGATCAGACCGTTTGCTTCCAGCAGCAGCAGTGCACGACCGCCGTTTGTACCATCGTTGGGGATACCAACTTTTGTGCCTTCGGGGATAGCAGACAGATCTGTTACTGTACCAGCGTAGATTGCCATAGGTTCAAAGTGTACCTGGCCGATGGAAACCAGATTGGTGCCCTGTTCTTCATTGAAGGATTCCAAATAAGGGCCATGCTGGAAGTAGTTTGCATCCAGGTCGCCGGATTCTGTTGCCAGGTTGGGCTGAACATAATCTGTAAATTCAACGATTTCCAGGTTGATGCCCTTTGCAGCCAGTTCTTCTTTTGCTGCTTCCAGGATTTCAGCATGGGGTGTGGGAGAAGCGCCGATTTTCAGTGTGATAGCTTCTGCCGCTGTGTCATCTGTTGCTGCTTCTTCAGAGCCGCCGCAGGCAGCCAGGCCCAATGTCAGCACGCCTGTCAGCAAGATTGCAAAAAATTTCTTCATAATACATTTCCTCCTTGTTGTAAAACTTTAAAATTGTTTTTGTTTTTTATATGTAAATCCCTTGCGGGGCTTACAGTCTTCTGTCTGTGCGTTTGGAAATACGCATCCCCAGTTCTTGGAATACCAGCACGATAATTGCCAGCAGAACCACCATGATATACATAACATCTTCCTGCCCACGGTAATAGCCATAGTTGATGGCAATGGCACCCAAGCCGCCGGCACCGACAATCCCTGCCATTGCGGAATAGCCCAGAATCGTTGTGATGCTGATAGCCGCCCCCACCAAAAGAGAAGGCTTTGCTTCCGGCAGCAGCACCTTTGTCATAATCTGGAAGGGAGAAGCCCCCATAGACTGGGCCGCTTCAATCACGCCGACCTCCACTTCCTTTAGGGAAGATTCCACCATTCTGGCGATAAAGGGGGTCGCCGCTACCCAAAGCCCTACGATCGCCGCCTTGGAGCCGATAACAGTGCCAACAATGGCCTTTGTAAAAGGCATCAATGCAATCAGCAGAATCAAAAAGGGAACGGAGCGGAAGAAATTTATAATCAGCCCCAACAGGCTATTCAGCCAAGAAACGGGATGGATTCCATCCTTATCTGTCACCACCAGAATCAAACCAAGGGGCAGACCCACCAAATATGCCAAAGCCGTGGAGATGACTGTCATATAAATGGTTTCAAGAAACCCCTGACCCACAAGGGCCAGCATACCTTCCTTAAACATACTCTACCTCCTCTACCACAACGCCTCTGTTTGTCAGATATTGAATCATCTTTTCTCTCAGTTCTTTATCCTCGGGGAACTGTACCACCATCTGGCCGTAGGCCTGATTATCGATGGTTCTGGTATTTGCCGCCAGAATATTTACCAGGGCCTTCAGCTCGATCATCATCTGCCCCAGAACCGGCTCATTTTCACTGCCGCCCTTGAATACCAAGCGATAGCTATAGGGCAGCTTGCCTGTATAGGCTTCCCGGTTGCTGCCTTCGTGCATTACCAGTTCCTGGCCGATCTTTGTTTTGGGCGCCCGGAAGATTTCTTCTACGCTGCCTTCTTCCGCAATCAGGCCGCCGTCGATAATAGCAACCCTATCGCAGATTTCCTGGATTACGCTCATTTCATGGGTAATGACCACAATGGTGATACCCAGTCTCGCGTTGATATCCTTCAGCAGGGCAAGGACGCCTGCCGTTGTGTTAGGGTCCAATGCGGAGGTTGCTTCATCGCAAAGAAGCACCTTGGGCTCTGTGGCCAATGCTCTGGCGATGGCTACTCTCTGCTTCTGGCCGCCGGAAAGCTGTGCAGGATAGGAATCCGTTCTGTCTGCCAGACCAACCAGCTCCAGCAATTCCAAAGCCCTTGCCTTCGCCTGTGCTTTTGGTACGCCGCTGATCTCCAGAGGGAAACAGACATTTTCCAGAGCGGTTCTCTGCATCAAGAGATGGAACTGCTGGAAGATCATGCCCATGTGTCTGCGCTGTTCTCTCAGTTCCTTTTCCGGCAGGGAGGTCAGCTCTACCCCATCCAGCCAAACCTTACCGGCTGTAGGGCGTTCCAACAGGTTGATGCAGCGTACCAGTGTGCTTTTGCCGGCACCGCTCAGCCCGATGATACCAAAAACCTCTCCCTTCTTAATATCCGCGCTCACGCCGTGGAGCACTTCCAATTCGCCCGCTTTGGTGCGGAAGCGTTTTTTGATGCCCTCTAAGCGGATCATCGTTTCTTTTTCAGACATTTTGAAACCACCTTTTCTCAATTACAGTAAAAATACAATAAAAAAGCTCTCATCACTCTGATTATATCAACCAAAGGGACGAGAGCATATCTGCTTCGTGTTACCACCCTAATTCACCATAGCCTCACGGCTGTGGCCTTATCAAGTACGGGCATTCCGCCGATACTCTGACGCTGTCACGGGCGCTCCCGTCGCAGCCTAAAGGGGATTCCTCTCGGTGCGCGGCTCCAAGACCATCTTCCATCTTTTCCGTATTTCCTCTTTCCCAGCTACCAGAGGTTCTCTGTAAAATCTTCCAAGATGTACTCTTCTTTTCATTGCCTTTCACTTTTGAACTTGTACCTCATTATACCTCGCTGAAATTTTTTGTCAACCTCTTTTTTCAAAAATTTTCATTTGACTTTTGGAATCATTCATTCGGTTTTTTCTATGGATTCTTCCGCCACACCATACTGCTCAAAGGGAATATCCTCATAAATAAACTGCCGCAGCATGTCCTTTGCCTGTTCCAAATCATACACATAATACCAGCCGCCGTTGATGATCTGCCCTGTAGAAGCAATGGAATCATTGGGGAAGGCCGCCTGTTCCAGGGCAAGGTCGCTGCCCTTCAGCCCCACCGATGCAATCTTCAAAATCTCCTCATTGCTCAAAGAGGTTTCCACCATAGGCGCAAATTTCCGCACATAGGAAGGGTATTCCAGCGGGTTGATCTCTTTTGCTTTTTCAAAAAGAGAAGCCAGCACTTCCCGCTGGCGAGAAGCACGCATGCTGTCGCTGTCGATTTTGCGGATACGGGAATAGCTGACCGCCTGGGGGCCGTTCAAGTTGATATAGCCCGTTTCCCGCAGAGGCTCGCCGCTCAAAAGATACGCATTGACCTGCTGCCGCTCCGCTTCTGTCACATCCACCATGACGCCGCCCATCTCATCAATGACTTCCGCCAGAGAATCGAAATTGACGGTAACATAATCGGTGATATTCATGCCGAAATTTTCATTCAGGGTCTGGATAGCAAGCTCTGGGCCGCCGTAAGCATAGGCATGGTTGATTTTCGTATCATAATAGCCAGGAACAGAAACATAAGTATCTCTGGCAATGGAGATCAGCTTGACCTTGCCCGTCTTGCCGTTGATAGAGGCAATCATGATGGCATCGGAACGCCCTTCGTAATCATTATTGCGGGAATCCACCCCATACAGGGCGATATTCATGATCTTATCATCACCATACTGTTCATTGACAGAAAGATTGCTTTCATCAATATCCGAACGGTTCAAGCCGCCCACCAAATATAAAAATACGCCGTAAGCAGCCCCCATCAGGGCGATACAGACCGCCAAAGTGATGGCAAGGGTTTTGAAATACAGGCGTCTCAAACGTCTCTTTTTCTGCTCGTTCAAGGCAGTTCCTCCTTTATGCTTTCCTATCCCTTCTATCTTACGGCGGTTTTCGACAAAAAACAACAAAAAAAGTCTTAAGACTGCTTTTTTCCATAAGAAAACAGACCCAAACGGGTCTGTTTCAACGCATCAAAATCCTGATTTAGATAAAAGCAAGAATCTCCTCCACAGGCGCATAAACCTCTCCATCCACATAGAAGCACTGAATGCCGGTTTCCTTGCCATCTACCAGCAGCTTAAAATCTGCTTTTTTCGTCACCAGTCTGCCGCTGTCATCCATGAGCATCTCATTACCCAATGTGGTGAATTTTTTGCCCAGAGTCAAATTTAAAGTTCCGGCTTCTTTGTTATATTCTGCGGAGAATTTCTTTCCCGCTTCTGCCAGCTGCCGGAGAGGAACATGGGCTTTTCCCAAAATATCCAATGTCGTGAAGGTCATTTCCTTCCCATTGACATCAAAGATCTGTTCTTCCGTTTTTCTGCTGTTTTCCAGCCCTACCCATTCCAGTTCATAGGGCTTGATACGGTCGGTATAGATGCCATCCACCCCGATTTCCAGCAAATCTTCAAACATCAGATAACGATTTACCGTATGGGCATAGACTTTCAGCCCTTTTGCCTTCAATACACTGACATTTTCTTTTGTCGCACGTTCATAATGGAGCGTCACTGTATCGATGCCATTGGCAGCACAGAAAGAAGCAATCTCCCCATAGTTAGGATTGGTCATCAGGTAAAGGGTAAAAATCCAATCCTGGAAAGGATAGATTTCCCGAATCCACCCCAGCATTTCTTTATTATAAATCTGCGGAATAATACGATCTAAAATTTCCGGTGCGCCAATATTGGTCGCAATATTTTTCAAATCGCTGAACTGCCGCTGTACCGTTGCCTTATCCGTATCCTTTGTATCCGTCACCAGATACATATCCGGATATTCCAGCATCAGATAGAGCAGATCTACCGCCGTAATGGGGGTCTGTTCATAAATTGCAGGCGTTTCCACAAAGGTCTTGGAATCCATCACCAAATTTCCGCTGGGTTCGATTTCCAGGCGGTAATAAGAACCATCGGCATCAAAATCATGACGCAATACCAGTGTGCCATCAGAGGTATAGGTAAAATCCCCCTCTACCACCCGGAATCCATTTTCCCAAGAAGTGATAAAGGCTTCCTTGGAATTTGTTTCAATTTTTCCATCAGCTTCCCCCAAGGCATGGGCGATCAGCGGGTTTGCACTCTGCCAATCCGCCGCAAAAACAGGCTGCACCGCAGAAACCCCCAGCATGGCCGCCATTGCCAAAGCTGTCATACGTTTTCCTTTCATACGTCTTTCTCCTATCTTTTGCTATTTTCTTTTCATATTTTTAAGCCATTCGTAAGACTTCGCCTTACCCATGATTTACAATCTTTGGTATATGAAAAAAACAGGCGGGAACAGTCACCCATCCCCGCCCTTTTTCATTTTATCATTCTTCTTCGTCTTCAAACAGATCATAGAATGTATTGGAAACCTTTTCAAAGTCATCATCGCTTTCGATATTCAGCAGTTCGATGCCTTCTTCGTTTTCCTTGTATTCATACAGCAGAACTGTTTCATCTTCCAGAGGAAGAAGGGCAATATATTCCTTGCCTTCAATCCCATCTACTGCAAAAACACCCAGAATCCCGCATTCCATTTCTGTATCGTCATCCAGTGTCAGTGTCAATGTTTCCATTTCCATTTCTTCGTGTACATGATCGTGGTCGTGATCGTGACCGCATCCGCATTTATCGCACATTGTCGTATCCTCCTTAAAATCTTCTTTAAAATTATACTTCCCTATCATGATAACCGATAATCGCCCTTTGGACAATTATTTTTTTTGACTTTTTTGGCGGTTTGCCTCTTTTTCGGCAAGTTTTTTCGCTTTTTTCGCAAAGAAGCCCAGGGTTTCGTCCTCTTTCTTACTGGATTTACCTTTTTTTCCGCCTTTTTTCTTAGGCTTGGAAGATGCAAAGGGGAAATCATTTTTCCCTTTTTTATCCTTTTTCTTGGGTGTGTCGGTTTCAATGGCGAAATCATCTAAATCGCCCCAATCCTCAAAATCGCCCCAACCATCGCCTTCCACCCATTTATCCTCTATGACAGGCTTTTTCTTTTTGATGGGTTTTACAATATCCTTTTTGGTTTTCTGGCTGTCCACCAGCTTGCCATAGGACATTTCCTTTTGCTCAAACTGCAGCCCCCATGCCTTTTCATATTTATGAATCCATTTTCGTTCATAGGGTGTTACGATGGTGATAGCAGTGCCTTCCATGCCCTTTCTGCCGCAGCGTCCCGCCCGGTGCAGATAATGGGTGGGTTCTTCGGGAACATCCAAATTGATGATATGGGTCACCCCTTCGATATCCAGCCCACGGGAACCAATATCGGAAGCTACCAGCACATTGATGCGTCCTTCCCGGAAATCCTCCATGGCGTTCTTTCTGTCCATCTTGCTGGCCTGCCCATAGATACCCGCCGCTTTGATGCCATGGTAATTCAGCTTATCCACAGTTACTTCGATATTTTCAGGGTTATTCAGGAAAATCATGCACTTGGCAGGCTTTTCCCCCGCCAGGATTTTCCGCAGATTGGCAAATTTTTCTCTGTGGGCAGAAAGGATATAGTAATGATGGATCCCCTTTGGCACGATGCCGCCGCTTTTCGCCTCCAAATCCACCGCATCCGCCTTCATCAGCCTGGCCGCCTTTTTCTTAGCTTCCCCGCTGACAGAGGCAGAGAGCAGAACGATCTGCCGTTCCTTCAGGGTGGTTTTGATGACTGCCTCCACATCCTCCACGTTGCCGTCGTCCATCAATCTGTCTCCTTCATCCAGAACGATGGTCTTTACCAGATGCGCCTGAATTTTTTTCTTGCGGATGAGGTCTAAAATGCGCCCCACAGAGCCCACCACGATACGGGGCTTTGCTTTCAGCTTTTCCATCTGCCTGCCGATGCCCGCCGCGCCAATGAGCAGGACACAACCCGCTTCAATGCCGGAATTTTCCTGCAGCAGCTCCGCCTGACGGAATACCTGAGCCGCCAGTTCGTGGGTAGGAGTCAGGATGATCGCCTGTGTCCCTCTGATATTCAAATCCAACTTTTCAAAAATAGGCAGCAGATAGGCCAGGGTTTTGCCGGAGCCTGTTTCGGAACGGCCAATAACATCCTTCCCTGCCAAAATCTCGGGAATCATTTTCTGCTGTATTTCTGTGGGGGTTTCGATCCCCTGCTTCACCAAGGCTTCCCCCAAGGCAGGACGCAGCCCCAGTTTTTCAAAATTATTTTCCATATAAAATTCCTCTCTATTCGGATGAAAATCGATACCTCTCTAGTTTAGATGATACTGATTTTTTCAAAATAGTCAAGGATACCGCAGTAAATCGCCCATGCCAGTTTTTCCTGATATTCGGCATCATTCAGCAGTCTTTCTTCCTCCGCATTAGAAAGGAAGCCGCACTCCACGATGACGGCAGGAATCTCCGTAGTCCTTAATATGTAGTAATCCTTATTCTCCTTGGCCTGGCGGATATTGCTGCCATCCACCCGGCTCCGCAGGCTTTCCTGCACGCACTCTGCCAAAACCTTTCCCTTTTCGCTGCTCTCATGATAAAAGACCTGGGCTCCCTTGGCTCTGGCGGAAGGAAAAGCGTTTTGATGGATGCTAACAAGGATATCTGCCCCCGTTTCATTGGCAATTTTCTTCCTCTCCGCCATATCCGCCTTTTTCCCCTTGCCCAGGGCATCATCGCTGTCTCTGGTCAGGATGACTTCTGCGCCGCCCTGCTCCAGGTAATCCGCCAGCTTTTCCACCACCGCCAGATTCAGCAGCTTTTCATCGGCGCCATTGGTGCCTGTTTTGCCCGGGTCCCAGCCGCCATGGCCTGCATCCAGCACAATGGTGGCATGGAGCATGGGAAACATGGCATCCTCCGCTTTCTGCCCCAAAGCCGTATGCACCAAGCAAGCCCCGATGATACACAGACAGCAAAAAATGCTGCCCCATTCTTTCCGTAAAAAAATCCCCTTCATCCTACCTCCTCCTTTTGTAAAGGATATGTAGGGAAGGGGAAAAATTTGCTTTTTTATTCTTCCATGATGGCAACGGCACGGATGGGCGCACCGTCGGCTTCTTTATATTTCAGGGGCAGAGCTGCCAAAGTGAACAGTCCGCCGCCAATTTTATCCAGATTGGTCAGGTTTTCCATGATAATCATATCCCCATTGCCAAGGAGCATTTTGTGTCTGGGCAAAAGCATATCCGCCACAGGGTCAATGCCGATGGTATCGAAACCTACGCCCTTTTTGCCGCTGTCCAAGGCATACCGGCAAATCTCCATGCTGATAACGGGATAGTTCCCGAAATATTCTTCTTTGCCCCAGTTTTTATCCCATCCTGTATTGAAAAGCAGAAACTCTGCCGCATCTGCCAATTCTTTCACCTTTTCGATGCGCGCCATGCCGATTTCATCCCCTGCTTGCAAATCCCGGCAGTCGATGACAAGGGCTTTCCCCACGAATTGTTCGGCGGGCATTTCGTCCAGCTTTGTCCCCTCGGGATAAAGATGATAGGGGGCATCCATGTGGGTTCCTGTATGGGAAGTGATGTGGAACATGGTCTCCCGAAAGCCGTCTGTTTCAAAGGTATTGGCCACCTCCAGCCTTGCGGGGGCTGTACCGGGGAAAACGGGCATATCCTTGCAAATGGTCTGTGTCAAATCAATCACTTTCATGCTGTTTTGCTCCTTTCTTTTCTGCTCTCTTTATACAAAGTATAGCATAGGGGCCGCCTTCTGTCACCCGCAGAAAAACCCGCCTCCGACCAAGCCGAAAGCAGGTTTCCAAAGGTTTATTCTTTTACAGTCTTTCCCTGTACCGTTGTTTTTTCACGGTAACAAAAATACCCAATGAGCATGAACACGATGGCAAAAGGCACCCAGCTCAGCTTATATGCCGCCAGAGGGATTCTGCTGTAAAAATCATTGTACGCCTGAATGTGCAGCCCAAACAGGTCGTTATAGGTATACAGAACATCAAGCATCCCCATGATGAAGGAGACGATAACGCCGAAACGCATAGCGTTCAGCTTTCTGGCATCCAAGCAATTGGGCATAAAGGAATAATACAGGGTGATAACGATGGCACCGGGATAAAAGGCATCCAACAGGGGCGCGAAAAACGCCACGATGGTATTCAGGCCAATGCTGCCGATGATGGTGCTGCCGATGAGCACCAAAATAGTGCCTTTGCGGTAGGTCAGCCTGCCTTCGGTGGCTTCCTCAAAATATTCCGCCGTTGCCGCCGTCAGCCCGATGGCTGTGGTCAGGGAAGCAAAGACCAAAGCAATGCTGAAAAATACACCGCCTATTTTGCCCCAAAGCTCCAGAACCACTTGTGTATATAAAGAAGCATACTGCAAATCCAGCGTATCTCCCACAAAGGAACCCACCAACATATGCCCCAGATGGGTCAGGCAAAGCATTCCAATGCCAATCACGCCCACCTTGATAATCATAAGATTCAGACGATTTTCCGGCACGCCCTTTTCCCGCAGGTTATTCAAAATGATGATGCCAAACACCAGCCCGCAGAGCAGGTCACCGGTGGCATAGCCTTCTGTGAAGCCATAGACGATGGGCGGCTTGTCATAGCTGGGCTCTGCCCATGTGGAAATGGGGGTTGCCAAACCCTTTGCGATAACCCCAATCACGATGATAACCAGTACGGGGAACAGGATATTGCTGATTTTATCCACCATTTTGGAACGGCTGGAAACAAACCAATAGGTCAAGAGATAGTAGCCGCAGGAAAACAGCACGATAGGCAGCATGGAATCCATTTGCAGCCCCGTGATCTGCATGATGGCATCCCAAGAAGCAGCACTCATACGGGGAATGACATACAGGGGGCCTAAGATCATAATGGTCGCCCCGCAGAAAAACTGTCCGAATTTCGGCAGCGCACGGGTCGTAACAGAAAGGAATGTCCCCTTTCCTCTGGACAATGCCACATAGGCCAGCAAGGGCAGCAGCAATGCCGTAATAAAAACGCCGATATATGCCAAAAAGACGGCACTTCCGCTTTCTTTCCCCCATGTCATGGGCCAAATCATGCTGGACGCCCCAAAATGCATGGCAAACAGCGCACCGCCCATCAAAAATAGGGACAGGATAGATAATTCTTTTTTCTTCATAACTTACCCTCCTCCGTTTTGCCACAATCCCTGTGGCTTCTTCCGATTTTATAGTAAAACATCCCAGAAAGGCATAGTCAAGAGAAAAACGACAAATTTTTTCTTTCAAATAGACAGTCTTATCAAAAACTCTCCCCCTAGGTGAGGGTTACAAACGAAGGGAAAAAGCCTGTTTTTCCGCTGTTTCTTCTATTTTCCTCTGAAAATCACTCTTAATTTTTCCATTTTTGCAAAAAAAGAACGGGAGAGTTTAGAGGAGTCCCTAAAAGAAAACAAAATGTTTTCTTATTTCGGGACATCCTCGCAGTGCGGCTTAAGAAATCAATAAAATCCATAGAGTGTGTTTCTTAAGCCGCCACTACATTCCCGTTCCTTTTCCTTATTTTTTAGCCAAGCTGCGCCTTATAGGTATCATAGATATCCAATGTGGTGCCATCCATCAGCATATTGTATTCCGCCCAAGCCAAGTCATAAGCATAGGCCGCTTCTGACAATTCCATTTCCGTCTGCTCAAATTGCAGTTCCAAGGCCTGCAATTCCACTGCGGAAACCAACCCCAGCTTTGCAGAAGCCTGCTGCTGCTCCCATTCTGTCTTTGCCTTGGCGTAAGCGTCTTTTTTATTCTGATATACTGCCGCCGCCGCATTGATGCCGTCCAGCTTCTTTTTCAGGTCGTTAGCGATATTAGCCTGCTCATCCTCCATGGCAACATCCGCCAAGTCCATATCCAGCCTGCTGGCCTTAATCTGCCCGTCATATTTAGTGGTATCCTTGGAATCCTTTTCCGCCTGCTGTTTATCCCGCCGCAGAGCTTTTAGGGCATAGCTTTTATCTGTGGCCGTTTTCAGCAGCTCCTCGCTGTATGCGGGGGCTGTTTCAATGGTGCGGGTCAGCGTCGGCGGGGTAATGTTCAGTTCCTCGTCCAATTCCCGCCCCATCAGGTCGTTGAGCTGCCGTTTCAGCAGAGTCAGCCCGTCCTTGGCATCCTGCAAATCCTTCGCCCCTTGGGAAACCTCCAGTTGTTTGCCGGAAAGGTCTGTGGAGGTGCTGAAGCCCAGCTCCGCTTTCTTTTCTTCAATCTGGCAGACCCGTTCCAAAAGGGCCTGCTTCTGGCTCAACAGGCTGACGCCCTTTTCCACCTGCACCGTTTTTGTTACCAAAAGCTGTGTCACCGCCAGGGCTTCGTTATCCCAGTCCTCCTTGGTCTTATTCAAGTCCTGTTTGGTATTTTTCAGTTCCTTCTGCTGGTCCTCCAAGGTATCCCGCTGCTGGTCGGCAACGCTGTCCACCATATCCTCCATGGCACTGGCAGTTTTTACTGTACCGGAAAGCAGGCCACTGCTGATAGTAGCCAATCCCCCCAATGTACCGCCTAATGGGCCGAAAGCACCGTTCTCTGCTCCCTCTATGATTTGTCCCGTTGCTGCCTGCCCCTGACTGGCAGACAGACTGGCCTGCTTTCTTGCCCTTGCCGCATCATCCTGGGAATCCTGCAAATCCTTCAAGCCATCATCAATGGCACTGATGCCGGCGGCAACCTTTTCCAGATTCAGCGCCAGCTTGGTTTTGATGCGGTTATTTTTCAGCACCAGTTCTTGAATCTCCTCCAAGGTCATAGGCTCTGCCTTGGGGGCTTCCGCCGTTGGTTCTGTTGTTTCCTCGGCCTGCTTCGGTTCCGCCGCAAAGGCAGGAACAGCCATTCCCGCAGTCAATGCCCCCGTCACCAGCAGGGCGCACGCTTTTTTATATTGATAGAATTTCATATCCCGTAACTCCTTTCTTATGCCTGCACAGGCGTATTTTCTTCCATCTCCACAGTCCCTTGCTGTGCCTTTTTCTCCATACGGGCCAGCCGCAGGTGCCAAATGATACAGCTCAACACCAAGCAGACCACTGAAATGCCGCCCAAAACCATCATTTCCCTACGGATTGCCTCAAACCCGCAGCCCGTCAAGGCCACATTGCGGTAGCCAATGACAAAATGGGTCAGGGGGAACACCTGCGCCAGCTTTTGATAAAAGGCAGGCAATGCGATGGTGGGCCAGGTATACCCGCTCAAAACCAGAGAAGGTGAGGTGAATACCAGGGAAAGGGACGTTGCCAGCACAGGGTTTGGCATAAAGGAAGAAAAGAACTGCCCCATGGCAATGATGGACAGCAAAAATAAACTGCTGTATGCCAGCCAAACCTGCCAGCTCCCCTTCATGGGGATATCATAGACCCCTCGGATGATATAGGAGCAGATGCCCCACGCCAGCAGAGAAATCATAAGATACACCAGACATTTCACAAGGACGGGCAATGTGGTGCTTTTGGAAATGCTTCTCATTTCCTCCAGATGTCCGCTCTCCTTTTCCCGTACCAAGGAAATGGCGGCAAAATAAACCAAAACCTGCTGCACCGTTGCCGCAACGAAGCCAAAGGTCAGGAAATAGCTGAAATTATTGGTGGGGTTATACCACTGGCGGGTATAAAAGCCTACAGGGTTCATGGTTGCCAAGGCATCGTCCACCGTTTCCCCCTTGGCTACAAGGCTTTTTACTGCCATCTGGGTGGAAACGGTGCCCAAAACCTCGGAGCCTTTCAAGTTGATGGTACTGCCGTAGCCCATATTTACCGCACTGGAACCCAGCAGCACTTCTGCCTGCTGTCCCAGCTGCAGCTTTCTGGTGAAATCCGCAGGGAAGATGAGACAGCCCACGATCTCGCCATCCCGCATGGCTTCGGCGATCTCTTCCTCATCGCCATAATAGCCAACGATATCGAAATAGGGAGACTGACGGAAGGCTTCCACCACTTCCCGGGTCTGCTTGCTGTAGCTATAGTCCACCACGCCCATTTTCAAGTCGGAAAAATATCCCTTGGCGTAGCTGCTGCCGCAGATGCAAGTTACAAAAATAGGAATCAATATCATCAACACCAGAGAACGAGGGCGTTTCAGCAGATACTTCCACTCCCGCAAAAAGAATGTTACAAAGGCTTTCATGCTTCCGCGACCTCCTCTCCCATTGTTTGTCTCTTTTCTGCCCGCTGCACCTTCCAGAAAAATACCACAAGGCTCAGCAGGAAGGCGATCACGCCCAACAGCAGGAGCATATTTCTGCTATGGGCCAGCGACGCCCGCTCAAAACCAATGCCCATGAGAACGATATCCCGCACAGGGCTCAAAAAATGAGTTGCAGGCAAGAGATTTGCCGCCTGCACCAATGCCGTGGGCATTTCCGTATGGGGCCAGGAAAAGCCCGACAGGATGAAGAAGGGATAGGTCAGAGCCATCAGCCACTGCATGGCGTGGATGGTATTTTTGCAGAGCAGCCCCAAAAGCGCCCCAAAGCCCAGCAGACAGAACACAAAGCAGCCGCACAGCAATGTCAGGTCTGCCTGCCTGCCCCGCATGGGAAAGCCGAACAGCTTCATAATGACAGCATAATTCAGCAAAATGTTCAAGAAACCAACTACACCGTAAAAAATCATCTTATTGAAGAAATGCAGGATGCAGTCCCTTTTGGGCATGGTGCCCGTCAGGATGCCCTCCTTTTTTTCCTCGCCAAAGGCACTGGCCACCGCCATCAGGAAAAGCTGATGATAGACCAGCCCCGTCAAGCCCAGCCCCAGATACATCAAATAGCTGAACTGGGGATTGAACCAGGGACGCAGCACTGTGGAAACGGGCATGACCTTGGCTGTCCCTTCGGCAATGCTGCTGCCTGTTGCCACATAGCTTTTGACGGCAATCTGGGTAGAAACGGTCTTAACCACCTGCATGATGGAAACCACCGCACTGTTCCCCACCAGATTATTGGCACTGTTGACGCCCACCAGCACCTCTGCCTGCTGACCCAACTGCAAGGCTCTGGTGTAATTTTCAGGGATGACGATGATGCCCTCCACCTCGCCGGCCTCCAGCATCCGTTTTGCCTCCTCCGTATCCTGCAAGACCGCCGTTACATCGAAACGGTCGGATTCATCAAAGGCACGAATCAGCTCTCTGGTCTTTGCCGAGGAAACAGTATCCACCGCCGCCAGAGGGATATGGTTGACAATCCCCTTCTGAAAGGCACCGCAGACCACTATATTCAATAGCAAGGGGGCAATCAAAAACATGAACAGCCCTCGGGGGTCCTTCAAAAGCCGCAAAAGCTCCCGCCAAAACCCCTTGAAAAATGTCAGAATCATTGTGCCTCACCCACTTTATCCAGGTCTACACGCACCAGCATACCCGGGTAAAGCATGATGTCATCCTCCCCGGAAAGGGCGATTTTCACTTCGTATGTAACGACATCCTGGTCGTTCAGCTCATTGGTAGATTTTTTGATGGCAAAATCAGGATTTTTGCTGATATTGACGATCTTGCCATGGAAGATGGTATCAGGGTAAGCCTTGCTGGTTAGGGGGATCTCCTGGCCGATCCGCAGCTTGCCGATCTCATATTCATCCACATTTGCCGTAATCCAGCGGTCACCGTAATCTGTCAAAGTTACAATGGTAGTACCGCTGCCGATCAGTTCCCCTACGGAAGAGGAGATCATAGTAACCATACCGTTGCAGGGTGCATACTGGGAAGTCTGGCTCAGGTTCAGGTTCACCTCTGCCAGCACGCCCTTGGCTGCCTGCAGCTGCCCCGTTGCCGCTTCATACTGCCCCTGAGCCGCCTGCTGCTGGGCTGCCGCCGCTTGTGCATCCAGTCTTGCCGCCTCCAACTGGGTCGTCAGCTTATCCATGTTATCCTGAGAAACAGCATCCATGGCATACAATTCCTGATATTTTGCATATTCCGTTTCCAAAAGCTGCACATTGGCATTGGCCTTATCCACCACTGCCGCTGCCGCCTGTACGGCGTTTTTCGCCGCTTCCACCTGCCCTGCCGCTGCCTGTGCCGTTGCAGAAGCCTGTGTCTGCTTCACCTGCACATCCCGCTTGTCGCTGGAAAACAGCAGGTCGCCTTCCTTGACCTCCTGCCCTTCCTCAATAGGGATATCCGTCAGATAGCCGGGGATCTTCGCACGAACATAAACCTCTTTACATTCCACCGTGCCTGTTACAAAATTTCCCTGTTCCACTTGTTCTGTTTCTTCTGCTTGGGTGCCGCAGCCGCTGAAGGCACAGCAGCCCGCCAGCAATATTGCCAAAGCTGTCTTTTTTCCGTTCCGCATATCTCCTTATACTCCTTTACATTTTTTATTCCAATGCTTTTTACTTCTTCTCCTCCGACGGAATCAATATTTGGAAAATGGGGCGAACTATTTTTTCCGCCAAATCCATCATTTCTTCCTTGGAAAGGGGCATCCCCTCCATCAGCCATTGCTTCGCCATGCCCATGGCTCCATGGGCAATAAACTGATGGATATAATCGGCTTTATGGGTTTCTACCTCCAGCCCCATTTCCTGCCGCACCTTCTGCACCTTCTGCTTCATGATTTCCGTCAGCTTCTCTGTCAGGCGGTCGCTGCGGGGATTCAGCAGCAGACAGCGGCATAGATTAGGGTTTTCCACAATATAATCACAGATATGCCCAATGATGGGATATTCCCAAGCCGCATCCTGACGGATCTCCGCTTTTTCCAGCATACGGGAAAAGCCTTCCACCGCCTCATTTTCCAATTCATCCAACAGCCCAAATACATTATTATAATGAAGATAAAAGGTTGCCCGATTCAGATCTGCCCGATCCGTAATATCCTTTGCTGTGATCTCACTGAAGGGCTTTTCCTTCATCAGCCCGATGAGGGCATCTCGCATCAGTGCTTTGCTCCGTTTCACTCTGCGATCCTGCTTCTCTGAAATCATTTTTTATCCTCCTTTCCCATTTTTCACCTTCTGTTTTAAAGTATGATATCATACCCGGCAAAGATAATCAATAATTTTCGTTAAATAGAATATTTTCGATTAATTTTCCGTGTTTTTCTATGTATACAATGGACAAAAAACAATTTTGTATGTATTACAAAGACATCTGTCCGTCATTTTTACCAGTCCTTTTCGTTATTTTTCTATCAAAATTTGCTCGTTCTGCCAAAATACAAGGTGGGACAAAAAAAATCCCATTTTTTTGTTGACTGAAATTTTTAAAGTGCTATAATTTCCCTATCGGCAATGTCCGTATTAGGCGGTCATGTGTCTGCCAATAAATACTTAAGGAGGCTTATCTATGGAAAAAAGAGTATACAACTTCTCAGCAGGTCCTTCCATGCTGCCCTTGGAAGTTCTGGAACAGGCACAGCGCGAGCTGGTTTGTTACCCTTCAGCGGGCATGTCAGTGATGGAGATGAGCCACCGTTCAAAAGTTTTTGAGAACATTTTGAATAAAGCGAAGGCTGATCTCAAAGAATTGATGCATATTCCTGATAACTATAAGATTTTGTTCCTGCAGGGCGGCGGCTCAACCCAGTTTGCCATGATCCCCATGAACCTGATGAACAAAAACAACAAAGCGGATTATGTCATCACCGGACAGTGGGCGAAAAAAGCGGCGGCGGAAGCAGAACGGTACGGCAAAGTGAACATCGTTGCTTCCTCAGCAGATTCAACCTTCGACCACATCCCCGAACTAGATCAATCTAAATTCGACCCCGAAGCGGATTATTTCTATATCACACTGAACAACACCATCTACGGCACACGCTGGACAGAATTGCCCGATACAGGCAATGTGCCTTTGGTGGGCGATATGTCCTCTTCCATCCTCTCTCAGGAAATCGATATTACCAAATTCGGACTGCTGTACGCAGGGGCACAGAAAAACTTAGGCCCCGCCGGCGTAACCGTAGTCATCGTGAGAGAAGACCTGTTGGGCAACGCCATGGATTTCACACCGACCATGCTGCGTTATGATATCCACGCAGAAAATAATTCCCTTTACAACACACCCCCTACCTACGGCATCTACTTTATGGGCCTGGTATTTGAATGGGTAAAGAGACAGGGCGGCGTTGCGGCTCTGCAAAAGATCAATGAATATAAGGCTGGTATCCTGTATGATTTCTTAGACCAGTCCAAACTGTTCAGAGGTACCGTTGTAAAGAAAGACCGCTCCCTGATGAATGCGGCCTTCGTTCTGCCTACAGAAGAACTGAACGCCAAATTCATTCAGGAAGCCAAAGCCCAGGGCTTTGAAAACCTGAAAGGTCACCGCACCGTCGGCGGCATGCGCGCTAGTATGTATAACGCGATGCCCGTGGAAGGCGTGGAAAAATTAGTGGAATTCATGAAGAAATTCGAAATGGAAAATAAATGATTTCGGAAGGGTCGTGAAAACGACCCTTTTTGTATGTATCAATAAAAAAGGAGAACAGATCAATATGTATACCATTCGTACTTTAAACAACATCGCGGAAACAGGGCTGGCCAAACTGCCCGAAAACAATTTTGTCGTAGACAACAACGCAGAAGACCCCGAAGGCATTATCCTCCGCAGCTTCGATATGCATAAAATGGAACTGAACAAAGGCCTGCTGGCCGTTGCCAGAGCAGGTGCAGGCACCAACAATATCCCCATCGACCGCTGCACGGAAATGGGCGTGCCTGTATTCAATACCCCCGGTGCCAATGCCAATGCCGTAAAGGAACTGGTGTTGGCTGCCCTGTTCGCATCCTCCCGCCGTATCATCGCCGGCGCAAACTGGGTGCAGAGTTTGAAAGATAATTGTGAAAATGTAGAAAAAGCTGTGGAAGCAGGGAAAAAGCAGTACACAGGCCCCGAAATCGCCGGAAAGACACTGGGCGTCATCGGCTTGGGTGCCATCGGTGTACAGGTTGCCAATGCGGCACTGGATCTGGGCATGAATGTCATCGGCTATGACCCCTTCCTGTCTCTGGAAAGCGCATGGCACCTGTCCCCCGCCGTGGAGCATGAGGAATCCATGGAGGAACTGGTTTCCAAGAGCGATTACATCACATTACATATTCCTCTGAACGACAAAACAAGAAATACCTTTGATGAAAAGCTGTTCTCCGTTACAAAACCCGGCGCCCGCCTGCTGAACTTTGCCCGAGGCGGTCTGGTAGACAATACAGCCCTGAAAAAAGCCATCGCAGACGGCATCATCGCTCGCTATATGACAGACTTCCCCTCGGAAGACCTGCTGGGCGACCCTTGGAATATCATCGTAACCCCTCACTTGGGTGCTTCCACTCCGGAAAGCGAAGAAAACTGCGCCATCATGGCCGCCCAGGAAATCAGAGAATATCTGACCTACGGCAATATCAAAAATTCCGTAAACTTCCCCAACTGTGTCGTTCCCTATAACGGCAAACCCCGTATCGCCATCTGCCATAAAAATATTGTCAACATGATCGGTCAGCTGGGTGCTGTTTTCACCAAATATCATGTCAATATCGATAAACTGGTAAATAACTCCAAAGGGGAACTTGCATATAACATCATCGTATGCGATAATCTACCTGAGAATATTCAGGATATGATCGATGACCTATACGCAATCAACACCGTCATCAAAGTACGCATTCTGGAATAAGCCTGCTGTCAATATCATTTATAAGGCACAGCTTTCCCCATACCGGCGGCACCGCTGTCGGCTTTTACCACAGAAAAAGTTGAAAAATAAGGAGGAACCCCTATGGCAACCATCAGACCCTTTATGGCCATCCGCCCTGCGGCAAATTACGCGAAAGACGTGGCGGCACTGCCCTATGATGTAATGAACAGCGAAGAAGCAAGAGAAATGGTAAAGGACAAACCCTGGTCCTTCCTGCATGTAGATAAAGCAGAAGTTGACCTGCCCGTGGGTACAGATATCTACAGCCCCGCCGTATATGCAAAGGCAAAGGAAAATCTGGACAACATGATTGCAAACGGCATCATGGAACAAGACTTACTGCCCAACCTATACATCTATCGCCTAACCATGAACGGCAAAAGCCAGACCGGTCTGGTTTGCTGTACTTCCGTAGATGAATATATCGACGGCACTATCAAAAAACATGAACTGACCCGGGCAGACAAGGAAGCTGACCGTATCCGCCACGTGGATACTTTGAACGCCAATACAGGCCCGATTTTCCTGGCATATAAAGAAAACGCTGATGCCAAGGCCATCATTGACGGCTGGACATCCGCCGTTGCCCCTGTATACGATTTCGTTTCCGAGGATGGCATCGGTCATACCGTTTGGGTGATTGACAGCGATACGGAGATTGGTATGCTGGTACAGTCCTTCCAGAACGTAAAGAATTTCTATATTGCCGATGGTCACCACAGAAACGCTTCCGCCGTAAAGGTGGCCCTGAAACGCAGAGAAGCAAAGCCCGATTATACCGGCGAAGAAGAATTCAATTACTACCTGTCTGTACTTTTTGCGGCAGATGATCTGTATATCATGGATTATAACCGTGTGGTAAAAGACCTGAACGGCTATGATGCCGTTGGCTTCTTAGAGGAAATCGGCAAGAAATTTATCGTAGAGCCCTATAACGGAGAAGGCCCTTACAGACCGGAAGAACTGCATACCTTCGGGCTGTATCTGGAGGGCAAATGGTTCAAGATGACAGCGAAGGAAGAAATCATCACCGATGACCCTGTGCTGGGTCTGGATGTTTCCATTCTGCAGAAAGAACTGCTGGAGCCTGTTCTTGCCATTGGCGACCCCAGAACAGATAAACGCATCGACTTTGTGGGCGGTATCCGCGGGCTGAAAGCCTTGGAGGAAAGAGTAGACAGCAGCGAAATGAAGCTGGCCTTCTCCATGTTCCCCACTTCCATGGCGGAATTGATGGATGTGGCCGATGAAGGCATGACCATGCCGCCCAAGTCCACATGGTTCGAGCCCAAGCTGAGAAGTGGCTTATTCATTCATGATTTAGGCTAAAGACCTGCGGGGCTTTGCCCCTGCACCCCACAAGCCTTTAAAAAGGCTTGACCTAAACTTTAAACAAAAAAGCGATTTTCCCATAGGAAAATCGCTTTTTTAAATTCGGGTCCAGGGGGTGACCCCCTCCCAGGGTGTGGGACAGAGTCCCACGAACTTAAAGGTCTAATTTCAGGTCGTTTTCTTTGATCCAGCCTGCCTTCCGCATGGGATAGGCAATCAGCCAAGTCAGCACCGCCGGCAAAAGGAAGCATACTAAGCCCAGCCCCAACCAATCCATAGCCGTGATAGCCACCCTTGCCCCAGCCGCCATATCATTCAGCCAGCCGGTATATACGCCAATCTGCCCTACAAACCCGCAGGTACCCATGCCTGCCGCCACTGCATCCCCGTTCATTTCCATACGGAAAATACAGGTGGCAATGGGCCCTGTGATGGAAGAAGCCAATGTCGGCGGCAGCCAGATACGGGGATTTTTCACAATATTCCCAATCTGCAGCATAGAAGTGCCGATGCCCTGAGCCAACAGCCCGCTCCATTTATTTTCTTTGAAACTCATCACCGCAAAGCCTACCATCTGGGCGCAACAGCCAGCTACAGCCGCACCCCCTGCCAAGCCTGTCAGCCCCAGCGCCGCGCAGATAGCCGCACTGCTGATGGGCAAAGTCAGCGCCATCCCCACAATGACAGAAACAGCAATGCCCATAAAGAAAGGCTGTAATTCCGTTGCCCATTTGATGGCATTGCCCACAGCACTGGCGGCAGCCCCGATGGAAGGCGCCCACCACATGGAAAGCAATACGCCGACGCAAATGGTCACAGAAGGAGTCACAATAATGTCCACTTTTGTTTCTTTGGAAACCAATTTGCCAAATTCAGCCGCAAAAATCGTCACAACAAATACGGACAGCGGCCCCCCGGCACCGCCCAGCTGATTGGCTGCACCGCCTACGGCAATCAGCGAAAATAATACCAGCGGCGGGCATTTCAAAGCATACCCGATGGCCACCGCCATAGCAGGGCCTGTGGCACTTTGGGCGAAGGTGCCGATTTCCACCAGCATTTCCACACCAATCTGCTGCCCCAGCGTTTTCAAAATCGTACCAATCAGCAGAGAAGCAAATAACCCCTGTGCCATTGCGCCTAAAGCATCAATACCATAGCGTTTTGCTGAAAAAACGATGTCTTTTTTTGCCAAAAAAGCTGCAAATCCTCTTTTATTCTTTTCCATTTCTCTCTCCTTTTTCTCTTCTCCTGTCACCTTCTGTTTTTACATCTGTCAAGACAACTCATATTTCTGATTATACGGGAATCTTTGTCCAAAAGCAATAAAAATCCGCAAAAGGGTCATACTAATCACATCAAAGGAGGGATAAACATGAACAAATTCACAACAGGTATGCTCATCGGCGGCGCCATGACCATGGCAGGCATCGGCTACATGATGAAAGACAAACGAACTTATCAGAAAGTCGCGAAAAAAGGCAAAAAAATGGTCGTGAAGGCAGAAGAAGCCATTGATGATATGATGGACAATATCATGCCTTGAAAAACCATACCCATATTTACGCAAAACAAAAAAGCAGATCCTGATCCGATCTGCTCTTTTGTTATACAATTTTAAAAAGGGGAGGGTATATACTATGTTTTCAAAAGGTGGTCCATTCCTTTTGACACTCTTATCTTATCATTACTTTTTGAATAGCATTTGTACAAAAACCAACGAATTTTTTAAGAAATCCTGAATAATTTATGAACATGAAAAAGGAACGGCTTTTTTGAGCCGCTCCTTTGTTCTTTGCTCTTCTATTTATTTGCTCAGCAATGCGATGCCTTTTTTGATTCTTCTGATGGATTCTTCTCTCCCCAGAATATCTGCCAGCTCCATGGCGCCGCCGGGGGAAGTGGGTTCGCCGGAAAGGGCTGTTCTGACAGGCCACAGCAGCTGACCATTCTTGATGCCCAATTCGCCTACCAAAGCCATCAGGCTGTCATGGATGGCTGTTTCGTTCCAATCGGGCAGATTTTCCAATACGGGCAGCGCCGCCTGCAGGGAGGCCAAAGCGATCTCATCGTTTGTTTTCATTTTCTTATGGGTATACAGCTCTGTGCTGTATTCCGGCAGTTCCTTAAAGAAATCCACCAGACGGGGGATATCGTTCAATGTTTCCAGACGTTTCTGCAGCAGAGCAGCAATCTTTTTCAGATCCAGATTCGTACCAGCCAGTGCTTCTTCCAGCTTGGGTCTTGCCAGTTCATAATATTTATCAAAATCCATGGCTTTCAGGTATTCGCTGTTCATCCATGTCAGCTTCTTGATATCGAAAATGGAAGGAGATTTGCTCAGACCAGAAATATCGAATTTTTCTTCCAGTTCTTTCAAAGAGAAGATTTCTGTGTTATCGGAAGGGCTCCAGCCCAACAGGGCAATATAGTTCATGATAGCTTCTACCACATAGCCTTCATTCACCAGATCTTCAAAGGATTTATCCCCATGACGCTTAGACAGCTTATGGTGTGCATCTCTCATAACCGCAGGCAGGTGTACATATACGGGAGGTTTCCAGCCAAATGCCTTGTAAAGCAGGTTATATTTGGGTGTGGAGGACAGATATTCGCTGCCGCGCACAACATGGGTAATCTGCATCAGGTGGTCATCCACAACGTTTGCAAAGTTATAGGTGGGGAAACCATCAGCTTTCATCAGAATCTGGTCATCCAGTTCCGCATTGTCTACGGTGATATCGCCATAAACAACATCGCTGAAAGTGGTTGTCCCTGTATCAGGCATTTTCTGGCGGATAACAAAAGGTTCGCCGGCATCCAGCTTTGCCTGCACTTCTTCCTTGGACAGCCCCAGACAATGACGGTCATATTTTGCAAAAGCGGCACCCTCTGCGTTGCTTTCCTTCAGGCTTTCCAGTCTTTCCTTGCTGCAGAAGCAATAGTAGGCTTCTCCCTTTTCCACCAGTTCCAAAGCATATTTCATATACATGCCCATGCGTTCACTCTGCACATAGGGGCCATAATCGCCGCCGATATCGGGGCCTTCATCATGCTGCAGGCCTGTCATCTTCATGGTTTTATAGATCACATCGATGGAGCCTTCTACCAAACGGCCCTGGTCTGTATCCTCGATACGCAGGATGAATTTCCCACCCTGAGATTTTGCGATCAGATATTCATAAAGCGCGGTACGCAGGTTACCGATATGCATATAGCCCGTAGGAGAGGGGGCAAATCTTGTTCTAACTTCCATTGTTTTTCTTCCTTTCTGAAAATAGTCGGACATTCCTTAGAATAGTTTAAACGCAAATCCCCTTTGTGTAAAGAAGAAAGCAAAGAAAATCTTAAGAATCTTACTGTTTTCTTGCAGAAAAAAAACCTTTTATGATATACTTTTTCCGAATACAAGTAATCTTCCGAGGAGCTGATCTCATGCAATTAGATAAAGATACCCTCCGCAAGCTGCGGGGCCTGATTCTATTCACTTTGGTGATTCTGGTGGGGCTGCTGCGGCTGGATGTGGTGCTGGGTGCGGCAAAATTTATCCTGCATATCCTGTTCCCCTTCCTGTTGGGTGGTGCCATTGCTTTCGTATTGAGCGTCCCCATGGGGCGCATCGAAAAACGCTGCTTCGGCGGCCAAAAACCTGGCAGCATGCTGGAAAAAGCCGCTGCACCCTTGAGTCTGGTTCTTACATTGATTTTCGTTCTGGCAATTTTCAGCCTTGTGGTTGTCGTTGTCCTGCCCGAATTGGGCCGTACCATTGCTACGCTGGGCAAGACTTTGCCGGAAAAGGTCCCCCTTCTGCTGGAAAAAGTAGAGGAACTTTTTGCTAATAACCCGGAACTGGTGCATTATATTGAAGAAATCGAAGCCGCCCTGAATTGGGAAGATATCCTGAACCAAATGGTAGATTTCTTCCGCTTTGGCGCCAATACTATGCTGGATTCCACCATCAGCGTAGCAAAGGGCATTGCCAGCGGCGTAGGCACCTTTTTCATTGCCTTTGTTTTCGCCTGCTATATCCTGCTGCAGCGGGAAACTCTGGGCAGGCAATCCAGAAAGCTGCTCTTTGCCTATCTGAAAAAAGAACGAGCAGAGGAGATTCTCCGTATCTGCTCCCTGACCCATCGTATCTTTACCAATTTCCTGACGGGACAGTGTTTGGAGGCTGTCATTCTGGGGGTAATGTTCTTCCTTGCCATGACCATCCTTCGGTTCCCTTTTGCTGTTTTGGTAGGCGTGCTCATTGCATTTACCGCACTGATCCCTATTTTTGGGGCTTTTATCGGCTGTGCCGTAGGGGCGTTCCTGATTCTGACGGTAAATCCGCCTCAGGCATTGGCATTCATTGTACTGTTCCTGATCCTGCAGCAGATAGAAGGCAACCTCATTTATCCCCATGTGGTAGGCGGTTCTGTAGGGCTTCCTTCCATCTGGGTTTTGGCGGCAGTCTCTCTGGGCGGCAGCCTTTTTGGGGTTGTGGGGATGCTGGTGTTTATCCCCATTGTTTCCGTGCTGTATACCCTTTTGAAGGAGAATGTCCAGCAGCGGCTGGAGAAAAAACATCTAGATATAAAATAAAAAAAGGAGCAAATGCTCAATGTCATTAAGATAATAATGACGTAAAAATAAAAAACACATAGTAATCGCCAC
>NZ_JBJEJK010000013.1:0-4214 GCF_051877975.1 Anaerotignum sp.
AACTCGCGACCCTCGCCTTGGCAAGGCGATGCTCTACCACTGAGCCACTCGCGCACATCAGTTTTTCAACGAAATGTATCTTATCAGACTTCCGCCCGATTGTCAACATCTTTTTTCATTTTTTTCTTTTTGCTCTTCTTTGAAGAAGAAAAGCGCGAGACGAGATTCGAACTCGCGACCCTCGCCTTGGCAAGGCGATGCTCTACCACTGAGCCACTCGCGCAGATATGGTGCCCAGAACCGGAATCGAACCAGTGACACGCGGATTTTCAGTCCGCTGCTCTACCAACTGAGCTATCTGGGCTTAGAAATATATTTTTATGAAGCTGCCCGAGACCGGGATCGAACCGGTACGGGTGTTACCCCGCAGGATTTTAAGTCCTGTGCGTCTGCCAATTCCGCCACTCGGGCAAATCTTGAAATCTTGCGTTGTTTCAGCCGCTTGATTATGATACCAAATGGAACAAACTTTGTCAACAGATTTTTTCAATTTTTCCAAAAAACTTTCCCCGCTCCCTAAGAAGCAGGGAAATGATTCAGGAATGACTGGGCGATGGTCGGATATTTCCTTTCCGCAATGCTTCCGCCAAATCGTCATCCCCAGCACGATAAACAACTTCTCCTTCTGCATTTCTGCCCTCAACATAATTGATCTCATCCTTACTCTCCTCAAACCCCTCATCCTGAAAAATTTGTTCCCCTTCCATAAAAATCAGCTCTCCTTCCACAGGAAAAACATACTCCTTCCAGTTCAAATCCTCCCAATTTCCAAGAATCAAGGACATCTCCACGATTTCTTTCTCCTGACAAAGCCCCAGATAATTGCCGTCATAGGTCAGAGATCCCCCCAACGTATCTCCGCAATCCAAAAAGCCATCCACCTTGCCTTGTTTCATCCTCCAGAGAAATAAATGACTGCGTTCCACAGGCACAACAAACAGCCCCTCTTTTTGTCTGCCCACTAAAGCGAAGCCCCCATCCTGTAAATCAAACGAAAAGATAATTTCCTCCGAAGGGCCGCTCCGCAGTCCTCTCTCACAGGCCCAAAAAACTTCTTCCGGACGAAAAAACAGGTCATTCAAGCGGATATAGAGAAAGGAAAGTAGCCCAATCAATAGAATAAACACTGCTGTCTGCCATTTACGCTTCATTATCCATCACCTCCCCCGTTTCCAAATCCACTGTCACTGTTAAATCAGGAAAATAATAAATCTCCAGCCATTTTGCATCCTGGGGCACATCCCGCAGATTCTGCCATCCAATCCCATTCCATCCACCTTTTTTATACCCGCTGCCGCCGCAGGAAATTTCTTCTCCGCTCTCATCGAATACGCTCACAGTAATGGAAGAACCCCAGAGGATCGTTTTCGCAAAAGGATTATATTTCGTGCGATAGACCACAGACATGGTTCCATCCGCATAATAATACACATCCTCTAAAATCAAGGTATAATCGTATACTTGGTATTCCCTGTCCAGCTCTATGTGCCATGCTTCTGCGCTTTCGCTCTGTGGTTCATACTCCTCAAAATAATTCCCAACCACACCAGTAAATAGATTTAACAGCGGCAAAATTGTCACCAAAGCCAAAAGGATCACCAATGCCCTTGTGATCCGCCAGATCCATCCCAGCAAAGCCCCATGCTCCTTGTCCAAAGCCTTTCCGATCTCCGCCGCATCCCCCATATATGCCACCGTCATATACTCTGCTGCAGCTTCGTCCATGCCCTCCGCCATCAAATCCTCCCGCAGGTCCTCCATGTGTTCCGCTAGTTCCCTGCGGATAGCCCTATGATCATATTTGAATTTCACAAAGGAAAGCACTTCGTTGAGGTAAGACTCCCATTTTTTCTCTTCCATCCTTTTCCCCCTCTCAGGCGAAGCCTCTTGCCCCAATGACCCGATTTACAGAGCCACTGAAAACCTCCCACTGCTTCTTTTCCTCTGCCAACTGGGCTTTTCCCGCCGCCGTAATGCGGTAATACTTCCGCTCCTTGCCGTTTTCCGCTTTGGCACGGTAGGATTTCACATACCCCTGGTTTTCCATTCTGTGCAAAACAGGATACAGTGTCCCCTCCTTGAATTGGAATACGTTTTGGCTCCGCTCCTTCAATTCCTTAATGATTTCATATCCATAGCAGTCCTTTTCTTCCAGCAAAGCCAGCAGCATCAACACTGTGCTGCCGCCGATCAAATTTTTATCCATAGCCTTTTCTCCTTTCCCCAGCAAATTTATCGGTATCCGATACTTCTCTTTTTATACCTAGAGATTCTATGTATATGTTTGTATTATACCTAGATTATCTATGTATGTCAAGATGCAATGAAAAAGCCCCTCAAAAGAGGGGCCCCATCCATTAACTGCTCAATCATCGATTTCTTTTTCTGCTTTCAGGATCTTGCCTGTTTCCGCATTGATTTCATACTCATATTCCGTTTTGCCTGTTTCAAATTCCACTTCATATTTCACAATGCCGTCATCCTTGTCTTTTTTCACTTTCAGCTTTGTTACTTCGCTTTCTTTCAGGCCTGCATGCTTCAAGGCAATCTCTTTTGCCTCTTCAGCGGTAATTACGTCCGTTTCTGTGGATTTCATTGTTTCTTCTTCTTTTTCCACTTTCAAAATCTTCCCGGTTTCCGCATTGATTTCATATTCATATTCCGCTTCACTTGTTTTAAATTCCACTTCATATTTCACAACGCCGTCATCCCGGTCTCTTTTCACTTTCAGCTTTGTTACTTCGCTTTCCTTCAATCCTGCATGCTTCAGGGCAATCTCTTTTGCTTCATCAGAAGTAATTTCGTCCGTTGCCGCAGGCAGCTTTCCTTCAAAATCCTTATCAAAGTCCGTAATCTTACCTGTCTCTGCATCAATTTCATAATCATATTCTACGCCATCGCAGTAAAATTCTACATCGTATTCTTTCCTGCCATTCTCATAATCAGCCTTTGCTGTTACAAAAATGACTTCACTTTCCTTCAAACCAGCATCCTTCAGCGCAATTTCTTTCGCCTTTTTCAGGCCGATGTCAGTCGTTGTATTATCTTTGAATGTATCCGCATCCGTTACTGTTTCCTTCTCGTCTCCGAAACTGTCAGCATCTGTCACTGTGTAGCCTTCGCCTGTCAGCGTTACAGTTTTTGTGCTATTATCCCAACCAACATCTTTCCCCATGATTTGTCCAATTGCTCTCAGCGGCAAATAAGTGGAGCCATCATACAGCAGAGGGTAGATCCTCTTTCCGGCAGATGTCTTAAATGTCTGTTCTTTTCCATCAATGACGATGGTAAAATCATTTCGCACCTGTACCCATACATTCTTTGTTTCACCTTCGATATACTTGTTAGAGGAATCCTTCGTCGTTCTTTCCCCTTCTAAGGTAATGGTCTTTGTTTGTTCATCCCAGTTTACATTTCTGCCCAGTGCCTCCCCGATGGCTCTTAAGGGCAGATAGGTAGAATCTTCATAAACCAGCGCATAGGCCGCCGAACCATCCGCCCGTTTGAAATTCATTTCTTCCCCATCAATGACAATGGTAAAATCAGGGCGCAGCACCGCTTTTTCCTCTTTAAAGCTGCTAGCTGCCATAGCAGGCATCGCCAATGCCGTCACCATTACCAGCGTTGTCCCCATCGCAATCCATTTTTTCTTCATAAAACTCACCCTTTCTTGAATCTCTTCTTTCTTTTCTTCCACAATATCATAAAACCTATTACATTACTAGCATTTTTCAAAATCTTATCAATAATGATTTTTTATTGATAACAAAAGTTCATATTGTTTTTTCTATTTATACCGCAAATCTTCCCTTTTCTCTATTCTTCCCGAAACCATCTGGAACTGATTTCCTTTGTAAAAGTCTTTTCTGTTTAATGCAAAAAGGACAAACATTTCTGCTTGTCCTCATTTTCTGGGCGGAGAAGGATTCGAACCTTCGAAGCTATCGCAACAGATTTACAGTCTGCCCCCTTTGGCCGCTCGGGAATCCACCCATGATTGCATCATATTCAGTTAAAAAACGCACTTCTGAAAGCTGTAAACTCTCAAAACAGAATAGCGTATTGTCACAACCTTAGCTTTGAAAAACCATTGGTACAGCTTCGCATTACGCATGGGTTTGCTCCGCAAACCTATCTAAAACCTCTTTGTCAGCCTGTTTTGCAAGCAATCCATTCTGACAAAAGCTTTTATCTAGCTTTTCTCCGCTTTTCTC
>NZ_JBJEJK010000014.1:0-24598 GCF_051877975.1 Anaerotignum sp.
AGGAGGGTATTTTATGGAAATTTTAATCGGCGCAAAATTAAAACAACTCAGAACGGAAAAGAAATTAAGCATTGCCGAACTTTCCAAACTCTCCGATGTCAGCACAGGCTTGATCAGCCAAATCGAACGGGATCTCGTTGTTCCTTCTGTCACCAGCCTGTGGCGTTTGGCAAAGGCTCTGGATACCAATATCAACTATTTCTTCCACGAAGAACCTACTGAAGAGCATTTCGTGATTCGCAAAGGGGAACATCAAACCATCGTGACCCATCACGACAGCAGCTATTATAAGCTTCTCCATGCCGATCGCCCCGACCGTGCCATGGATATGATGGAAATCACTCTGAAAAGCGGCTATTCTTATGAAAAAAAAGCCCTCAGCCATGATGGTGAGGAATGCGGTTATGTATTGAAAGGCACCCTTACCGTTTTTCTCAACGGCAGAGATTATATCCTGAATGAAGGAGACAGTATCTATTTCGACAGTTCTCTGCCCCATAAATACATCAATAACGGCGAGGAAGACTGTATCTCCATCTGGGCTATGACACCCAAATTCTTCTAACAAAAATCAAACGAAACTGCAAAAAGAACCTGAGAAAATCTCAGGTTCTTTTTATCGTTCTTTTTAGCCCATTACTCTCTGGATCAGATTCAGCCAGTTGCCGCTGCTGATCATTTCCAGTTCTTTATCCGTAAAGCCTGCTTTTTTCATTTTTTCCATCAATACAGGAACCTTGGAGCAATCCTCCATGCCCCTCAGACGGGAATCATCCTGATCGCTGTAGCTCTTCATAGAATCTGCGTTCAAAAATTCAAAGAAGTCGAACCCGCAGCCCAGATGCTCTACCCCGATCTTATCCGCGATGTAAGATGCGTGACGCACCAGATGGTCTACATCCTGTTCTTCCTGAATATCGCTGATAAAGTCACCAAAAGCATTCAGCCCTACCAGTCCATTGGTATCACGAATTGCCATCAGCTGTGCATCTGTCAGGTTTCTTGCGGCGCCTGCCAGTGCCTTTGCATTGGAATGAGAAGCCAAAATCGGGCCATTGGAAGCATCAATGACATCCCAGAAAGATTTTTCATTCAGATGGGAAACGTCCAAAATCATTTTCTTATCCTGAATGATCTTGATGGCTTTTCTGCCCAAATCTGTGACCCCTCTGTCGGGGCTGCCCTTTACGCCGGTTGCCAAAGCGTTTTCTTCATTCCATGTCAGCATCGCATGGCGGGCGCCGATTTCATATAGTGCATCAATCTTGCTCAGGTCTTCGCCAATGCCAGCCAAGCCTTCAATCCCCAGCAGGATGGCAAATTTACCGGCTTTCTGCGCCGCTTCCACCTCTGCTCTGTTATGTATCAAAACGAAATCTTCCGTTTCCGCCATTTCTGCCTGTAACGCCTTCACAATGGCATCCATTTCATCTTTGGGTGCAAAGCCGTTATAGGTATCTGCCCAGATAACGAAGCAAGCACCGCCAATCCCGCCTTTCCGCAGTCTTTCCAGATGGTGGTTTTTCAGCACTTGTGTTTCCCCTGCTTCTCTTTTGTATCTAACGTCACTGAAAATATCGCTATGTCCATCAAAAATCATTGTATCCCTCTTTTCTCTTCTGTCTTAAGATATAACCATTCGTAAGGCTTCGCCTTACCCTGATTTCCTTTTTTGGTTCATAGTCCTTCCGACTATGTTTTTTTCAAAAAACTTCTTTTCTCTTCTAAAAGAGTTTTCTTCATCAAACAAAAAGACCGAGAAACTCCGTCGAGCCTCTCGGTCTTTCTTATCCTTTGAAAAAGTTCGGCTTAGCCGATGACTCTCTGAATCAGATTCATCCAATTGCCACGAGAAATCATTTCCAGTTCCTTATCACTGAAACCGGCTTTCTTCATTTTTTCTACCATAAAAGGAACGTGTGTGCAGTCCTCCAGGCCTACCGTAAAGGTATTCTCCTGATCGCAGAAGGAAGCATTTGCCTCATCATCCAAAAATTCGCAGAAGTCAAAGCCAAAGGCCAGATGTTCCACACCAATCTTATTTGCAATATAATCCGCATGGCGAATCAGACCATCTACTGTTTGCTCCTTGATGTCCTTATCTACCAGCATATTGAAGGAATTCAGCCCAACGATACCATTGGTATCTCTGATTTCCAGCAGCTGGCAGTCTGTCAGGTTTCTGGGCACATCAGCCAACGCCCTTGCATTGGAATGGGATGCCATCAACGGGCCACCGCCCACCTTTGCCATATCCCAGAAGGTGCGCTCATTGGTATGGGAAACATCCACCAGCATATGCTTGTCGTGGAGCTTTTTCACTGCCTTTTTGCCCAGCTCTGTCAGCCCACGGTCAGGGTCGCCCTTTGTGCCGGTTGCCAAGTCATTCTGTTCATTCCAGGACAGCATGGCATGGCGGCAGCCAAACTCATACAGCTCATCGATCTTATCCAGATCCTTGCCGATGCCGGAAAGACCTTCCAAGCCGGGCAGAATATAAAATTTGCCAGCTTTTTTCGCTTCTTCGATTTCTTTGATATTTTTTACGATAACGGCTTCTTCACATTCCGCCATTTCGTCCTTGATGCACTGCATCAGCTCGCCCAATCTCTTGGAAGGGTTTGCATCATAAGGAGGATCGATCCACAGTACAAAGCAGCTGCCTTCGATATTCCCCTTTTTCAGGCGAGGCAGATGATGATTTTTCAACACCTGTGTTTCGCCTTTCAATCTACGAACGGTCACGTCCGTAAAAATATCACTATGTCCATCGAAAATCATGATTTTTGCCTTCTTTCTGATTCAGACCTTTCTGTCAGTCTATGCTTATGCACCCAAGAACTGACCTACAAATGTACCGAAATATGTACCTACTACGTAACCCAGTGTACCTACCAGCATGATAGGACCAACCAGTTTTACCCAGCCTTTGGAAATCGCCATAGCAGCAGCTGTTGTAGGGCCGCCGATACATGCGTTGGAAGCCAGGATACAGTCTTCCAGGTCGAATTTCAGCAGTTTGCCGAAGATGAAGCAGAACAGCATATTTACGATTACCATGATGGCACAGAATACCAGCAGCAGAGGAGCGTTCAGGAAGATCGCTTTGATGGATGCAGGTGCGCCGATTGCGAAGAAGAACAGATAAATCAGATATGTACCGATTTCCTGAGAACCGGACAGACCTTCCAGAGGTTTGGAGAAGATTGTCGCAATGATCATTGTCAATGTTGTCAGGATCAGGTATTTGTTGCCGAACAGACCGTTCAGCATGCTTGTTACTGTGTTTGTTGTAGGGATCACTTCAGATAAAACACCTGCGATTTCTGTGGATACCCAAACGATGATAACGCTGATGGCTACGTTGATAGCAATATCCATCAGGGAGATGGGTTTTTTGCCCCAGTAAGCAGCAGCCTGTGTTTTTGCTTCTTCATCTACACCTCTTGCGTTTACTTCGTCAATGTGGGGATGTTTGAATTTGTTTGCAAAAAATTTGATGCTGGGGATCATAATCAGTACAAAGAAGTACAGTGTCATCAGCAGGTTATCCGCTACTACTGCAGCAGATACTGTTTCACCGGGTACTTCAAATGCACTGGACAGGGCAGCAAAGTTTACTGTACCGCCGATGTAAGAACCAGTCATCATAGCTGCAACGCCATTCAGATGTTCTACGACGCCACCCAGCAGTTTGAAGCCCAGGATCGCGCCTACTGTTGTACCAACGGCGCCGATCAAAAACAGGATCAGAATCTTACCTGCTTCTCTGCCGATCTTACGGATATCGCAGCTCAGCAGCAGCATAGGGATTGCCATAGGAACTGCAAAGCCCCAGCAGATATCATCGAACCATACACAGTTTGTAGGGATGATACCCAGATTTGTCAGAACCAGTGCGCCTACCAGCGCAACAATGGCCCCGGAAACTTTAGATGCCCATTTCCATGTCTGTTCTGCATAAATAGAAAATGCAGCCCAGCCACATGTGATAGCCATCAAAGCCCATGTGTTGTCAGCACTAATCAATGTGTTCATAATAATTCCCTCCTATAAAATAAGATTTTTGATAAGTTCAGGATATCTATATAATTGCGATAAATTCATTATCAGAAATAAATAAATTCAATATTCTGAACTTATGTCAAATATGTTAACACTCCAAAAAGGTTCCGTCAATTCGCTGTTTCGACAAAAAACCTCTTCAATTCTAACATTTTTGCACAAAAATTTTGTTTAAAAATCCGACCATTCTCTACCACAGAAAGACTTTTGTACATTTTGCACGGACGTTTCATTTTCTTGAATTATTCATTATTTTGAAAATCAAAAAAATAAAAAAGCAGTACAAACTTTTTATTTCAAGTTCATACTGCTTTTTTCATTTAGTCTTCTTTCGGAATTCCCTTATAAACAAAGCCTTTCTCCGCATCAACGGTAATCAGGGAATGGGCAGGAATAAAATCCACCACCTTGGCATTGCATACGATAACAGGAATATCCAGGGCACTGCCGGCAATCTCTGCATGGCAGTCCACATTCTGATCTAAGGGGCCAACCACAATGGCTGCCGCCTTCTGAATATAAGGCATAAAGCTGTTATCTGTAGCCGTGGTCACCAAAATATCCCCCTTGTGAAAGGTTCGTTCCACGCCATCCCGGGCAGTAATGACCCTGGCCGTGCCGCTGGCCTTCTTTGTACCGACACCTTTCCCCTTGCACAGCACATCCCCCACAATATCCACACGCAGGGTATTTGTAGCGCCACTGAAGCCCAGAGGCATCCCCAAGGCGGAAACGACGGTATCCCCATTTTTCAGCATACCGCTGCTGACTGCGATCTTCAGGGCCGTATCAAATACACCGCCCTTTGGCAGATCCCCATGATACAGCAAAGGCTTGCAGCCCCAGATCAGGTTCATCTGCCTCCATACGCATTCATCAGAAGTACTTGCCAGCAAAGGGCATACGGGACGATGTTTGGAAATCATCCTTGCGGTGAAACCGGAACGGGTAATGGTAGAAATGGCCGCCGTGTTCAGCTCTGCCGCTGCATTGCAGGCCGCTCTGCTGATGGCATTGGTGATATTGACTCTGGCAGGTTCCGTAATACCAACCATTTTGCTGCCGTAATCAATGCTGCTTTCTGTTTTCTTGGCGATACGTGCCATAGTTTCCACCGCCTCCAGCGGATAAGCCCCGGCTGCTGTTTCCCCGGAAAGCATAATCGCATCGCTGCCATCAAAAATAGCATTGGCTACATCGTTGGCCTCCGCTCTGGTAGGTCTGGGGCTGTGCACCATGCTTTCCAGCATCTGTGTTGCTGTAATGACCGGTTTCCCGCGCATATTCGCCTTGGCAATCAATCTCTTCTGTACCAGAGGCACTTCTTCCGGGGGAATCTCCACCCCCAGATCCCCTCTGGCAACCATGATCCCATCGGAAACCTCCAGAATGCTGTCGATATTTTCCACACCCTCCTGATTTTCGATCTTGGAGATAATGTGGATATGCCCGCCGCCGTTTTCTTCCAGCACCCTGCGGATATTTACCACATCAGACGCTGAGCGGATAAAGGATGCCGCTACAATATCAAACCCATTTTCCACGCCAAATTTCAGATCAGAAATATCTTTTTCCATCAAAGGAGGCAGATTCACCTTTACCCCGGGCAGGTTTACGCCCTTGCGGGAGCTGACATTGCCACCGTTGATGACAGTACAATGCACATCTGTATCCTCAATACTGTCTACTCTCAATTCGATCAGACCGTCATCAATCAGAACACGGGAACCTTTCTGCAGATCCTTCGGCAAGTCTGCATAGGTCACAGAAACAATGGTCTCATCTCCTTCCACCTCTCTTGTTGTCAGGGTGAAGGAAGCACCTTCTTCCAGTCTGATTTTCCCTTCTTTAAATGTCTTTATACGGATTTCCGGTCCCTTTGTATCCAAGATCAGAGGGATAGGGGCATTCAGTTCCTCTCTGGCCTGTTTCAGCTTCGCAATGGTTTCTGCATGGCTTTCATAGGTTCCATGGGAAAAATTAATCCGCGCGGCATCCAAGCCGTTTTGAATCAGCTTTTTCATGATCTCCACGTCATTCGTAGCAGGGCCCAACGTGCAGACGATCTTCGTTCTACGCATATTGCGTTACCTCCTCTTTTCTTAAGTAAATTCTTATGCCCGCTCCGCAGGCTGTGCGCCTCCCCAGTCGCTTTCCATAGGCTTTCCTATCAGATCGCCAGAATCTTGATCACATTATAGATTTCCGGATCCAATGTTTTTTTCATTTCCAAAGATTCAAACAGATCCAGAATTTCATACCGCCCCTTATTATATGCAACAACAACATTTTCTCTGCCGTCCAAAATGGCTTTTACGGCATAATAGCCCATCATAGAAGCATGCATACGGTCTGTTGCAGTGGGGCTGCCGCCTCTTTGCAGGTGCCCCAGAATGGTGGCTCTGGTCTGAATCCCTGTAATTTCCTGAATATCCTTCGCCAGCTTCTGTGTGCCGCCGACACCTTCTGCCACTACAATAAGATTATGGCGTTTCCCAATACTTCTATTCTCTAAAATCTGCTGGATGACTCTATTGCTGTCGATGACTTCTTTTTCTTCGGGGAACATAACTTCCTCTGCACCACCGCACATACCGCACCAAACAGCGATATAGCCCGCATCTCTGCCCATAACTTCGACAACAGAGCATCTTTCATGGGAGTTGGAAGTATCCCGCAGTTTATTCAGGGCATCCATACCGGTATTGACCGCTGTATCAAACCCAATGGTATACTCCGTACCTCTCATATCCAAATCGATGGTCGCAGGAATACCGATGCCGTTCACGCCCCGCTTTGCCAATTCCGCCAGCCCGCGGTAGGAACCATCGCCGCCAATGACTACCAGGGCATCCAGCCCAAGGATCTTATAGATCGCCGCCGCTTTACTCAGCCCTTCTTCCGTCATCATCTCCGGGCATCGTGCTGTATGCAGGATGGTACCGCCCAGATTCATGACATTAGAAACGTCCTTGCTGTGCATTTCCTTGATCTCGCCGCCAATGAGCCCTGCATAACCCTTGCGGATGCCTACCACATCAACGCCATGATATTTTGCTGTTCTGACAACAGCACGGATAGCAGCATTCATGCCGGGGGCATCGCCGCCGCTGGTCAATACACCAATTTTTTTGATCTTTTTTGTTTCCTTCGTTTCTGTCATAAGTGAATTCCTCCTCAATTGGAAAAGCGTTTCTTCCAAAAGCTTCTTATTTCCGCAGCTTTTCAAAGACTTTTTCCGCTTTTCACCAAAATATCATAATCCCCAATCGGATTTACTTTCTCTCAATATCTATATCACCGGCGCGGATCACGCCAAACTGCGTATATACTTCCGCATTGCCCCGGATTTTCATGGCAGAGGTATTTTCCGTAAACTGGGCGATCAGCACTTCCCCCCGATCCAGCTTCTCTGTATGGTGGATTTTTGTTATCTCGCCCCGGGTCACACCAATGATATTGACCCCCTTTTCCAAGGCTTTCACGCAGATATAAGAAGTATCCGCCCCCATTTTTTCAGTCCGCTTTTCAGGCATTTCCCCTGTGGGCTTTTCTGTTCTTTCTTCAGCCATAGGAATCCCTCCTCAATATTTCAACGCAACATTTTTTTCACCTAGCAGCAGCCGCAGTTCTTCGCAAAGATCCTCTTCCCCTGTGACCCAATTGATGCGGTCTGCCTTCATCTTCTGTTTTGTTTTTTCATCATAAATATATACGGGAACATTCCCGTGATATTTTCTCAGGATCCCGGTAATCTGCCCAAAGGGAACTTCTGCCCCCGCTGCCAGCTTCAGCCAAACGGATTTAGGCAATTCTTTTTCCCCCGCCGCCAGGGGCTTTATTTCCTGGGCAATGACCTTTCCTTCCCCATCGGCGGAAACATTAGCTCTGCCCTTGATGAGAAGGACCTCATCCTCCTTCAGGAAAGCAGTGCATTTTTCATAAACCTTGGGGAAAATCACGATCTCCAGGCTGCCCTGGAAATCTTCCAGTGTTACAAAGGCCATCTTATCGTTGTTTCTGGTATATTTCACAGAAATGCCCGCCACCATACCTCCAACGATAACCTTTGTTTCCTCTTCCACCTGCAGGCGATCCTCGCCCTCTTCCGGGGGAAGGAAATCCAAGCTGCTGTGGCTGATCTTTCTTCTGAGCTGTTCTTCATATTCCGCCAGGGGATGCCCGCTGACATAAATGCCCAGCACTTCTTTTTCCATGGCCAGTTTTTCCCGCAGGGGATATTCCTGAATAGGCGGCAGCTCATCCTGCTGTTGGAAGGTTTCATCCCCTCCGTCCAGATCAAACAGATTCAGCTGCCCTGCTATATTATTTTTTCTAGCTTGGCCGATGCCATCCAAAATATTTTTATAAATCGCCATATATTGACTGCGGAAACCGCCCAAGCTGTCCATGGCGCCGCCCTTGATAAGGCTTTCCATGCCCCGCTTGTTCCATTCGCCGCCTTCCATACGGTTGCAGAAATCCGTCATGGAAGTAAAGGGGCCATTCTTTTCCCGTTCCGCCACCAAGGCATCCACCGCCCCCTTGCCGACATTTTTGATAGCCGCCAAGGCAAAGCGAATTTTGCCATCGGATACAGAAAACTGTCTGTAGCCCTCGTTGATATCGGGCGGCAAAAGCTGGATGCCCATTTTTTTGCATTCCTCCACGTAACCGGAAACCTTCGACGCATTATCCATAACACTGGTCATCAGTGCCGCCATAAATTCTACAGGATAATAGGCTTTCAGCCATGCTGTCTGATAACCGACCACCGCATAGCAGGCAGCGTGGCTTTTATTGAAGGCATATTTGGCAAAGTCTGTCATTTCATCGAAAATCTTTTCCGCCGCTTCTGCGGGAATGCCGTTTTTCACACAGCCAGGCACATCCTTGCCATCGCCATAAACGAAATTTTTTCTCTCCTCCGCCATGACAGAAGCCTTTTTCTTACTCATGGCACGGCGCACCAGGTCGCTCCGCCCCAGGCTATAGCCCGCCAAATCCCGCACGATCTGCATGACCTGTTCCTGATAAACGATACAGCCATAGGTATTTTCCAAAATCGGCTCCAGCTTGGGATGGGTATACTGCACCTTGCCGCCGGCATTTTTCCCCTTGATATATTTGGGGATGAAATCCATCGGCCCCGGCCGATATAAAGCAATCCCGGCGATCATATCTTCCAGACAGCGGGGCTGCAGTTCCTTCATAAACTGCTTCATGCCGCCGCTTTCCAGCTGGAACACACCCTCCGTTTTTCCCTGACAGATCATATCATAGACCACAGGGTCGTTTTCCGGCAGATGATCCATATCCAGCTTTACGCCGTGGATACGCTCAATTTCCTGCACTGCGCTCTGAATGACCGTCAAAGTGCGCAGACCCAGAAAATCCATTTTCAGCAAACCCAGTTCTTCCAGTATCGTCATGGTATACTGGGTATTGACCTGCCCGTCATTGGCACTGAGGGGTACATATTCCATAACCGGCTCCCGACAGATGACGACCCCCGCCGCATGGGTGGAGGAATGTCTCGGCAGGCCTTCCAGACGTATAGATGTGTCAATGAGGCGTTTCGTATCCTCCTCTTCTTCATAAGCCTTTCTGAGATCAGGGTTCATTTTCAGAGCCTTTTCAATGGTAATGCCCAGTTCCGTCGGAATCATCTTGGAAATGCGATCCACATCGGCATAAGGCATGGCCAATGCACGCCCTACGTCTTTGATGGCCGCCCTTGCCGCCATGGTACCAAAAGTGATGATCTGGGCAACGTTGGCTTCCCCGTATTTCCGAATCACATAGTCAATGACCTCCTGCCGCCGTTCGTAGCAGAAGTCGATATCAATATCCGGCATGCTGACCCGTTCCGGGTTCAGAAAACGCTCGAAGATCAAATCATATTTCAAGGGGTCGATGGTGGTGATGGAAAGGCAATAGGAAACCATACTGCCCGCCGCCGAGCCACGCCCCGGCCCAACGATGATACCGTTATCCTTGGCATATTTGATAAAATCCCAAACAATAAGGAAATAATCCACATACCCCATATTTTCAATGGTAGAAAGCTCATATTCCAAGCGTTCCTTCCATTCCGCCTTAGGTTCCGGATATTTTTCCCGAAAGCCTTGATAACAAAGTTCTCTTAAATATTCCTCTGCCGTTTTCCCGTCCGGCACATCGAAACGGGGCAGCTTTAATTCATGGAAGGTAAAGGTCACATTGCAGCGTTCTGCAATTTTTGCCGTATTTTCGCAGGCCTCCGGGGCAAAGGAAAAAAGATCGTACATTTCTTCCGGGCTTTTCACATAAAACTGCCCGCCCTCGTAGCGCATCCTGTCCTCATCCAGCACCGTTTTCCCAGTCTGGATACACAGCAGGATATCATGGGGCTCTGCGTCCTCTTTATAAATATAATGGCTGTCGTTGGTGGCAATCAGAGGAATGCCTGTCTCCCTGCTCATGCGTACCAATGCTTCATTGACGATTTTCTGTTCCCGCATGCCGTGATCCTGCAGTTCCAAAAAGTAATTGCCTTCGCCAAAAATCTCCAAATGCTCCAAAGCGGCTTCCTTGGCTTTTTCATAGGAAACATTCAAAATGTTTCTGGGAACTTCCCCTGCCAGGCAGGCACTGGAAGCAATCAGTCCCTTGCTGTATTTTCGCAAAAGCTCCTTATCCACCCGTGGTTTGTAATAAAACCCTTCCGTGAAACCATAGGAAACCAACTTGATGAGGTTTTGATAGCCCTCGTTATTTTCCGCCAGCAGCACCAGATGATAATAGCCGCCGCCCTTGCCTTCTTTTTTGAACCGGGAGCCTTCCGCCACATAAACTTCACAGCCGATGATAGGCTGAATGCCAGCCTCCAAAGCCGCTTTATAAAATTCCACCGCGCCATACATGGCACCATGGTCTGTGATGGCGATGCTGTTCATTCCCAGTTCTTTCACCCGCTGCACCAATTCTTTGATCTTTGCAGAACCATCCAGCAGGCTATATTCTGTATGGACATGAAGATGGGTAAAAGGTTTGCTTTCCATATTCTTTTCATTCGTATCCAATGCGGGTTCCTCCTTCCATCTTCTGTCAATTTCGATTCTACGCCACGATTTAGTATATCATATTTTCTCACCCAGCAAAATAAATTCATCCCAAATTCAACCTTTCAAAATAGAAAATCAAAGGAAAAAAATCCATAAATTTTCAGCAAAACGCATAAAATTTACAGATTTTTTGTCCCATCGGGCAATATTTGCCCCATTCATCGTTTTATTCTATTCATATCTAAGGGCTTCCACAGGGTCTTTTTTCGCCGCCTTTCTGGCAGGATAAAGCCCAAAGCCAAGCCCCACCGCAGCGGAAAAAATAACTGCCACCGCCACAACGGCGGGCTTCACCACGGCGCCAATGCCCACCACGGCGCCGCCTAGGGCAACAATGGAAATGCCCAAGGCCGTGCCAATGATACCGCCTGCGGCAGAAATGGCCGCCGCTTCGATCAAAAATTGTATCAGGATATCCTTCGTCTGAGCGCCCAAGGCTTTTCGGATGCCGATTTCCCGGGTGCGTTCTGTCACAGAAACCAGCATGATATTCATAATGCCAATGCCGCCTACCAATAGAGAGATTGCCGCAATAGCTCCTACTACCATGGAAAGGGAACCCAGCATACTATCCATCATGCCCATTTCTTCCATGGCAGATTCAGAGCGAATCTCGCTCAGATCATGATTTTTCATTCTTGCCACAAAGGCTTTCACCCGTTCCAGAGTTTTTTCCATATCTCCTTCCGTATTCATACAGAATTCTATGGTCCAATTGCTGGAATCCCCGGAAATTAGAATGCTTTCCGGCACATAAACAGATTTTGGGCCGCCGCCGCCCAACATCCGCATCAGGGCAGAGTCGGTATTTTCATAGACCCCCACTACCATCAGCTCTGTACTTTCCTGGTTAATGGTAGTTTTTACAGTCTTGCCAACGGCATTTTTTACACCGAAAAGATTCTGTGCTGTTTCCTGATCCAAAACGGCATAGTTTCGTTTTCCATGAATATCCCTGTCGTTCAGCATCCTTCCAAATATGATTTTAGGGTTTTCCATTGCCGTGGGGTTTTCTGCCAGGCCGCTGATGATGACCTTTTCTTTTTTTCTTCCTGCCTGCAGGTCGGTACGCTCGCCTGTTTCAAAGCCCACATAGGTCAGGTCCGTCCCCATGGCCTCCTTCAGCCGCTCTGCATCCTCTTGGGTAAACATTTCATTCTCTGTATAATAGCCATCCTCTGTCATGATGTAGACATAGGCCAGCCCAACGCCCACATTTTCATATTCTTTGGCAAACATGCTCCGCATGGTATCCCCCAGGGAAACGATGGCGATAACGGAACTGATGCCGATAATCATGCCCAGCATGGTCAGAAAGGAACGCATTTTATTGGCACGGATAGAGGAAAATGCCAGCTTGATATTTTCAAATATCATCCTTCCTTCACCGCCTTTGTATCGCTGATGATCTGCCCATCCTGAAAACGGACGATACGCTTGGTATACTGGGCAATATCCTCCTCATGGGTGACCACGATGACTGTTGCCCCTTCTTCGTTCAACTTTGTAAAAAATTCCATGATCTCATGGGAAGCCTTGGTATCCAGATTGCCCGTAGGCTCATCGGCAAGCAAAATAGCCGGTTCATTCGCCAGGGCTCTGGCAATGGCAACTCTCTGCTTCTGCCCGCCGGAAAGCTCATTGGGCATATGGTGGATGCGTTCCCCCAAGCCCACCTTTTCCAGAAGCTCCTCCGCCTTTTTCCTGCGTTTTTCCCCCTTCACTCCCGCATAGATCATAGGGATCTCCACATTCTTCAATGCTGAAGTGCGGGGAATGAGCTGGAAGGCCTGAAAAACAAAGCCAATCTTTTGATTGCGGATACGGGAAAGCTCGTTTTCCCCCTGTTCTTCAATGCTGATGCCGTCTAAAAGATATGTCCCCTCAAACCGTCTGTCCATACATCCCAAAATATTCATCAGGGTGGATTTGCCGGAGCCGGATTGCCCCATGATGGCCACATATTCCCCTTCCCTGATGCTCAGGTTCACATCTCTGAGGGCATGTACCTGCACCGCCCCTGTATCATAGGTTTTATGTAAATGTTCCATCTTAATGATTTCCTTCATGGCTTCTCCCCCTTACTGCGGCATGACCGCCATGCCCTCTGTCAAGGCAAGGCTGGGGTTCAGCACGATGGTCTGTCCTTCCTTCAGTTCGCCGCCTTTGATCTCTGCATACAGGTCTGTTTCCAGCCCCAGCTCCACGGGAACGATATGGATGGTATTATCCTCCCGCACCACATAAACCACTGTGCTGCCGTCCTCCAGCTCGCCTATGGCTTCATAAGGCACCGTCAGCGCCTGCTTGGCTTCTGCAATATGGATCGTAGCCTTTGCGGTGATGCCGGCAATCAATTTATCATTCTTTTCCTTCACACTGATAAAAACAGGAATGACCCGTTCCGATGTGCTGCCCTCCTTCAATTCCCCTGTAGGAGAAATGCGGATGACTTCCCCCTGCACGCTTTCGCCGTTTAAAATCTCCGCCGTGATATCCACCTTTTGCCCTACGGAAACCTTTGCAATATCATTTTCGCTGACCAAAACTTTCATTTGCAGGGTATCCACATTTTCAATGACGAACATGGGCTTATCGTCCTCCGTTTCATCGGCAAAACGTCCCACCTTTGTGTTCACACGGGTGACCGTTCCGTCGATCATGCTGCGGATCTGGCAATCCTCCAGTGCGCTGCTCTGTATGCTGATTTCCTGTTTGGTATTGGCAAGGGCCTGTTGTTCCGCTGCGGAAAGAACCGCTTTTCCGTTTGCCGCGGAAATTTTCTCCAATGTATCCTTTGCCTCATCCAGTTCTGCCTGGCTGGCTGCGCCGATTTCAAAAAGTATTTTGGTATCATCATAAGCTTTTTTTGCGTTGTCATAATCAATTTGTCTGTCCCGCAGGGTCTCTGCCTGCTGTTTCTGCAAAAGGGAAAGCTCCCCCCGTTTCAGGGCCATCTCCTGGGAAAGGTCTGCGCTGTCCAACACCGCCAAAAGCTGTCCCTTCTTCACCCGGTCGCCTTCCTTCACCAGCAATTCTTTTACCTCATAATGGAGGCGGGAAACCACTTCCGTGCTTTCCGTTCCTTCCAGCACCGCTTTCAGCCGCAGGGTCTCCTGCAAATCCTGCTTTTCCGCCAAGGCAGTGCTGACCGCTTCGCCGGGGGCTTCTCCCTTGCCAAAAGCCAGCTTTCCCCCTGCGGCAACAGCTGCTGCAATGGCCGCAGCAAGGATGATCTTCTTCTTTTTCGTCAATTTCATGGGTCGAACCTCCTCTATTTTTTCATACCACTCATTATACGGATGAAATTGGAAGAACAACGGCAGGCTTTCTTAATCTTTCTTTAATTTTTCCTTTCCGCGGCTTCTGAAAAAATTGTATGAAAGTAAGAACAAATCTTTAAAAAAAGATTGACAATTTTTTTCAGAATGTTATAATAATTTCCAATACGGCGGAGTCGAAAGATTCCTGCGTACGAAATTCATACGAAAGGCTATGACGAAGAGGGCTGAGTGCCTGCGTTTTCAGAGAGTCGGTGGTCGCTGCGAACCGATAACAATTTCACTCAACAGCCTATGGCTTCTGAGCCGGAGGTTCGAAAGTGTGAAGCTAGAGCCAAGCAGATCATTGGATGCTTGCATACAAATGGATCCATTTACATAAATCCATTTCTCTCTTTTTATAATGGTTTCTCACCGGTAGGCTCCTCCCGTGATTGCTGCGTAAAAGCATAGGGCTTGTTGGAGCCCGAAGAGGTGGCATATTTCAGATATGCAATTTGAGTGGTACCGCGGTTATAATAGCCGTCTCAAAGGGTTCTTTGAGACGGCTTTCTTTTTTGCGAAAAATAAAAAACCGGGACAACATTCACCGTAAGCATCCCTTGCGGAAATGATATTTTCGAAAATCATCTAAATCATTCTATTTTTTCAAGGAGGAATTTCAAAATGAGCGATTATCGGATCGAAACAAAATGCGTACAGGGCGGTTATACCCCCGGCAATGGCGAACCCAGACAGATTCCCATCATCCAGAGCACAACATTCAAATACAGCACCAGCGAAGATATGGGTAAGCTGTTTGACCTGGAAGCAGATGGTTATTTCTATTCCCGCCTGCAGAACCCCACCTGCGACCATGTGGCAGCAAAGATCTGTGCCCTGGAAGGCGGCACAGCAGCCATGCTGACCTCCTCCGGCCAGGCGGCAAACTTCTATGCTGTATTCAATATCGTAAACTGTGGTGACCATGTGGTATCTTCTTCCACCATCTATGGCGGTACATACAATCTGTTCGCCGTAACCATGAAAAAAATGGGCATCGATTTCACATTCGTTGCCCCCGATTGTTCCGATGAAGAACTGGCAGCCGCTTTCAAGCCCAATACAAAAGCAGTATTCGGGGAAAGCATCGCCAACCCTTCTCTGACTGTATTGGATATCGAACGTTTCGCCAAAGCAGCCCATGCACATGGCGTTCCCCTTATTGTAGATAATACTTTCGCAACTCCCATCAACTGCAGACCCTTCGATTGGGGCGCAGATATCGTGACCCATTCCACCACAAAATACATGGACGGCCACGGTGCAGCTGTGGGCGGCTGTATCGTAGACAGCGGCAACTTCGACTGGCTGGCTCATGCCGATAAGTTCCCCGGTCTGTGTACCCCCGATGACAGCTACCACGGCATTACATACGCTGAAAAATTCGGCAAAGGCGGCGCCTTCATCACAAAAGCAACCGCACAGCTCATGCGCGATTTTGGTTCCACTCCTTCTCCCCAGTCCGCATTCCTGCTGAACTTGGGTCTGGAAAGCCTACATGTTCGTGTGCCCCGCCACTGTGAAAATGGTCTGGCTATTGCAAAATATCTGAAAGCTCACGATCAGATCGAATGGGTAACCTATCCCGGTCTGGAAGGGGATAAATACTATGAAATCGCAAAGAAATATATGCCCAATGGCACCTGCGGCGTAGTCAGCTTCGGTGTGAAAGGCGGCAGAATGGCAGCAGAAGCTTTCATGGGACACCTGAAAATGGCTGCTATTGAAACCCACGTTGCCGATGCCCGCACTTGCTGCCTGCATCCCGCCAGCTCCACCCACAGACAGATGAACGATGCAGAACTGGCAGCTGCCGGCGTTCCCGGCGATATGGTTCGTCTCTCCTGCGGTCTGGAAAGCGCACAGGATCTGATCGACGATATCGCTCAGGCACTGGAGGCCATCAAATAAGATTATACGAAAGCGGTGAAAAAAAATGCCAATTAAGATACCTAACGAATTGCCCGCGGCCAAGGTGCTGACGGATGAAAATATTTTTATTATGACGGAATTCCGTGCCATGACACAGGATATCCGCCCCCTGCAGATCCTTCTGCTGAATCTGATGCCCACAAAAATCGATACGGAAACACAGCTTTCCCGTCTGCTGGGCAATACTGCTCTGCAGATTGAACTGGAGCTGATCCATACCAAAAGCCATGAATCCAAAAACACCCCTGAAGATCATTTGCTTTCTTTCTATAAAACCTTTGATGAAGTGAAAGATCAGAATTGGGATGGCCTTATCATCACCGGTGCGCCTGTAGAACAGATGGAATTTGAAGAAGTGGAATACTGGGATGAACTGGTAGAAATCATGGAATGGAGCAAAACCCATGTGCACAGTACCTTCCATATCTGCTGGGGTGCCCAGGCCGGTCTGTATTATCATTATGGCATCAAAAAGCACATGATGAAGGAAAAAATGTTTGGTGTATTCCCTCATAAGCTGGATAAAAAGACATCTATCCTGTTCCGCGGTTCTGACGATATTTTCTATGTGCCCCATTCCAGACATACAACCGTTTTACGGGAGGATATCGAGAAAGAACCCCGCCTGAAGATCATTGCTTCCTCCGAAGAAGCTGGTGTTTATGCCATCCATAATGACGGCGGCAGTCAGATCTTCATTATGGGTCATTCTGAATATGATGCCCGCACACTGGAAAAGGAATATCTGCGGGATAAAAACGCAGGGCTGCCCATCGAAGTGCCTAAGAATTACTATCCCAACGATGACGATACAAAGGATCCCCTGGTGACCTGGAGAGCCCATGCCAATCTGCTGTATTCCAACTGGCTGAACTATTTTGTCTATCAGACCACTCCTTATGATATCACACAGATCAAATAATGATAAAAAGGGTCTTTGCAAATGCAAAGACCCTTCTCTTATGCTTCAAAAAATATAATATTTTCCGCCTCACGGAACACCTGCAGCAAATTCTCTCCATATTTTCCCAAAGCGGCTTTCATTTCATCAACATGCCGAAATTCTACTTCCATCTCGTCCAATTCTGTCAGGCAATCGTGGAGTGCATCCAGATTTTCCCCGTAATAATCCGGAAAGCCAAAAACTTCTTTCAAATATCCGTGAGCATCTTTTTTGGAAGTCATCCTTTTTCCATCTAAAAGAATTTTCATAGTGATCCCCCATCAATACAACTTCTCAAAGGTCTCATAATGATCCGCTGTGTAATAAATATCTCCGTCATCGGAATAAACAATACGCTCACTGCCGCGGTATCCCCCTGCATAATTGACATCGCATTCGTGGTAGGTATCTTCCTCCGGCAAAACGCCTTCGTAATTGCCAAATTTATCGCCGCCGATGCTCATGCCATCAGCCACTTCCCATAAGTTGCCTTTTTTGCTGTCCCAGCCCAGCTTTTCTGCCTCTTTCTTCGTAATGAAGTTATCCGGCAGTTGGCCATAAGTATTAAGATAAAGGGCTACCTCCTCAGGTGAAGTATAATAACCATCCTTCTCAATGGCATATCCTTCTGTCTGGCTTTCAGCGCTCTGCTCTGCTATGCCGCCGCAGCCGCTGAACAGGCTCATACAAAGCATCAGCATTGCCATCCAAAGGGTCGTCCATTTTTTCTTCATATTCTATCTCCTCCTTTACTTCGTTCTATCCTAACATGATTCAGGAGATTTTTCAATCAAAGAAAAAAGCCCCGGACTCTTCCGAGTCCGGGGCAATTTTTATGAATCGCTAAGAATCACTTTTAAGCTTTGGAAATTAGCCCTGAGCCAATTTCTTGTAGCCTTCCAGTCTTTCTTTTGCTGTCTTTTCTGTCTGTTCAAACAGTTCTTCAGCGATTTCGGGGAATGTTCTCTGCAGAGAGCTGTAACGAACTTCGCTCAGCAGGAATTCTCTGAAGTCAGCTGTAGGTTCTTTGGAGTCCAGTGTGAAAGGATTCTGGCCTGCTTCTTTCAGTTCAGGGTTGAATCTGTACATCTGCCAGTAACCAGCTTCCACTGCACGTTTGATTTCGTTCTGAGCGCCGCTCATGCCGCCCTTCAGACCGTGGTTGATACAAGGAGCGTAAGCGATGATCAGGGAAGGACCATGGTATTTTTCAGCTTCTGTCAGAGCTTTTACCAGCTGGTTCTTATCTGCGCCCATAGCTACCTGTGCAACGTATACATAGCCATAGCTCATAGCCATCATACCCAGGTCTTTTTTCTTTACTCTCTTACCGGAAGCAGCAAACTGAGCAACTGCACCGATAGGTGTGGATTTGGATGCCTGACCACCTGTGTTGGAGTAAACTTCTGTATCGAATACCAGAACGTTTACATCTTCGCCGGATGCCAGTACGTGGTCCAGACCGCCGTAGCCGATATCGTAAGCCCAGCCGTCACCACCGAAGATCCACTGGGATTTCTTAGCCAGCTGATCTTTGTTCTGCAGAACATAGGAAACGATGTTCTTTGCTTCTGCATCTGTGCCAGCGTAAGCTTCCAGTGCAGCGATCAGAGCGTCGGATGCTTCTCTGGATTTTTCACCATCGAACATTGTTTCTACCCAAGCATCAACAACACCAGCAACGGATGCATCGATTGCTTTCAGGTTTTCCAGTTTATCTTTCAGGCCATTTCTCATGTGTTTTACTGCGGAAGCCATACCCAGACCATATTCTGCGTTGTCTTCGAACAGGGAGTTTGCCCATGCGGGACCATGACCGTCTTTGTTTGTTGTGTAAGGCATAGAAGGTGCGGAACCACCCCAGATGGAGGAGCAGCCTGTTGCGTTTGCAACGTACATTCTATCACCGAACAGCTGAGTTACCAGTTTAGCGTAAGGTGTTTCACCACAACCTGCACAAGCGCCGGAGAACTCAAGCAGAGGCTGTTCGAACTGAGAGCCTTTTACGGATGCTTTGCTCATAGGGTTAGCCTTAGGAGCAACTTCATCGATAGCGAAATCCCAGTTAGCAGCTTCAGCTTCCTGAGTTGCCAGAGGTTTCATAACCAGAGCTTTGTTAGGAGCAGGACATACTACAGCACAGCTGCCGCAGCCCAGGCAGTCCAGAGAGGATACCTGCATTCTGTATTTCAGGCCAGCGAATGCAGCGCCGCCTTTTGCTTCTACAGCCTTGAATGCAGCGGGTGCTTTTGCCAGTTCTTCATCTGTAACCAGAACGGGTCTGATTGCAGCGTGAGGACAAACATAAGAGCACTGGTTACACTGGATGCAGTTTTCAGCATTCCATTCGGGTACATCAACCGCTACACCACGTTTTTCGTATGCAGCTGTACCGCAAGGGAATGTACCATCTTCCATACCGGAGAATGCGGATACGGGCAGTTTGTCGCCTTCCTGTGCATTCATGGGTTCAACGATATTCTTAACGAAATCTGTTGTCTTTCTTGTGGATGCAACTTCTGCATCTACAGCGTTAGCCCATGCAGCGGGGATTTCAACCTTAACAGCGCCATCTACACCACGGTCAACAGCAGCGTAGTTCATGTTCAGGATTGTGTCACCCTTCTTACCATAGGATTTTGTGATAGCTGCTTTCATGTATTCTACAGCCTGTTCAATGGGGATGATGTTTGCCAGTTTGAAGAATGCAGCCTGCAGAACTGTGTTGATTCTGTTGCCCAGACCGATTTCTTTTGCAATCTGTGTACCATTGATGATGTAGAAGTTTGCATTCTTAGCAGCCAGCTGTCTTTTCAGTTTAGCGGGCAGGTGCTGTTCCAGTTCTTCTACGGACCATGTTGTGTTCAGCAGGAATGTACCACCGGGGTTCAGTTCTGTAACCATATCATACAGGTTTACATATTCCTGTTTGTGGCAAGCTACGAAGTCAGCTGTTTTTACCAGGTATGTAGATCTGATGGGTTTGTGACCGAAACGCAGGTGAGACTGCGTGATACCGCCGGACTTCTTGGAGTCGTAGCTGAAGTATGCCTGCGCGTACATATCTGTGTGGTCACCAATGATCTTGATGGAGTTCTTGTTTGCACCTACAGTACCGTCAGCGCCCAGACCCCAGAATTTGCAGGAGATTGTGCCGTCGTCGCCTGTAACGTTAACTTCTTCGCCAACTTCCAGGGAAGTGTTTGTAACGTCATCTACGATACCCAGTGTGAAGTGGTTTTTGGGTTTGTCCAGAGACAGGTTTGCGTATACAGCCAGGAACTGTGCAGGTGTAACGTCTTTGGAACCCAGACCATAACGGCCGCCAACAACGATAGGAGATTCTTCAGCTTCGAACAGTGCTGTACATACATCCATGTACAGAGGTTCGCCCTGTGCACCGGGTTCTTTTGTTCTGTCCAGAACAGCGATCTTCTTAGCTGTTTTAGGGATTACTTCCAGCAGTTTGGAAGCTACGAAAGGACGGAACAGGTGTACTTTAACCAGACCAACCTTTTCACCTTTTGCTGCCATGTAATCGATTGTTTCTTCAATTGCTTCACAAGCGGAGCCCATAGCAACGATAACTCTGTCAGCATCGGGAGCACCGTAGTAGTTGAACAGTTTGTAATCTCTGCCTGTGATTCTGTTGATTTCACCCATGTATTCTTCTACTACTGCGGGCAGAGCTTCATAGAATTTGTTTGCTGCTTCACGGCCCTGGAAGTAGATGTCAGGGTTCTGTGCTGTACCTCTGATTACGGGATGTTCGGGGTTCAGCGCATTTCTCTTGAATGTGTTCACTGCATCCATGTCGATGATCTTAGCCAGTTCATCATAGTCGATGCATTCGATCTTCTGGATTTCGTGGGATGTACGGAAACCATCGAAGAAGTGAACGAAAGGAACACGGCCTTTGATTGCGGACAGATGAGCTACGCAAGCCAGATCCATAACTTCCTGTACGGAGTTGGAAACCAGCATAGCGAAACCTGTCTGACGGCAAGCCATAACGTCGGAGTGGTCACCGAAGATAGACAGAGCATGTGCAGCCAGAGCACGTGCTGTTACGTGGAATACGCAAGGCAGCAGTTCGCCGGCGATTTTGTACATATTGGGGATCATCAGCAGCAGACCCTGAGATGCTGTATATGTTGTTGTCAGCGCACCAGCTGCCAGGGAACCGTGTACTGTACCGGAAGCACCAGCTTCGGACTGCATTTCTACTACTTTAACTGTCTGACCAAAAAGGTTCTTTTTACCATTCGCTGCCCAGTCGTCTGTTTTTTCAGCCATGGGAGAGGAAGGTGTGATGGGGAAGATACCAGCTACTTCTGTAAACGCATAGGAAGCGTATGCAGCAGCTTCGTTACCGTCCATCGTTTTCATTACTTTAGACATTTCTTTTCCTCCTTTTTTAATGAGAGAGTTTCGTTTTTTTGAGGGAAAGCCCTCTTTCATCTTTCGCTGCCATCAAAAATGGCGGCTCACCCTGATTCAGGCCATGTAAGAAAGTTTATCAAACTTATTGTCTGACAACATCTTGATTCTCATCTGGACATGAAACGGGAATTTTTACTTGATTATTATACAATCAATTCATTTTCTTTTCAACAGCAAAATGAAAAAACACCCGTTATGTTTCTAACAAGATACCTTTTGTCATATTTTATGTTCATCATATTGTTTTTATAAATATTTTTATGCATTTTTCTTTTCTTTTGTTGTTTTTACTTTATTCATTTGTCTGACAATATTTAATTTTGTACAAAAATTTATACTTCAAAATTCTTTCGTAAAAAAAGTTTGTTAAGCAAAAAACAAATAAAATGTATACAGTGTATCTATACGAAACCATTCCCTTTAAAATCCTTCTTTTTTCTGCCAAAATCATACAAAAACAGTAGCAAAACAGAAAAATAAGATGTCTGATTTTACAAATTCAAACAAGGCCTCACCCCTGTTCCTGTTTTTTCCTTTTCTAGTAAAAAAAGAGAGCGAATGATTTCTCCTCGCTCTCTTTTTCTTTCATATTTTATTTCTGAAACAAAGCCTTATAGGCATCCTTCCAGCCAAGGGATTTCCCTTCCGCTGTCCAATAATGCATTTCCAAGCCGCCTTCATTGCTTTCCTTCAACAGCACCAGACCGCCTTCAGGAGTCAAAAAGAATTGCTCTTCTGTCCAGCCTTCTCCTGCCTCTGTTTTTACTTCTTCCAGAGATGCTCCGTCCAGCATATCCGCCAATGTCACAACTTTCTGCCCCAGCAGGTCAATGTTTTCTGCCATCTTTACAGAAATGCCATCTTTTTCGCCTTCCCACCAAAAAGACAGAAACTCTTTTGTACACAGGCCTGTTTGTACTTTCAGTTGCAAGAGCCCATCCTGTCCTTCTGTCCCTGCCGCCAGATATTCATCCGCGTACTCCTGCATTTTTTTCATCGTGTCTTTATTTAAATTCTTTTCAAAATTGCTGTCATTCAGGCCGACGATCACAGGCACTTCGACCCGATAGCTTCTTCCTTCTTTTTCACCGGAAATTTCTTTTACCGCCAGCACAGGAATTGTATTGTCCTTCGTCTGCAAGGTGATCTGTCTGGTTTCACGGTTAAACTCCACTTCCCCCGTGTAATATGCAGAAATCAGTGTTTCATCGGCATACAAACAACCATTGATCATTTCCACCGTCTTTGGCAGTGTAATCTCATAACCATTCAACTGGGCATTGACTTCTCCCGGCTGTACTGTCAGCGTTCTGCCGCGATAGGAAATTTCCGCAGTTCTGGCTTCCACATTCCATTTCACAGAGCCGCCCAGCCCCTCCATCACATTGCGCAGAGGCAATAACAGCACATCGGTATCATCGAAATAAATGGGCATGTTCTCCATGTTTTCCAGCGTCTTGATGCCACCTTCTGCTATTTCCGTCTCCTGTTCCACCGGAGCCTCAGGAACTTCTATTTCCATCTCATTGGGGCTTGTCAAATTGATAGCGATGCCAATGGCTCCCGCCAAAAGCACAGCCCCCGCGACCGCAATCACCGAAACTTTTTTAAATGTCATGTTTCTCCCTCTTTCTGTTTCAATTCAGAAAGCATATCATACCACAGGGTAAAATGCAATCTTTCCATAAAAATCAGCTTTTATGCAAGAAATAGCGATGCAATTTTCATGGGAAACGATACTGCTTCACGAACCAAGGGCGCAGGGCTGATGGTGATCTGCTCTGTTCCATAATGAACACCGATTTCCTGCTTTTCTTTATCCCAAGTCATTTCCGCACCGACCATCGCTGCCAGATCTCTTAGCTTATAGTATACAGTGCCCTCTTTCACACGACATTCAAGGTGATATTCTGCTTCTTGATACGAAACGACGATTTCATCATCAACAACCTTACCTGCCGCAGGCAGATACAGCACAATCCCCAAGCGGGAAAACATCCTTTTCGCATCTTCCGCTGTCAGATAATATGTATTATTTTCATGATATGCTTTCACACTGCCTTCCAGTAAAGAAGGCTGTACTGCCATTTCCCGCAGTTCCCCCTGTCTCCAAGGGTTGGCGGGGGCAGGGTCTGTAGGATCCCAGCCGCGGCGTTCCAGGTCTGCTGTGTTGATTTTTTTCACAGGGGCAGGCTGCAAAGGTTCCTCTACATCCCCCCGATACATTTTCACCGTTGTGCCAATGGGGCAGTTATCATAAATCCATTTTACATCCTTTACACACAGGCGGATGCAGCCTGCGGAAGCAGTACTTCCCAATTTATTATACTCATCATATTCCAATGTGCTTTTATCTTTTTCCAGATAGGGCACAGAGTGGAACAGATAATGCCCGGTGATCCGTGTGGCATATTGCCCCCACACATCCCCAAATAACGCCCTCCATTCGTATTTTTCAGTGGTCTGGAAAGTCCCCTCCGGTGTGGATTCGCCGCCGCTGCAATAAAATGCCTTGATAGGGACTGTATACTTTCCTGCACTGTCTTTTTCATACACAGTTACAATGTTATCCGTCAGGTTTACCGTTATGTAATAAGGATACTCTGTCTTTTCTGCCGCCACTGCCGTCCCCGCAAAAGAAAACAGCAGAAAGCAGAAAAACAGAACACCCAAAATTCTTTTTTTCATTTTCATTCTCCTTTGTGTCAAAAATCTTCTTTTGTTTCAATGTTTCGTCTTTCTTCTCATTATGTATTATAAAAAAGGAGAACGCAAGAATCAAGAAA
>NZ_JBJEJK010000015.1:0-87986 GCF_051877975.1 Anaerotignum sp.
AGCAGGGCTATGCCCGCAAATGAAAAACCACCGGCTAGGCCGGTGGATATTTATTGTTTTTGAAAAGAAAAAAGCGATAATATTGGATGCTGCCGTTTAAGGGGCTGGATGCAGCGGTTGCGGTCGTTGAAAATTGCGGCGATTTATTGTATAATATTCCTATATGATTACGGAGGGCAATACTATGAATCGGACAAAAGAGGCAATCAGCGAAGCATTCTGGCAGCTTCTGGTAGAAAAAACATATGGCAAGATCACAGTACATGATGTGGTGGAACGGTGTCAGGTGAACCGCAATACATTTTATTACCATTTTCGGGATATTCCCGATTTGGTTGAATATACGATTGACAAGTGGCTGGATGAAGTCATCAAAGATCATTGCGAATTTATCTCCCCCATCAGTTGCCTGACATATATGGCAGAGGAGTGCGCCAAACGAAAAAACGCGATTCTTCATTTATATCGTTCTACAAAACGGGAAGCATTCATGGAATACCTGAGTAAAATGGGGATTCATATTATGCGTTCCTATGTGGACAGTGTGGCGAAAACGATTGAGATTTCCCCAGAGGATCAGGAAATATTTATCCGCTTTTATAAATGCACCTTCGTTGGGATCATTTTGGATTGGCTGGACGAAGGAGCCTCTTATGATCTTTTCGTTTTTTGTGAGAAAATCTATGAATTGTTTTGGAATTTCGAGGAAAATTCCCTTTTCCCCCAGGGGAAGAAAAAGAATTAATATTGTGCCTCTGCCCGAAGGCATTTGGAGAAGAAAGGAAGTTCTGCAAATGATTATCGCAGAGGGAGCATGCTGAAAAATGTTTGTTTCTTTTGTATGTATCTATGTGTATGACAAAAAGGTACCACAAATGGCGCATCCTTAGGAGAACGCATTTAAAAGGGGTGAATCCTTATATTTTAAAGATTCATCCCTTTTATTTTTTTTCAATGTCCGTTTTCTTTTGAGGAACCTGCTAAAGTGGTACCTTTTTCATTTAGGAATTATTTTTTATGATTGCTTCTGTTGCTTCATTGGTGCATTGTTCCGCTTTTTTCTGTTGCGATTCTTTCCAAAGCTTATCCGCAACAGGTTTCCAGTGTTCTGCATAGGGGTCGCATTTTGCACAAAGGTGTTCCACGCTTTCAGGAGACTGAAGGTCGGTGGAATGTGCGCCGGCGGCGGTGACCATTCCCCGCAGTTTCTGGGGATTTTCCAGCATCGGGCAGGGGCGAAGCATATTTTCGTTGAAGGGCTGCCCTCTATGATAAGCCATCATCATGGGAGAACGCAGTGCTTCCAGAAGGGTTTTTTCACGGATATTGGAATCAGAGTAATGAACGAATACACATGGATCGATATCGCCGTTGGCGTTGATATGCAGATAGCGATACCCCCCTGCGATGCAGCCGCCTACATATTCTGCGTCATTCTGGAAGTCCATTGCAAACAGGGGTTTTGTAGCCCGATAATGACGGATTCTTTCATATACCCCGATACGCTGTTCAGGAGTAGGCAGCAATTCTGGAACGGCATCATTGCCAACGGGCATATAATGGAAGAACCAGACAAAATATGCACCCATTTCAATCAGAGAATCATAGAATTCTTCAGAAGTGATGGATTCATAGTTGGCACTGGTATAACAGCAGGAAATCCCATAAATCAGCTTTTTGCTTCTAAGAAGTTCCATGGCCTTTCTGACCTTCTGATATACCCCTTTGCCGCGGCGCCCATCGGTGGCTTCTTCAAAGCCTTCCAGGGAAATGGCAGGAACAAAATTGCCGACCCGGAGCATGTCATTTGCAAATTCTTCATCGATCAGTGTGGAATTAGTAAAGCACAGGAATACGCAGTCCGAATGTTTTTCGCAGAGACGGATCAGGTCTTTTTTCCGCACCAAAGGTTCGCCGCCGGTATAAATATACATATACACGCCCAGTTCCTTCCCCTGACGGATGATATCGTCGATCTCATCAAAGGTCAGATTCAGCTTGTGCCCATATTCCGCAGCCCAGCAGCCGGTGCAGTGCAGATTGCAGGCAGAGGTGGGATCCAGCAGGATTGCCCAAGGAATGTTGCAGTCATATTTTTTTCGGCATTCCTCTTCTTTTTGCCAACCAACCAGGGCAGAGTTGATGAAAAGATTTACGGCCAAAGTTTTGGAAACGTTGGGATCTACTTCTGTAAAAATACGGCGGATGTAGGAATAGTATGGATGGTTTGGATCGGTAATAGCTTCCCGGATGGCCTTTCTTTGGGAAGCAAATTCCCCGCGGGCAAATTTATCTGCCCAGTCCATCAGTTTTGGCATGTTTTTGTCGGGGTCTTTGTAGACATAGTTAAATGTTTGCTCAATACCGAGCTTTTTCAGTGTTGTCGATGCATTCATTTTATTTTCCTCCTAGGTTTTATTTTCATTATGGATTCTTCTTGTTTCTTGTTACTCTTTTGTCTTTCAGATCTGCGTGTTTGACAAACGGACGGTACATTGTACGATATACTGCCGCATGAATCCTTCCGCCAAAAGGGCGAGCCCGGCGAATAGCTGTGTATCCATGATGAGCAGAAGAACGCCGAAGCTTCCGGACAGGATGGAAACTGCCAATATCATCGGCCAGGAAGGTAATCCGAAATTTTTCGCATCAATGGATGTTTGGATGCAAAGCAGGCTGTCCAAGAGGATTAGGACGCCTAATCCGGATAATAGATGCCCATAATATTTGGTATTCATGAACAGTACGATTATTCCAAGTACGATCAAAAACAGACCGCAGGCAAAATCATATTGAAAGGCAAGGCAGTATAAATCTTTGGAAAGATAACCGATGATTTTGATGATTCCATAGGCGATCAAAATACACCCGCCCATGAGAACTGCATTTTGCGACATGATTTCCGGAAAGACGATGCACAGAATGCCTGAGATATAAAATACAACGGAAATCAGGATGTAGCCTGTCCATGCGATTTTCAGTTGTTTCAGAAGAATCACCTCCTCCAAAAGTATAGTCTGATCTTATGCCTATAATCTACACAGATTTGAAAGAATCGACAATGGACAAAAAATGCAGAATATCCAAAAATCAGACATTTGGACAGTTTTGTCTAAAATTTTGTTTTTTTGTCGAAAAGGGGATTCTGAAAGGAAAAGGAAATGCCATTCTTCTATTGTTAACCGTTTAATTAAATTGGTTGACTATTGGGGAAAACTATGATATCATTCCTTCCAATGGAGGTGGATACATTGGGAACGAAGGAAAAACTTCTCTCTTTATTTGAAGAACAGAAAGGAACTTATTTTTCCGGCGAGGAAATCGCGGAGAAACTTTCTGTTTCCCGGACGGCTGTCTGGAAAGCGGTAAAAAATCTGCGAAGCGAAGGATATGAGATCGATGCTGTTCCGAACAAAGGCTACTGCCTTTCGGTACACACAGATATCCTTTCTGCCCAGGGAATTCAAAAATATCTGAACCCAACCTGCGGGGCTTTGGAATTGCATGTATTGCCGGAGGTAGGGTCAACCAATACCCTGCTGCGGGAAAAAGCCAACGCTGGAGCGGCAGAGGGCTGCACGGTAATCGCCAATGCCCAGACGGAAGGCAGAGGGCGAATGGGGCGCAGCTTCTATTCCCCTACTGATACGGGCATTTATATGAGCCTTTTGCTCCGCCCGGCGGCATTTACACCGGTGCAGGCGATGGGGTTGACAACAATGGCCGCTGTAGCCGCCTGCGAAGCCATCGAAGAGGTTTCCGGGAAACAGGCGCAGATCAAATGGGTCAATGATATCTATATGGATGGAAAAAAGGTCAGTGGGATCCTGACAGAAGCAGCCTTGGGGCTGGAAAACGGCAGCCTGGAATATGTGGTGCTGGGCATTGGGATCAATGTATATCCCCCAAAAGAGGGATTTCCGCAAGAGATTTCTCAGATTGCCGGTGCAATCTTTCCGGAACGGCAGAATGATGGGAAAAACCACCTGGCAGCTGCGTTTTTGAATCACTTTATGGAATATTATGAAGGAAAAAAAAGTGCGGATTATGTGGAAAAATATCGGGAACGAAGCATGGTGGTTGGAAAAGAAATCTATGTACGCTCGCCGGATGGAGAGAAAAAAGCAATGGCATTAGATGTAGATCAAGCATGTTATTTGCTTGTTCGCTATGAAGATGGCAGCATAGAGCGGTTATCTTCCGGGGAGATCAGTATCCGATTTTGATGAGGAGGGCGAACATTGAGAAGCGGAAAAACAAAAGATATGATTTTATGTGCTATGTTTGTGGCATTGATCGCGGTAGGGGCTTTTATCAAGATTCCTGTTCCGGTGGTGCCCTTTACTTTGCAGTATCTCTTTACGATGCTGGCGGGGCTTTTACTGGGGGGAAAGAAAGGATGCCTTGCGGTTTGCATTTATATTGTCCTTGGGCTGGCGGGGCTGCCTGTTTTTGCCCAGGGAGGCGGGATCGGGTATATTTTCCAGCCCAGTTTTGGATATATCATTGGCTTCGCCGCAGGGGCTTTTGTGACAGGGGTGATTGCCAACAGCGTGCATAAACCCGGCTATCAGCGTCTCTTGGCGGCGGATTTTGCGGGACTTGCCATCGTATATCTTTTTGGGATGGTGTATTATTATTTTATCAGCAAGTGTTATCTGGAAAACCCCATTGGGCTGTGGCCGCTGTTTTTGTATTGTTTTCTTTTGGCAGTTCCCGGTGATATTCTTTTGTGTATTCTGGGGGCGATGATCGGGAAGCGGATGATTCCCTTGATTCAGGAAGGAAGGTTGTAAGAAACAATGAAGATAGAAGATTTAGGAAATGCAGTTTTACAAGGAAAACAAATTACGAGGGAAGAAGCCCTCTGGCTGTATCAGCAGCCCTTGGAGGAATTATGTAAAAAAGCAGACGAGATTCGGGAACATTTTTGTTCTAACGGATTTGATATCTGTACGATCATTAATGGGAAAAGCGGACACTGCTCGGAAAATTGCCGTTTCTGTGCCCAGTCTGCCCATAACCATACCCATGCAGAAGAATATCCGCTGCTGCCCAATGGGGAAATTTTGGCTCAGGCTAAGAAAAATGATGCCCAAGGGGTATTACGGTATTCCATCGTTACATCGGGGAAACGTCTGCCCGATGAGGAAGTGGAACGGATGTGCGAGGCGGTGCGGCAGATTCGGAAGGAGACTGGCATTGCGGTCTGTATCTCTTTCGGGCTTTTAAAGGAAGAACAGTATAGAAAATTGAAGGAATCAGGGGTTACACGGGTACATAATAACTTGGAAACCTCCCGCCGAAATTTTCCGAATATCTGTACCACCCATACCTTTGAAGATAAAATCAATGCCATTCGGGCAGCGCAGGCGGCAGGGCTTTCTGTATGCAGCGGCGGTATTATGGGGCTGGGGGAAACAGTGGAGGATCGCATCGATATGGCCCTGACTCTGCGGGAATTAGGTATCCGCAGCGTGCCTGTCAATATGTTGAACCCTATTCCCGGTACGCCCCTGGAACATAACGAGAAGCTGACGCAAGAGGATATGTGCCGGATCGTAGCAGTCTATCGTTTTCTCCTGCCGGATGCTTCCATCCGCCTTGCGGGGGGCCGGGGATTGCTGGCGGATAAAGGCAAAAGCTGTTTCCAATCCGGGGCAAATGCGGCAATCTCCGGGGATATGCTGACGACGGCAGGTATCACCGTAGAGACGGATATGAAGCTGATAAAAGATCTGGGCTATGAAGTGAGGTTTGGAAATGAGTAAGCAGCTGTTTATCACAGGAACGGGGACAGATGTGGGGAAAACATATGTTTCTGGTCTGATTTTAAAAAAGCTGAAAGAAAGCGGCGTTTCTGCGGCTTATTATAAAGCGGCCATGAGCGGCAATGAACGAAGCACAGACGGCAGACTGATTCCCGGGGATGCTCTCCATGTGAAAAGGGTTTCTGGGATTTCCCAGCCCTTGGAGGAAATGTGTCCCTATGTTTATGAGACAGCAGTTTCTCCCCATCTGGCTTCTCGGATAGAAGGAAATCCGGTACAGATGGAAGTTGTCCTAGATGGCTTCCGGAAGGTTTGTGAAAGCTATGAATATGTGACCATGGAAGGCTCCGGCGGCATCCTCTGCCCCATTTGCTTTGATGAAAAGGAGCTTTGGCTTGCAGATATCATCAAGGCTGGGGATATGGGGTGTCTGCTGGTAGCAGATGCAGGACTTGGTACCATCAATGCCGTGGGGCTGACGGCTTTTTATCTGAAAGCCCACGATATTCCCCTGAAGGGGATTATCTTCAACCATTTTCAGCCAGGAGACCCGATGCAGGAGGATAATCGGAAGATGTGTGAACATCTGACGGGGGCAAAAGTAATCGCCTGCGTGCAGGACGGAGATACAGAGCTGGAGCTTTCGGCGGAGCTGCTGCAATCGTTATATGAATAAGGAGGAAACGGAATGATCTGGTATCCATACGAACAAATGAAAACCATGAAAGTACCTTATGAAATCGTAGACGCAGAGGGTGTCTATTTATATACCAAGGATCAGAAATTGATCGATTCGGTGTCCTCTTGGTGGAGTGTTATCCATGGCTACAAGCATCCGGCATTAAATCAGGCTATCATTTCTCAGGTGGAGAAATTTTCCCATGTGATGCTGGGCGGGCTGACCCATGAACCGGCACAGAAGCTGTCGGCAAAGCTGCAAAGCTTTCTGCCCGGTGATCTGGATTATACCTTTTTTTCGGATTCCGGCAGCGTGGCGGTGGAGGTAGCCCTGAAAATGGCACTGCAATATTATATGAACCGGGGAGAGGAACAGCGGACCATGATCCTTGCTCTGGAACATGCCTATCACGGCGATACCTTCAAAACCATGGAGGCCGGGGATGATGAGGATTATCATTTTGTCTTGAAGGCATATGGCCCCAGCAAATATGTGGTGCATATCCCTACGGAAATAGAGGCGTTGGAGCAGGCCTTTGCCAATTATCATGACCGACTGAATTGCTTTATTGTGGAGCCGCTGCTGCAGGGAGCAGGGGGGATGCGGATGTATGATATTTCCTTCCTGAAGCGGGCCAGAGAACTTTGCGACCAGTATGGGGTGCTGCTGATTTTTGATGAAGTAGCCACAGGCTTTGGACGGACAGGCAACCGTTTTGTGGCAGATCTGGTCTTGCCGGATATTCTGGTGTTGGGAAAAGCCCTGACGGGAGGCTATATCGGCCATGCGGCAACGGTAGCCAATCGGAAAGTATTCGAAGGCTTCTATGATGATGACCCCAATCATGCTCTGATGCATGGCCCCACCTTTATGGGCAATGCTTTGGCGTGCAGTGTGGCTTTGCAGTCCATCGAGCTTTTTGAATCTCAGAATTATATGGAAAAAATCCGCAGAATCGAGGAAATTACCCGGCGGGAAATGGAAGGCTTTTCTGATCCCCGCATACAGGAAATCCGTATCATGGGCGGCTGTGTCTGTGTAGAGGTAAAGGATGCCGCAACGCTGAAGGGGTATCAGCAATTCGCTTATGAGAGAGGTGTGTTCAGCCGCCCCTTCCTGAAATACCTTTATGCCATGGTTCCCTATGTCATTACAGAGGAAGAACTGGTCAAGGTGCTGGATACCATGAAGGCATGGTTTGCTCGGTAATTTTTGGGCGGCGCAGAGGAAAGCATGGAAAAGCGGGAATCCTCATGTTATAATACAGGCAGAAGGCCTGCAGAGAGCGGGAAAAATCTGTATGAATTGAGGAGAGAACTATGAAAATTTCGAAAAAAGATGCCCTGATGTGGTTTTCCTTTTTTGCCCAGTTGGATGAGGAAGAGGAACTGATGCCCAAGCAGATGGAGATCGTCTATGCCACCTTTGCGCAGATCGAAGATGCCATCGATGCCAGAAATGAAAAGATGATGGCAGAAATCAAAGGACTGCAGTCGGTGGATGGCAGAACCTATTTTGTTGGCCCTGCGGAAAAATTTCCCAAGGGATGCCGTTCCTGCATGACGGGGACAGGCCTGACTGCCATTCGGAAAACGAACAAATGCAACATCCAGTGCAAATTTTGCTATAACTATGGGGAATTGGAGGACTGCATGCCCATCGGCGAAGGGTTGTGGGAAATCGGCGGCACCAAATTCTATGAAAGAGATTTGGATTTACTCCTTTCCATTCAGGAAAAACCCACAGGCATTTCCTATGTTTATCTGGAACCTTTTATGGAGATTGAAAAATATTACGGTATTATCCGAAAATTCCACGAAGCAGGCATCCATCAGCATATGTATACCAATGGCACTTTGGCAACGGAGGAAAACCTGAAAGCCTTGGGAGAAGCGGGGCTGGATGAACTGCGCTTCAATCTGGGGGCTACCAATGCTTCCGAAAAAGTGATTGAAGCCATTGCAACGGCGAAAAAATACATCAAATATGTAGGGATTGAAACACCTATGACACCGGAATATTTTGCTGCATTCCTGGAAAAGAAAGAGAAGATTCTTGCCACAGGTGTAGATTTCATGAACTGCGCAGAGCTGCACCTGAACAACAACAATATCTGGAATTATGAGGGCGAAAATATGTATGTGTATCGCCATGGTTATATTTCTCCCATCTGGAGCCGGGAGCTGACTTTCCAATTGATGAAGATGGCAGAGGAAGAAGGCTGGGATGTGGCTGTCCACGATTGTTCCAACCGCACGAAGTTTGCCCGTGGCCTGAATATGAAGAGCAAGGAAGGGGGATGGTTCGGCGCCAGCGGCTATGGCTCGGAATTCAGCAGACCTCCCTTCGAAGCATTTCTGCCTATTTTGCAGGATGAAAGCTTTCAGTTCCTGGAAGAAGAGGAACTGCCGGAAGGCTATCGCCCCGGGGAGCTGTTCTTCTGATTTTGGCAATAAAAAAGCGCCTGATTTTGAAAATCAGGTGCTATATTTTTGCTCATTCCGTAGTTTTTGTTTTCCAAAGCAGCATATTATCTTCTACATAGACCTCCGCTTTGCCTTGATCCACCAGATAAGACAGATAGGAGCGGACAGTGCTGCCGATGAGAACATACTGGTTATAATCCATGGTCAGATCGAACACTTCAAAGACACGCTTCAAAATCTGTTCGAACTGCAGAGGTTCTGCGCAGATTTCCTGCAGCTTATCCAGAATTTCCAGCATCTTATTGCGGTTGGCAGCCACCAGAGGCTTGATATCCTCCATGGCTTCCGCATGGGCGGGAATAAAAAGCTTGCCTTCTAGTTTTTCTACGAAATCCAGTGTTTCAAACTGAGCTGCGATATCGTAGAAGAAGGAAAGGTGATATTTTGAGATGATGTTTTCCCCAAAAATGCAGTCCGCCAAAAAATACACATCATCGGGGGTTTTTACGCCGATCATATCCCAGAAATGACCGGGCAGACGGAAATATTCCATGCCCGCCGGCAGTTTTGCCGCGGCGATATCCTGCCCTTTAGAGGGGGTCGCCATCAGGAATTTATTCCGCAGTTTTTTGAAAGGATAGCCGCCATAGAGGAAGGAAGGCTCCAGAATGGGATTTTCTACCACTGCTACCTCCAAGGGAGTGCTGTAAACAGCGCAGCCAAGGCGATTTTGCAGCAGGGTATTGCCGCCGTCATGGTCGGCATTAGAGTGGGTATTGATGATAGCAGTCAGCTTCCAGCCCTGGGCATCCAGAATTTTCTGGATCTTTCTGCCGGCGTCCTTATCGTTGCCGCTGTCGATGAGCCAGACATCCTCATCGCTGACACGGTATACGCCGATCTTGGAAGGGGAGTTGATATAGTATGTATTTTCTGCTACCTGTACCAGTTCGTACATGGGCAAAACCTCCTTTGCTTTCGTGGGACTCTGTCCCCCATCCTGCAAGGGGATAATCCCCTTGACCTTATTTGCAAAAACTGCGTTTTGCGAGGAATATCAATTAAATTCCTTACAAAAAACGCAGTTTTTTGGGATATGGGGTTCCAAGGGAATCATTCCCTTGGGGGGCGAGGGGACAAAGCCCCATCGGAATTTAGTTCATGGAATCGGTAGAGCCGATCACGTTCTTGATCTTGTCTTCCACCAGTTCCTGAATCAGGTCTCTGCCTGCGCCCAAATAGCCGCGAGGGTCGAAGGCGGAAGGATTTTCTCCGAAGGATTTGCGGATAGCCGCTGTCATAGCCAGCCGAAGGTCAGTATCCATATTGATCTTGCAGACTGCCATAGAGGAAGCCTTCCGCAGCATTTCCGCAGGGATGCCCTTTGCCCCAGCAATTTCGCCGCCGAATTCATTGCACATAGCAACACATTTCTGATCCACGGAGGAGGCACCATGCAGAACGATGGGGAAGTTATGGAAACCGGCTGCTTCCAGTTTTTCTGTGATAGTGGCCAGTCTGTCGAAATCCAGCTTTGCTTCGCCCTTGAATTTATATGCACCGTGGCTGGTGCCGATGGCGATGGCCAGAGAATCCACGCCGGTGCGTTTTACGAAATCCACTGCCTGATCGGGGTCTGTATAGGTTGCGTTTGCAGCGTCAACCTTTACTTCGTCTTCCACGCCTGCCAGCTTGCCCAGTTCTGCTTCTACCACTACGCCTCTTTCATGGGCATAGTCTACGATCTTCTTTGTCTGGGCAACGTTTTCTTCATAATCCAGATGGGAACCATCGAACATAACGGAGGTGAAGCCGTATTCGATACAATCCCTGCATACTTCAAAATCGGAGCCGTGATCCAGATGCAGAGCGATATCCAGACCGGTTTCTTCGATGGCAGCGTCAACCATTGCCTTCAGATATTTGGGGTGAGCATATTTCAGCGCGGATTTGGAAACCTGCAGGATCACAGCGGAATTTTGCGCCTTTGCTGCAGCGACTACGCCCTGAACGATTTCCATGTTATTGATGTTGAAGGCACCAATGGCATAGCCGCCTGCGAATGCCTTTTCAAACATTTTTTTTGTTGTTACCAAAGCCATATCAAAACACCTCTCTTAAATTATTTTGGGTTTACTTTTAGCATTTCCGTATATTAGAATTATAATACGGCAAGGGATTTGTGACAAGGCATTTGCCGGGAAAAGATTTCGATGGGAGGATGAAAAATGAGAGCGATTGTTACATTTTTTGCGATTCTGGGGCTGGACCTGGGCACAAAAAAATGGGCGGAAGAAAAACTGCCGCTGAATCAAAAAAAAGAAATTGTCAAAAACCGCCTGTATTTTTGGCACATAAAAAACGGCGGGCTGGCTTATAATAGATTTGACGGAAGGAGAAAAGGCATCCTGCTTTCCACGGGGGCTTTGCTGGCCCTTTACAGCTGCAGCTTTTGCAATGTGCTGCGGGGAAAGGGCGACAGGCGGATGGCTCTGCCCCTGGCAGTGACCCTGGGCGGGGGCTATGCTAATTTTTGGGAACGGCTGAAAAAGGGGAAGGTGACAGATTTTTTATTCATTCCCGTTGAGGGAAAAAATGCCCCGATTTTCAATCTGGCGGATATCGCCATTATCCTGGGGGCAGTGTGGCTGACAATCCTTCCCTTCTGCAAAATGAAGAAAAAATGATTTTTAATGTTGCCTAGCGAGGACAATTGTAGTATAATCAGAGCAAAGAATCCTGAAATGTACGACAACTTGCCATATTTGAACCTACATTACTGACGCGGGACTCCTATATACGGCAGATATGTCAGGCCCCAAGATAATTCCCTTTGGGCGGGGGAAGGCAGAGTCTGCAGTTGCGGAAACCCACCTGGCTTAGGCTAGGTGTCAAGAGGCAAGACCGGCATTTCGGGATGATTTTTTTAGAAAGTTATAAAAGAAATAGACAGCTTCGGGAACTATGGAAGAAGCTGTTTTTTTATTGGGAAAAGTATCTGGGATTTATTGGAAAATAGAATAGGTTTTAAAAAAAAAATAGAAAAAACGATAGATTTTTTCAGAAAAATACAACAAATTTTTGAAAAGGTGTGATATAATGGTAGCATCATCATGGGGTACTTTGCATGAAGGTATTTCGTTGATGAGAAAAAGTAAATTGCTAGAACGCAATGAAAGGGGAAATGAACATGAGAAAGAGAAGACTCTTGGCATGGCTCATGGCAATGGTAATGGCCATTGGGCTGATGCCGGCGACTGCTCTGGCGGATGAACCGCCGGTGGCAGAAAACTTGAGTCCGGCTACTACAACGGTCTCAAACGTTGCAGAGTTGGACAAAACAGCTAAGGATAATGGCGGCGGAACCTATGACGTGACAGTAAGCGTAAAGGCGAAGCAGGAAATCAAATCCGAAGCTGTGGAAATCGTGCTGGTACTGGATAGTTCCGGTTCCATGAACTACTGTACAGCAACAGATTACCATGAACACACATCTGAGTGTTATGGACTTATATGCGGAAAAAAAGCGGGTCGTGAACATTGGCATACCTATGAATGTTATGGATATACTTGCGGATATACGCATGTACATTCTTATCCTTCTTCTTCTGACAGACCGCTCTGCTCTGAAGTTGAAGCAGGAACTGCGGATTCCAGAATGGATATCGTGCAGGCTCGTGCCGAAAAAATGGTAAAAGACATTGTTGAAAAACAGGCAAATGTCAAGATTGGTATTGTTGATTTTGACAGCAATGTTCAAACAGCCAATTCTATAGGCCTGACACCTGCGACAGCAGAGAATCAGGATACACTGCTGGGGAAAATCGATGCGATGGATCCGGAAGGCGGCACAGACTATAAAGACGGTTTGGATCAAGCCTATGCTTATCTGAATAATAACAGCGGTGCGAAAAAGGTTGTTATCTTTTTGACTGATGGTAAAAATAACGATAAGTCTTTTACAGAACAAGATAAGACTGTAACAAATTTAAAGAATATCGCTGAAATTTACACAATTGGTTTTACAACAAGCAATGCTCTGCTGGAAGCTATTGCAACAGATGCAGGCCATTATAAAACTGCAAACGACAGTACTGTATTGGAAAGTATTTTTAACAATATCGTTGATAAATTGATTGCCCTTGTTACTGACCCTATCGGCGAATATGTGACATTGGAAGGCGATGTTACAGCCAAAGTGGGCACTGCTGATGCGGCAAGTGGTCTGAATGTTTCTGACGATAAAGATAACATCGAATGGAACAGAACAGAAGGCCTGGCAAGCGGCGAAACATTGACACTGACTTATACAGTTGCACTGAAGGATGCCGAAGATTTCCCTGTAGGGGCAACAACGGTTTACCTGAATGGCGATGGCGCAAAGCTGAACTATACAGTAGGCACAACAAGCGGGAAAGCATCTTTCCCTCAGCCTTACACAACAGTAGAAGTTGGCCAGCTGACAGAAAAGACTGTTTTGGTAGGCGAAGATGCTGCTGAAACAGAATATGGCACAGCCAAAACAGCAAAAACAATCGTTAGCGTAGGCAGCGTTTCCCAGAATGCAGAGTTCACATGGACAATGCCCGCTGCAGATGCAACAATTACAGAAGATGGAACAACTTATTATTATCACGAAACAAAACTGGACGGCACAGTGACAACTGCAGCAAAAACAGATGCAACAGCTGCGGCACGTACAGTAGTACATTATTACACAGCAGAAGAACCTGCACCCGCTAAACCGACAAGCCTGAATGTTGGCCTGGATATTGTTTGTACAGATCATACAACAGATCAGCCTGTTGGATTCGACAACAGCAGCTACACCATCGGTGATGTAGAAAAAAGTGTAACTGGCGGATATGCGGTTAAAGTAACTCTGGATGGCGAAAAGGCAAACTATTACCCTGCACAGCATGAAGCAGATAACAGCCAGACAGACGTAACAGAACTGACATTTACATGGAATGGTACCAGTTGGTTACCTGAAAAAGATAATTTTGTTCTGCATGTAAAACCTGTGGTAACACCTCCTCCGGCTGAAACATATACAGTAACTTACACGGATGGTGTGGCTCTGCAGGAAATCTTTCCAGATCAGGTAACAAGCGGCCTGCATCTTGGGGATGAGACACCTGCCTTTGTAGGGGAACCTACAAGAGAAGGATATACTTTCGATAGATGGGATCCTAAAGTAACACCGACTGTAACAGGAACTGTAGTTTATACAGCAAAATGGACAAAAGATCCTATTGGTGCTTATGATACAGAATTCCACACGATGTTTACAGAAGCGATCGGAAACAAAGTTAAGGACAGCACAGAAGATGTGTATGATTTTGATGATGTAAGCCTGATCAATGTAACAGCCGGCTCCACAACAGCAACCGGCGGCGGCAAAATTGCCAATTATAAGGCACTTGGATATGACCATTGGTTTACATTGAATACTGTTGATATTATCAAGGATGTTACAAAGGTAGACGGCCTGGTAATCAAAGTGAAAACAGGCGGAAGCCTGCTGAGACCTGAATATCAGGATGTAGTTGTAGATGCAGATCATATCAAGAAGATTCATGATGTAAGCTGGAGCGGCATCGATCATATTACAGAAATCTATCTTGGTTTCGATGTAACATTCAAAGCAAAAGATAATGCTGGTGAATGGCAGACAGTTCCTTGCAACGGCAATGATACCAATGTAGTATTCTTTGACAGCAGAGACGGCGGCACAATTACACCTCCTGCTTTGGATGACGGATATATTTGGTATACAGATGAAGCCTGCACACAGGAATGGAATGGTAAGATCGTAAGAGATACTATTCTTTATGCAGGATCCGTAGAACAGGTTGTATTGATGTATAACCCCAACGGCGGCTACGGCTTTATGATGCCTACAACATACAATAAAGGCACAGAAGTAACTGCAGCGGATTGTGGCTATACACGGACAGGATATAACTTCGTTGGCTGGAGCAAAACCACAGACGGCGCAACACTGATTCAGCCCGGAGACAAATTTGCACTGAATGAAACAACAACGCTGTATGCAATTTGGAGCAAAGGAACAGCACCCGCAGGAAAGTTCACATTGACATATGACCCTAACGGCGGCGAAGGTACAGCTTATACGGAAACATACAGCAAAGACGAAAATGTAACAGTGGCAGACTGCAGCTTTACAGCACCGGAAGGCTATGAATTTGCAGGCTGGAGCGAAGCGGCCGATGGTCAGGCACTGGTACAGCCCGGCGATATGTTCCTGATCAATGCATCTACAACATTGTATGCAATCTGGAAACCTGAAACAGTAATCGTTCGTTTCTATCTGGAAGATGACGCACTGACAGGTGAAGAATATGTTACAACAGATTTGGGCGACGAAATTCGGGTTGATGCAGGGTATGCACATCTGAAATCCGTAGAATCTGATAAAATTGTAGCTGGCACGTACGATGGCGATGTTGCTTCTGATTCTGTAACGGCTGCATGTGTGGCTCTGTTTACAGGAAAAGACCTAGAAGATGCAGTAAAAGTTGAATTGCCTGATGTAGACTTTGATGATTATAAGGTTGTACTGAGAGCAGACAACCCCGTAGTTTGGGAATCTGAAAATGAAGAGAATGATGTTTCCTGGCACGTACATTATGTAGTCGTTCCTAAGGAAATCGAAGGTCCTGAATTTAGTGATGATGGTGCCCAGATTAGTGGTTCCAGCAAAGAAGCTTTGACAGCTAGTGAAGTTCGGAGACTGGATTTGGCATTCGCATACCCCGGTCTGCTGGTTCCTGAAAACGGCACAATCCTGATTTCTGCGGAAGACCTTGCAGAAGTAGAAGAATTCAAGATCGCTTATAAGATTACTGTAACAGGTGACGCGGGCACAGCATTCAGCGTAACAGATGAAGATGTTGAATGGGTTGACGTAGACGATGCCTTCACCGTTGACGGAGATACAGTTTCCGGCAGACTGGATGAGAATGGCGAAGCAGTTCTGTATTGCGTAAAAACATTCACAGCGGAAGACGCAGAAGAGGGCAGCGTTGCAAATGAAGCTGTAATCGTAAATGAAAGTGATCCCGAACAACCTGAAATACCTATTGAAGAAGAAACAGTGATTAAAACAGAAGGCGTAGCAGTAACAAAGACACTGATCAGCAAAGGACCTTTCAAAGATGGTGATGATGTAGAATTCAAAATTACTGTTACAAATCTGGGCAACGAACCTGTTGAAAACATTATTGTAGTAGAAGAACCTGGTTCGGGCCTGGTTAAAGGTCACTTTGTGGGTATAAGAGCTGGTGTGGATTCTGACTCTACACCCGAAGAAGGCGCTGATTCTGATGAAGGAGAAGATCCAGTAGATGGACCTGCAGTAGGTGTACTTGCAGTAGATGTACTTGCAGCAGATGAACCCGCAGCAGATGAACCTGCAGCAGATGAACCCGCAGCAGATGAACCCGCAGCAGATGAACCTGCAGCAGATGAACCTGAAATTGTTGACCCTGCGGAAAATAATATTGAAGTAACAGCTTCCGATGATCCACAGTATGACAATACTTATACTGACGAAGACGGCAACGTTGTGATCCTTATTCTGGAAGCAGGTCAGAGCATTGAACTGACATACACAGCAGAAATTGATGCAGATAAAGACGATTTCAGCAACACAGTTATCGTAATCGACGGCGAAGAAAATGAACTGGACAGAGACGAAAACAAAGAAGTTCAGCTGAGCAAAGGCAGTATTTCTGTTACAAAAGAAATCGGTGACAAGAGTGTAAGACGCGGCGAATGGGCTGTATATACAATCGTTGTGGAAAACACTGGTGAAGTGGATCTGAAAGATATTACAGTAACAGAAAAACCTGATTACGATGTATTCAGCGAAGGCGAATTCACAGGCAATGTTGATGGTGTTACATTTGACGGCGATACAGCTACAATCGATGAACTGGAAGTTGGCGACAGCGTAACACTGACTTACAGAGCAAAAGTTAAGAGCGGCGCAGCAAAGAATGCTGAACTGGAAAATGTAGTTATCGTAAAAGACGGCAACAATGAACTGGGCAGAGATACAAACAATGACGGTTATGTATACGTTCCCAGCAGCAGCCATTCTTCTAGCAGCAGTAAGAAAAAGACACCTTCCAAAGTGGATGAAGTTCTGAATACAGAAGATCACTTCCAGTATGTTCAGGGCTACCCTGATGACACAGTAGGTCCTGAAAGAAACATCACACGTGCGGAAGCAACTGTAATCTTCTTCCGTCTGCTTCAGGATTCTGTAAGAACAAAATATCTGGATGCGGATAATACATTCCCCGATGTAAACCTGAATGACTGGTTCAACCTGGGCGTTTCCACAATGGAAAACGGTGGTTTCGTATCCGGTTATGATGATGGTCTGTTCAGACCTAACGGCTACATCACACGTGCGGAATTGGCAACAATCATCTCCAACTTTGATGATCTGGAACCTGCTACAGAAAATAAATTCCCTGATGTAGAAGGCCACTGGGCAGAAAAATATATCAACTCCGCAGCAGAAAAAGGCTGGCTGAGCGGCTACGATGACGGCCTGTTCCGTCCTAACCAGTACATCACAAGAGCAGAGACAATGTCTATGATCAACCGTGTGCTGGATCGTAAAGTAGATGAAGACGGCCTGCATGAAGATGCAAAACAGTGGAAAGATAATCCCGAAGGCAAATGGTATTATTATGCTGTTCTGGAAGCAACAAACTATCATGAATATGAACGTGAAGATGCTTCTGATTACGAAAACTGGACAGCAATCAAACCTGAAAAAGTTTGGGAAAACTAAATAGTACGTTACAGAGCGGATGAACCGAATGGTTCATCCGTTCTTTTTTTTTTGCCAGGGGCATATACTTGTACCATAAGGAGTTGGTACAATGAAAAAATGGATTATGGCAGGGCTGGCGGCTTTGCTTTTGGCAGGATGTGCGGCAGAAGGAGATATACCCCAACGGGCCCAAACGGGACATCTCGGCGGGGATACGGCCATCAGCCGGGAATTGGCGGCAAAAACCATTGCTTGTGCATTCTATTCTGGGGATGAACTGGACGCACTCACCTTAAAAGAGGGTTTTTCGGATGTGGCAGAAGAGGACTGGGCGTATCCCTATATTGCAGGCTGTGTGGAGCAGGGGTTTTTCGCGGGCAGCGAAGAGGGAACCTTTCGCCCTCAGGATGACTTGACCCTTTGGGAGGCCCAAACATTGATGGACAGGTTGGCACCGGAATATGACAGCCGTATCGTGCTGACTGATGAAAATAAAAATATGGCGGTGTCCTATGAATTATGGGTACAGCTGCTGGAAACAGCGCTGAAGGCCAGAAGAGGAGAGGACAGCTTATATTTTTATGGGATAGAAACGGAAAATGCCGTGCTATTGCAGAAGGACGGGCTTTGTGATACAGGAAAATTTACAGCGGCGGGGCTGGATTTGCAGCCCTATGTATATAGTAGAATCACTTTTTTGGAAAAAGATGGAGAAATCATTGCCCTACTGACAGTGGAGGCCTTGTCTCCTGTGGTGAAAAATATCTATTGCCGGAAAGAGGACGGGAAACTGCTGCTGGAAACAGGAGAGGGCGCAGCGGCCTTCAGCTATCAGGGAAAAATAGAGGAGGGGATCTGCGATGTGAAGCTGGAAGAGGGAAAAATCCAGGAAGTGACACCTGCGGCAGAGCTGGGACGATGTACAGTGAAGCGGGTGAATGAACAGGAGATTTATCTGGCGGAAAAAGGCAAGAGGGATTGGGCGGCCGATGCCCGTGTTTATGATGCCGCAGGAGAAGAAATGAAAAAGGAGGATTTTTCTGATCTGATCTGTGGGACGAGCACAGCGAACTACTTTGAAAAGGATGGAGAGATTTGCGCAGCCATCATTGAGGAGGAGGCTGTGCCGGAAAATATGCGGGTATTTTTGAAAGGAACAGAACAGGAAACAGTAACGATTTCGGCGGAAGAGGCATTTACCCTTTCCAACGAAAAAGGGAAAAAAGAATTTCCGGCAGGGGCAAAGGCAACCTTGACAGCGGATCTGCCTTGGTTCGACTATGGTATCCTGACGGTGGCGGCAGAAAGCCCTATTCGATTGGAATTTGCAGATGGGACTTCTTATACATATGAAGGCATTCTGGAGATGGAGAGAAGGGGAGAAAACAGCTTTTCTATCATCAATGAACTGCCTTTGGAGCGATATCTCTTGGGAGTCGTGCCCCATGAAATGCCGACTGGTTTTGGACAGACGGCTTTGGAGGCGCAAGCCATTACCGCCCGCAGCTATGCCTATAATTCGTTTTACGGCAATGCCTACTGCGGTTATGGTGCCCATGTGACGGATACGGTGGCCAGTCAGGTATATTTGGGCTATGAAAAAAATGAGACAGCAGAGGCGGCGGTAAAGGCCACAGAGGGGCTTTGCGCCGTGACGGAAGAGGGAACAGTGGCGCAGACCTATTTTTATTCCACTTCCTGCGGATTTGGGGCAGGGAGCCAAGAGGTTTGGTCGAAGGATGGCTCCTTCAGCGGCGGCGGAAAAGCCTATCTGCAAGCCAAAGCCCATGGGAATTTTGCAACGCCCCAAACAGAGGAAGAATGGCTCACCTTTTGGCAGGATTGGGAACAGGAAGGATATGATATGGATTCTCCCTGGTATCGGTGGAAGGTATATTTTGGCTGCGGACAGCTTTCGGAAATTGCGGCAAAGACGCTGCATGAGGTTTCTGCGACCAATCCGTCTCTGGTTTCGGTACAGGAAGGAAATCTTTCTGCTTTGGGCAGGCTGCAGGGCATGGCAGTGACAAGAAGGGGCAAAGGCGGCGTTGCTATGGAATTGCAGATGGAATTTGAAAAGGGAACAGTGACGGTGAAAACAGAATACGCCATTCGCAAGGTGCTTTCTCCAACAAAGCTGACCATCGGCGAGCCTATCTATCTGCAGAGGAAAAGCGGTGACAGTTTGACGGGACAGACAATGCTGCCCAGCGGATTTTTTGCAGTGAAGGAAATGCGGAACGGGGAAGGAACCCTGACAGGAATTGCCCTTTACGGCGGGGGCAATGGGCATGGCGTGGGCATGAGCCAGTATGGGGCAAAGAAATTGGCAGAGGAAGGAAAAAGCTCCGCTCAGATCCTTGCATATTATTTCCCGGGAACAAGAGTGGAAAAGGTTTTGTAAGCAGAAAAAAGTAACTACATTTTCGGATGGACGTTCTGAAGAAAGTAATTTGAAAAACGGTTATGGCATTTATCAGGCAGAGTTGGAACGAGATAATGGGTATTTGGTGTAAAAGCCAAGTACCTATTTTTTTTGCCCATAATTGAAAACAACATGTTTAGTTTTCATCTAAATAAAAATAGTTATAAAATTTATTAAAAACTATATTGAAAAATATGAAAACTATTATTATATTATATATAGAGGTGATTGATATGAAACAGCTTATTTCCAGATGTCCTGGGTGCCAAGGAACGTTACGAATTTCTACATTGCGGTGCCCTGACTGTGGTATGGAATTAAAAAATGATTTTGAAATTAGTATTTTTGATCAACTTGACAAAGGACAGTACAAGTTTCTCCTTTCCTTTTTGAAAAGCAGGGGGAGCCTAAAAGAGATGCAGTCCGATTTACAGATGTCATATCCTACGGTTAAAAAGAAATTGGATGAGCTGCTTACTGCATTAAACTTAGGTGAAGCGGTGGGAAAGGAGGAACCTAAAGAAATGGATACGAGTAATTTGAAGGTGGATTATACCAGCAGAAAAGCATCTGAAATGATTAAAGCGAGACTCAAGGAAAATGGCGGCCGTGTTACGGTATATACAGCAAGGGGGCTCCCTTGTGAAATTTGTGCAGAACCAGACGGCGTGACATTTTCCAGTGATAAGCTGCCTATTAAGCCAGCCTATGAATATGCTGTTTTTGATGTCATTGTAAATCTTCTGAAGGAACAGGGCGGACGAGCACGAAAAGGGAATGGAAGGAATTCCAAGCTAGGTGATGCAGGATGCGAAGAAACGACTGTTGTCGGTGCGATTGCAAAGTTCCGTGGCTATGAGGTTGGCGACTCTGTGTATGATCCTGTATTTGTAATGGCCGCTGTTTTGGAGTGGGCTGGAATTGCCCGTAATGGGCGGGGCGAATTGATCCTTACGGAAGAATATAAGAGTATGCTTTGATTCGGTTTTATACTTTTTGTTCCAAAAAAGTATGAGAAGAAAAGGAAACCTTTGCTAAAACAGTTCAAAATGGGGATACATTTGGTTTGTTTAACTTGGATTTTAACTCGAATGAGCCGAAATTTGAGAATTTCTGAAGCCAAAAGCCTTTAGTTATAATCAGTATCATACATCAAGAGCAAAAAATAAGCAGACCGTTATGGTCTGCTTTTCCATATCATCTCAAAGAAACATAAGTCTTGATGACTTCTACGATTTTGTCCAAGTCCATTCGGGATGTATTTAAAATGAGGTCATAATTTTCTGCTTTGCCCCATTTCTGACCGGTGAAATAGTTATAATAGTTGGCACGGCGTTTATCTGTCTTGATGACCATGGCTTCTGCGCCCTGGGGGTCATGGTGATATGTATTTACCGCCCGTTCTACACGATCAGGCAGATCTGCCTGCAGAAAGATATTGATACAGTTGGGGTTATCCGCCAGGACATAATTTGCGGAGCGGCCGACGATGACACAGGGCCCTTCTTCTGCCACTTCCTTGATGACCTGAGACTGTACCAGAAAGATTTTTTCATTCAGGGGCAGGCCAACAGAATCCAGGCTGGGGGTCAGGGAGGTCAGAGAAAAGAACAGGTTGCCCACAGAGGTTTTCTCCGCATCCTTGAAGCATTCCACAGAAAGCCCTGTTTTTTCCGCTGCCATAGTAATCAGTTCATTATCATAAAAGGGAATACCCAGAGCATCCGCCAGTTTTTTGCCGACGATACGCCCGCCGCTGCCATACTGACGGCTGATGGTGATGATTTTATGCTGGTTCATTTTCATCGACTCCTTATCGTTCAGAAATTTTCGGATATTTCCGTAAATTTTGTTTTCATAATTATCCATTATAGTACTTTTTTGGAAAAGAGACAAGAAGAGTTTTTTTTGCGGAAAGAAAGAAAAATACGGCTTTTTTATACTGAAAACTTTACATTTTAGGGAAAAGTGATTATGATATTAAAGATGAACAACGATTTCAGCACAGAAAAGAAATATGATATAAAAGTAAGGAGATACGAACATGGGTGAATCTTTAACAGGTTTAAAAAGAAGCTGCATGTGTGGCAACGTAAACGAAAACATGATCGGTCAGGAAGTAACGGTGATGGGCTGGGTACAGCGCCGCCGCGACTTGGGTCAGCTGATCTTCATCGCGCTGAGAGACAAAACAGGTCTGGTGCAGATCGCTATCGATGGGAACACAGCAGAAAAAGAACTGTTCGCAAAAGCGGAAACTGTCCGCAGTGAATATGTATTGGCAGTGAAAGGGCTAGTTGCTGCCAGAACAGAGGGCAATATCAACCCCAATATGAAAACAGGCAAGATTGAGATTATCGCAAAGGAACTGCGCATCCTTTCCGAATCCGAAACAACGCCGTTCCAGATTGAGGATAATATCACAGTAAAAGACGACCTGCGTCTGAAATATCGTTATCTGGACCTGAGAAGACCTTCTCAGCTGAAAAACCTGGTACTGCGCCATAAGGTAGTACAGGTGATGCGGAACTTCCTGGACAGCGAAAACTTCCTGGAAATTGAAACACCTATCTTGGGCAAATCCACCCCTGAAGGTGCCCGTGACTATCTGGTACCCAGCCGTGTGCATCCCGGCAATTTCTATGGCCTGCCCCAGTCTCCTCAGCTGTACAAACAGCTGCTGATGGTTTCCGGCATGGACAGATATTATCAGATTGCAAAATGCTTCCGTGATGAAGACCTGCGTGCAGACAGACAGCCTGAATTTACACAGGTGGATATGGAGCTGTCCTTCGTAGATATCGAAGATATTATGGATATCAACGAAAGAATGATGCAGAAGGTATTCAAAGACCTGATGAATGTAGATATCCAGCTGCCTCTGCCCAGAATGACTTATGCAGAAGCGATGGAACGTTTCGGTTCCGATAAGCCCGATGTACGTTTCGGCATGGAACTGAAAAATATCTCTGATGTGGTAGCAGGCACAGAATTCGTGGTATTCAAATCCGCTCTGGAAAATGGCGGCAGCGTTCGTGCCATCAACGCCAAGGGATGTGGTTCTTTCCCCAGAAAGAAGATCGACTCTCTGGTGGAATTCGTGAAAACATACAGAGCAAAAGGCCTGGCGTGGATTGCCATCAATGAAGACGGTAGCCTGAAATCCCAGATTGCAAAATTCTTCACCCCTGAAAAAATGCAGGAGATCGTGGACGCTATGGACGGGAAACCCGGCGACCTGATTCTGATTTGTGCGGATAAAGATAAAGTGGTATTTGACTCTTTGGGTGCTCTGCGCTTGGAACTGAGCAGAATGCTGGAGCTGACAAGACCCGATGACTTTGCATTCCTGTGGATCACCGAATTCCCTATGCTGGAATGGGACGAAGAAGAAAACAGATATGTTGCTGTACACCATCCCTTCACCGCACCTATGGATGAGGACCTGGAACTGATCGACACCAACCCCGGTGCTGTTCGGGCGAAGGCATACGATATCGTTCTGAACGGCTATGAACTGGGCGGTGGCTCTATCAGAATCCACCGCAGAGATATCCAGCAGAAGATGTTTGAACTGCTGGGCTTCACACCGGAAGATGCCCAGGAACGCTTCGGCTTCCTGTTAGATGCCTTCAAATATGGGGTACCCCCTCATGGCGGTCTGGCCTTTGGCTTGGACAGAGTCATCATGCTGATGAGCGGCGCAACCAGCATCCGCGATGTTATCGCCTTCCCTAAGGTGAAGGATGCATCTTGCCCGATGACAGATGCACCTGGCGTAGTAGAAGAAAAACAGCTGGATGAGTTGGGGATCGCTCTGAAGGTAACAGAAACAGAAGAAACAGCAGAATAATCTGAAAAAATCAAGAGCAGGAGATTTCTCTCCTGCTCACTGTTTTTTCGGCAAAATTGGTTCTTGACATTTTCGTAAAAATAGAGGAAAATATATATGTTATTTATAAGATTTCGGTGCGTGGCCCAGCTTGGTAGGGCGCAGCGTTCGGGTCGCTGAGGTCGTGGGTTCAAATCCCGTCGCACCGATAAAAAAGACTGTCTTTTTCAGACAGTCTTTCTTTTTTATTCTGCTTCGATGGAATCATAAATTTCCTTGGGGGATTTTTTATACCAGTTGGTCTTTTCTTCACTGACAAATTCTGCTGTTCTGGAGTGGTAATACATATGGCAGGCTTCCAAATCGTTCATTTTGTGCTTTTTCTGCAGCATGGCAACCACTTCTATCACCAGAGCAGTACGTTCTTCATAGTGGCTGTATTCTTCCACTGTGGAATCGCTTTCCAGATATGTCAGACCATCAATCATACCAATGAAAAAATCAGGGCCCATTTCGGGTGCTATCTTCTGGGTATCCAGAATCATATCGATGAATTTTGCATGTTCAAAAGAAGCAAAAACCTTATTGCTGGGGATGTTTTTCAGATGGCTGTAATATTCTACGCAGGAAACAACTAAAGTACGCTGATCCATTTTTCTCTCTCCTTTAACAAAAAATTTACTAGAGAATATAATAACGTATTTTTTGGGAATTTTCAACCATCATCATAAGGAAAACTTGACATTCTGAATTTTTCAGGTATGCTGAAAAGGAGAGAGTTTTTTTGAAAGGAGAAACTTCCATGATAAATGTGAAAATAGATGCAAGTTTGAAGGAACGCTGCCCCAATGCGGCGCTGGGTCTTTTGCGGTGCAGGGTGGAAGTTGCACCTGACTCGGAAGAATTTCTTTCCATGCTGAACAGCAAGATCGCCGAGCTTTCCGAGGTGGAGCTTTCTCAGGCAAACAAAAGAGAGAAGATCCAATCCACCAGAAAGGCGTACAAAGCTCTGGGCAAAGACCCAAACCGGTATCGTTCTTCTGCGGAAGCCATGTGCAGAAGAATTGCCAAGGAACGGGGGCTATATTATATCAATAATGTTGTTGATATCAACAACTATCTGTCTATCAAATCCGGTTATTCCATGGGCACATATGATCTGGCTCATACCACAGGAGAGATTACATGGATGCGGGCGCCCGAGGGCACGGCGTACCGGGGCATTGGCAAGGATGTGCTGAATATTGAATTTCTGCCTGTCCTGTTTGATGAGGAGGGGCCCTTTGGCAACCCCACCAGTGATAACGACCGTACGATGATCACAGAAGAAACAAAGGATCTGCTGCTGGTATATTATGCCTTTGACGGAGAGGCGGATCTGCCCGGATTATTGGAAGAAGCAAAAGAGCTGCTGGAAAAATACGCAGAGGGCAAGGAGTTTGAAACAAAAATCCTGCAATGAGAATAAAAGGAAGGTGATCATTTGAAAACCTTTGAGAACCTTTACCGGGAAAATTATCAAAAAGTATATGCCTTTCTGTACCGTATGTGCGCTGATGCGAACCTGGCAGAAGATTTGACCCAGGAGACTTTTTTGCAGGCCTATACCTCGTTCCACCGTTTCCGGGGGGATTGTGAGGTATTCACTTGGCTGGCAGCCATTGGAAAGCATGTTTATTTTAAATATTTAAAAAAGAAAAAACTTCATCTGGATGCCAGCAACTTGGAATTGATAGCGCAAAGATATGTGAAAGGGGATATCAGCCCAGAGGAACATGTGCATAAAAAAGACGTGGAAAATGCGGTGCGGCAGATGGTGGAAAATATTCCGAAAAAATATCGGGATGTGGTTCTGCTGCGGATTTATGCGGAATTGCCGTTTTCCCAGATCGCATTGATTTTGAAGATCAGTGAAAATTCTGCAAAAGTGATTTATTTCAGAGCGAAAAAGATGCTGTTGGAGGTGTTGAAACATGAGCTGGAAATGTGATATCGTAACAGATTTAGCGCCTCTGTACTTTGATAAAGAGGCCAGCAAAGCCAGCAGAAGGCTGGTGAAGGAGCATTTGAGAGAATGCCCGGAATGCAGAGCAAACTATAGAAAATATCACCCTGCCCAGAATTTGGCATCGGAGCTGCCTTTTTCCGGAAATGTTGAAAATTTTGCTATGCTGGCGAAAAAAATGCGAAACCGCCGCCTGCTGTTATGGGTAGGATTTCTTTCCTATGTGAGTGCCACCATGGGAGCTTTGGCATTGCATTATATGCATAAAAACCGATAAGAAAAGGATTGACGGTGATTTGCGCAGGCGGCAGGAAGCATTCTGCGAACCTGGACTGGACAGCCCTATGCTTTGAAGGACAAAATTGAGACTGAAAGAATTTTTGAGATAGAAAAAGGCGAAAATTCAATAGATTCTGAGATTTTTTTATTTTTTGAAAAATTTTTTAAAATTTTTGTAACCTTTTTGCAATAAGAGGGCACTAACTTATCGTAACCAAAAAATTGGAAGATATAGCTTGGGAAAAATTCCTGCGAAAGGAATAGGAGGACAACAAATGAGTTTTCGCGTGTTGGGTACTGGGATGTATGTTCCCCCCAGGGTCGTTACCAATGACGACCTGTCACAATTTTTAGATACGAATGATGAATGGATCACCCAGAGGGTCGGCGTAAAGGAACGCCATGTCAGCAGCAACGAAACAGCAGCAGACATGGGCGCAAAAGCAGCGCTGGCAGCACTGGAAAACAGCGGCATCAAAGCGGAGGAAATCGATTTGATTCTGGCGGCGAGTGTCAGCGGAGAAAGCATTTCTCCTTCTGTTTCCTGCATGGTGCAGAATTTATTGGGTGTTTCCTGTATGGCGATGGATATCAATGCGGCATGTTCCGCTTTTGATTTTTTGCTGGAGACCGCAGCAGGTTTTTTTGCCAGAGGAAAGGCAAAAAAAGTTCTTATCATTGGGACAGAACGGCTGAGCCGCCTGCTGGACTGGACAGACCGCGGCACTTGTGTCATCTTCGGCGATGGGGCCGGAGCGGTTGTCCTTGGGGAAGGCGAAAACTATATTGACTCTATTTTTGATGTAAAAGGCGGCGATGATGTGATCGATATTCCGCAGCCGGTGGGGATGTCTCCTTTCTATGAAAGAGGACAGGAGAAAAAGCCTTATATCCACATGGCAGGACAGGAAACCTTCAAATTTGCAGTAACCGCTATTTGCAGAGACAGCAAAGAACTGCTGCAGAGAAACGGGCTGACCTTTGACGATATCGCTTATATTGTGCCTCATCAGGCCAACAAGCGCATCATCGATTTTGCCAGCATGAAATTAAAGGTGCCGAAAGAAAAATTTTATGTTAATATAGATAAATACGGCAATACTTCTTCCGCCAGCATTCCCATTGCGCTGGATGAATTGAACCGCGCAGGAAAGCTGAAACGGGGAGACCTGCTGCTGCTGCCTGCTTTTGGCGGCGGCCTGGCAAGCGCATGCTGTTTATTGAAATGGTGAGAACCATGGGGACATTGTCCCCACGCCCCCGAAAAGGGGATTGGGGCAAAGCCCCAAGGTCTTAAAAGTATATAGAATATAAGAGTAAAAAGGAGAATGAATTATGGTATTCGAAAAAATCGCAAAAATGTTGGCAGAAAAACTGGAATGTGATGTAGCAGACATCAAACTGGAAACAGAATTCGGCACACTGGGCATCGATTCCCTGGACGTTATGGAACTGCTGATGAACCTGGAAGAAGAATTCGGCACAGAAATCGAAATGGGCGAAAACAAAATCAACACAGTTGGCGATCTGGTAAAACTGATCGAAAGCAAAGTAGAGTAAGAAACAGGTAAGTAAAGGAGGACGACGATATGATCGTTTCACCGATTTGTGAGATGCTTGGCATCAAATATCCCATTTTCCAAGGAGGTATGGCTTGGATCGCTGATGGCAAACTGGCTGCGGCGGTTTCCAATGGCGGCGGTTTGGGCATTATTTCCGCTATGAACGCAGGCGGAGATTATCTGCGGGAGCAGATCAAGATTGCGAGAGAACTGACAGATAAGCCCTTTGGCGTAAACATTATGCTGATGAGCCCCCACGTGGAAGAAGTGGCAAAAATCGTTGCGGAGGAAAAAGTAGCTGTGGTGACAACAGGCGCAGGCATCCCTACAAAATATATCCCCATGTGGAGAGAAGCAGGGATCAAAGTGATTCCTGTAGCAGCTTCTGTGGCAGCGGCAAAAATGATGGCCCGCGCAGGTGCGGATGCTGTCATTGCGGAAGGCGGCGAATCCGGCGGTCATATCGGCGAACTCTCTACCATGCCTCTGGTACCTCAGGTTGTGGATGCAGTAAAGATTCCCGTTTTGGCGGCGGGCGGCATCGGCGACGGAAGAGGGATGGCAGCTGCATTCATGCTGGGCGCAGTAGGCGTACAGATGGGGACACGTTTCCTTCTGGCGGAAGAATGCGGCGTTCACCGGAACTATAAAGACATGATTCTGAAAGCAACAGACGTTTCCACAATAGCAACCGGCAGACGTTTTAACGGCAGCACATGCCGTGTTATCAAAAACCAGTTTGCCCGTAATTTCCTGAAGGTGGAATATGCCCCTGAAACAACTGCTGAAGATGTAGATAAACTGGGCGTAGGCGCACTGAGAAAAGCGGCTGTGGAAGGCGATACGAAAGAAGGCTGCTTTATGGCGGGTCAGATTTCCGGTATGGTAAACAAAGAACAGCCTGCAGCAGAGATTATCCGTGAAATTGCGGAAGAAGCAGAAATTCTGCTGAAAGGAGCAGCAAAATGGGTAAAATAGCATTTGTTTTTTCCGGTCAGGGTGCCCAGAAAGCGGGCATGGGCAAAGCTTTTTATGAAGCCAGCGAAACCGTCCATGCACTGTTTGACGGCGCAGAAGCACTGCGTGCGGGCACACTGCAACAGTGCTTTGAGGGCACAGCGGAAGAATTGAAAGAAACACAGAATACACAGCCCTGCCTGTATTTGGCAGATTTGGCTGCGGCCATTGCCGTATCCGAAGCAGGCATCACCCCGGAAGGGGTGGCAGGCTTTTCTTTGGGCGAATTGCCTGCCCTGGCTTTTGCCGGTGCATACAGCTATCTGGATGGTTTCCAGCTGGCCTGTGCCAGAGGGAAAGCCATGGCAAAAGCTGCGGCAGAACACCCTGCAAGCATGCTTGCGGTGATGAAGTTGGAAAACAGCAAGGTAGAAGAAGTTTGTAAGCAATTTCAACAGGTTTACCCTGTAAACTATAATGCACCCGGTCAGCTGGTAGTTGCCGGTGCGAAGGAAGAAATGGACGCTTTTTCCAAAGCAGTCCGCGAAGCAGGGGGCAGAGGTCTGCCCGTGGCCGTAGGCGGCGGCTTCCATTCTCCTTTTATGGATGAAGCCAGCAAAGAATTTGCGGAAGCAGCAAAGGCATTCGACCTGAAAAAACCTGAAGTTACCGTTTACTCCAATTTCACAACAGAACCTTATACAGAGGAAGTACGCGACCTGATGATGCATCAGATCAACCACAGCCTGCGCTGGCAGGAAAGCATTGAACGCATGGCGGCGGATGGTTTCGATACATTCATCGAAGTGGGCGTTGGCGATACATTGAAAAAACTGATCAAACGTATTTTGCCTGACGCAAAGGTATACAATGTTTCCAATATGGAAGAAGTTGCAAAAGTGAAGGAGGAAATGGGATGCTGAAAGGAAAAACAGCAGTAGTAACCGGCGGTTCCCGCGGGATTGGGAAAGCCATTTGCCTGAAATTTGCAGAAAACGGGGCAGATATTGCTTTTCTTTACGCAGGCAACACGGTGAAAGCGGAAGAAACTGTAAAAGAGCTGGAAGCGTTGGGCGTAAAAGCCAAAGCATATCAGTGCAACGTTGCCGATGCAGATGCGGCGGCGGCAGTAGTAAAGGAAATCGTCAAGGATTTTGGCGGTATCCAGATTTTGGTGAACAACGCCGGCATCACAAGAGATAAACTGGTTCCAATGATGAAAGCGGCAGATTTTGACGCAGTTGTGGATACGAACCTGAAAGGCGTATTTTATATGATCAAAGGGGTATATCCTCTGTTCCTGAAACAGAAAAGCGGCAAGATCATCAACATCAGCTCTGTTTCCGGTTTGACAGGCAACCCCGGTCAGGCAAACTATTCCGCATCCAAAGCGGGGGTAATCGGCCTGACAAAATCTGTTGCAAAGGAACTGGCATCCAGAGGCGTTTGCTGCAATGCCATCGCCCCCGGCTTCATTGCGACAGAAATGACAGAAGCTCTGGAAAACGATACATTGAAAGAAGCCATTCCTATGAAACGCTTCGGCGAAGCAGAGGAAGTGGCAAAATTGGCGCTGTTCCTGGCGTCGGAAAATTCTGACTACATTACAGGTGAAGTCATCCGTATTGACGGCGGGCTTGCTTGCTGAGAGAGGTAGAACTTATGAAAAGAGTAGTAGTAACAGGCATCGGAGCGGTGACTCCCGTAGGCAATAACGTCCCCGATTTCTGGGAAGCTTTGAAAAATGGCAAAAACGGCATCGCCTCCATCACCAGATTTGACGTCAGTGAAAGCAAATATAAACTGGCGGCAGAGGTGAAGGAGTTCGATCCGACACAATATATGGAAAAACTGGCAGCGAAAAAACTGGACCGTTTCTCTCAATATGCCATGGTGGCAGCAGGAGAAGCGATGACAGATAGCGGGCTGGAAGGAAACATTGCAAAGGAAGACCTGGCGGTTTATTTTGGCAGTGGCATCGGCGGTTTTGAAACATTCTGCGAAAGCTATGATATGATGCAGGCAAAGGGACCCAGAAGGGTTTCTCCTCTGTTCATTCCTAAAATGATCAGCAACATTGCGGCAGGCAATATTGCGATCCGCTATCAGGCACAGAATGCTTGTGTGTCTGTTTCCACAGCCTGTGCAACAGGCACAACAGCCATTGGCGAAGGTTACAGAGCCATTCTGCATGGCTATACAACAGCAGCCATCTGCGGCGGCAGTGAAGCAGCCATTACATCTTTGGCGGTGGCAGGTTTCGGCAGCTGTATGGCGCTGAGTGCTTCTGAAGACCCTAATGCGGCATCTCTGCCTTTTGATAAACGCCGCGGCGGTTTCGTTATGGGCGAAGGCGCAGGCGCATTGATCTTGGAAGAATATGAACACGCAAAGGCCCGCGGTGCAAAAATCTATGCGGAAGTGGTTGGGTATGGTTCTACTTGTGATGCCCATCATGTAACAGCACCTGCGGAAGAAGCTGTTGCCAGCGGGAAAGCAATCAAAATTGCGGCGGAAGGCTTGAAGGACATCGCTCCTGAAGCGATTTATATCAATGCCCACGGCACAGGTACAGCTCTGAATGATAAAACAGAAACAAGAGCCATCAAAAATGCCTTTGGCGAAGAAGATGCAAGAAAAGTACACATCAGCTCTACAAAATCCATGACAGGTCATATGTTGGGGGCAGCAGGCGCAGTGGAAGCCATTGCTGCGATTCTGGCGGTGAAAGAAAATATCATCCCTCCTACCATCAACCTTGTGGAAGCGGATCCTGCATGTGATTTGGACTATACACCAAATACAGCGGTGCAGACAAACGTAGAAGGTGCGATGTCTACATCTTTGGGCTTCGGCGGGCATAACGCCTGTGTAGCATTTAGAAAAATCTAAAAGTTGGCTGCTTACGGCCGCAGCGGCATTTGTAAGACTTTCCGGCGGAGGTTCCAAACGGAAGGGGGCTGCCTATGCTGTTAGCCTGTCAGAACTCCAGCCTTTTGCAGAAACGGGCACGGGTGGGGCTGACAGGACTTTTACAATATATAAGGATTGATGAGACTATGGATACAAATAAAATTGCAGAACTGGCGAAAATCTTGCGCCAGAATCAGCTGATAAAACTGGATTTGACAGAAGGCGATAACCGCATTGTTTTGGAAGCGGCAAGCGGCAGAGCTGCAGCAGTGGAAGCCCCTGTTTTCGTTCCTGTGGAAACAGCAGCGGAAATGCCTGTGGAAGCAGCCGTGGCTGCGGAACAGGCAGAAACACCAGCCGGCGTGGAACAGAAATCCCCTCTGGTGGGGACGGTTTATCTGGCACCTCAGGCGGGGGCAGAGCCTTTTGTAAAAGTGGGTGACAAGGTGAAAAAGGGCGATGTCCTTTGCATCGTGGAATCCATGAAGATGTTCAATAACATCGAAGCGGAACTGGAGGGGACGATCGAAGAGGTCTGTGTGGATAACGGGCAGATCGTGGAATTTGGTCAGCCTTTGGTTCGTATCCTTCCAGAATAAGGAGGAAGAAACATGAATCAGGAAGAAATCAAAAAAATCCTGCCCCACAGAGACCATATGCTTCTCATTGATGAAGCAGAACTGAGAGAGGGCAAGGCTTATGGCAAAAAGACGATCCGCGGAGACGAGTTTTTCCTGCAGGGGCATTTCCCCGGAAATCCTATCGTGCCCGGTGTGATCCTTTGCGAAATTCTGGGACAGTCTGCTTGTGTGCTGCTTTCCGGCGAAGCGGAAGGGATCACTCCCTTCTTCACAGGTTTGGATAAGGTGCGCTTCAAAAACAGCGTACGCCCCGGGGATGTCTTTGAAACAGAATGTACTTTGCTGAAACACAAAGGCCCTTTTTACTGGGCAGAAGGCAAAGGCTATGTAGACGGTAAATTATGTATCAGTGCGGAATTTTCTTTCGCGCTTATCAAGGAGTAATGGCGTATGTTTTCTAAAATTCTCGTTGCCAACAGAGGGGAAGTGGCAGTCCGCATCATCCGTGCCTGCAAGGAAATGGGCATCGAGACGGTGGCTGTCTACTCTGAGGCGGATCGAAATTCTCTGCCCGTTGCTTTGGCCGATGAACGCATTTGTATCGGCGGAAACGCAGCGGCAGACAGCTACTTAAATCAGAAAAACATCATCAGCGCAGCAATGGCGACCAATGCGGAAGCTATCCATCCCGGGTATGGGTTCCTTTCCGAAAATGCGGGATTTGCCAAGCTGTGCGAAGAAAACGGCATCACATTCATTGGCCCCAAGGGGGACGTGATTTCTGCTATGGGGGATAAGGATGCTTCCCGCCAGCTGATGCAGAAGGTAGGCGTACCCGTGGTGCCCGGTACAGAAATTCTGCGGGATGCTGCAGAAGCGAAGCGTTTGGCGAAGGAGATTGGATATCCTCTGCTGGTGAAAGCCACAGCAGGGGGCGGCGGCAAAGGCATTCGCGTGGTGAAACGGGAAGAGGACCTGGAAGAAGCGTTCCATACAGCCTCCCGGGAAGCGGAAAGCGCTTTTGGCAATGGGGATGTCTTTCTGGAAAAATATCTGACCCATGTGCGCCATGTGGAAATGCAGGTGTTGGCGGATAACGAAGGGAATATCCTCTGCCTGGGGGAAAGAGACTGTTCTCTGCAGCTGAATAAGCAGAAGGTGCTGGAGGAGACGCCCTGCCCCGTGATGACGGAAGAAATTCGCCAAAAAATGATGGATGCGGCAGTTCTGGCTGCGAAAGCGGCAAATTATACCAATGCGGGTACAGTAGAATTTCTGCTGGCTCCCGATGGACAGTTTTATTTTATCGAAATGAACACCCGTCTGCAGGTGGAACACCCTATCACAGAAGAGATCAGCGATGTGGATATCGTGAAATGGCAGATTCGGATTGCCTGTCAGGTGCCTTTGGATATGACACAGGATGATATCAGCCTGAAGGGGCACGCCATGGAATGTCGTATCAATGCCCGCTCTGCAGGGAAGGTAGATTTCCTGCATATTCCCGGCGGCAGAAGAATCCATTTTGATACGGCGCTGATGCAGGATTGCGAGGTTGTGCCGTTTTATGATTCCATGCTTGGTAAATTGATTGTCTATGCTAACACCCGTGAAGAAGCCATCCGTAAGATGGAAGCGGCCCTTTGCGAAATGGTCATTGTCGGCGTGGATACGAATATTGAAGATCAGCTGCGGCTGGTACGCAGCAAGGCATTCCAGAAGGGGGAATATGATACCCTGATTTTGCCGGAAATTTTAAAAAAGGACGTGAGATAAATGAGTAACATCATGGGTTACTTTCGCAAGTCCAAAAATACATTGGAAAAAGGCGGTATTACGCCAAAATCAACATTTGAAGAGAAAGTACGTTGTCCCGAATGCAAATCCTATGAAACAAAGCGGGTAATTGCCAAACATAAGGTGACATGCCCCCATTGCGGGCATCATTTCCGCATTGGCGCAAGAACGAGGATCAAAGCCCTCTTTGATAAGGATAGCTTTCAGGAACTGTTTACAAATATTGAAACCATCGATCCGCTGGAATTTCCCGGTTATCAGGATAAGATGGACAGAGGCAGATATGCTTCTGGTGAAGAAGAAGGCGTCATCTGCGGAACAGCTACGATTCGCCGTCAGCCCTGTGCGATATTTGTTATGGAGCCCGGCTTCATGATGGGCAGTATGGGTTCTGTCGTAGGCGAAAAGATCGCCAGATTGTTTGAATATGCGGCGGAACAGGACTTGCCCGTTGTAGGCTTTACAGCCTCCGGCGGTGCCCGTATGCAGGAAGGGATCCTTTCCCTGATGCAGATGGCAAAGACCAGCGGCGCTGTGGATTACCACAGCAAGCGGGGTGGGCTTTATATCACTGTATTGACCGACCCTACCACAGGGGGCGTTACAGCAAGCTTTGCCATGCTGGGCGATATTATTCTTTCTGAGCCCAATGCCACTATTGGCTTTGCGGGCCGCAGGGTCATCGAACAGACAACGAAGAAAAAGCTGCCGGATGATTTCCAGAAGGCGGAATTTTTGCTGGAGCATGGTTTTGTAGATGCTATTGTGCCCAGAACAGAATTGCGAGGCACGCTGGAAAAACTTTTGAGACAGCATAACAGAAAGGGAGGGCTGGAATGATGAATGCATATCAGAAATTACAGACCGCCCGTGATCAGAACCGTCCCACAGCTCGTTCCTATATTGAAAAGCTGTTTATAGAGAGAACAGAGCTGCACGGAGACAGAAAATATGCAGACGATGCGGCGATTATCGGCGGTATCGGCATGTTGGGGGAAATTCCTGCTACGTTCATTGGCATTGAAAGAGGCAGAAATCTGGAAGAGCGGATTAAATGCAATTTCGGCTGCCCCATGCCGGAAGGCTATCGGAAAGCCCTGCGGCTGATGAAGCAGGCGGAAAAATTCCAGAGACCTATCATTTGTTTTGTAGATACTTCCGGCGCTTTCTGCGGCGATGAAGCAGAAGAACGGGGTCAGGGCCAGGCCATTGCCGATAACCTGATGCAGATGATGGCATTGGAAACGCCGGTGATTACGATTGTCATCGGGGAAGGCGGCAGCGGCGGCGCACTGGGTCTTTCTGTGGCGAATAAGCTGTATATGCTGGAAAATGCGGTATTTTCTGTTATTTCTCCTGAAGGCTGCGCCAGCATCCTGTGGGAAGATGCGAAGCTGGCTCCCGATGCGGCGGAATGTCTGCATATCACAGCAAAGGATATGGTGGAATTTGGCGTTGCAGAGGAAATCATTACAGAAGATTTCAATCATTTCAATTCCATGTGCGAAGGCATGAAAGAGAAGCTCATCCTGGATTTGAAAGGATGGTCGAAAAAAACAGGGAAAGAACTTTCAGAAGAAAGATATCAGCGGTTCCGCAAATTGGGACGCTGGGCAGAATAAAAGAAAAAGGCGACCTTGCAAAGGCAAGGTCGCTTTTTTATGTAGTCATTAGCAGCCGAAACCACACAGCTGACACAGAATTTCCAGAATGGAAGAAAAATTAAAGTTGCACATAATTGTTAACCTCCTATTAAGAATTTGTATCGCGATTACGTAATGATATTAACATTTCTGTAATAACTATGCAAATGTAATTCTTTCCAGTGGGAACAAAAAGGGGCTTTTTGTCGTCGTGTTTTATTATTTCTTACAAAAGATCAAAGATTTCTGAAGAATCTCCCAATTCTTTCCCTTTTATGCTATGCTGAAAAGAAAAAGGGGAAATGGGCATGAAAAGAAGATTGTTTTGTCAGCTTTCACCTATGGCATACCGTATTTCTGTCAAGAAAAACAGGATGCAGCGGCGGATGCAGGATATGGTTTCCCAAAAGGTTTTTGCAAAGGAGAAGGGACAGCCCCTTCCGGTGACAGTTTATCGCCATAGCTCGCTGATCCGCAGAACGCTGGGCAATGTAGACCCGCGTCTGCAGGAAAACAAAGCCATAAACCTTGCCATTGCGGCACCAAAGGTATCTCATATCCTGATTCACCCGGAAGAGACCTTTTCTTTTTGGAGATTGGTGGGGGATACGACGGCAAAGCGGGGCTATCGGGAAGGCTTGATTTTGAAGGGAGGACAGAGCGACAGCGGCATTGGCGGCGGCATGTGCCAGTTCACCAATCTGATCCATTGGATGGTGCTGCATTCAGATTTGAAGATCGTGGAGCATCATCACCATGATGGATATGACCTGTTCCCCGATTTTGGGCGGCAGGTGCCTTTTGGAACGGGAACTTCCATATTCTACAATTATTTGGATTATCGTTTTTATAATGGCACGGACAAGACCTATCAACTGTTGATTGCCGTGGATGATACCTATTTGAGGGGAGAGCTTCGCTGCGATCAGCCTATGGCGTTTTGTTACCATATCAAGACGGAGAAAGAGAAGTTTCTGCGGGAGGATGGCATTGTGTATCGGGTAGGGGAGGTCTATCGTTCCAAGATGGATAAGAAAACAGGAAAGACTGTAGAAAGACAGCTTTTGCGGAAAAACCATGCCTGCGTGATGTATGATACGGCGGGATTAAAAATAGAAGAAACATAAAAACAGGATACCAAAAGGGATCCTGTTGCTGGTTACAGCTTTGTTTTTTCGGCACATTCCGGGCAAAGGCCGGTAAATTCCAAAGAATGGCCGGTGATACGAAAGCCTGTTTTTTCCTGCAGGGTTTCCTCCAGTTCGCTGAGGGGGCAGGTTTCGATGGGGATGACCTTGCCGCAAAGATCGCAGACCAGACGATGGTAGTGGTCTTTTTTCGGCAGGGCATAATAAGCTTTGCCGTCCTGTCGTACAGAACGGATGAGGAAGCCCTTTTCCGTCAGGGTGTTTAAGGTACGGTATACAGTGGAAACATTCATAGGCAGGATATTGTTGGCTGCTTCGTGCAGCTCTTCCGCCGTCATAGGGCGCGCCTGTTTCTGCAGCAGGAACAGCAGCATCTGGCGTTTTTTTGTGGATTTTAATTCGGCTTTTTTTAAGATGTTCTGTTCCATTTTTGTTTCCCCTTTCTTCTGTCTTTTCCATGATAGTATAGGAAAAGGCGTTTGTCAATGAAGGAAAAAAGCGCATATTGCAAAAAAGAGACAGGTTTGGTAGGATGAAAGAAGGAAACAGAAAAAGTGCGAAAAACTTTGCTGTAGGGCTATTTCTCTGCAAAAGGCAGGATGGTTTTACAGCAAATTGGATAAAGGGAAATATTTCTCGGGAAATTTCGGGAAATAGTCTCCCTTCGGGAAGGAGTCGGAAAGAATGACAAAAAAAGAAAAAGTAACCATCATTTTAGATCTGCTGCAGGAACATTATGGCCCCACGAAATGCTATCTGAACCATGAAAACCCCTGGCAGCTTTTGATTGCCACCATGCTGTCTGCCCAATGTACCGACGATAGGGTCAATATGGTGACGAAGGATTTATTTCAAAAATATACATCCATTCAGGATTTTGCGGAAGCAGACCTGAAGGAATTGGAGCAGGATATCCATTCCACAGGCTTTTACCACAATAAGGCGAAAAATATCATCGCCTGCTGCCAGAAGCTCCTTTCGGAATACGGCGGGGAGGTGCCCTCTGATTTGGACGCACTGACGAGCCTTGCCGGGGTCGGCAGAAAGACAGCCAATGTGGTTCGGGGAAATTGGTATCATATCCCCAGCGTGGTGGTGGATACCCATGTGAAGCGGGTTTCCAATCTTCTGGGGCTGACAAAAAATGAAGACCCTGTAAAGATTGAATTTGACCTGATGAAGATTGTTCCAAAGGAAAAATGGATCGATATCAATACCCAGATGATTGCTCACGGCAGAAAAATCTGCATCGCCCGCAGACCGAAATGTCAGGAATGCTTTTTGCTGCCTTACTGCACCGGTGGGCAGAAAAAGGAAAAAGAAAAGGGGAAAAAGGCATAATCTTAAAGAGTTCGTAAAAGATAATTTTGAAAGAATGTGTTAAAATAAAAATACGATGCAAATGAGATTTGGAAAAGTTTGATTTGGGAGGTATGGATGATGAGCGGGAACAGAAAATTTTTTGCGGCTGCAATGGCTGCAATCCTGATGATTTTTTCTGCGGGCTGCGGCAGCACAGTGCAGATGGATACGGCGGAGGTGGAAGCCCTGCTGGCAAAATCTCAGGAAACGATGGCAGCGGTGGAAAGCATGGCAGCGGAAATGACCATGGAAATGGACATGTCTCTGGGCGATGAGGTGATGGAAACCACTACAGTGGCGAATATTCTGACCAGGCAAAATCCTTTGCAGATGCAGATGGATATGTCTGTAAAAATGGAGGATGGCTCCGAAGGGCAGCAGATGAAACTGTATGCGGAAGAAGTGGACGGAAAATTGATGACCTATATGTATTCCGCAGATACATGGTATGCACAGACTATGGAATTGGGGGATTTGGGGCAGTATAACGCGGAGCAGAATCTGGAATTATATTTGAATAATATTGAATCTTTCCAGGCCAGCGGAGAAGAGACTATAAATGGTACAGAGACCACAAAGATTGAAGGCGTTATCTCCGGCGATGCTATGGAAGAAGCGATTTTAGAAAGCGGCGTGGCAGAATCTGCTGTCAGCATGGGCGTAACAGAAGAACAGCTGCAGGCGATGTATGCAGATATGGGCGACTTGCCGATTGCCATGTGGATCGATGCAGAGGGCTATGTGTTGAAATATGAAATGGACCTGACAGAATTGATGCAGAAAATCATGGATGCAGCCATGGGTGCCGTGGGGCAAACAGAAGCGGATGTTTCCGTTTCTATCAAAAAGACTATGATTTCTATGGTCTGCAGCGATTTCAATGCCGTAGGGGAAATTACGATTCCCGCAGAAGCGAAAAGCGCAAAAGTATTGACTGTGGAGGAATAAAGAAGGATGGCCCCGCTGGAAAAGCGGGGCTTTTTTGGAAAGCGGGTGAGCCAATGCTGGATAATCGTATCCTGACATTTTTAAAATTATGTGAAAAAATGAATTATACAAAGACGGCGGAGGCGTTACATATCACACAGCCGGCGGTGACCCAACATATCCGCTATCTGGAGGAGCATTACGGCTGTCGTTTATTTTCTTATACGGGAAAACTGCTGAAGCTGACGGAAAAAGGTGAATTGCTGCGCCGCCTGGCATCGGAAATGGTGGCCAACGAGATTGGAATCCAGAAGGAAATGGCACGAACAGAAGAAGAGGAGATCCATCTGCGGATCGGTGCCACAAAAACCATTGGCGAATTTGTATTTCCTTCCATTATGAGTCGGTTTTTGCGGGAAAATCCCCAATATCGCCTGCATTTATATGTGGATAATACGAAAAATCTGCTGCAGATGTTGGAAAAAGGGGATTTGGATTTTACGATACTGGAAGGCTTTTTCGATAAGGATAAATATGCCTATCAGCTGTATCGCAAAGAACGATTCATCGGCACCTGCAGCAGGGAATGCAAGTTGGCAGGAAGGAAACTGAAGCTGGGGGATATCCGGACGGAAGGCCTGATCCTGCGGGAAGAAGGCTCCGGCACCCGTGAGATTCTGGAAGAAATTTTAAAGGGAAATAATTTCACCATCGGCAGTTTTCCTTTTGTGCAGGAAATCAGCAATTTTATTGCCATCAAGGAGCTGGTGAAGGCTAACTTGGGCATCACTTTTTCCTATTTTCCTGTGGTAAAGAGGGAATTGGAGGAAGGCAGCCTGGTGCAGTTGGATATCGATGATTTTGAAATCTATCGGGAATTCAATTATGTTTATATGAAGAACAGCCTCTTTGAAGGAAAATATAAAAAGCTCATGGATTTTGCAAGAGAAACGGAGGAATAAAAATACCCATCAAAAGATGGGTATTTTTTCTGGGGTTGGTTGTCGTGTTTTTATTTTCGTGCTATCCTTATTTCAGAGGATTTTGAGAATTTTTTGCATATCAGGAGGAGTTTTCATGGAATATGTAACATTAGGCAAAACAGGATTGAAAATTTCCCGTTTGGGCTTTGGCGGCATCCCCATCCAGAGAGTAGATGCCTCTGTGACAAAAGAACTGGTGAAAGCCATGGCAGAAAAAGGCATCAACTATATCGATACGGCCAGGGGTTATACCGTCAGCGAATCTTATCTGGGGGAAGCCTTGGAAGGATTGCGCAATAAATTCGTACTGGCGACAAAGAGCATGTCCCGCACAAAAGAAGCCATGGCGAAGGATATCGACATCAGCCTGGGCAATCTGCGTACAGATTATATCGACCTGTATCAGGTACATAACCCCAACATGGAACAGCTGGAACAGGTCATTGCCGCAGGCGGCGCTCTGGAAGCCTTGCAGGAAGCAAAGGCTGCCGGGAAGATCAGGCATATCGGCGTGACTGCCCATTCTCTGGAGGTCTTTGAAAAGGCCTTGGAACTGGATTGGGTGGAAACCATCATGTTCCCTTATAATATCGTGGAAACACAGGCAGTGGAACTGATCAAAAAATGTACTGAAAAGAACATTGGATTTATCACCATGAAGCCATTGGCAGGCGGTGCGATTGAAGATGCTACGCTGGCAATCCGTTTTATTTGTGCGAATCCCGATGTAACCGTTGTGATCCCTGGTATGTTCGATTTGAAGGAGATTGAACAGAACCTGGCGGCTTGCGAGGATAAAACACCCCTGAGCGAAGAGGAACTGGCGAAGATGGAGGAAATCAGAAGCCAGCTGGGCAATAATTTCTGCCGCAGATGCAATTACTGTGCCCCTTGTACCGTTGGCATCGGTATTCCCAGTGTATTCCTGTTCCAGGGATATCTGGACAGATATGGCCTGGGGGATTGGGCAAGGGACAGATATGGGGCGATGCCTGTAAAGGCCAGTGCATGTATCGGCTGCGGTGCCTGTGAAAAGAGATGCCCTTATAACCTGCCCATCAGAGAAATGCTGAAGGACGCAGCAGCTAAGTTTGGCGAATAAAACCTTGATGGCTTTGCCTCAAACTCCTACTTAGGGGGTCACCCCCTAAGAACCTGATACCGCAGAACCATGTTTGGTTCTGCAAATAAGGGTCAAGGGGGATTATCCCCCTTGCAGGGGTTCGGGGATGGGGTCCCTGAAAAAAAGAAATCCCGAAGGAATTTTCCTTCGGGATTATTTTTATTGTTTTGAAAAATTAAACCCTAGCAACGCCCAGAGTTACTTTTTCACCGTTGATATTCCATTCTTTGCTCAGTTCGCCGCCTTTGCCAGCAACAACTTCTTCCGCCAGAACGTCGGCTTTGATATCATTTGCAGCCAGGATTTCTGCGATCTTCGCATTACCGTCGTGGTAAACACGAATACGGTCTGTTACGTTGAAGTCAGCTTCTTTCCGCATGGTCTGTACCTTGGAGATGATTTCACGAACGAAACCTTCTTCTACCAATTCAGGTGTCAGGTTGGTATCCAGAACAACAGTCAGGTTGTTATCACCGGAGGATACGAAGCCGTCTTTTTCCGCTGTATCGATCAGCACGTCATCCATTTCCAGAACAACTTCGCTGCCATCTACAGTGAAGGAAGCCTTGCCCTCTGCACGGAGGGTTGCCATGAAGGCGGAGCCATCTACTTCTTTCAGATATGCGCCGATCGCGGGCACCAGCTTGCCGTATTTCTTGCCCAGTGTTCTCAGCTGAGGCTTAAAGGTGTATGTTGTGAAGGCTTCCACATCATCTGTGAAAGCAACTGCTTTGACATTCAGTTCTTCTTTGATGATATCGCAGAAAGTTTCAGGCAGTGTCTGTTCCGCTTTTACATACATCATAGCCAGAGGCTGTCTGTTCTTCATTGCGCTGGCGTTTCTAGCCGCACGGCCTTCTACAACGACTTTCAGAACAAAGTCCATATTTGCTTCCAGGTCAGCATCTACCCATTCTTCGTGGTATGCGGGCCAATCACACAGGTGAACGGATTCAGGCGCATTTGTGTCTACCTTCTTCACCAGATTTGCATAGATTTCTTCTGTGATGAAGGGGGTGAAAGGAGCAGCCAGTTTTACCATGGTTTCCAGAACAGTGTACAGAGTCATATAAGCATTGATTTTATCCTGTTCCATGCCTTCTGCCCAGAAACGTTCCCGGCTTCTTCTTACATACCAGTTGGACAGATCATCCAGGAAATCTACCATAGCACGGGCGGGCTCTGTCAGCTTATAGCTGTCCAGACATTCATCTACAAATTTGTTCAATGTCTGCAGCTTGGAGAGGATCCATTTATCCATGGGAGTCAGTTTATCATATTCCAGAGCGTATTTTGTAGGGTCGAACTGGTCGATTTCTGCATACAGGATGTAGAATGCGTAGGTGTTCCACAGAGTACCCATGAATTTTCTCTGCATTTCGGATACGGCTTCATCGTAGTAACGAGAAGGCAGCCAAGGAGCGGAGTTTGCATAGAAGTACCAGCGAACGGCATCGGCACCCTGTTTATTCAATGCATCCCAAGGGTTGACAACGTTGCCTTTGTGTTTGGACATCTTCTGGCCGTCTTTATCCTGTACATGGCCCAGAACGATACAGTTCTTGAAGGGTGCTTTATCGAAGATCAGCGTGCTGACTGCCAGCAGGGTATAGAACCAGCCACGGGTCTGGTCAACGGCTTCGGAGATGAAATCCGCAGGGAAGTTTTCATCGAAGATTTCTTTATTTTCAAAAGGATAATGCCACTGGGCGAAGGGCATGGAACCACTGTCGAACCAGCAGTCGATTACTTCGGGCACACGGGTCATCAGCTTGCCGCACTGAGGGCAGGTGATGTGTACCGCATCGATGAAGGGTTTATGCAGTTCGATATCTTCGGGGCAGTCGGGAGACATTTCCTTCAGTTCAGCGATGCTGCCGATGGTATGTCTGTGGCCGCATTCACATTCCCAGATGGGCAGTGGGGTACCCCAGTATCTTTCACGGGACAGACCCCAGTCGATTACATTTTCCAGGAAGTTGCCGAAACGGCCTTCTTTGATGTTATCGGGATACCAGTTGATGGTTCTGTTGTTGCGAACCAGGTTATCTCTCAATGCTGTCATTTTGATGAACCATGTACTTCTTGCATAGTACAGCAGGGGTGTGTCGCATCTCCAGCAGAAAGGATAGTTATGTTCGAAGGGCAGAGCCGCAAACAGGGAACCATTTTCCTCCATATATTTCAGAACAACAGGGTCAGCGTCTTTGACGAACAGACCTTCAAAGGGGCCAGCCAGAGAGGTCAGATGACCGGTTGTATCTACATTCTGATAGAAAGTAACATCATATTTTTTACATACACGGTAGTCGTCTTCACCATACGCATAAGCGGTGTGAACGATACCGGTACCATCTGTCAGTGTTACGTAATCATCGCAGGTTACGAAATAACCTTTGAAATCTTCGCCATGAGGCTGGAAGGAGAACAGGGGTTCATACTTCACATATTCCAGATCGGCACCCTTCATTCTTTCCACAACTTCATATTTGCCTTCGCCCAGAACGCTGTCCATCAGGGCTTCTGCCATGATAACATAATAATCTTCATATTTTGCTTTTGCATAGGTTTCCTTGGCATTTACGGACAGGATGACGTTGGAGGGCAGTGTCCAGGGGGTTGTTGTCCATGCCAGGAAATATGTGTTTTCTGTGCCTTCCATTTTGAATTTCGCAATGGCAGATGTTTCTTTTACATCCTTATAGCCCTGTGCCACTTCGTGGGAGGAAAGGGCTGTGCCGCAGCGAGGGCAGTAGGGAACAACTTTATGACCTTTGTACAAGAGGCCTTTATCCCAAATCTGTTTCAGTGCCCACCATTCGGATTCGATATATTCATTATGGTATGTGACATAGGGATGATCCATATCTGCCCAGAAGCCGACACGGTCACTCATGGAACGCCATTCCTGTTCGTATGTCCATACGCTTTCTTTACATTTCTGGATAAAAGGTTCTACGCCATAGCCTTCGATCTGGTCTTTGCCATCCAGCCCCAGTGTTTTTTCTACTTCCAGTTCAACGGGCAGGCCATGGGTATCCCAGCCGGCTTTTCTCAGAACCTTATAGCCCTTCATGGTTTTATAACGAGGGATCAGGTCTTTTACCGCACGGGTGATGATATGACCGATATGGGGTTTGCCGTTGGCTGTGGGGGGGCCATCGTAGAAGGTGAATACGGGGGCGCCTTCTCTTGCTTTGATACTTTTGCCGAAGATATCATTGTCTTTCCAATACTTTTCAACCTGTACTTCTCTTTCGACGAAGTTCATATTATTGGGGACTTTGTCGTACATTTGAATTCCTCCTTAATTAAAATGATGATTGTAGATACTTTTCGAAGATAATGTGTTCTTTTGTATCCTAATCGGTTTTTCTTTGGTGTGTTTTTTCTTTTGTGTTTTCTTCTGTATTTTTTTCTTTGGTATGTATGATGGTGCGGTTTTTCCGCCTTTTATTCTGAAAATATAAAAGCCCCTTCATCCACACAGGACGAAGGAGCTCGCGGTACCACCTGATTTGACGGCATAAAACGCCGCCCAGCTTAGACACATCACCATCATGATGTTTTCCCTTAACGCGGGCCACGACAGAGCCTACTGAGCGAAGCTGTTCGGTCTGCCACTCCGGAGTGATTTTCTGCATCTTCCCCAAGGACGGGATCGCACCTTTTCCCATCTCTCTGTGCTCAGGCTGAGGATACATACTGTCTCCTTCATAGTGTTTCTAACGTATTTACCAATGTATTATACAATCTGAAAAATGGGTTGTAAAGCCTTTTTTTGCGGAAAAATAAAAGTATGTTGTATGCAAGTCCACTGTATACAGGAAGTCTGTTTTTTCGGAGAAATTTTGGGAAAAAAAGAGGATAAAAAGGGATGATTTGCGAATAATATGTAAATTCTGATGTAAAGACACCCAAAAAGTTTGATTTTCTTATCAAAACTATGTATAATCAATAACATATACTTTTTGCGGTAATGTTAAGTTTTGACAGGATGTGTCCAAAAAGTATCTGAACCCGCACCCTGTCGACCCAGAAAAAGGAGATTTTAAAATGAAAGGTAGAGACTTTGCACTGCTGACAGACTTATATGAGCTGACCATGATGCAGGGCTACTATGAAACCGGTGCGTATAAAAGACAGGTGGTATTCGATCTGTTTTACAGAAAGAACCCCAGCGGCAACGGCTTTGCCATTGTGGCAGGGCTGCAGCAGGCCATCGAATATCTGAACGAACTGCACTTTACAGAAGAAGACATTGCATATCTGGAAGGTTTGCATATCTTTTCAGAAGGATTTATTGCATATTTGAAAGAGTTCCGCTTTACAGGGGAAGTATATGCCATTCCGGAAGGGACTGTGGTATTTCCCCATGAACCCCTGATGCGGATCAAGGCACCCATCATCGAAGCACAGCTGATTGAACCTGCGCTGCTGAATATCATCAACCACCAGAGCCTGATTGCTACAAAGGCATCCCGTGTGGTACATGCTGCCAAGGGTGACCCTGTTCTGGAATTTGGGCTGCGCCGTGCCCAGGGCCCTGATGCGGGCACATTGGGGGCGAGAGCCGCTGTGATTGCCGGCTGCGTGGCAACCAGCAACGTATTGACAGGGAAGCTGTTTAATGTTCCTGTCAAGGGCACCCATGCCCATAGCTGGGTTATGAGCTTCCCTGATGAGCTGACAGCCTTCCGCACCTATGCAAAGCTGTTCCCCAACGCATGTATCCTGCTGGTGGACACATATAATACCCTGAAGAGCGGCGTACCTAATGCCATCCGTGTATTTGACGAAATGAAGGCAGCGGGCACTCTGCCGGAAAAAGGCTATGGCATCCGCCTGGACAGCGGCGACTTGGCTTATCTTTCCAAACGGGCAAGACAGATGCTGGATGAAGCAGGCTACCCCGATGCAATCATCTCCGCTTCCAGCGATCTGGATGAAAACCTGATTACCAGCCTGAAATTGCAGGGTTCCACTATCAGCCTGTGGGGCGTTGGCACAAAACTGATCACTTCTGACGATTGCCCCGCTTTCGGCGGCGTGTATAAGCTGGCGGCAGAACAGACAGAGGACGGCGATTTTGAACCGAAGATCAAATTGTCCAATAATGTGGAAAAGGTGACAAACCCCGGCATCAAGAAAATTGTTCGTATCTATGATAAAAAGACAGGGAAGATCAAAGCAGACTTGCTGGCATTGGAGGATGAAGTTTTTACAGAGGATATGGATCTGCATATCTATGACACCAATGCAAAATGGAAGAGCATGCAGCTTCCCACAGGCACCTATACCCTGAGAGAATTGCTGGTTCCTGTCTTTATTGACGGGAAGCAGGTGTATGAATGTCCGGAAACCATGGATATTCAGGCTTACTGCAATAGAGAAAAGGATACCCTGTGGGATGAACAGAAGCGCCTGAAAAACCCCGATATCGTTCCTGTGGATCTTTCCGATAAGCTGAGCGCCATGAAGCTGAAGCTGATCGAAGCCATGAGCGGAATGTAAGTTTTTAATGGAAAATAAAATATTGGAAAAGCCCAGATTTTTATCTGGGCTTTTTTGCTAGAAATTATATTTATTGATATCCGCCATGGTGACGCCGGGATGGAGGGCGATATTGATGCTGTTGGCAATGATATTTGCCAGACGATCCACTACGGCATCCACTTCCTTGGGAGTGACGAACATATTTCCCGTATAGGGGCCTAAAATTTCGGCAATCATCTGATATTTTTCTTCCTGTTTCAGAGAACGAAGGGTTTGATAAAATTCGCTGCCTTTTTTCGTCTGCTGAATCATTTCCCCTAAAATGCGATCCATGGTATCGTTGACGAGGGTGGCGGCATCTACCACAGTCGGCACGCCAATGGCAATGACAGGGATACCAAGGCTTTTTTCATCCAGCATCATCCGTTGGTTGCCGACCCCTGCACCGGGGGCAACGCCAGTATCACTCATCTGGATGGCGGCATTGATGCGCTTGGAATGGCGGGCGGCCAGAGCATCGATGGCGATGAGCAGGGAAGGGTGCAGTTTGTCTACAATGCCCTTGATGATTTCCCCGGTTTCGATGCCGGTGATGCCCATGACACCGGGGCTGATGGCGGCTACAGGGCGCACTGTGGCGTCGATTTCTTCCGGCAAGGTACCCTGCAGATGGCGGGTCACAAGGATTTTGGCGACAACCTTCGGCCCCAGTGCGTCGGGGGTGATATTCCAGTTGCCCAGGCCTGCTACAAGGATACAGTCATCTTCTTTCAGCTTTGCCAGAGAACGGATATTTTCCGCCAGAATGGCAATGAGCTTTTCGTGACATTCCACATCATTTTCCTTTAACTTTTCCGATTCTAAGGTGATATAATTCCCCATAGGCTTGCCCATCAGCTGGCTGCCCTGCGGGGAAATGATGCGTACATGGGTGAGGGCGTAATCCGATTGTTCTTCTGTTTCCACCTCCACGCCCTCTATTTCATCGGCTTTGGCGGCTTCGCCCTGGGCCAGTTCTCTGGCTTCGATGGCCAGGTCTGTCCGGACGGAAAAGGGGTGTTTTGCCGGATTTTCTTTTTTCTGTTTCATGGATTCACAGCCTTTCTGCTTTTTGTTTATTTTTTTCGCAGTTTTGAAAAGTATTCATTGACTTATTTTGATTCATAGGGTAAAATATATCCGTTGAGTTAACCACGGGGTGCTCGAGAGAGTGTGAAAAAAGCCCCAAACCGTGTCGGAGGGAGAAGCCCTCAAAGGTGGTTAATGGTAAGAAGAAAGAGCGATATTCCCCCAATATCGACAGAGAAAACCACATTAAAAGTATTCTAGGAGGAAATTACATTGGCTAATATTAAATCTGCTAAGAAAAGAATCAAAGTAATCAACAAAAAAACACTGAGAAACAAAATGATCAAATCTCAGGTAAAAACAGCGATGAAGAAAGTAATCGTTGCTGTAAATGCTGGTGATAAAGAAACAGCTGCAGCAGCTCTGAAAAATGCTGTATCCGCAATCGACAAAGCATATATCAAAGGCATCTACCACAAAAACGCAGTGGCTAGAAAAAAATCTTCTCTGACAAGACTGGTAAACAGCCTGTAATGAAAACCGAACGAAAAGGATATCCTATAGGATATCCTTTTTTTGTGGAGGAATGACAATATGACAGAGAGATATGATAAGGTTACAGAAAAACATGCCAAAGGCTATAACTGCGCTCAGGCGGTGGCCTGCGCCTACAGCGACCTGTTCGGCGTGGAGGAAAAAGAAGCTTTTCGCGCGACGGAATGCTTTGGCAGAGGCATGTCCACGATGGGAACCTGCGGGGCGGTTTCGGCTATGGCGTATTTGGTGGGGCTGAAGCTTTCCGATGCAGATTTGGAACATCCAAAGACAAAACTGGATTGTTACAATACCCTGAAGCCCATGCAGGAGGCATTTCTGGCAAAAAACAAATCATTGGAATGCCGGAAGCTGAAAGGCGTAGATACAGGGGTGCCCTTGAGGAGCTGCCTGGGCTGTATGCAGGATGCGGCGGAGATCGTGGAAAAATATCTGCTGCAGGAAAAGAAATCATAAGAGAAAGGGACGCTGATATCTTTGGATATTGGCGTTTTTCTTTGTTTCAAAGGGAAGAAAATCATGGTATAATGAATAAAAAATATGCAAATAGGCTCTCCGAAAGGAGGTATCCTGATGAACTTTGTGGATATCATTATAAAAAAAAGAGACGGCGGAAAGCTGACCAACGAAGAGATTTCCTTTTTTGTAAAGGGCGTGACGGATGGCTCTCTGCCAGATTATCAGATTTCTGCTTTATTGATGGCAATTTTGCTGAAGGGCATGGATGCGGAAGAAACGGCCTGCCTGACCATGGAAATGGCCCATTCCGGCGGTATGTTCCATCTTTCCGCCATCGATGGGTTTAAGGTGGATAAGCACAGCACCGGCGGCGTGGCAGATACCACAACGCTGATTCTGGCGCCATTGGTCGCCTCTGTGGGGGTGCCGGTGGTGAAAATGAGCGGGCGAGGCTTGGGCTTTTCCGGCGGCACCATCGATAAGCTGGAATCCATTCCCGGTTTTCGGGTGGATGTGACGGAGGAAGAAGCATTGCGCTTTGGAAAGAAAAGCGGCATCGTATTGATGAGCCAGACGGATAACCTGACCCCTGCGGATAAAAAGCTTTACGCCCTGCGGGATGTCACAGGGACGGTGGACAGCATTCCCCTGATTGCTGCCAGCATCATGTCCAAGAAAATTGCGGCAGGGGCAGATGGTATCGTGCTGGATGTAAAATGCGGCAGCGGTGCTTTTATGAAGGATTTGGAAAGCGCAGAAAAGCTGGCGGCCACCATGGCGGATATGGGCAGACATGTGGGCAGAAAGGTGACGGCAGTCATCAGCGGCATGGATCAGCCCTTGGGCATGTATATCGGCAACAGTCTGGAAGTGATAGAAGCCATGGAGGTGCTGAAAGGCAATGTTGGCGGCGATCTGTTGGAGGTTTCCCTGACCCTGGGGGCGAATATGCTCCTCTTGGCAGGCAGAGTGGAAACGGAAGAGGCGGGCAAAGCCCTTTTGTTGGAGCAGATCAGAAACGGCAAGGGTCTTGCAAAGTTTAAAGAGCTGTTGATGCAGCAGGGGGGCGATGTGGGCATCATTGATAACTATGGGCTGTTGCCCTTGTCCCCTGTGAAGCTGGAGGTAAAGGCAGAGAAAGACGGATACATCACCCGTATGGATACGGCACTGATTGGCAGAGCATCTCAGGAAACGGGGGCAGGCCGTATGTTCAAAGGGCAGCCTTTGGATTTTGGTGCAGGTATTGTGATGAAAAAACGTATAGGTGATGCAATTGCAACAGATGAACCCTTTGCCGTCGTGTATAGTGAAAGTGAGGAAAAATGCAGCTCTGCGGCGGATTTCCTGAAACAGGCGATCACCATTGAGGAAATACAGGCGGCAGAACAGCCGCCGCTGATTTGGAAAATCATCAGACAGGAGGATTGAAGATATGAAAAGAGCGATCATCATCGTATTGGATAGTGTGGGGATCGGAGAACTGCCGGATGCCGCGGATTTTGGCGACGTTGGCAGCAATACCCTGGTTAATATTAAAAAAGCAAGACCTCAGACGAATTTGAAAAATCTCTGCGCCTTGGGCTTGGGCAATATTCAAGGGGAGGAAATCGAACTGCTGGGGAAGGTGGATGCACCGAAGGGAGCCTTTGGCAAGATGGGGGAAAAATCCATCGGGAAGGATACCACCACAGGCCATTGGGAAATGGCAGGCGTCATTACAAAAAACCCCTTTCCTACTTATACGGAAACAGGCTTCCCCAAGGAGGTCATGGATGCCTTTGAAGCAGCTATCGGCACAAAAACTTTAGGCAATTATGCCGCATCCGGCACAGAAATCATCAATGTGCTGGGAGAAGAGCATATGAAAACGGGCTATCCCATCGTGTATACTTCTGCAGACAGCGTATTCCAGATTGCAGCCCATGAAGAAATCATTCCTGTGGAAAAGCTGTATGAAATCTGTGAAAAGGCCAGAAAGATTTTGACGGGAGAACACGGCGTGGCCCGTGTTATTGCCAGACCCTTTATCGGCAGCAAAAACGGCGATTTCACCCGTACCAAAAACAGAAAGGACTTCTCCCTGGAACCGACCGGCGTGACCATTCTGGACTTGGCCAAGGAAAAGGGCATGAATGTGACGGCAGTGGGGAAAATCGAGGATATTTTCGAGCATCGCGGCATGACCCGTACCGACCATACCACCAATAATAATGATGGCATCGAAAAGACCATCCAGTATGCCAAAGAGGAATTTGAAGGCATTTTGTTTACCAACTTGGTGGATACGGATATGATCTATGGACATAGAAACGATGTAGAGGGCTATGCATCTGCACTGGAATATTTCGATGGCAAGCTGCCGGAAATCATAGCTCAGATGAAAGAGGAGGATCTCCTGTTTATCACGGCAGACCATGGCTGCGACCCCACAACCCCTAGTACAGACCACTCCCGGGAATATGTTCCCGTGCTGGTATATGGCAAGCCTGTGAAAGAAGGCGTTGACCTGGGCATCAGAAAGACCTTTGCGGATTTGGGGCAGACCATTTCCGATTATCTGGGGCTGGGGGCGAAATTTGAAGCAGAGAGCTTTTTGCAGGATATTCTGAAAGAAGGATAAAATGGATTTTTTCGGTCATACTGCTTTTTAGAAGGGAGTGGTATGGGTGAAAAAATACAAATGCAATACCTGTGATTATATTTATGACGAAGCAAAGGGAGAACCTGAAAACGGCATTCCGGAACTGACAGAATGGCAGGATTTGCCGGAGGATTATGTTTGCCCCATTTGCGGGGTCAATAAAGAAGCCTTCGCTCTGGTGGAAGCGGAAACCACCATCAAGGCATGAGAAAAGCCCTGAAGAATGATTCTTCGGGGCTTTTTCTGTAGATATTATGACAGGAGAAAGAAAATAAGATACAATCGGAGAAAAAAGGGGGAATATTTATGGGAGAAATCAGAATCAGACCAGTGACAGAAGGGGATGCAGAGGAGCTGTTGGCTATCTATGCACCCTATGTGACAGAAACGACGGTGACCTATGAATATGATGTGCCTTCTCTGGAAGAATTTCGGGAACGCATCAAACATACCTTGCAGGCATATCCTTATTTTGCGGCAGAGGAGGAGGGGAAAATCATCGGCTACGCCTATGCTTCTGCCTTCCACGCCAGGAGAGCCTATATCTGGTCGGCAGAGGCAACGGTTTATCTGAAGATGGAAGAAAGGGGCAGGGGCATCGGAAGGAGGCTCTATGCAGCCTTAGAAGAAGCCCTGCGGAAGCAGAACGTGCAGAACGTAAATGCCTGCATTGCCTATCCCAACCCTCACAGCATTGCCTTCCATGAAGCCATGGGCTATCATCAGGCGGGGAAATTTACTGATTGTGCCTATAAGCTGGGGCAGTGGCTGGGAATGGTCTGGATGGAAAAATCCCTGGGAGAACACCCCGACCCGCCGCAGGAATTTATCCCTTACCCAGAAATTACTGTATAAAAAGGGAACAGAATCTTAAGATTTTCCGTCAGATATACAGTAAGCCCTGCAATCCGGCGGGGTTTGTTGCATCAGGTAGTTTTTTGTAGTATAATCATAGAATAGAAAACTATGTATATTGATAAATATAAGGAGATCATATATGGAAGAAACAGTAATCGTAATCATGCTGAAAGATGCGGAAACCGGTTTTCTGGAAAAGGAATTGGGGGCCTACTCCCTTTCCGAAAACAGCGAGTTGATTTTCAATATTTATGCAGAAGGGGAAGAGGATCAGGTTGTGATGCGCCTGACCTGTGAAAGAGAACTGCAGGATTGGGAATACGACGCGGTATATGATTATTATGATACAGAAACAGTAGGTGCATTGGTGGATTCCATCGAAGAAGAGGATGGTCATTACGACCCTGTTTGGGTAGTGACTTTCCCCTTTACAAAAGAACAGGATGCTATGGAAGAAAAACTGACGACAATTTTGAATGCCCATAAGGAAGAACTGCTTTCTGTTTATGAAGCGATCAAAGACAAAGAGGATGATTACCGTGGGGAATAAAAGACGGCGGCTTTTCTGCCTTCTTTTGGGATTCTGTATTTTTATGACCAGTGGGTGTGATTTTGGCAGTGTGGAGCAGACGGTTTCGGCGCAGGAAGAAAAGGAGGACGGCCGCACCACAGAGATCATCGTGCCCAATGGAAAAGAAGATACACCTGAGGAAGAAGAGGAAAAGACAGAAGAAGAAAAAAAAGAAGAGAAAAAAACAGATACGAAAAAGCAGATCACCCAGTCCAAACCTTTTTGGCAGAGCGAAACTTCCAAGCAGTATGAGACGCTGACGGCAGTTGCAGCGGCGGCACAGCAGGATTATAGGATCAACGGGCCGAAACGGGGCTGGATGAGCAAAAACGGCAAGCTCTACGGTTATTATGACGGCTGTTACATAACCCCTTCCATGTTGGTGAAGGAAGGATATCTGGAGAGTGGGCTGGATACGGCAGGATATGAGATCCTGCTTATCGACGGCAGTGACTTGGCTCAGTACAGCGGGGCCAGTGTGCCTTCTGACAGCAATACATTCTGTGTATTTGCCGCAGTCAAGCAAAACGGCAAATATCTGCTGGCTTCTGCCAGCGGCAAGGCAGGGCAGATTTCTCAGGAGGATTATACCTCCCTGCTGGCAAAATATAACCAGAGCCATGGCACAGTGGGGCGGCTTTCTTCTGCATCTGCGGAATATGGTCGTATCCTGAACTATATCTGCCTGTATGAAGGGAAATTTTCGGATTTCTTTGTGCGCGAGATCAGAAAAGACAATAAGTATGCAGTCGTTGTATTTTCTACTACGACCAATACAGCAAATATCAAGCAGTATATCCTGAAAAATGATAATGGTTTTTGGGAAGTGGTCTATCCCAATGTGCAGATGGATGCTTACCCTATCAACGCGGTGAATAAACTGATTCCCGATTTTAATGTGGAGCTGCTGCCGAAATATAACCTGGCGGCGTGGAAAAATTATGTGAAAGCAGAACAGGGCGGCGCTGTGGCAGCCATGTTCAGCAATTACTATATCACCAGCAAGAGCCAGATCAAATATCAGTGTGCAACGGCAAACTGTGCCTATTTCCGCCTGACGGATGGTTCCCGTTATGTGGCCTATATGAATGGGGAATATTGGACAGCGGCGCCGGTTTCCTCGGATATTGCGGCAAAGAATTATTTTATGGAGCGGACAGGGGTAGACTATGGTTTTATCATTCTGGACGATTAAGAAGGTGCTTTTTATGACAAAGACCAACGTGATGCGTCTGCTGGAAGCGGCAGGGATTGCTTACCGCACAGCGGAATATGAATACGATGAATCGAACCTTTCGGGGCTTCATGCGGCAGAACAGGTGGGCATGGCGCCGGAGCAGGTGTTCAAGACTCTGGTAACGAGGGGAGATAAAACGGGGATCAATGTGTTTTGTATCCCTGTGGATATGGAGCTGGATTTGAAAAAGGCGGCTGTCGTATCTAAAAATAAAAAAGTTGAAATGACCCATATGAAGGAACTGCTGGGGCTGACAGGATATATCCGCGGCGGCTGTTCCCCCATTGGGATGAAGAAAAAATACCCCACCTTTATCGATGAGACCTGCATTTTATTCGACGAGATTGCCGTCAGTGCGGGGGTAAGAGGGGAGCAGATCATTCTTTCCCCCAACGATCTGATTCGATATACAGAAGCCGTTCAGGCAGATGTGACAAAAGAAATGGCATGAAAAAATGAAGAGAAAACAAAGACAGCCACCCGGATACAAGTAGAATCGGGTGGCTGTTTTTTAGTTTGCCGAACAATCTAAGGTTGTTACCTGCTGATTTTTATAGTTTCGCTGGGGAGGGTTTCCTGCCCGTTTACCACTGCGGAGATATGCAGATAGTAGCTCTGGCCTTGATTGGCAGAAATACCGAAGCAGTAAGGAAAGCCCCAATACCATTTTTCACTGTTGTTATTCGGGTTTTTCATGGGGGTAAAAGGCCCATCGGGGGAAGCTGATGTGTAGATACGGTAGTATTCTGCGGCATAAACCGGAGACCAGGAAACGTAAGCATAACCGTCATTTTCCACTTGCATCCGCAGATTTTGAGGCGCGGGAGGCGTATAGGTATAGTTTTTCATTTGGCTCAGGGGGACAGAAAGATTTTGAGATACCTGCAAGACCTGAGAAATGGGGATAGAAAAATAATGCCCATCACCATAGGCGGAAGTGATACCGATCAGCTGTCCATTGGAACGGAAAAGCCCGCCGCCGCTGCTGCCTTGGGAAATGACCGCAGTGGTGGAGATATAATCCCTATCGTAGGCGCTGATAACACCGGTAGAGACGGTATTTCGCTGCCCGCCGGGGGAACCGATGGCCGTCACAGCTTCACCCACCTGGAAGGATTGGGACGGCGTGGCTGCCTGCAGCCCATCCTTGCTAATACGCAAAAGTGCGATATCCGATTCCGGTTTCAGGCCCACTACAGTGGTTGCCCCTTGGTAAATCGTACCATCGGAGAAGATGAACTGTGCTGTGGAAGCATTTTCAATGACATGGTAATTTGTTGCGATCAGCCCATCGGAAGAAAGAATAACGCCGCTGCCCTGCATTTTATTGGTCTGGATATAGACCACAGATTTTTTCATGGTGTTTTCTGCTGTGGCATCTGCGGCATAGATGGAAACAGTGGATGTGCGGCTGTCCCAATTTACTTCTGCACCGCTGTATTCTGCCAGAAAACGGAGGGGAACGTAGGTGCGCCCGTTTTTGATCTTTGCGGGGGCATCAACGGAGACGCTTTCGCCGTTAACAAGGGCAGTTTTGCTGTTGATGGACAGGGAAATTGTTACATCATCGCTGAGGGCAAGAACAGTTTGGGTATGTTCCTGCCAATGGACGGTATAGCCCAGAGATTCCAAAATGCCCCGGACAGGCACCAGCACCCGGTCATTTTCGATAAAAGGCGCTTCATCGAAGGAAACAGCCTGATCGTTCAGGGTGATGCGGATAGATGCCGCCGTGGCTGTATAAATAAAACAGGTGCATAATAAAAGAAAGAGGACTGTGCCTCTTAAAATTCGTTTCAGTGAAATCACATCCTTTCTTTATAAATTCAGTATAGCATAGAAAGAAACCTTTGGGGTGTTTTTTAGAAAAATTTAAGAATTTGAGGAAAGGTTTGCTTTTTTTAAAAGTTTATAGTATCCTTTGTAAGCGGAGGTGGAAGACTATGTTTGAACGCATTACAGAAGCGACCTTCGATGAGATCTTTCCATTGCTGGAAAACAATTTCCCTGAAAATGAACTGCGGGAAAAGGAACGGCAGAAAGCAATGCTGCAGGAACCCCTTTATGGGCTTTACGGCACACGAAGGGATGGCGGCTTTGCCGCGGTCTTTGCCGCATGGGAGATTGCAGATTTTCTATACATCGAGCATTTTGCGGTAAAGGAAGAATATCGCAATGGTGGCTATGGCGGAAAGCTTTTAGATGCTTTTCTGGCAGAAAAAAGCAGGCCGACGGTTCTGGAGGTGGAAGAACCGGAGGATGAACTGACCAGACGGCGGATCGGCTTCTATGAGCGGCATGGGTTTGTATACAATGGGTATCCCTATTTGCAGCCGCCCATGCGCCGGGGGCAGGATGTACTTCCACTGAAATTGATGACAAAGCCCGCTGCCATCGATGAAACGACCTACAAAAGATATAAAAAACTGATACACAGCAATGTGTATCGATATGAAGGTGATCTATGATGAGATATTGTTTTGGTATCGATATCGGCGGAACAACAGTAAAGATAGGATTGGTCACGGAAACCGGCAGGATTGCGGCCAATTGGGAAATTCCAACCAGAAAAGGCAGCGACCCCAAGGGGCTTTTGGAAGATGTGAAAGCATCGCTGGAAAGCTGCTTGCGGGAGAAAAAGATTCCGAAGGAGGATATTCTTGGCATTGGTATGGCGGCGCCCGGCCCGGTAACGGCGGATGGCGTGCTCCACGGTGCGGTGAATATTGGCTGGGGCGATGTAGACCTGGCGGCGGAAGCAGAAGGTATCATCGGCATTTCTCCTGTTCGTATCGGCAACGATGCCCGGGTGGCGGCCCTTGGCGAAGCCATCTATGGCGCAGGCGCAGGGGCGAAAAGCATGCTGATGGTGACATTGGGAACAGGCGTTGGCGGCGGTGTTGTGCTGGAGGGGAATATCCTGATGGGCGACAGCGGTGTTGCCGGGGAAATTGGACATATGACCATAGACCCTTATGAAACGGAAGCCTGCAACTGTGGGAAAAAAGGCTGCTTGGAACAATATGCTTCCGCTACGGGCATGGTGCGCATGACAGAAAAATTTCTGGCAGAAAAAACGGAGGACTCTGTCTTGCGCCGGCGGGAAGCGATTTCTGCCAAAGACCTTTGGGATGCGGCAAAAAACGGCGATGCCCTTGCCAATGAAATTACAGATTTTGTCTGTGACAGATTGGGGAATGCCTTGGCCAATGCCATTTATATTGCAGATACGGAGCGGATCGTCATTGGCGGCGGTGTTTGCGCGGCGGGGCAATTCCTGCTGGATAAGATCGAAAAAGCATATCAAGGGAAGGTCTTTGAACATAGCAGAAACAAAACGTTTGCCCTGGCAAAGCTGGGCAATGATGCCGGCATCCAAGGGGCGGCGGCGCTGATCCTGCAGGCAGAAAAGAATTTGTAGGAATAGTAAATAAAAATGTATTCACGTTTTTGTGAAAAAAGCCAAATTCAAAAAAACAATAAAAAATGTGCGCAAAAAAAAAGGAATGCGCAGACTTTTGGAGAATTTAAAGAATAACAGGAACTATCCACTTTGTGTTTCTGGTAACTTAAGAATAATCCAAAGGTATACCACCAGAAAATATCCAGATATAAAAGGGGGAGATTGCAATGGTTAAAATTCTTGCAGGCGAAAAAGGTGAAGGTAAAACAAAGAAAATGATCGATATGGCTAACGCAGCCGGTAAAGAAGCAAAAGGCAATGTTGTATTTGTAGACGATGACAACAGCCACATGTATGATCTGCACTATAGTGTGCGTTTTGTAGAAACACCCAAGTTCATTATGGAAGATCCACAGGTGTTCAGAGGTTTCGTGTGTGGTATCCTTTCTCAGAATAGTGATATTGAAACAATTTATATTGATGGATTGAACCATATTGTGGACAAAATCAGCGACGCAGATTTCGTTTCCTTTATTCAGGAACTGGATAAAACTTCCAAGGAAGCTGAAATGGATATGGTAATGATTATCAGCCGCAAAACTGATTTGCTTCCCGCAGAAGTACAGCAGTACCTGATTTAATGCATACATTCACATAAATCAGGATAAAATCGATATTTAAAATATTTTAAATATAGGGAAAGCAGACACAGATGAATGGTGTCTATGCAAGCAGAAAAAGCCCGAAGGGAATGATTCCTTCGGGTTTCTTTTTTTGCGGAGCAAATGAATCTGGCCGAAGGGGGAGGCCCTTGGGAGCGCAAGAGGAAAAAAATCACTTATATTTGATTTTTTCTGGAATATTTGCCTGGAAAGATGGATGTAGGACAAAAAAGCCGTTTTTTTTCTGAATTTATTGTATAATTTGAAGAACACGATAAGTTTTGCCTTTACTTTTGAGTTTAATTTGTGCTAAAATACCCTTGATAGGTCGTATTTTGTATGCAAAAGATAAAAAATGATAAAATTCTTGTGTATTTTAAACGAAAAAAGTAGAAAAATTTAGAAAGGTGAGGAACAACATGAATAAATTTCAGGAGATGTATCGTGCAAAACTGAAAACCCCCGAAGAGGTTGCAATGTATGTAAAATCCGGTGATATCTGTGCCTGCCCTACCTGCCTAGAAGAACCCGAGTTGATTTGTGAAGCAGTCGGCGAAAGAGCGAAGAGAGGCGAACTGACAGGGGTGGAACATCATGCGATTCTTTCTGTAAAGGGAAGCGCATTTATGAACCCGGAACTGAAGGGAAAATATGACTATGTATCCTGGTTTACCGGCGGCGCAGGCAGAAAAGGCATTCAGCAGGGGCTTTATACTTATGTTCCCAACAACTACAGCACAGCTCCCGGCTACTGGAGAGAATGCATGCCCAGACTGGATGTGTTCTACGCAGAAGTTTCCCCTATGGATAAACATGGCTATTTCACCTGCGGCATGTCTGCGGCGGAAGTGCCTGCAATGAAGAGCAGAGCAGCGATCATTCTGCTGGAAGTCAATGAAAAAATGCCCCGTGTGATGGGCAATAATCTGATTCATATTTCCGAAGTTACAGCTTTGTGCGAATCTTCCCATGAACTGCTGACGCTGCCGGAAACCGCTCTGACAGAGACAGATAAAAAAATCGGTCAGATGATCGCGGATGAAGTTCCCAACGGTGCAACATTGCAGTTGGGCATTGGCGGCGTTCCCAATGCTGTTGGCGTTCTGCTGCGGGATAAAAAAGATCTGGGGATCCATACAGAAATGTTTACAGACAGCATGGTAGATTTGATTGAATGCGGCGCAGTAACGAATATGAAAAAGCCCATCAATGTAGGTAAGACCATTGCCACTCTGGCATGGGGCACCAAAAAGATGTATGAATATATGGACGATAACCCTGCTTTTGAAATGCACCCTGTAGATTATACAAACAACCCTTATATCATCGGCCAGCACGATAATTTCATTTCCGTAAATGCTTGTGTAGAAATTGACCTCTTTGGTCAGGTTTGCGCGGAAAGCTTGGGTACAACCCATTACAGCGGCTCCGGCGGTCAGGTAGACTTTGTGCGCGGTGCAAACCTGTCCAAGGGCGGCAAGGGCTTTATCGCCATGTCTTCCACAGCGAAAAATGGTACCATTTCCAAGATCAAGCCTGTTCTGACACCCGGCTCCATTGTAACAACATCTAAAAATGAAGTGGATTTCCTGGTAACTGAAAATAATATCGTTCGCCTGAAAGGACAGAAAGCCAGCGACAGAGCGAAAATGATCATCTCTTTGGCTGCACCCGAATTCAGAGAAGAACTGACCTATGAAGCAAAGAAGATGAATCTTATCATCTAATGGATGTATGCCCCTCGTGAGAGGGGCTTTTTTGCTGCATCATATTGTTTTTGCGGCTATTTTATGTTATTTTTGATAAAATGAAATTGGCTTGCCGAAGGAAATCCCTTTGCATGCCGGGCGAAAGGATATGAGCACTGCCAAGAGAAAAGGCGGCATCCACAAGGTCTTAAAGAAGGAGGAATTTGCAGTGAGAGTCAGTTGGGATGAATATTTTATGCAGATTGCGGAAATTGTAAAGACTCGTTCCACTTGTTTGCGCAGACAGGTGGGGGCGGTCATTGTAAAGGATAACCGTATCATCACTACGGGGTATAATGGTGCGCCTTCTGGCTTGAAGCATTGTACGGAGATTGGCGGCTGTGAACGGCAGCGGCTGCATATTCCTTCTGGGCAGCGGCATGAGCTTTGCCGTGCTCTCCATGCGGAGCAGAATGCCATCATTCAGGCGGCGAAGATCGGCGTCAGCACAGAGGGAGCCACGATTTATATTACATTGCAGCCTTGCGTCATCTGTGCGAAGATGCTGATCAATGCGGGTATCACCCGTATTGTCCATAAGGGAGAATACCCGGATGAGCTTTCCAGAGCCATTTTGGAAGAGGCAGGCATTGAAATCGTTGTAATGGAATAAGAATGCCCCAGCCAGGGGGCAGTTTCCCAAGGTACGGAGAAAAAAACAAAATCCTCCTTTGCATTATGGGTGAAAAATGTGTTAAAATAAAGTAATGAGCAGCGTGTAGTTAGGAAACGTAAGTCCGGTTGTTCCTTCCTGTACGCTGTTTTTTATCACAGGCGAAGGTACTGTAAGGAATCGGAAAACATAACAGGAGGGGATTCGGATGTTCCAAAAAGGTGAATTGGTGATTTACGGAAATAATGGTATTTGCCGCATTGAAGAGATTGGTGTTCCGGTCGGCACTCCCATGGGCCGCAGCGGGAAGGAATATTATACGCTGGCCCCGGTTTTTGGTTCCGGTACGATTTATGCGCCGGTGGATACAAAGGTATTTATGCGTGCCATCCTGACAAAAGAACAGGCAGAGCATCTGATCGAACAGATTCCCGGGATTCAGGAAGAAGAATTTGAAGGGCAGGATGTCCGTGCCTTGAGTGAAAAATACAAAGGCTGCTTAGATACACATCAGTGTGAAGACCTGGTGAAATTAATTAAGACTGTCTATATGAAGGAAAAATCCATGGTGGAACATGGCAAAAAACTGGCAAAGACGGAACAGGAATATGGCAAGCTGGCAAAGGAACTGCTCCATAGAGAATTTTCCATCGCGCTGGAGGTTCCCTATGAAGAAGTGGAAGGATATATCACGAAGAAAGTAGAAGCATTGAAATAAAGAAAGCCTCAAGTCAAAAGACTTGGGGCTTCTGTTTTTTCTCTTTAGTCCATGTAAGAACCGTAATCGTATGTATTATATTGTTTTTTAAGCTTCACGATAAGAGAACCATCCGGCTGTGTCTCTTCAGAAAGGACTTTGTAGGCTGTTTTGTTCCGTTCCAATCCTTTTTTGTACAGCTCAAATTCATCTTTGGGTGTACGCAGAGCGGAAGAATCCTGTACAAAAAAGTGTAACGTCTGTTCCAGACAGGCATATTTGATACGTTTCATTGCAATCTCTCCTTATCATATATAGTGGTTGATGGTGTAAAAATCTTTTTTTACGACTATATATAGTTTATCACTGAAAAAAATAGAATTTCAAAATGAAAAAAGAAAAAGAAAAAATTTTCGGCAGTTTGCCGCAAGAAAAATAGAATCATTTTGTTCATTTTGTATGAGGAAAAAGCAAAAATATGTTCGTGTTCCCTTGCCCTTTCTTTGTTCCTTGGGTATAATAAAAAAATATGGTACAGTTGTTTTGGAATGGAGAATACATATGATTTCATATATCAAAGGCACGCTGGAGCGGCGTGCGGAAAGCTACATCATCATAGAAACCGGCGGCATAGGATATCAGATCTTCGTTTCCCCTGCCACGCTGGCCAAACTGCCCCGAACAGGGGAGGAAGCAAAGGTATTCACCTATTTCAGTGTGAAGGAGGATGGCGTGAGTTTGTATGGCTTTGCCACAGCGGAGGAACAGGAAATGTTCCACAGACTGCTGACGGTCAGCGGTGTTGGGCCCAAGGGGGCTTTGGGGTTCCTTTCCCAGCTGACGCCGCAGGAGATCATTATGGCCATTCTTTCAGAGGATGTAAAGACCCTTTCTAAGGCGCCGGGGGTGGGCAGGAAAACAGCTCAGCGGGTGATCTTAGAATTGAAAGACAGATTTAAGACGGAAGATGCCCTTTTCCTGGGGGAGGAACTGCAGGATATTGTGGAGACTTCTTTGGATGGCGATGCAAAATTTGAAGCCATTGAAGCCATGACTGCATTGGGCTACAGCCGCAGCGAAGCAGCCAAGGCAGTCAATGGGGCTGCGGCAGAAGGCATGTCCACAGAAGATATTTTGAAGGCAGCTTTGAAGAAAATGATATAAGCAAAAAAGAAAGGGCAACACCCTTGGTAGTTGCTTTTTTGCATAGAGGTTGAATAGAAGCAGGTGTTTCATTTGGAAAACAGACGAATTTTGACAACAGGACTCAGGGAAGAGGACCGGGAACTGGAGCCAAAACTGCGCCCTGCCACGTTGGAAACATATATCGGGCAGGAAAGTGTAAAAGAGAATATGCGCGTATTTATCGAGGCGGCGAAGCAGAGGAAAGAAGCCTTGGATCATGTGCTTTTGTATGGCCCGCCGGGGCTGGGAAAAACGACCCTGTCCAATATCATTGCCCATGAGATGGGCGTGAATATCAAGACCACATCGGGCCCTGCCATCGAGCGCCCCGGCGATATGGCGGCGGTGCTGAACAGCCTGAATGAGGGGGATATCCTCTTTATTGATGAAATTCACAGACTGAACCGGATGATCGAAGAGATATTGTATCCCGCTATGGAGGATTTTGTCATTGATATCATGATCGGCAAAGGGCCGGGGGCTCGCTCTGTGCGGCTGGATCTGCCAAAGTTTACGCTCATCGGTGCCACAACCAGAATCGGGCTTTTGACGGCACCCCTGCGGGATAGATTTGGCGTGGTGCAGCGATTGGAGCCGTATACTGTAGAGAATCTAAAAATTATCCTCAAGCGTTCTGCGAAGGTGCTGCAGGTAGAGATGGACGACAGCGGGGCGGAAGAAATCGCCCGTCGTTCCCGCGGAACCCCCAGATTGGCTAACCGTATGCTGAAACGTGTCCGTGATTTCGCCCAGGTGCGCTATGATGGCGTTATCACGGGGGAAGTGGCCAGGTTCGCGTTGGATTTGCTGGAAGTGGATAAGATGGGCTTAGATCAGACAGACAGAAAGATGCTGTTGACCATGATCGAAAAATTTGGCGGCAGACCCGTGGGGCTGGATACGTTGGCGGCATCTATCAATGAAGAATCTGATACCATTGAGGATGTATATGAACCCTATCTTTTGCAGCTGGGGTATATCCAGCGCACCCCCAGAGGGCGCATTGTGACAAAGCTGGGCTATGAGCATTTTGGAATGAAATATCCGGAAGCCTGAAAGGAGAATTTGCATGAAGCTGAAAATAGATGAAGTGATCGAAAATGTAAAAGAGGAACTCCTTTGCTATGAGGATGCGGAAAAAACCGCAGAAAGATGGGAAAAGGAATTCAGGGAATGGATAGAAAAGAATAAAGGGAAAAAGAAAGATATTGTCGTGGATAAGGGCGGCGTTTCCCTGAAAATCAAGGATGAAGAAGAAATTTTTGAAATTGCGGATTCCTATATGGATGCCATCCTGGAAGGCAGCGTGAAGCAGTATTGGGAAAAATTTTGAGGAGTGAGCATGATGAGAAGAAAAGACAGAGAGGTAACAGATTTCGGTAAGATCATGGAAATCATCGACCGCTGCGATTGCTGCCGTGTGGGCTTCTGCGATGAGGGGCAGGTGTATATTGTCCCCCTGAATTTTGGGTATACAGAAGAAAATGGGAAAATCACCCTTTATTTCCATGGGGCAAAAGAAGGCAGAAAAATGGAACTGATTCGGAAGGCGCCCAACGTTGGCTTTGAACTGGATACGGATCATAAGCTGAACGAAGCGGAAAGCGCCTGTGACTATTCCTATCGTTTCCAGAGCATCATTGGTAATGGAAAAATGAGCATGATTGAGGATATGGAAGACAAAAAACGCGCGCTGAATATTGTAATGAAGCATGCCACAGGAAAGGGCGACTGGGAATTTGACCCCAATATGCTGAAAGTAGTAGCTACATTTAAGCTGGAAGTGGAAACGCTTTCCTGTAAGGAACATTTGTGATATTTTGTGATATGAACTGAATCAAGAAAGAAACCGTCTGGTGCAGGGAGCATAGGAAAGGACGGTTTCTTTTTTTTAAGAAATACATACGATTTTCTTAAGAAACAGGCACTGATGTTGTATTACAAATATGGATTTGATATGATGCGGAAAGGAGGGGACTACCCTCTTGGCATTGTGGTATATTTTTATGGAAAGAAAGGGGAATGATTATGAAATGTGCGTCAGATTTCAGACGAACCGCCCGGGAAGCATTGAGAGGAAAATGGAAGACAGCGGTGCTGACGGGATTTGTGGCGCTGCTGTTAGGCGGAACCTCTTGGGGAGGAACACCCGAGATCAATTTTAACTTTGACGCGGGAGAGATTCGGGCGCAGCTGCAAATTTTGGGGCAGAATATTGATCTGATGAATATCATGCAGAGTGACAGCCCTGGCGCGCTTTGGGGAACAGCCCTGATGTATTTTTCTTTGCTGGCGATCATTGTTGCCATTGTGCAGTTTGTTTTGGGCTGCATTGTGACGGTGGGATATGCCCGCTTCAATTTGGATTTGGCGGATGGAGAAGAAGGAACGCTGCAGACCCTGTTCCGCTATTTTCCCCAGTGGAAAACCATGCTGGCGGCAGGCTTGCTGCAGACGCTGTATGTTGTTCTCTGGACATTATTGTTTATCATTCCGGGAATCATCGCATCTTATCGCTATGCTATGACCAGCTATATTTTGGCGGAAAACCCGGAAATGAGTGCCAGTGAGGCCATCGACCGTTCCAAAGAATTGATGGCGGGAAATAAATGGCGGCTATTCTGCCTGCAGCTCAGCTTCATCGGCTGGGGAATCCTTTGCGTGTTTACTTTGGGCATTGGGAACCTTTGGCTGACGCCTTATATGGAGGCTGCAAACGCGGCATTTTACCGGGATATCACCGCACCGCTGGAGGGGGAGGATATGTCCCTGCTGCCTGCCGCGGAAGAGGAAAAAACAACGGCAGAACCGGATACAGAAAAAAAGGAAAGCTGATTCCTAAAAAAAGTAAAACCCGTTCCCTGGGAGAAATTTCCATGGGGACGGGTTTTCGTTTATCCTTTTATAATCTTATAATCGTTTTTTCAGCCAGTTTCTGAAGTATTCCAATTCTTCTGTCGTGTGGAACCAATGCTCGCCGCCAGGCTGTTCCTCTAATATACAGCCGAAGCGTTCTGCGAAAGCGGTGACATACGCTTTTTCGCAAAGGGTATCTGTTTCGCCCCGCAGAATATGGGTAGGAGGATTCCATGCGTCGATGGGATGGGCTTTTACATATTGGTAATCATCCCAATAGAGGGTTTCTATGGGATTTTCCACAGTGCCCAAGGCTTCCAATTCCTTTTCTGTGATGCCGCAGAAGCCCATGATATTGCGGATGATGGGTTCCATATCTGTAACCGGGGAAAGAAACCAAGCTTTTTCCAAGGGTTCCGCCGCAAAGGCCAGCAGGCTGAAATAAGCACCCATACTGCATCCAAATAAAGAAATCTGCTTTGCCAGACCCTTGGCATATTGCAGGACACTTTTCAATTCCTCGACACATTTCTGCACCATACAGGGAGCTTCTTCATAGACCCTTTCCCCATGGCGGGGCAGGTCGAAGGAAAGGACCTGACAGCCCTGCTTGGTGGCTTCCTCTGCCAAAATCCAGATACAGTCATCGATTTTGGAGGAATGGCTGCCATGGACAGCGAGGATAAGGGTTTCACTTTTTTCGCCATAAAGAAGGGCGGGGATATGGTCGATTTTTATTTTTTGTATCTTCATAAGGTTCTCCTGTTCTCACGGAGCAAACCTCCGTGCTGCTGTTCTGTTTTTATTTTCCATATCATCAGACCTCCTTTCGCAGATTTTTGTTTTGCTTTATACTTCAGGCATTTCCGGCTGCATCAAAGTTTCCCAGAAATCCTTTTTGCTGATTTTTTTCAGATTGCGCCATTTGGGCTTTTCTTCATAATCATGGCGGCAGATAGAGCGGAATTTGCAGTAGCTGCAAGGGGTCCGCTGTCCATCCCGGAAGGGGGCAGGGGCGATGATACCATCTTTCATGGCCTTACCGATTTCCTTGGTACGTTCCGTTACGAAATTTAAAATAGTTTCATACTGTTCCTCGGTTGCCAGATTGGAGGAGGCGGAAAGGTCGCCTTTTTTGGTATAGCCCACGGGAATGATGGCGGAGGTTTCCCCGCTGGAAAGGCTGTGATCCAGCCCTTGGATGAGAGCATCCTCCTGCAAAAGCAGCCCGGACATCTGCATTTTTTCATAGAGAGCTTTTTCGATATCCTCAGCGGAAAGCTCTTTTTCCAGGGAAAGGGTAGGGTCGGTGATGCGGAAATAAAAGACCCCGCCGGGTTTCAATGCGGCGCCCGTCTTTTGATAATATTTCAGATAGGCATCCAGATAGATGAGAAGCTGTAACTGCAGGCCATAATAGATATCCTGAAAGCTGAAAGTTTTATTTCCGGATTTATAATCGATGATTTTCACATATCGGGTGCCTCCTGCATCCAGCAAATCCACACGGTCGATTTTTCCGTTTAAAATGAGGCTGCCGCCATCCTGCAGTTGGATAACGATAGGGGGCAGGGCTTCGTGCAGACCAAAGCCCACCTCATAGCCTGCGGGGGCGAAATCGCCCTGCTGTAAATGCTGCACCAATGTCCATGCGGCTCTGGCGGAGATACGCTTCAGGCGGCGGATGAGATATCGATTTGCCGCTGAATCCATCAGTACCTGGTCGCTGAGACGGGGAGCAGCTTCCTCCACGGCTTGATGGACGAGGGATTCTGTTTTTTCCTTCGTCAGGTCTGTCCAAGAGATACTGTCCTCCTCCAGCCGATTGGAGAACAGCTCCAATACTTCATGGAACAAGGTTCCCAGATCGGGGGTATGAAGCTGATACAAGCGGCGTTCCTCTGCCTTAAGCCCATATTCCGCAAAGAAGGAGAAGGGACAGCCGGCAAAACGTTCCAGCCGGGAAACGCTGGAAAGGATATTTTTGCCGTAGAGAGCCTTTGTGGTCTTGGAGGAAAGACGCTCCGGCTTACCGCTCTTGCCGATGCCTTTTTTCAGCAGGGTGAGGCGATGCTGCCATGCTGTAGTTTCATCGAAGAAGCTGTAAATATCCTGCCAAAGGGGCGAAATAGGGGTTTCCGCCGTATGCTTTCGCATTTCTCCGCCCAACAGATGAAAGGCGGCTTCCGGGGAGGTTTCTTCCAGCGTAAAGGCAGGCATGGGTTCGATTTTCAGGCGTTCATCCATCCGCTGCAGCTGTTCGATGAGGGAGGAGGGGGCTGATTCTCGGCCTTCGCCGTCGCAGGCGGCATAGGTCAGCCACAGACCCTTGGAGGGCTTTGTCAACCCTCGATAGATGAGGAATTGCTCTTCAAAAATTTTTTGCTTGCCTCCATTGGCAAGCTCTATGCCCTGGGCAGTCAAAAGGTCTCGTTCTGTTTCTGTGAAAATGCCCTGAGCCGTTGCAGGGGAGGGCAGGACACCCTCATTGACGCCCAGAACGAAAAGATACTTGATTTCCGGCAGGCGGCTGCGCTCGATATCGCCGATGAGCAGGCAATCCGCCGTAGGGGGAATGACCCCCATGGTGCATTTTTCCAGCCCTGCCTTCAGGATTTTTGCCATTTCCGCAAGGGGCAGCTCTTCCTTGCCCAAAATGGCGTGGGCTTTTTCAAATACATCCATCACCAGCTGCCAGATCTGACGGTATTCCTCGGCTTTGTTCAGGTTGCCGTTTTCTGCCGCCTCCTGAGCCCAGCTATCCAGTGTTTCCGCCGCCTGCAGGGTATCCAGATGGGCAAGGAGGGCATTGAGAAAATCCCGGAAGGGGAAGGCTTTTTTCTGGGGGAGGGCAAGCAGGGGCCCAAAGGGCGCCATGACCCTTTCCCGCAGGGCATTGATGGCATCCACGGCTTCTGCCCCTTCCTTGAGGATGCCGTAGTCCCAAGTATCCAGCTTCCATTTATAACCTTTGATGCCGTAGGCAAGGACATAATTTTCCAGAATGTCGGTTTCTTCCGTGGTCAGGGGGGTTAATCCTGATTTCAGATAAGAAAACATGGCTTCATAGCGGAAATCATAAACGAGGATATCCAGCAATGATGTCAGCAGGGTCACCAGAGGGTGAGAAGCCGTTTCCCGGCGGGCATCAATGAAGCAAGGGATATGGTATTCCTCTAAAATGCCCCGCAGATTTTTTTCATAGGTTTCCATGGCGTTGGTCACGATGGCAATTTCCCGAAAACGGACAGTTTCCTCGCGAACCAAGCGCAGAATCTTCCCTGCGGCAAAGCGGATTTCTTCCTGCAGGGAAGGACAGGCGGTGATATGGACACTTTCCGCCAGAGAAGTTTTTTTGAAAAAGCTATGAAAATAGTCCCGTTCCAGATTGCGGAGAGCATCGGTTTCGGCACGGTGATTTTTTCCCAAAATGGTAGGTTGAACGGGTGCCAGACCCAATTCTTCCGCCAAAGCGTTCAGCTTTTTCTTTGTCATATAAGGCTCGTAGAAGGGGGCGGAAGGGGGAAGGAATGCCCCGTAGAAGCTGTTTTTATCCATGGGCAGGGTGATATTCACCTGAGGGGAAAGGAGCAGCAGACGGCGGATGACGCTGTACTCCTGGGGGGTGAAGCCATAGAAGCCATCCAGCCAAAATTCCGTATTTCCAAAGCCCAGGCTGTCATCCAGCCGTTCTGCCAGAAGCCCCAGGGTTTCATCGGCGGAGATATACTCCTGTTTCAGAAATTCCAGATAAGAACGATAGATATGCGTCAGGTCGTTCAGTTTTTCCTTTGCCCCGTGGGGCAGATCTTCAGCCTGAGAAAGGGCTTCTGCCTGCTCCGGGGAAATGCGGTACTGGAAAAATTCAGAAACAGTCAGCCCTAGCTGCTCCACAAAGCCGGGCTGTTCCATAACGCTCTGAAAATAGGAGATATGCTCTTTTTCCTCCAATAAAATTTTCCGCAGTGCCATAGATTTGCCAATATCCCCCAGAGGGACCCGGCTGCCAATGCCTTTTTTGGAAAAGACCCGGTGGGCCAGGCGGCCGAAGCTGAGGACTTCCGCTGTCAGGATGGCATTTTGCCCTGTTTTTTCGATGAGATCCCGCTCCGCCTGGGAGGTAAACTGCTCGGGAACGATGAGCACCTGCCTTTTTTCTCCTGTATTCGATTGTTTGATGATTTCTTCCATGCAAAGGGTGGTCTTTCCTGTGCCAGCTCTGCCGATGATGAAACGCAGTCCCATCTCTTTCCCTTCTTTCTCGTTTTTTCTTCTATGATACAAAAGCAGGCTGTTTTTTGCAAGGCGGAGAAGGAAATATCCATATCCCCTGCCGATGGTATAAAGGACAACGATGCGGAATATGGTAAGGGTAAGAGAACTTTGAGGAGGGGATTTCGTGGGCGGCACGAAATTTGTAGTGGTAAAGGCAAAGGAACTGGTGAAAACGGCGGTATTTGCCGTGCTGGGGGTCATCATCATCGTGGGGCTCATCACCTTTTTCCTGAATATGGGCAAAGATGAGGATACGGGGCTCTATCGGGATGGTACATATTACGGAGAAATGCAGGTAGGGCAGGAAACGGCGGAAATTGCCGTGACAGTGGAGGATGGCGAAATTGCCGATATTTCCATGGAAACCCCCGGGGAAGCAGTGGCGGCTTTTTATCCGCTGCTGGAAACGGCGGCGGATGAAGTGGGGCGTGAAGTGGTGGCGACCCAATCCCTTACCGTTGCGGTGGATGCGGAAAATGCCCATTCTGCCCAGCTTGTTTTGAATGCCATTGCGGAAGGGCTGGAACAGGCGAAGAAATGAGAAAGATCCCCGTTGCCCTGCGGGGATTTTTTTGCGTGAAAAAGTATATCTGATCTTTTTTGGACATAAGGTAAAAAGAAGGAGGGATACCAATGACAGAGCAGGAAAGACGCCGGCGCAGACGGGAAATGGAACGGCGGATGCGGGCGCGGCAGACGATGCGGGGGAAAGAAAAACAAAGGGGCGGTCTGTTTGCCTTTCGATTATATGTGACGGCAGTTTTGGCAGGGGGATTCCTGTTGATTTCCTTTTTTCAGACGGAGACCTCGGAAATGGTCTGCGCCAAGGTGAGACAGGTCATTGCCTATCAGATTTCGGCGGAAGAATTGGACGTCTGGAAGAATCGGGCAGAGACATTTTTCAAAGGAGCAGGGGAAAGTCTGCCTGTTTTTGAGGAAAAAGAAACGCAGGAAACGGAAAAAAGGGTCTATCAGCCGGATGCGGAAGCATCTCCCTAGTGTGCTGACGTGGAAGGGGCTTCGCTGGGAAAAGAAAACGGAGGATTGGATCGACCCGGTGCAGGGCATCATCACCTCTGCCTGCGGCATACGGGAGAACCCGATCCTGCATAAGGAAGAACTTCACGATGGGCTGGATATCGCCGTGGAAGAGGGGACGGACGTATTGGCCGCGAGAAGCGGAACCGTGACCGAAGTGCGGACTTCTGCTACATACGGAAAGGTTTTGAAATATGAAACGGAGGATGGCTATGAAATCATGTATGCCCATCTTTCCAAGGTGCTGGTGAAAAAAGGGGAAAAAGTAAAGCAGGGACAGGTGGTGGCAAAATCCGGGAATACAGGCCTTTCCACAGGCCCCCATCTGCATTATGGCATTTATAAAGACGGCATATTGCTCGACCCTATGGATTTTGTGCAAAAAGGCGGAGAAAAAGAGGCATAAAAGGCATTGCAGGAACTGATTTCCCGTAAAATCCTTTTTGCCTCTTTTTTTTCGGCAAAAGAAAAGGATGCAAAACTTGTCTTTTTCGGTTATGATAGAAACAGAAAAGCGAGGGATGCACTTTGAAACGAGTTTTGATGGATATTTCCGCCGACCTGACCCGCATTGCCCTGGCAGAGGACGGCGCATTGAAGGAATTATATTATGAAAGCAAACGAGAGGAAAGTCTCGTTGGGAATATTTACGCAGGCCGCGTGGTCAATGTAATGCCAAATTTACAGGCGGCCTTTGTGGATATCGGCGTGGGCAAAAATGGCTATTATTATTACGGCAATGCCCGGGCTGTTTCCGATGAAGGGAAAAACCGCCCCAAGGTGGGGGATACACTGATCTTGCAGGTGGAAAAGGATGCTGTCGGCAGCAAGGGGGCTGTGCTGACGGAAAAATTTTCTTTTCCCGGCAAATTTCTCGTGCTGCTGCCCAAGGAGGCGGAGGAGATCGGTATTTCCCGGAAGATCACCGATTCTGCCGAACGGAGCCGCATCCGTGAAATCGTGACAAAGCTGCTGCCGGAAGGCTGCGGGGCTATCATCCGCACCAACGGCGCAGGCAAAAGCCGGGAAGATTTTGAGAAGGAACTGCAAACGCTGACGGCAAAATGGGAGAAACTGCAGTATGGCATGTACTTGAAGCCGCCGGCGCTGCTGCTGCGGGAAAACTATCCTGTGCAGCGGGCGGTCAGGGATTTTTACAGCGCAGATGTGGATGAATATGTGGTAAATGACGAAACAGCTTATCATGAATTATTGCAAACGGGGGATTTCAATGGGGAAACCCAGCCGGTATTGAAGCTCCATGCAGAAACATTGCCCCTATTTGAAGCCTATTACCTGGAAAGCCAGAGCGAAAAGGCCCTGGAGGAGCATGTGTGGCTGAAAAGCGGCGGCTTTCTTGTGATCGAGGAAACAGAAGCCTGTGTTGTCATCGATGTAAATACAGGCAAAGCGGCAGGCAAGGGGGATTTGCAGAAAACCATTCTGAAAACCAACCTGGAAGCGGCGGAGGAAGCGGCAAAACAGATGCGCCTCAGAAACCTTTCCGGCATCATCATCATTGATTTTATCGATATGGCAGACCCGGAAGCCCAAAAGGAAGTGACCCGCAGGCTGGAAGCAGCGGTGAAGAAAGACCGCATCAAAACCGTGGTGGTAGGTATGACGGAGCTGGGGCTGATGCAGGTGACAAGAAAGAAAACCAGACCTTCCCTGAAGCGGCAGATGACCACCAAATGCCGTGCCTGCCATGGGACGGGGCGGCTGCCCTCCATCGAATGGACGGTGACGAAGATGCGCAGAGAAGCAGAGAGCATTTTTGCCAATACCATTTATCATAAGCTGACTGTGAAGGCAGACCCCAGGCTGCTGGCGGTCTTTGCGGGGCAGGATGGCGCATGGGCTCGAACTTTGGAAGAAAAAAGCGGCGGCACGATCCTTTTGGAAGGAGCAGAGCTGGGCTTTGGGCAGTATGAAATGGAAAAAGAAAAATAGAAAATATATTGCTGTCCTATGTCAGACAAATTTTGCTGCGGAAATATGGAAACCGTCCGAAATGCTGAATTTTCGGGCGTTTTCTTTGTTCTTTCTGCCTAAGATACACTTTACTGGGCTGAATTGTTCCTTGACAGGCATGTGAAAAAGTAATAAAATAAAAAAGGTGTATTTTCGCCATTACTTACAGGTTATATGAAACAATAAAATTGTACTTTGAAAACTGAATAAAGGGAGGTGTTTTTCATTAATCCGATAAGTATTATCTGTGCTGTCGTAGGTTTGCTTGTGGGTGTCGTAATCGGCATCGCTTACCGTAAAAAAATCGCAGAGGGCAAGGTTGGCGTGGCAGAAGAAAGAGCCGGCAAAATCGTGGAGGATGCGGTAAAGGAAGCGGAAGCAAAGAAGAAGGAAATCCTTCTGGAAGCAAAAGAAGAGAGCATTAAGACAAAAAATGAACTGGAAAGAGAAGTTCGTGACAGAAGAAATGAACTTCAGAAAAATGAAAGACGTCTGTTCCAGAAAGAAGAAACTTTAGACAGAAAGGTCGAAGCGCTGGAAAAGAAAGAAGAGCACATGACCAAGAAACTGGAGGAACTGGACAGACAAAAAGAAGAAGCAAAGGCACTGAGAGAAAAACAGCTGCAGGAACTGGAGCGGATCTCTGGGCTGACTACCGAAGAAGCGAAGAATCATATCCTCGCTATGGTAGAAAACGATGTGAAACACGAAGCAACACTGCTCATCAAGGAAACAGAGAGCAAGGCAAAGATGGAAGCGGACAAACGCTCCAGAGAAATCGTTGCCAATGCCATCCAGCGCTGTGCGGTAGACCATGTGGCAGAAACCACTGTCTCCGTGGTGCAGCTGCCCAATGATGAAATGAAAGGCCGTATCATTGGCCGTGAAGGCAGAAATATCCGTGCTTTGGAAACACTGACAGGCATCGATCTGATCATCGATGACACACCCGAAGCAGTCATCCTTTCCGGGTTCGACCCCATCAGAAGAGAGATCGCAAGACTGGCTTTGGAAAAATTGATCGTAGATGGCCGTGTACACCCTTCCCGTATCGAGGAAATGGTGGAAAAGGCGAGAAAAGAAGTGGAAACAACGATCAGAGAAGAGGGCGAAGCAGCAACCTTCGACACTGGTGTCAACGGGCTGCATCCCGAATTGATCAAGCTGTTGGGTAAATTGAAATACCGTACAAGCTATGGTCAGAATGTATTGAAACACTCCATGGAGGTTGCCCATCTGGCAGGGCTGATGGCCGCAGAACTGGGTGAGGATGTAGTGCTGGCAAAACGTGCCGGTCTGCTCCATGATATCGGTAAGAGTGTTGACCATGAAATGGAAGGCTCCCATGTCAGCATTGGCGTAAGCCTGCTGAAGCGCTATAAGGAAAACCATATCGTTATCAATGCGGTAGAGGCCCATCATGGCGATGTGGAACCGCAGAGCATCATCGCGGTGCTGGTACAGGCGGCAGATGCAATTTCCGCTGCAAGACCCGGCGCAAGACGCGAAACATTGGAATCTTACATTAAGAGATTGCAGAAGCTGGAAGAAATCGCTGACAGCTTTAAGGGCGTTGAAAAATCTTTCGCAATTCAGGCTGGCCGTGAACTGCGAATTATGATAGTACCCGAAGATGTGACCGATGAAGGTATGACCCTTCTGGCGAGAGAGATCGCTAAGAAGATTGAAGAAGAACTGGAATACCCCGGTCAGATCAAGGTAAATCTGGTAAGAGAAACCAGAGCCGTGGAATACGCAAAATAATTTTAACACCTGAAACCAAAAGAGCCGTCTAGGAATAGACGGCTCTTTCCATAAGGAGGAATATCATGAAGATTGATACATTTTCTTTCAGATTCGGCGATACGAACGGTTTCATGGAATGGTATCGCTATAATAAAGAACAGGGCCTGTGGATTGACAGATTCGACGGCACCATGCAGGCAAAACGCTGCCAGATGACAGAGGAAGAATTGGAGGAACTGGAAAAAGTCATTCGGGAAAACAAGATAAACGAATGGAATGATTTTTGTAAGCTGGATATGTGCATGTGCAGCGGCAACAGCTGGACGCTTCATGTGACCTACAAAGAAAGCAATGAGGAATATATCCATGCCATGGGCCATAGCGAAGGGCCTGCGGGCTTTGCAGAAGGCAAGCGGGCATTGGAAACATTTTTTGAAAAATTCCTGAAGGAGTGAAAAATATGCTGTATGATTTGACACTGGAATTGACACCCCAGCTGGCACAGGATGACCAGGGGAATGAGAAAAAAGCATTGGTAGGACATCTGGGAACGCATTTTGATGTGATGGACAAGGAATTCCCACTGGAATATTTTTGCCGCCCTGCGGTTGTGTTTGATGTGCGGGGGAAAGAAGAAATCGGTATTGAGGATATCCAACTGGAATTGGCGAAAAAAGGGATGTTTGTGGCGTTTTGCACAGGCTTTCTGAAAGAGGCGGGCTATGGCACGGAACAGTATTTCAAGGAACATCCCCAGCTCAGCCAGGCGTTGATACGGGCGTTGGTGGAAAAGGAAATCTCTGTCATCGGTATCGATTGCGCGGGCGTGCGTCGGGGCAAGGAACACACCCCTGCAGACCAGTTTTGCGCAGACCATAATGTTTTTGTGGTGGAAAATCTTTGGGGGCTGGAACATTTGCTGGATGGGGAACAGCAGGCTGCTTTTACGGCATATACTGCCCCTATGCGCTATCGGGGCGTGACGGGGATTCCCTGCCGTGTGGTTGGGGAAAAATGCGGCAGAAGCCTTTAAATTTAAAAGGAATTTTTCCTTAAGAAAAAACGATAACTGAACGGCAAGTTGGTATAAAGGAATAGAGGGAGCCTTGAGAAATTTGGTTCAAGGCTCTTTTTTGTGCATAGATGGTATTTCAAGTGAAAATATGATATAATAAAAATTCAGCAAAAACAGGAAGGAGGCGGCTCCATGCTAGTGACAGCCATCGAGCCCCAGAAACGGGACGAGACCAGATACAACATTTTCATCGACGGCGAATATGCCTTTGCGCTGCCCATGCAGGACATCCTCTATTTCAAGCTGAAAGAAGATCGGGAGGTTGCGGAGGAAACCGTTGATTTTATCCGCAAAAACCTCATTTATATCAAGGCTCAGGATACGGCTTTGCATTTCATTGGCTACAAGATGCGGACGGTGCAGGAGATTCGTCAAAAACTGGCGGAAAAGGAGTTTGCCGAGGAGACCATCGAAGAGGTCATTGCCTTTCTGGAAAAATACGGCTATGCCGACGACAGGGAATATTGCCGCAAATATATCCGGGAAAAGTTGCGGATGAAGCCCAAGAGCGGCTATGCTCTGAAAATAGAACTGAGACAACGGGGCATTTCCCCTCGTATCATCGATGAAGTGATGGGGGAGACGGAAATGGACGAGGCGGGGGACGCTTTCCGCTGGTTGGAAAAGAAAAGCCGCGGACAATGGCCCCCAGAAAATGAGAAAAAGAAAAAACAGTTATACGATTTTTTGCTGCGGAAGGGCTATTCCTATGATATCATCGGGGAGGCGTTCCGGCAGATGAACGAAGCATACGGAGGTGAGGACTGATGGCATTTTATATCGGTGAGATCAGAAGGGTGCGAAATGAATTTTTTGAAGCATACAAGGATGGGGATTACAAAAAGGCGATCGTCCTTGGGAAAAACCTTTTGAATATTTATGTGGAAAATGATGACTGCGATTGTATGGAATATGCCGTAGATATGAGCAATCTGGCACTGGTTTTCGACCAGCTTCATATGTATGACCGGGCGGCGGAATATTATAAAAAGGCGGCAGAGCTGAAAAAAGAGTACGGCGGGGAAAGCCGTTCCTATGGGGATACGCTGAATAACCTTGCCATCGTTTTCAACCACCTTGGCAAGCAGGAAGAAGCCCTCAAACTGCATAATCGGGTATTGGAGATCCGCGATGTGAAGCTGGGCAGGGAACATGCCGATTATATCCACAGCCTGTACCATCTGGGCAATACATACGAACTGCTGCAGGATTTTGATAAGGCCATCGAATGTCACACCAAGGCTTTGCAGCGGGCAAGGCAGTGTAAGGAATTTACTATGTTGGATCTGGCGGATCTGCATGGTGCCATGGCCCGGGCCTATGAGGGAAAGGGCAATTTCAAAAAAGCTATCTATTATTATGAGGTTTGTCTGGATTTGATCGAAAAGGCCCGGGGCAGCGATAATTTCTATTACATGATGTATGTGCTGACGCTGGCTTCTGTCTGCGAAAAGGCAGGCCTGCTGGATCTGGCAGTGGAATATTGCGAAAAGGCGGTGGATATCCGCAGAAAGCTGATGAGCGAGGATCATCTGGATTTTATGAACAGCCTGAATTCTTTGGCGGCCATCTGCTGCAAGGACGGAAAGTATGATAAAGCCCTGGAGCTGCATCGGGAAGTGCTGGATATCGTGGAACGGATGCTGGGAAAGGAGCATATTTTCTATGCCGATGCCCTGAATAACCTGAGCGTGGATTACGCAGGGAAAAAGGAATTTAAAAAAGCCCTTGCTCTGAATATCAAGGCATTGAACCAGAAAAAAGCCCTGTTGGGGGAAAAAGATCCCCAGGTGGCGGCCTGCCTGATGAGTATGGGTACCCTTTACGATAATATGGGCAAAGCAGACGAGGCTTTCCGCTGCTTTGAGGAAGCCCTTGCCATCCGCAGAACCGTAGACAAGGGGAAAAATACTGCCTGCGCCGATACCCTGACAGCTATGGGAAAACTTTATGAAAAGCAGAAGGAATATGAGAAAGCAGCAGAAACCGTAAAAGAAGCAATAGAAATCAGAAAAGCCTGCGGCGATAAAAGCAGCGGCATGTATGTTTGGTGTCTGCATCTTCTGGCAGAAATTTACCGGCGGCAGGGTGAGTTCACAAAGGCTGTTGACCTGTGCAAGGATGGCGTGGATATCATGGAAACCCGCTTTGGCACTAACCATCCCCGCTACGGGGCGGCTTTGGAAAAGCTGGGGCTGGTCTATGAAACAGCGGGAGATTTGGAGCAGGCGGAAAAAGCCCTGACCCGTACGGCGGAAATCCGCAAGGAGATGCTGGATGAAGATAATCCCCTCTATCTGAATACATTGGAGGCCTTGGCTCGTGTTTCTGTGAAGCAGAAAAAATATGAAAAGGCCATTGAGCTGTATCGGGAAAAGAATGATGTGAATTTCGAGGAAACTCCTCAGGAACAGCTGGCGGCGGCAAATAATCTGTTGGCCATTGCAAACTGTCATAAGCTGGCGGGGAACGAGGATAAGGCAGAAGCTTATTTTGCGGAGGCGGAAGCAAAGCAGAAACGATGCGGACTGCCCATGGATGAAACCTATGAAAAGCGCAGACACCTCTTCCTGCAGCAGAAAATGGAAGAAATCATTCAGATGCCGCCCAAGCCCGAAGGCAAAGGGAAAGACCCCCAGAAGGCGCTGGAATATTATAGTGCATTAGCCCTTTCCATCCGCAGCAAGGAAGGAGAAAAACAGAATTTTGCCAAGGCGCTGCTGAAAACGGCGGCTCTCCATGCGAAACTGGGCCATCAGAAGGATACGGAGACTCTTTTGGATCGTGTCCTTTCCATTGGCGCCAGGGAAGGGGTGTTTACGGTATCCTTTGGCAGGCTTTGCGACCGTGTGGGCCGTATCTACGCCGAAGCCGGCAGCAAGGATAAGGCGGAGGCTACCCTGCGCCAGTCTTATCAGATTCAGGCTACGGCGGGAAAATGTATGACCAAGGAAGGACATTCGCTCTTGCTTCGCCTGCTGCAGGAAAAGGGCGATGAAAAGGCTTATTCTGCGGTAAAAAATGGGGAAAAATTAGAATAAATTTGTTGACAGGAAGCCTCCCTTGTGCTAATATATTGGAGTATGTTCAGCCGCATGAAGAGGTTCGAGAAAATCGGAGAAAGGCTCCGGTTACCATATTCAGCGAGTAAAATTGCGAGGAGGTGTCAACATGTACGCAATTATTGAAACTGGCGGTAAGCAGTATAAAGTATCCGAAGGTGATATCATCACAGTTGAAAAACTGGCTGTAGAAGCAGGCTCCGAATACACATTCGACAAAGTTCTGGTTCTGGCAAAAGACGGCGATATCAAAGTAGGTGCTCCTTACGTGGAAGGCGCAGCGGTTACAGCATCCGTAATCGGTGACGGCAAAGAAAAAAAGGTTGTAGTTTATAAATACAAACCTAAAAAAGGCTTCCACAAAAAAAGAGGCCACAGACAGCCTTTCACAAAACTGCAGATTAAATCCCTGTAATCTATCATGATTAAAGCTAGGATTTATCGCAAAAATCAGAAAATCTGCGGATTTGAGATTTCCGGCCATGCGGGCTATGCCGCGGCAGGCGAGGATATCGTTTGTTCCGCGGTGACGGTGCTTTGTTTTAACACAGTCAACGCAGTGGAGAAATTCACTGACATCCCCTTCCAATGCGAAGCGGATGAAAAACGCGGCGGTTATCTCAAAGTCTTGTTTCCCCTGGAGGGAATGGCAGACCACGATACACAGCTTCTTTTGGAAACTTTGGTCATGGGTCTGTCGGATATAGCATCAGAATACAACAAATATCTCACTTTGATACATGAGGAGGTGTGAAGCATGTTCAGATTGAACCTTCAGTTCTTCGCGCACCATAAAGGCGGCGGCTCCACAAAGAACGGCCGTGACTCCAATGCTAAGAGACTTGGTGCAAAACGTGCAGACGGTCAGTACGTTCTGGCTGGCAATATCTTATACACACAGAGAGGCACAAAGATCCATCCCGGCGTAAACGTTGGTAAGGGCGGCAACGATACACTGTTCGCTCTGGTTGATGGCCGTGTGAAATATGAAAGAAAAGGCAGAGACAAAAAACAGGTTTCTGTTTACCCTGTCGAAATTGCTGAATAAGATTGCATGAAATCGTGAAGGCTTCAAATGATATCATTTGAAGCCTTTTTTCTACGGGGGAGTTTTGCCAGATCCTCTTTGCTGAAAACAGAGTATTTCCTACCATCTGCGGCGTTAAAAAGCCTCGACGTACCTTGCGGGTACGCCTGCGTTTTTTCCTTGCATCTGGCAGAAACTACTGTGTTTTCAGTGCGATGCAGTCTTTCTGCGAAAGACCGAAAGATTGCCTGTCGCAACTCCCCAGAGAACAGAGCTTTAGTAACCAAATATAAATTACTCCCTCCTCTACCGCAAAATGCAATTTTGCGGCAGTATAAGGGTCAAGGGGAATTATTTCCCTTGTGGGGTTTGGGGCAAAGCCCCAAGGAAAGGAGCGAAATAAAATGTTTGTAGATAGAGTCAAGATCCATGTAAAAGGCGGCAACGGCGGTGATGGCAAGGTTTCCTTTTTCCGCGCCAAATATATCACCCACGGCGGCCCCGACGGCGGTGACGGCGGCAAGGGCGGCAATGTTGTTTTCGTGGGCGACAATGGCATGAATACCCTGATGGATTTTCGTTATAAAAGAAAATTCGCCGCAACCAACGGCGAACCCGGCGGCAAGCGCAACTGCTTCGGCGCAGACGGGGAGGATGTGATCATCAAAGTCCCCGTTGGTACGGTCATCCGTGAAGCGGAAAGCGGCAAGGTTATGGCGGATATCACCCGCCACGGGGAAGAAAAAATCCTGATCTATGGCGGAAAAGGCGGCAAGGGCAATCAGCATTTCGCAACCCCCACCAGACAGGCTCCCAGATACGCGGAACCCGGCAGAATCGCCAAGGAATATGACGTGATTCTGGAATTGAAGCTGATTGCAGACGTTGGCCTCATCGGTTTCCCTAATGTTGGAAAATCGACTTTGCTGTCTATGGTTACAAACGCAAACCCCAAGATTGCAAATTATCACTTTACCACACTTTCCCCCAATCTGGGTGTGGTAGAAGGCAGATTTGGTGATAAATTCGTTCTGGCGGATATCCCCGGTCTGGTGGAAGGCGCCAGCGAAGGCGTTGGTCTGGGTCATGAATTCCTGCGCCATGTGGAACGGACTAAAGTATTCATCCATGTGGTAGACGCTGCCGGTGTGGAAGGGGATGACCCTGTGGAAAACGTGGAGAAAATCAACAAAGAATTGGCAGAATATAAAGCGGATCTGCTGAAACGTCCGCAGGTCATTGCGGCAAATAAAACAGATATCCCCGGTTCCGAGGAAAATGTGGCAAGGCTGAAAGAGGTTTACGAAGCGAAGGGCTACAAAGTCTTTCCCATTTCCGCAGCCACAAACAAAGGGCTGGATGAACTGCTGACAGAGGTAGGCAAGATCCTGAGAGAATATCCCGAAGATATCGTATTCGAGGAAGAATATGAAGAATACGATGAAGTGAAAGTAGATCAGGAACCTTTCACCATCGAAGAGGTGGAAGAGGGCTATTTCGTGGTTACCGGCGTTGGTGTGGAAAAGATGATCGGCTATACCAATATCGATACAGAAAAAGGCTTTGCCTTCTTCCAGAAATATCTGAAAGAAAAGGGTATCATCGAAGCGTTGGAGGCAAAGGGTATCCAGGAAGGAGATACTGTTCATATCTACGATCTGGATTTCGAATTCTGGAAATAATGGGAAAAGAAGGTTCTCTTTGGACAAGGAATAAAAATATAGTTTTTCAAATAAGAGCGGCGTGACAAGAGTCACGCCGTTTTCGTTTATATGATTTTTCAGACCTTGGAGTTGCCCGCTGGCTTATTTTTCTGCAAAGGGAAGGGGTGTGCCCTTTTGGTTGGTCTCGTTGATCTGGATGCTTTGGATGCCGCTTTTCATTACTAGTTTCCGCAGAAAGGAATTGTACATGAAGGGACATTTCAGTACTTTCAGGAACAGCTTGAAACGAATATGGAAGGTTTTCTTCCAGTAGTTTCGGTTCAAATCGCCATGGGGATGGTTCAGCACACGGCTCAAATCTCTGGCGCTATAGATAGCACTGCTGATGCCTTCCAGAGAACTGGAGCTGATGAAGCCTGCAGCTTCGCCAATCAGAAAGATGCCATTTTCCCCCTTGCAGAAATCCCGAAAGGAAGAAGGGCGCAAAACCAGACAAGCTTCTGTTTTCAAGGGTTCGCCGAAGCGGAAGCCGATTTTCTCCAGCTTTTGTTTTTGCTTTTCGAAGCGTTCTCTAGCGTTATCCAGAGGAAATGCACCGCCGAAGATAAACTGATGATCTTTGGAAATCGACCAGGAACAGCAATCGGTGGTTTCTGGGTCAAAAATGCAGGAATAGAAGGGATTGGGGTGGGTTTCCGGGAACCATTGCTGAATGGAAAGATAGTTTCGGATTTTTTTGGCAGGGTAAAAGGTTCGCCGGACGATGGAATTTGCCCCATCGGCGCCTACAAGGTATTTTGCGGTGAAGGTGCGGGTTTGGCCGGCCTCCAGATAGGAGATGGAAAAGCCGCCATCCTGCCGTTTCAGTTCCGTGCAGATGGCACCGCTGTGGAGTTCCACTTCTTCGGGAATAATGGATTCCAGCCAAAGGTCGAATTTATGTCTGTCCAGATTGATGTAAAACCGCTGATAGTGGCGGATGAGTTTATTTTTTAAATCGATGGTCTTAACGGCGAAAATTTGGGGGTCTACCAGCACATCCTTGGGCAGGGTCAGGTCGAAAGAGGCCAAGGCCTTTTGTGCATCCCCGGAAATGAGCCCGCCGCAGGGCTTTTGAAAGCCATCTTCGCCGAAAACCTTTTTATCGATGGCGATGACCTTATAGTTGGGGTGCAAGAGCCGTGCCAAGGTGGAGCCGGCAGGGCCAAGGCCGATGATGGCAATATCATAATCATAGTTTCGTTTCATACAAACACTCCCTTTCATAGGGCAGTTTAGCACAAAATCCGGAAAGGAAACGGAATGTATGAAAACCTTAGATTTTTCTTAATTGATTTGTAAGAAATACAGAAAAAGTATAGCGTAAAGTTCCTTCCTTTTCAAGAAGAAGGATTTTTTTCTTTTTTTCGGAAAGAATAGGCAAAAAAGAAAAAGAGGTGGCGACATGGCTGCATTGGAAAAATATCTGCCCAGATGCAGGATTTTTTTGCTGGACGGACAGAAATTTCGGACGAATCTTTTGGTATTATTTTTTGATTTGCCCCTGCGGCGGGAAACGGCAACAAAGACAGCACTTCTGGCGGAGATCCTGAAACGGGGAGAGGAGCCGGCGAAGGCTGCAAGGCAGGCGGAGGAGCTTTATGGCGCATTGTGGGATGTCAGCGTGGTGAAAAAAGGGGACAGACAGCTGCTTTTATTCTCTTTGGAGACTTTAAAAACAGTGGAACTGGAGGATACCCTCTCCTTTTTGCGGGAGCGGCTTCTGCGCCCCTTGGAGCAGGGAGGGTTTTCAGAAAAAATGGTGGAGCGGCAAAAAGCAATTTTGCGGCAAAAATTAGACAGCCTGAAGGATGATAAGAAAGCCTTTGCCCGCAGGCGTGCCCTAGAGGAAACGGCAGAAGGTACGGCCTTTGCCATTTCCGGCGATGGATATGGGGAAGATTTAGCAGAAATCAATGAAAAAACTTTGTTTGCGTGGTATCAGGAAATTGTGGAAAAGGCGGCGGTGAAGGTCTTTTTTTGCGGGGAGAAGGAGGAAAAGTCTAAAGTGCTTTCCCTGCGGCAAAATTTCCCGGGCAGAGTGGCGGTGACAGAAAAAGAGGAACATGGCTGGGAGAAACAAGAACCGCCCCGCTTTATTCAGGAAAGAACAGAGGCGGAACAGGCAAGGCTGTTGCTGGGCTTTGAGGCAGACATAGAAAGCAGCCGCAGGCAGGCGGCGCTTCTTTTGCTGCATCAGCTTTTGGGCGGTGACCCCGATTCACTTTTATTTCGCAGGATTCGGGAGGAACGGGGCTTGTGCTATGATATCAAATCCTATCGGTATCCCCTTTCGCCTTATTTGTTTGTGCAGGCGGGCATTCAGGAAACGGACGCCAAGGAGACAGGCAAGCTGGTGCTGCAATCTTTGGAAGAACTGAAAAAAGAAGGCGTTTCCGCCGCAAAGCTGCGGCAGGCGAAGGAAAGCATTTTGCGGGATTATGACGGCTTAGCGGACAGCCCCTGGGCCATGGTGGATTTTTTTGCGGAGCAGGCATTACAGGGAAAAGAACTGAGTACGGAAAAATTTCTACGGCAGGTGGAACGGATAGAGACGGAGGATATCCTCCGGGCGGCGAACCATCTGAAGCTGAAAACGGTTTATCTGCTCTGCGGGAAGGAGGATGAAAATGGCGAGAACTGAAAAAAATCAACAGGGAAAAACGAGGAATGGCCTGCAGTATTATATCCTGCCCCAAAGGGAATTTGGAGAGAAGATGGCGGCCATTTTGGTGAAGCGGGGGGCCAACCATCTTTTTTGGAAAGGGAAGGAGGGAGAGGAAATTACCTTTCCCCAAGGCACAGCCCATTTTATCGAGCATAAGCTCTTTCAGCAGGAATGGGGCGATGCCTTTATGAAATTTACCCGAAATGGCGCATCGGCCAATGCTTTTACCGATGGGGACAAAACGGTCTATTATTTCACCTGTCGGGAAAAATTCATGGAAAACCTGAAGCTGCTGCTGGATTTTGTCCAGAAGCCTTTTTTCACAAAAGAGGATACAGAACGGGAAAAGGATATTATTACCAGTGAAATCACCATGTATGAGGATGACCCTAACTGGGTGGTCTATTATCAGATGCTGGAAAGTATGTATGGAAAGCATCCTATCAAAAACAAAATTGCGGGGACAGCGGAAACCGTTGAGAAAATCACTGCCGAAACCCTGCAAAAAGCCTACGAAACCTACTACACTACGGAAAATATGGCACTCATCTGTACGGGAGATGTGCCGGTGCGGCAGGTGCGGGCCGCGGCGGAAACGGTGCAGAATCGAAAGACGGATGCCCGAGTCTATTTCCCAATGGAGGAGACAGACATTTTGGAAAAATATAAAGAACGGCAAATGGGTCTTTCCCGGCCCAATTTCCAAATCGGCTTTAAGCTGCCGCCGGCAAAAAAAGAGGATTGGCTGAAGCTGCGGATTGCTGCAGGGGTTTCTCTGGAGCTTCTGGCGGGGGAAAGCAGTCGCTTTTTTCGCAAGGCCTACGAAAAGGGATTTCTGGATGAACCTTTGGGGGCGGCCTTTTTCTGTGGGGAAGGCTATGCCTTTGCGGCCTTTTCCGGCAATGGGGAGCATCCCGAAGAAACGGCGGAACTGCTGGGAAAGGAACTGGACTGGATACAGAAGAATGGATTGGATTGGGAGGATTTCCGACGTATCCGCAAAAAAATGCTGGGGCGGTTCCTGCGGCGGATGGATGCTCCCCAAAGCCTTTGCCTGGGGCAGATCGAATGGGCCATGATGGGGGCGTCTGGTGAAGAGATGCTGCAGACCATTAAAACCTTGCAGAAGGAAGAAACGGAAAAACTGTTGCAAAATGCCTTCGCCATAGATACAATGGTATTATCTGTGGTCCGATAAATACGGAACGGGGAACCGCAGAGGAAAGAAGGAGTTTATATGCCTGAAATATGGTTTCCCAATTTAGGAATCGAAATTGCACATTTGGACAGAGTGGCATTCACGGTCTTTGGCAAAAATGTATATTGGTATGGGATTTTTATTGGTTTAGCAGTCATTATTGGCGTTGGTCTGGCGATGAAGGAAGCGAAGCGCACGGGGCAGAATCCAGATATGTATGTGGATTTTGTTATCTATGCTTTGATTTTTGCCATCATTGGCGCCAGATTATATTATGTTATTTTTTCTTGGGATTTTTACAGTGCCCATCCGGAAAAGATATTCGCCCTTCGGGAAGGCGGGCTTGCCATCTATGGCGGCATCATCGGTGCTGTGCTGACGGCCATTATCTATTGTAAAAAAAAGAAGGTCAATTTCTGGCTTTTGGGGGATACAACGGCGCCTTGTCTCGCCTTCGGGCAGATGTTGGGCAGATGGGGCAATTTTTTCAACAGAGAAGCCTTTGGCGGCTTTACCAATGGCCCCCTTGCCATGCGCCTACAGGTGGAACAGGTGCGGGCCGGCGATATTTCGGAACAGGTGATGGAACATATCATGAATTTCGGCGGTGTGGATTATATTCAGGTGCATCCTACGTTCTTGTATGAATCCTTGTGGAATTTATGTCTGTTTATCCTTTTGGTGACCATCCGCCCGAAAAAGAAATTTGATGGACAAATATTAGGGCTGTATTTCCTGGGTTATGCCTTGGGGCGTGTCTGGATCGAAGGACTGCGGACGGATCAGCTGAGAATCGGCCCCTTTGCCGTCAGTCAGCTGCTTTCTGCAGTGCTGATCGTGGCATCTGTGGTGTTCCTGATTTGGAAGGGGAAAAAAGAAAAGGATAAAACAGCAACGGAATAAACGGAAACTGCCCTGCCTTCGGGTGGGGCATCTTCATTACATAGGAGTGTTTACAATGGTTTTATTGACAGCGGAAAATATCAGAAAAAGCTATGGCACAAGGGTGATTTTCGATGATATTTCCTTCAGTATCCATGAAGGGGATAAGATTGGGGTCATTGGTGTCAACGGCACGGGGAAATCCACATTACTGAAAATCATCGCAGGGGTGGATCAGGCGGACAGCGGCACCATTATCACCGTGAATGGCATGCGCATCGGCTATCTTTCTCAAAGTCCTTTGTTTGTAGATGGGACAACGGTTTTGCAGCAGGTGTTCCGTGGGGAAAATCCCCAGTTGGCACTGGTGCGGGATTATGAAGAAACCATGTCTGCATTGGCAAAAACCCCTGAAAACGAAGGCTTGGTGAAAAAAGCGGCGGAGCTGGCGGAAAAAATGGATAAGGCAGAGGCTTGGTCTTTGGAAAGCGAAGCAAAGACCATCCTGACAAAGTTGGGTATTTCTGATTTTGAGCAGACAGTGGAAACCCTTTCCGGCGGGCAGAAAAAGCGGGTGGCTTTGGCGGCGGCATTGATCGCCCCTGTAGATCTGCTGATTCTGGACGAGCCTACCAACCATATCGATAATGATACGGTAGACTGGCTGGAGAAGCATCTGGAAAAATATTCCAAAGCCCTTTTGATGGTAACCCATGACAGATATTTCCTTGACCGGGTAGCCAACCGCACATTGGAATTGGAAAAGGGCAAACTTTATTCCTATCAGGCCAACTATTCCAAATTTCTGGAAATGAAGGCAGAAAGAGAAGAACTGCTTGCCGCTGGGGAACGGAAACGCCAGAATTTCCTGCGGACAGAGCTGGAATGGGTGCGCCGGGGGGCCCAAGCCAGAAGCACCAAACAAAAGGCCAGACTGCAGCGGTTTGAGGAGATTTCTGCTATCCGTGGGCCGGAGGAAAAGCAGAGTGTGGAGCTTTCTTCCGTGGGCAGCCGCCTGGGCAAAAAGACCATCGAACTGCGAAATGTCAGCAAGGCCTACGATAGCAAGACCTATATCAAGGATTTCAGCTACATCATCCTGCGGGATGACCGTGTGGGAATCATTGGGGATAACGGATGCGGCAAATCCACCCTGCTGAATATCATGGCAGGCAGACTGCAGCCCGACAGCGGGGAAGTGGAACAGGGCGAAACGGTGAAAATCGGCGTATTCGCTCAGGAAAATGTGGATATGGACGAAAACCAGCGGGTCATTGATTATATTCGGGAGGAAGCGGAACTCATCCGCACAGCGGATGGACACATCACCGCATCCCAAATGCTGGACAGATTCCTTTTTCCTCCTTCCATGCAGAGAGGGCCTATCTCCATCCTTTCCGGCGGCGAACGGCGGCGGCTGTATCTGTGCCGTGTGCTGATGGGTGCCCCCAATATCCTCTTTTTGGACGAGCCTACCAACGATCTGGATATTGAGACACTGATGATTTTGGAGGAATATCTGGAGCATTTCAATGGGGCAGTGGTGGCTGTTTCCCATGACAGATATTTCTTAGATAAGACCATGGGGCGCATCTTTGCTTTCCTTGGCAATGGAAACATCCGCCAGTATGAGGGTGGCTATTCCGACTGCAAGGCGGCAAGGGAGAAAGAACTGCCTGCTTTTGAAGAAAAGACAGTAAAGGAGAAAAAGGAAGAAGCGCCCAGGGAAAAGGCCAATGCGCCCATCAAAAAAATGAGCTATAAAGACCAGCGGGAATATGATACCATTGGGGATGAGATTGCCGCCTTGGAAGAAAAAATCGCCAAGGCCGATGCAGAAATGGCGGCCTGTGCCACGGATTTTACCCGCTTGCAGGAGCTTTCCGCTGAAAAGGAAGCCTTGGAAGCCAAGCTGGAGGAACGGATGGAACGCTGGATGGAACTGAGCGAGCTGGCGGAGGAAATAGAACGGAATAAGGGCTGATATATACTTGACAAATCGAAATTTGCGGAGGAGAACACATATGAAATACAAAGGAACGCTTATTGTTGTTAAAG
>NZ_JBJEJK010000016.1:0-22328 GCF_051877975.1 Anaerotignum sp.
GCTGCTTTGAGACCGTATTTCTTTCTTTCTTTCATACGAGGGTCTCTTGTCAGGAAGCCTGCTTTTTTCAGGGAAGGTCTGTAATCACCATCTGCCTGAAGCAGTGCTCTGGAGATACCATGTCTGATTGCGCCAGCCTGGCCTGTGAAGCCACCGCCGTGTACGTTAACCAGAACGTCGAATTTCGCTGCTGTTTCTGTCAGTTCCAGAGGCTGACGAACGATTACTTTCAGTGTTTCCAAACCGAAGTATTCGTCGATATCTCTTTTGTTAATTGTGATTTTACCGTTGCCGGGTACCAGGTATACTCTAGCTACGGAAGATTTTCTTCTGCCTGTGCCGTAATATCTAGCTGCTGCCATTATGCTTTCCTCCTCCGATTAAAATTTGAATTCCAGTGTTTCGGGTTTCTGTGCTGCATGAGGGTGTTCTGCGCCAGCATATACATGCAGTTTGCCGAACATCTTTCTGCCCAGAGCATTTTTAGGAAGCATACCTTTTACAGCATGTTCGATTACTCTTTCGGGATGTGTTTCCAGCATTTTGTCCAGTCTTGTTTCTTTCAGACCGCCTGTCCAGCCACTGTGGTGACGATACATTTTCTGTTCCAGTTTTTTGCCTGTAACAGCAACTTTTTCCGCATTTACAATGATTACATAGTCGCCCATGTCAGCATTGGGTGCGTACTGAGGTTTATTTTTGCCTCTCAGAATGTTTGCAACTTCAGAAGCCAGACGGCCCAGTGTTACGCCTTCAGCATCGATCACGTACCACTTTTTCACGATGTCCGCTTCTTTAGCGATGTAAGTAGTTCTCATGGTTTTTACCTCCTGTCATATTATTTTGTTTGACCCGTTGACTTCGCCATACCGCAGGAAGGATATGGTCGATCTCCATTATGCCTGCCTTCGCCTGCATAACTTATTGGGTCCCACCTTGAGAAACATATATTTAAAGCTGATTTCAGCCTTAAAATCATATCAACAGCCCTTATATTATAATCTTGCAAGCCTTCTCTGTCAATAGATTTTTAATTGAAATCGTAATAAATTTCAACCAGAGTCAGCCCTTGGGGCTCCGCCGTCTGCCCTGCTTTGGCACGGTCTTTGCTTGCAATGATGCCCCCTATATTTTCGGGAGGGATTTTCCCCATGCCTACTGCCATCAGCGTTCCTGCAATGATGCGTACCATATTATAAAGGAAACCATCCCCTGTCACCAGCAGCCGCACGCACTCTCCCTGCCGCTCCACATGGCAGTCGAAAATGGTTCTGACTGTGGTGGAAACCTGGGCTCCGGCGGCGCAGAATGCGGCAAAATCATGGGTACCAAGAAAAGCCCTTGCCCCTTCGTTCATTCGCTCAATATCCAAAGGCTTCTGCACATAAGCAGAGTACAGCCGTTCTTTCGGATTCTTCACAGGTGCATTCCAGAAACGGTATTCGTAAGTTTTTTTCACACAGTCATAACGGGGATGAAATTCTGCGGAAACCTCCTCCGCCTTTGTCACAACGATATCCGCCGGCAAAAAGGAACGGATGGCCAAGGGAATCTTTTCTACAGGAATGGTCGTTTCCACATCAACGACCGCCCGCTGCCCCAAGGCATGAACCCCCGCATCCGTACGGCTGGCGCCAATGCATTCCAGCTCAGGATTTTTGAAAAGCTGCCGCAGGGCTTTTGTCAGCTCCCCCTCTACCGTAATGACTTCCGGGTTTTTCTGCTTCTGCCAGCCGGAATACTTCGTCCCATCGTATGCGATTGTCAATAATATCCGCTTCAAATCCATCCATCCTCCTTATGCCCATGGCGCAAATGCCCATGCCACCGCAAATACAATAGCTGGCAGGAAATTCGCCACTTTTACCTTTTTCCCGAAAACCAGATTCAGCCCCACGCAGAAAATCATGATCGACCCTACCAAAGACAAATTGGATAGGGCCGCTTCTGTCATCAAAGGCTCAATGAGCCGTGCCAGCAGGGTTACAACTCCTTGAAATATCCCCACAGGAATAGCAGAAAATACGCAGCCCTTTCCCATAGAAACGGTCATCACAAACACGATAATCAGGTCCAGGATGGCTTTGGCGGCTAAAATGCTGTAATCTCCATAAATACCGTCCTTGATGGAACCAACCACGGCCATGGCCCCAATGCAGACCGTCAGGGATGTTGTTACAAAGGCATCCACAAAGCTGTTATCGCCGCTGCTGCCGGTTTTCTTTTTCAGCCATATCCCGAATTTCTCCATTTTGCCTTCGATATCCACCCATTCGCCAACCAAAGCCCCCAAGGCCATGGTAATGATCATCATCATGGCGCCGCCGCTGACGATCTCTCCATCCTGAATAGAGAGCATTTCCTCCATCGTGCCGCCGATACCCAGCATCATCACGCAGATCCCCACAGAAATCATCAGGATATCCTGATATCGCACCTTCACACTGCGCCCCAAAAATAACCCGCACAATCCGCCAATGATAATCGCTCCAACATTGATTATCGTTCCCAAACCTATCATATCTTCACCTTTTTCTTTCGTTTTCTGAAAAAACACTCTCCTTGCAGGAGAGTGTTTCATTTCTTTTAAATACTTTTAAATAATAAAAGGCACTGCCTTTGCCGCAAAACGCAGCCCAATGATCACAACGGCATAAACCGCCGCAAAGCCTGCCGCACGGTAATCGCTGCTCTTCATCTGCATCATATTCATTCTTGTGCGGTGTTCATCTCCATGGTAGCATCTTGCTTCCATGGCCATGGCCAATTCTTCCGCCCTACGGAAAGCAGAGATAAACAAAGGCACCAGAATGGGGATAAGGGATTTCGCTTTCTGAATCAGATTCCCTGTATCGAAATCGGCCCCTCTGGCCTGCTGTGCTTTCATGATCTTATCTGTTTCATCCAACAGTGTTGGGATAAACCGCAGCGCAATGGTCATCATCATGGCAATTTCATGGGCTGGCACACCAATTCTTTTGAATGGCTTCAGAATATATTCGATGGCATCGGTCAGTTGAATGGGTGTTGTTGTCAATGTCAGAATCGAAGAACCAACAATCAGCAATACCAGACGCACGCACATCTTGATGGCCAAAAGCACACCTTCCATAGTAATGCTGAAAATGCCCACTTTCACCAGCACATTTTCGCCCCGTGTCATGAACAGGTTGATAAATGCCGTGAACAAAATGATAATCATGATGCTTTTCAGCCCCTTGAGCATAAATTTCAAAGGCACTTTGGATGCTTTCATGACCAGCCCCATAGTGGCAATGACAAATACATAACCAATGAATGTATTCACCAAAAACAATGTAACAATAAAAATAAATGTGATAATCAGTTTCAGCCTAGCGTCCATTTTGTGAATGGAGGATTCCGCAGGGTAATACTGACCGATGGTAATGTCTCTAATCATGCTTTCACCTGCTTTACCAATTTCAACAGGGCTTCTTTTGCTTCTTCCACAGTATAAACATCTGTAGGCACATCATAGCCCTTTTCCTTCAGCTGTGCAAAAACATAGCTCACCTGCGGTGCCGCCAGTCCCATTTTTTCCAGCTCCAGAGGATGAGAGAAAATTTCTCTGGGTGTACCTGTCATGGCAACCTGTCCTCTGTGCATCACAATGATACGGTCAACCAATTTTGCCACATCTTCCATACTGTGGCTTACCAGGATGACGGTAATCCCTCTTTCTTCGTGCAATTTTTGAATCGCCGCCAGGATCTCATCCCGGCCCCTGGGGTCCAGCCCGGCCGTAGGCTCATCCAAAATGAGCACTTCCGGGTTCATCGCCAAAACCCCTGCAATGGCTACCCGTCGCTTTTGCCCGCCAGAAAGTTCAAAGGGGGATTTTTCATAAAGATCAGGGGAAATCCCTACAATATCCAGTGCCGCAACAACGCTTTCATGAATCTGTTCTTTTGTCCAGCCCAAATTCGTAGGCCCAAAAGCCACATCCTTATACACTGTCATTTCAAAAAGCTGATATTCCGGATACTGGAAGGCCAGACCAATGCGTCTGCGTACTTCCTTCAGCTTTGCTTTATCTTTATGGATATTTTCATTATCCAGCAAAATTTCGCCCTGTGTAGGGGAAATGATGCCGTTCAGGTGCTGGATCAATGTAGACTTACCTGAGCCGGTGTGCCCGATCAGACCAATGAATTCCCCGGTCTGGATTTCAATATTCACATCGTTCAGTGCCACTTTTTCGAAAGTAGTCCCTTCGTTATAAACGTGGGTCAGATGGTTGATTTTAATTGACATATCGCACCTACCATTTCTTCGATCGTTAAAATATCCGCGGGCAGATCGATCCCCTCTTTCCGCAGCAGATCGGCAACTTCTGTCACCTGGGGTACATCCAGCCCGTACCCCTTCAATTTATCCACCTGCACAAAAATTTCTCTGGGCGTTCCCTGCATCACCAGATCGCCGTCATCAATCACATATACTCTGTCCCCACGCACCGCTTCGTCCATGTAATGGGTGATTAAAATAATTGTGATTCCTTCTTCTTTATTCAAACGCTCAATGGTCTCCATAACATCTCTGCGGCCTACAGGGTCCAGCATAGCTGTAGGCTCGTCCAAAACAATACAGTCAGGCTTCATGGCCAGCACACCGGCAATGGCAATCCTCTGCTTCTGGCCGCCGGAGAGCTTAGAGGGCGTATACGAAGCAAATTCGCTCATGCGTACCGTTTCCAGGGCTTCATCCACACGTTTTCTAATTTCTTTAGAAGGAACCCCCATATTTTCGGGGCCAAAAGCAATATCCTCCTCTACCACTGTGGCAACCAGCTGGTTATCTGGGTTCTGGAATACCATTCCCGCGCTCTGGCGGATATCCCAAATATGTCCTTCCTCCTGGGTATTCATCCCCTTTACCCACAGCGTACCGCCTGTGGGCTGCAACAGCGCATTGATATGCTTTGCAAATGTAGATTTCCCGGAGCCGTTGTGCCCCAAAACTACAACAAACTCTCCTTTTTCAATTTCGATGTTCACCTGCTTCAGCGCGGCCACCCTATGTTCTTCGGTGCCGTGGTCGGTTTCCATCACCTTGGTATATTCATAAGTCAGGCCTTCCGCCTTCACCATTTTCATAGCTTCACCTATTTCTACAGCAGTTTTCCTGCCTTCCGTAGTCCATGGCAGTAAATGCTCACAGCTATCGATATGATACGGTTTTTTCACTAAAAAGTCAATAGAAACGGCAGAATTGCCGCCTTTTCTCCCATATTGTACCGAAACATTTCTTTCCAGCATCTTCCAAATCCATATCTTAAGAAAATTGTTCGTTTTTTGACACATTCCCGTAATCTGACTGCAATTTATCTGTAACCAACCTGTTAGGCCGCTGTAACCTGTAAAAGAAATTTTTGTGTTATGATAGAAACATAAAAGAACCTGATTAAAACACTATCTCATGTAAAGGAGGAGACACCTATGAAACAATTCGTATCTAACTTAGCTGCCATTGCAACAGTGGCTTTCGCCCTTTCCTTTTTCACTGGGATGTCTGTCTCCCTTATGTATCAGGAACACCAGGCATTAAAGCCCTTTATCGCTGCACAGACCCTTGTGCAGGGGGATGCGGCGGTGCTTTCTGCCGCTGATTTTGACACGGCAACTCCCGATTTTTCGTAAAAATAAATTCTAATCTCTCCCTTTTAAGACCTCGCCGATTGTGGGGTCTTTTTCCTTTCTTTTTTTCTTGCAAAATTTCTACATCTCAAAAGCCATTTCACACAAAAAAGAGACTTGCATTTGCAAGTCTCTCATTTTTTATGGAATAGATTAAATTAAACCAGTTCCAGGATAACTTCCATTGCGCCGTCGCCTTTTCTTGCGCCCAGCTTCACGATTCTTGTGTAACCACCGTTTCTGCCAGCGTATTTAGGTGCGATTTCATCGAACATTTTTGCTGCCATGTCAACTTTTTTGCTGTTCTTTCTGATTTTTTTGCCATCAGCAGGAACTTCTGTTACGGGGTACAGGTAAGACAGGATCTGTCTTCTAGCTGCCAGTCTGGAAGCTTTATCTTTTTTGATTGTTTTCTGAACTTCGTCGTAAACTGTTACTTTTTTGCCGTTTACAACTTCTTTCACACGTTTGCCGTTCGCGTCTTTTTTCGCTACTTTAGCTGTTACTGTAACTTCTTCGAAGTTGTCTTTTTCTTTCACAGCCAGTGTGATCAGTTTTTCAGCGATTCTCTTAACTTCTTTCGCTCTTGTTTCTGTTGTTTTGATTTTGCCGTGGTACAGCAGATTTGTTACCTGGTTTCTCAGCAGAGCTTTTCTCTGAGGTGTTGTTTTGCCAAGTTTTCTATAACCGGATGCGTGCATGGTTGAATCCTCCTTGTAAGAACCCGTATGACTGAGCCCGTCCCCACTGCTTCTTCGGTCTTATGTGGAGCCGTAATCACACGGTAAATAATAGTAACTTTCTGTGACGATTATTCATCACTAGGCTTCAGGGAAAGACCCAGTTCCGCCATTTTGTTCAATACTTCTTCCAGGGACTTGCGTCCAAGGTTTCTAACCTTCATCATTTCTTCTTCTGTCTTATTTGCCAAATCTTCTACTGTGTTGATACCAGCACGTTTCAGGCAGTTATAAGAACGTACAGAAAGATCCAGTTCTTCAATGCTCATTTCCAGAACTTTTTCCTTCTTGCCTTCTTCTTTTTCTACCATGATAGAAGTATCTTTTGCATTATCAGACAGGTCAATGAACAGGTTCAGGTGTTCATTCAGAATCTTCGCGCCGAAGCTTACAGCGTCATCGGGTGCGATTGTTCCGTTTGTCCAGACTTCCAAAGACAGTTTGTCATAGTCAGTGATCTGACCGACACGTGTATTTTCTACCAGGAAATTTACTCTTGTAACAGGTGTGAAAATACTGTCTACCGGAAGCATACCGATTGGCTGATCGTCTTTTTTGTTTTTGTCTGCACCAACATAGCCGCGGCCTTTGTTGATTGTGATCTCCATATACAGCTTGCTGCCTGCACCGCCGGAAAGTGTTGCAATATGGTGGTCAGGGTTCAAAATTTCAATATCGCTGTCGCATTTGATATCGGAACCTTTGACTTCGCCTTCTCCTTCCACATCGATGTACGCAATTTTAGGCTCATTGCCTTCGCTTGTATTTTTGATCGCAAGACCTTTCAAATTCAGGATGATTTCAGTCACGTCTTCTTTTACGCCAGGAATCACACTAAATTCATGAAGCACACCATCAATTTTCACATTGCTTACCGCTGCGCCGGGCAGAGAGGACAGCAGAATTCTTCTCAGGGAGTTACCCAAAGTTGTACCATATCCTCTTTCCAGAGGTTCTACAACAAACTTACCGTATGTTCCGTCCGGTGCCATTTCAGCAATCTCAATGCGAGGTTTTTCAAATTCAAACACTCGTTCAAACCTCCCTTTTTTATGATAGAGTGCCGCAGGGCGAAAAGCCCTACGGCGATTATTTTGACTTCACTGCACAATCGATGATTATTTGGAGTACAGTTCGACGATCAGTGTTTCTTCAACGGGAACATCAATCTGTGCTCTTGTGGGTTTTGCCAGAACTGTGCCGCTCAGTGCATCATGGTTAGCGGACAGCCATTCGGGAACGATTCTGCCGTCTGTTACAGCCAGAACGTCTTTGTATCTCTGGATTGTTTTGTATTTTTCTTTTACTTCGATCACGTCGCCAACTTTAACCTGGTAGGAAGGAATATCTACTGCCTTGCCATTTACTGTTACATGTTTGTGACGAACGATCTGTCTAGCTTCTTTTCTTGTTCTGCCGTAGCCCAGACGGAACATTACGTTGTCCAGTCTCATTTCCAGCAGCATAAGCAGGTTTTCGCCGGGGATACCTTCTTTTTTCGCGATCTTTTCAGCCTGTGCATAGTAGCCTCTGAACTGTTTTTCCAGAACGCCATAGATGAATTTTGCTTTCTGTTTTTCTCTCATCTGAAGGCCGTATTCGGACATTTTCTTGTTTGCTCTCAGATTCTGTTTTTTAGATTTTTTATCAATACCCAGATAGATGGGATCCAGATTCAGGGATCTGCATCTTTTCAGTACGGGAACTCTATCTCTTGCCATTGTTCTACACCTCCTGATTCGTTATACTCTTCTGCGTTTGGGTGGTCTGCAACCGTTGTGAGGAACGGGTGTAACGTCTCTGATAAGTGTTACATCCAAGCCTGCTGCCTGCAGTGCACGGATTGCAGCTTCACGACCGCTGCCGGGACCTTTAACGAATACTTCGATTGTCTTCAGACCGTAGTCAGAAGCAGCTTTTGCAGCTGTATCTGCAGCCATCTGTGCTGCATAAGGTGTGGATTTTCTGGAACCTCTAAAGCCCAGCTGACCAGCACTTGCCCAGGAAAGAGCATTGCCTGCTGCATCAGTAATTGTAACGATTGTATTATTGAAAGTGGACTGGATATGAGCCTGGCCACGTTCTACTTTTCTTTTATCACGGCGTCTGCGAGTCGTTGCCTTTTTCACAGTTTTCTTTGCCATTTGCCTCAAACCTCCTTACGAAATATCAATTATTTCTTCTTGTTCGCAACAGTCTTTCTAGGACCTTTTCTTGTTCTTGCGTTTGTTTTTGTTTTCTGACCTCTAACGGGCAGACCTTTTCTGTGACGGATGCCTCTGTAGCAGCCGATTTCGATCAGGCGTTTGATGTTCAGAGCAACTTCTCTTCTCAGGTCACCTTCTACTGTCTGAGTTCTGTCGATGACTTCACGGATTCTAGATACTTCATCATCTGTCAGATCTCTTACTCTTGTATCCAGGTTTACACCTGCTTCATTCAGAATACGAACAGCACTGGAGTGGCCAATGCCGTAAACATATGTCAGGCCGATTTCTACGCGTTTTTCTCTAGGTAAGTCTACACCAGCAATACGTGCCATATATTCTTGCACCTCCTGTAATATTTCACAATACGATTCAAATAAAAATGTTTTTCACATAAACACAGTGCGATACTCGTTGGGCATTACGAACAAAGGAGATAGACCGTCAGTCATGTACCTTACGCGCTCATCTGTCTGCGCCGCCTTTGCCATTAACTGTATGCTCCTCCCAGTATAGTTGACGGATTTATCAATTCCGGCTCTTTGGGGGATCACCCCTCAAGCCCATAATAAATGATCAGCCCTGTTTCTGTTTATGTTTGGGATTTTCACAAATAACCATTACACGACCTTTTCTTTTGATGATTCTGCATTTTTCACACATAGGTTTTACAGATGGTCTGACTTTCATTGTGATCGCTCCTTCCTTATTTCGCTCTCCAAATAATGCGACCTTTTGTCAGGTCATAAGGAGACATTTCAATTAATACTTTGTCACCGGGCAGGATGCGGATGAAGTTCATACGCAGTTTGCCGGAAATGTGCGCCAGAATCTGGTGGCCGTTTTCCAGTTCCACCTGAAACATAGCGTTGGGTAATTTTTCCAGTACGGTTCCTTCTACTTCGATTACGTCATCTTTAGACAAGACCGTAAACCTCCTTAAACATTAAACGTCTCGCATCATTTACTGATACTTCTTCAATGCCTTCTTGATCTCCGCATCAAGGACATAGCCTCCCTGCTGCAGCTTTTCTGCCACGTTTTCTACAATATAAGTAGTAGGCTGTACATGCATTTTCTTTTTCCGTTTCGGTTTTTCCAGCTTCCGGCGTTTGCCATCCACCAGAAAGAGGTACTCTCCCTCCACGGCCGCAACCATCTGCACATCGCCTTTATCGTGACCACTTTTGGAATAAACCACTTGGCCGATCTGATATTCCAACGATATCACCTCATTTTCCTTCGTTAAACGCAAGAATTTCCGGCTCTCCGTCCGTGATCAGAACGGTATTTTGCTTTAAAAATATCGCAGTCCCCAAGGCAGTTTTCATCCGCCTTACCGCATAGGTACACACTTTATTTTCATAAGCCTAACAAGTATACAACATTTATTTCTCTCACGATACCCCATTTTAATGGTTACTATATATATAGTAATTAAAAATTGTGGAATAAATATAATTGGCAGAGACGATGCCGCCTCTGCCGATTACCTCCCCAAACAAACGATTTTATCGTTTGTCATTTTTCATTTCTTATTTATCCAGACCTGCAATGATCGCTTTTGTAATTTCATCAATTGCCTGTGTACCATCTACTTCAAACAGAATGCCCTTCTTTGTATAGAAATCTACCAGGGGTTCACTCTGTTCATGGAACGTCTGGATTCTGGCCTTACCAGCTTCCACTGTATCATCTTTACGCTGTGTCAGCTTCTCACCGCATTTATCGCAGATGCCGGCAACCTTTGCGGGCAGGAACAGTTTGTTATATGTAGCGCCGCATTTGGGACAGCTTTCTCTTGCTGTCAGTCTTTCCAGCATCACTTCATCGGGAGCACTGATGTATACAACATGATCCAGTTTTACCATTTCTTCCAGCTTTTCAGCCTGAACAACTGTGCGGGGGAAACCATCCAAGATGAAACCTTTCGCGCAATCGTCTTTTTTGATTCTTTCCTGTACGATGGCAATGATCAGTTCATCAGAAACCAGACCACCTGCTGCCATGATGCTTTTTGCCTGATTGCCCAGTTCTGTGCCTTTTGCAACTTCTTCTCTCAGCATATCGCCTGTGGAAATGTGAGCAATCCCGTAATGTTCTACCAGTCTTGCAGCCTGTGTACCTTTGCCGGCTGCGGGAGCACCAATCAGTACTAATTTCATGCGATTACCTCTTTTCTTATAGATGGCCTTCTCTTTTTTATAAATCTCCCCATATACAACTAAAACAACCCCTCGGGAAATGCCGAAAAGCATTTCCCAAGCGATTGTTATCAGTCATTTAAAAAACCTTTGTAGTGGCGCATCAGCAGCTGGCTTTCCAGTGCTTTTACGATATCCAAGCAAACACCAACTACGATGATCAATGTTGTACCACCAAAGCCAACGTTTACCTTAAAGATCCACTGCAGAACTACAGGCACCATAGCCAAGATCGCATAACAAATCGCACCAACCAGTGTGATTCTGTTTACGATTCTTGTGATGTAAGCACTTGTAGGCTGACCGGGTCTGATACCGGGGATGAAACCACCATTCTTCTTCATATTCATCGCAATTTCGTTTGGATTGATTACGATGGATGTATAGAAATATGTGAAGAAGAAAATCAATACTACATAAATAATCGCACCAACAGGGTGTGTCATATTCAAAACTTCTGTCACCTTTGTAAATGTTGCGCCCTTGTTGGGAATGAACATACCAATCTGCTGAGGGAACTGCAGCAGAGAGATTGCAAAGATGATAGAGATAACGCCAGAAGTATTTACCTTGATAGGCATAGTTGTATTTCTGCCGCTTGCCTGTTTTCTGCCCACCATTTTGGAGGAATACTGTACAGGCAGTCTTCTTTCACCGCTGTTTACACAAACGATGAATGCCAGAACGATAATCAGGATGATCAGGATTGCTGCTACTTTTGCTGCACCAATCGCACCGCTGCCTACAACCATATAGTACAGGCTTGCTGCACCCATGGGCAGGTTGGATACGATATTGATAAAGATAATCATGGAAGAGCCATTCCCAATCCCTTTTGCAGTAATTTGTTCTGCCAGCCACATAACAAATGTGGACCCGCATACCAGACAAAATACAGATGCAATGTAAACCAAGGGGCTATGCACCAGATACATGTTCTGATATGTGTAAGTCAGACCGATACCCTGAATCAACGCCAAGATTACTGTCAGATATCTGCTGTAAGACTGCAACTGTTTGCGACCATCGGGGCCTTCCTTGGAGAGCTGCTCAAATTTAGGGATCGCAATTGTCAAAAGCTGCATGATGATGGATGCGTTGATATAGGGACCGATACCCATTGCAAAGATAGACCAGCTGGAGTTGGCACCGCCGGCGATTACACTATACAGTGTACCCGCCACGGATGCATTCTCTCTTGCTGCTACTACGCCTGCAGTATCAATACCGGGCAGAGCGATCTGTGTACCCAGTCTGACAATCGCAAAGATCATCAGTGTGTACAGAATCTTGTTTCTAATTTCTTTCGTTTTCCAAGAGTTAACGAAAATCTTAAACAATTAAATCACCTCTGCTTTGCCGCCGGCAGCTTCAATTTTTTCCTGAGCTGTTTTGCTGAAGTAGTTAACCTTAACTGTCAGTTTTCTTTCCAGATCGCCTTCGCCAAGGATCTTCACGCCATCTCTAGGATTGCTAATCAGGCCAACGTTTTTCAAAGCATCGATATCTACTACTGCGTCATTTTCAAATACATTCAGCATAGAAACGTTGATTGCAACGATTTCTTTGCTGTTTCTGCATGTGAAACCTCTCTTAGGAAGTCTTCTATACAGAGGCATCTGGCCACCTTCGAAACCGCATTTGCCGCTTGTCCCGGAACGCTGACCTGCACCTTTGTGACCTCTGCCAGCTGTTTTGCCATTGCCTGTTGCATGACCTCTGCCGCGTCTCCAGTTCTTTTCTCTGGAGCCTTCAGCGGGTCTCAGTTCGCATAAGTTCATTTGGACACCTCCTAAATCAAACTTCTTCAACTTTAACAAGGTGGCTTACCTGATGGATCATACCTCTGATAGCCGCATTGTCCTGCTGAATTACACTGCTGTTTGTTTTATTCAGGCCCAGTGCCTGAACTGTTTTTTTGTGTTTGGGAATTGCACCGATTGTGGATTTCACCAATGTGATTTTAATTTCAGCCATCTGTCTGTTCCTCCTTAACCTAAGAGTTCTTCAACAGAAATGCCACGCAGTTTTGCAACAGCTTCGGGTGTTGTCGCTCTGGACAGGCCTTCGATTGTTGCGCTTACAACGTTACGTTTGTTGTTGGAGCCCAGGGATTTTGTTCTGATGTTACGGATACCAGCCAGTTCCAGAACCGCACGAGCGGGGCCACCAGCGATGATACCAGTACCTTCGGGAGCGGGCATCAGCAGTACGCTTGCACTGCCGTATTCACCTGTAACGCCGTGGTAGATGCTGTCTACATCGTTCATTTCTACTTTGATGATATTTTTCATCGCTGCTTCTTTCCCTTTGCGGATTGCATCGGGAATTTCAGCTGCTTTACCCATGCCGCAGCCTACATGGCCATTGCCGTCGCCAACAACAACCAGAGCAGAGAATCTCATTGTACGACCACCTTTAACCGTTTTGGATACACGGTTGATGGTTACTACTTTATCTTTCAAATCTAAAGTGCTTGGATCGATTCTTTTCAACTTACTTTCCTCCTTGCCTTAGAATTTCAGGCCAGCTTCTCTAGCTGCTTCTGCCAGTGCCTGAATTTTACCCTGGTATACAAAACCGCCTCTGTCGAATACAACTTCTGTGATGCCTTTTTCGATTGCTTTTTTCGCAACAGCTTCACCTACTGCAGCTGCAGCTGCAACTGTGTTTGTGTATTCTACTTTGCTTGCGATTTCAGCTTCCATTGTGGATGCTGCAACCAGTGTATGCTGCGCAACATCATCGATGATCTGTGCATACATATGTTTATTGGATCTGAACACTGCCAGTCTAGGTCTAGCAGCTGTGCCTTTTACATGGTTGCGGATTCTGTAGTGTCTTTTCACACGAGCCGCTGCACGAGAGGGCTTATTGATCATAGTATTTTCACTCCGTTTCTTCAAAAATTAGTCACTTTCCGATATAAATAGATCATGCTGCCGTTCGCAGATTATTTCTTACCGGTCTTACCAACTTTACGTCTGATATGTTCGTCAGAGTATTTAATACCTTTGCCTTTGTAGGGTTCGGGAGGTCTTTTTGTTCTGATTTCGGCTGCGAACTGACCTACTTTTTCTTTATCAATACCCTTAACTGTGATTTTGTTTGTACCTTCAACTACAGTTTCGATACCTTCGGGATCTTCCATTTCTACAGGGTGGGAATAACCCAGTGTCAATGTCAGCTTTTTGCCGGATTTTGCAGCTCTGTAACCAACACCGTTGATTTCCAGTACTTTTTCATAGCCCTGTGTAACACCTACGATCATGTTGTAGATCAGTGTTCTTGTCAGGCCGTGTAATGCTCTATGTTTTTTCAGATCGCTGGGTCTTGTAACTACGATCTGGCCATCTTCCATTGCGATGTTCATGTCTGCGGATAATTTTCTTTCCAGTGTACCTTTGGGGCCTTTTACTGTCAGCAGATTGCCTTCGCCAATCTTCACTTCAACGCCAGCGGGTACCACTACGGGCAATTTACCGATTCTGGACATGGTCTGCACCTCCTAATATTCTATCTATTTCTTACCAGATGAAAGCGATTACTTCGCCGCCCAGACCAGCTTTTCTTGCAGCTTTGTCTGTCATCAAGCCTTTGTCTGTGGAAATGATTGCTGTGCCCAGACCGCCCAGAACCTTAGGCAGTTCGTCTTTGCCAGCGAATACTCTCAGGCCGGGTTTGGAAATTCTCTTCAGACCTGTGATTACTTTTACATTTTTATCTTCACCATATTTCAGGCTGATACGCAGTGTGGATTTGATACCGTCTTCGATTACTTCGTAACCTTTTACGTAACCTTCTGCTACCAGGATGTCAGCGATTGCTTTCTTCATTTTGGAAGAAGGAACATCTACTGTATCATGTTTTGCAGTATTAGCGTTTCTGATTCTTGTCAGCATATCTGCGATAGGGTCGCTCATAGACATTGTGAATTCCTCCTTTCAATTACCAGCTTGCTTTCTTTACGCCGGGAATCTGACCTTTGTATGCCAGTTCACGGAAGCAAATACGGCAAATTCCATATTTTCTCAGTACAGAGTGGGGTCTGCCGCAAACTCTGCAGCGTGTATAAGCTCTTGTAGAGAACTTAGGTGCTCTCTGCTGCTTTACTTTCATAGATTTTTTAGCCATTTTTGTCCCTCCCTTATTTTGCGAATGGCATACCGAACAGTCTCAGCAGTTCTCTTGCTTCTTCATCTGTTTTTGCTGTTGTAACAAAAACGATGTCCATGCCTCTGATTTTGTCTACTTTATCATATTCGATTTCGGGGAAGATCAGCTGTTCTTTGATACCCATTGTGTAGTTGCCTCTGCCGTCAAAGCTGTTTGCTTTTACACCACGGAAGTCACGTACACGAGGCAGTGCGATGTTGATCAGTCTGTCTGTGAATTCATACATTCTGTCGCCTCTCAGTGTAACTTTGCAGCCAATGTTCATGCCTTCACGCAGTTTGAAGTTTGCGATGGATTTTTTAGCTTTTGTTACAACGGGTTTCTGACCAGAGATGATGCTCATATCTCTTACAGCGCCATCCAGGACTTTTGCGTTTTCTCTTGCTTCGCCAACGCCCATGTTGATGATGATCTTTTCCAGTTTAGGAACAGCCAGTTTATTTTTATAAGAAAATTTCTTAGTCATTTCAGGAACGATCTGTGCTTCATAGAAGTCTTTTAATCTGCTCATTGTTTACCTCCTTTCACAGGTATTTATTAATCGATAACTTCGCCTGTTTTCTTAGCTACTCTTACTTTTTTGCCATCTTTGATCATAGCACCCAGACGTGTTGCTTTGCCGTTGTGCAGATACATTACGTTGGAAGCATGAATGAAGTTTTCTTTCTTGATGATGCCACCCTGCTGGTTCTGTGCGTTGGGTTTTGTGTGTTTGGAAACCATGTTTACGCCTTCAACCAGTACACGGTTGTTCTTTTTATCTACAGCAACGATCTTGCCTTCTTTGCCTTTATCTTTCCCAGCGATCACTACTACTTTGTCGCCAGTTTTCAGTTTCATATTAGCCACCTAGCACACCTCCTATTACAGTACTTCGGGAGCCAGAGAAAGGATCTTCATGAACTGTTTTTCTCTCAGCTCTCTTGCAACGGGTCCAAAGATACGTGTACCTCTGGGGTTTTTGTCATCTTTGATGATAACTGCTGCATTTTCGTCGAATTTGATATAGCTGCCGTCAGCTCTGCCAATGGGGTGAACTGTTCTTACAACTACTGCTTTCACAACGTCGCCTTTTTTTACAACGCCGCCGGGTGTTGCGTCTTTAACCGCAGCAACGATAATGTCGCCTACGCCTGCATATCTTCTTGTGGAGCCGCCCAGTACTCTGATGCACAGAAGTTCCTTAGCCCCGGAGTTATCTGCTACTTTTAATCTGGTTTCCTGCTGAACCATATATTGTCCTCCTCTCCAAAAAGGATTATTTTGCTTTTTCGATGATGCTTACAAGTCTCCATCTCTTATCCTTGGACAGAGGTCTTGTTTCCATAACTTTAACACGATCGCCGATACCGCATTCGTTGTTTTCGTCATGAGCTTTCAGTTTGTATGTTCTGTTAACGATTTTGCCATACAGAGGGTGTTTTACTTTATCTTCAACAGCAACAACGATTGTTTTGTCCATCTTGTCGCTAACTACTCTACCAATTCTGGTTTTACGAAGATTTCTTTCCACGATGATTTCCTCCTTTCAACGAACGGAATATCTATTATTTTGCTTCTCTTGCTTTCTTTGTGATGATTGTCTGGATTCTTGCGATGTTCTTACGAACTTCCTTGATTCTTGCTGTGTTGTCCAGCTGGTTTGTAGCGTTCTGGAATCTCAGGTTGAACAGCTCTTTCTTAGCGGAAACAAGGTCCTTCTGTAATTCATCTGCAGTTTTGCCCATCAATTCATTTACATAACCTTTTGTTTTCACTGATGTTCACCTGCCATTTCTTCTGCTTCAGCTTTGGATACGATTTTGCACTTGATAGGCAGTTTGTGGATTGCCAGTCTCAGTGCTTCTCTTGCTTTTTCTTCATCTACGCCACCGATTTCAAACATAACTCTGCCGGGTTTTACAACTGCAACCCAGTATTCAGGTGCGCCTTTACCGGAACCCATACGAGTACCGATGGGTTTTGCGGATACGGGTTTATCGGGGAATACTTTGATCCAAACGTCACCGCCACGTTTGATATATCTTGTCATAGCAACACGAGCTGCTTCGATCTGGTTAGATGTGATCCATGTGGGTTCCATCGCCATGATACCGAAATCGCCGTATGTTACTTTATTGCCTCTATATGCACGGCCTCTCATTTTGCCTCTCTGCTGTTTACGATGTTTTACTCTTTTAGGCATTAACATGATTCTTCAGCGCCTCCTTACTTTTTGTTATTCTTTACAGGAAGTACTTCGCCTTTGTAGATCCAAACTTTTACGCCCAGTTTGCCGTATGTTGTATCTGCTTCAGCAAAGCCATAGTCGATGTCTGCACGCAGTGTCTGAAGGGGGATTGTACCTTCATGATAGGATTCGCTACGAGCGATATCAGCACCGCCCAGACGACCGCTTACCATTGTTTTGATACCCTTTGCACCGAACTTCATTGTTCTGCCCATAGCCTGTTTCATCGCACGACGGAATGTCACACGGTTTTCCAGCTGCAGAGCGATGTTTTCAGCAACCAGCTGTGCATCCAGTTCAGGTCTCTTGATTTCTTCGATGTTTACAGCAACTTTGTGTGCTGTCATTTTCTGCAGTTCAGCTTTCAGTGCTTCGATGGATGCACCGTTTTTACCGATAACGATACCGGGTTTTGCTGTATATACGCTGATCTTTACTCTGCCGGCTGTTCTTTCGATTGCAATCTTGGAAACGCCTGCATCGTACAGTCTCTTTTTGATGAATTCTCTGATTTTAACATCTTCTACCAGGTTATCAGCAAAGTCTTTGTCTGCATACCATTTTGCATCCCAATCTTTGATGATACCAACTCTTAAACCATGAGGGTTAACTTTCTGTCCCATTTCGTACCTCCTTATCTCTCATTGAGAATGATGGAAATATGGCAGGATCTCTTCAGAATGCGATATGCTCTGCCCTGTGCTCTGGGGCGAATTCTCTTCATTGTAGGGCCCTGATCTGCACTTACTTCTTCCACATACAGTTTGCTTACGTCCATACCCAGGTTGTTTTCTGCGTTAGCTACAGCGGATTTCAGTACTTTACCGATGATTTCTGCTGCCAGTCTGGGGCTATAGTTCAACATTGCTGCTGCTGTAGCAACATCCTTGCCTTTGATCTGATCCAGAACGATTTTCGCCTTGGGAGCAGGAATGCCTACATATTTAGCAGTAGCATGAGGTCTTTTTTCCTGTGTTGCAATGTTTCTTTCTTTTTTGATTTGGCTTCTATGACCTTTTGCCATGAACGAAACCTCCTTTCGTTATCGGATAATTAGCGAACTTTAGATTTCTTTTCTGCGTCTTTGCCGTGACCTCTGTAAGTTCTTGTCAGTGCAAATTCGCCCAGTTTGTGGCCTACCATGTCTTCTGTGATATATACAGGCACGTGTTTTCTGCCGTCATAAACTGCGATTGTGTGACCGATCATGTCGGGGTAGATTGTAGAACGACGAGACCATGTTTTGATTACGTTCTTTTCGCCTGCTGCGTTCATCGCATCAATCTTCTTCAGCAGATGATCGTCAGCGAAAGGTCCTTTTTTCAAAGATCTGCTCATTGATTAAATCCTCCTTGTTCTTTTTCTTTGTGCCTAAACCGCCTCAGGCACATTCGGATCTATTAGCCGTTTCTGCGGCGAACGATATATTTGTTGGAAGCTTTGTGTTTGTTTCTTGTCTTGTAGCCCATTGCAGGTTTGCCCCAAGGTGTCATAGGTGCGGGACGACCGATGGGTGCTCTGCCTTCACCACCGCCGTGAGGGTGATCGTTAGGGTTCATTACGGAACCTCTTACTGTAGGTCTTACGCCCATGTGACGTTTTCTACCAGCTTTACCAATGTGAACCAGTTCGTGGTCTGTGTTGCCGATCTGGCCAATTGTTGCTCTGCATTCGATAGGCAGCAGTCTCATTTCACCGGAAGGCAGTTTTACTGTAGCATATTTGCCTTCTTTTGCCATCAGCTGACCTACGTTACCAGCGGAACGAACCAGCTGACCGCCTTTGCCGGGCTTCATTTCGATGTTGTGGATGGAAGCACCAACGGGGATCTTGCTCATAGGCAGTGTGTTGCCCAGTTTCACTTCGGCTTCGGGGCCGTTCATCAGCTGATCGCCAACCTGCAGGCCTGCGGGTGCCAGAATATAGGATTTTACACCGTCTGCATATACGATCAGAGCGATGTTTGCTGTTCTGTTGGGATCGTATTCGATTGCTTTTACTGTTGCGGGAATACCATCTTTATTACGTTTGAAGTCAACCAGTCTGTATTTGATCTTTGCGCCGCCGCCATGGTGACGTACTGTCAGTTTGCCCTGGTTATTTCTGCCGGAAGTTTTTCTCAGGTGTACTACCAGAGATTTTTCGGGCGTGGATTTTGTGATTTCATCGAATGCGGACACTGTCATGTGTCTTCTGGATGGTGTATAGGGTTTGTATCTCTTAATTGCCATCTCTTTTTTCCACTCCTTTCGGATTTCTATCGTCTACACGTTTCCGTGTGTTTTGCAAGTTTCTGCTTCGAGCTTCTGCTCGAAAGTTCGTTATTCGCAAACCGCTTTGCGCTTTGCTCATACCGTTTGCCTGTCAAATGTCTGCCCGCACCTACAAGCCAGCTTGCAGTACGTGCAGCCCCTTTTCAGGACTTTCATCGCTTACATGCCCAAGAAGATTTCAATGTCTTTGCTGTCAGCTGTCAGTTTCACAACTGCTTTTTTGTATTTCTTTGTTTTACCAAAGAACATACCTCTTCTCTTGGGCTTGCCATCATAGTTCATTGTGTTTACGGAAGCTACTTTAGCGCCTTCGAACATTTTTTCAACAGCATCTTTGATCTGAGCTTTTGTTGCTTCAGGGTGTACGATGAAAGTATATTTCTTTTCATCCAGTACAGACATACTGTTTTCTGTGATTACGGGTCTTTCGATTACGTCGTAAAATTTCAGATCAGCCATTATGCGTACACCTCCTGGATTTTTTCTACTGCTTCTTTTGTTACAACCAGTGTGTTGTATTTCAGCAGATCGTAAACATTGATTGTGCTTACGGAAGCTGTCTTCACTTCGGGAATATTTCTAGCGGACAGCATTACGTTTGTGTTTGTACCGTCCATAACGATCAGTGCGTTGCCGCATTTGATGTTTTCCAGAACTTTTGCCATTTCTTTTGTCTTAACTTCAGACAGTGTCAGTTCATCCAGAACGATGATTTTGCCTTCAGCAACCTTTGTGGAAAGTGCGGACTGCAGTGCCAGTCTTTTTACTTTCTTGTTCAGTTTGAAGGAATAATCTCTGGGCTTGGGAGCGAATACTACGCCACCGCCAACCCACTGAGGAGAACGGATGGAGCCCTGTCTTGCTCTGCCTGTGCCTTTCTGTCTGTAAGGTTTTCTACCACCGCCACGAACTTCAGCGCGTGTTTTTGTGCTCTGTGTGCCCTGTCTCTGGTTTGCCAGATACTGTACTACAGCCAGGTGCATCACATGTTCATTTGCTTCAATACCGAAAATAGCGTCATTCAGCTCGATTGTGCCTACCTGAGCGCCTGCCATATTTAATACTGCAACATTTGCCATGTTAGTTTCCTCCTTTCGTAAAGTTTATCAAGCCTTTACGCTGTCTTTGATTACCAGAATGGAACCTTTAGGACCGGGAACTGCACCCTTAATCAGCAGCAGGTTCTTTTCTGCATCTGCACGTACGATTTCAAGATTCTGGATTGTTACATTCACTGCGCCCATGTGACCAGGCATTCTTTTGCCTTTCTTAACACGGCTGGGTGTAGCGGAAGAACCCATGGAACCTACAACTCTGTGAGATTTGGAACCATGACCCATGGGACCTCTCTGTGCGTTGTATCTCTTGATTGTACTCTGGAAACCTTTACCTTTGGAAACGCCGCTTGCGTCTACTTTGTCGCCTGCTGCGAATACATCAGCTTTGATTTCAGCACCAACTTCATAGTTTGCTGCATCTTCCAGTCTGAATTCTTTCACAAATTTCTTAGCAGCTACGCCTGCTTTTGTGAAATGACCCTTCATGGGTTTGTTTACTTTTCTTTCTTTTGCATCAGCAAAGCCAACCTGGATTGCTTCATAGCCGTCGTTTTCCATTGTTTTCTTCTGGATAACAACGCAGGGGCCTGCTTCAAGAACTGTAACTGGTACCAGCGCACCGTTTTCTGTGAAAACCTGTGTCATACCAATTTTCTTAGCGATGATCGCCTTTTTCATTTCGTTGCACCTCCTAAATTTTCTACAGCGGATTGCCCTTTCCACCGTCGTGGTCGGGGAAATCATTCTAGTCATATAAGAGTTGTAACTCTATCTGTTACTTTTTTATCTTATATAAACCAGCTTTTTGGATGTTTTCCTTTTTTATAAAGTTGAAAAATAATCTTTTGGTTCGTTGCTGAGTGGGTAACCTTTGATTATTTCATCACTTTCAGTGTAATATCTACACCTGCAGGCAGATCCAGACGGCTCAGTGCATCTGCTGTCTTGGGTGTAGGGCTCAGAATGTCGATCAGTCTCTTGTGTGTTCTCATTTCGAACTGTTCACGAGAGTCTTTGTATTTATGCACCGCTCTGATGATTGTTACAACTTCCTTCTTTGTGGGAAGAGGGATAGGGCCACTGATCTGTGCACCTGTTTTCTTTGCTGTTTCAATGATCTGCGCTGCAGACTGGTCGATCAATTTGTGATCGTAAGCTTTGAGACTGATTCTGATTTTGGGATTAGCCATAAAAAAAGTCCCCTCCTTTTCGTACTATTTGACTTCAGCACGACAAGTGGTGACTGCACACTCATCCGGGTGTATCCAGCAACGTCAGATACGCAAACTTACCCTGTCGGTAAGTCAGACCCAAAATATTCAGTACAGTGACCTTGTCGCCCGGTTTCTTTGAACTGGACATCGCTCCTCGGAAAAACCCGCAAGCCCTTGATTCATCGGCTTTCGGCAACCTTCCGTATCAACACTCTATGTCACAACAATGAGTATTATAAAGCAAAAACACAGAGAATGCAAGTGTTTTTTCGCATTTTCTTTGATTTTTTCTTTGATTTCTGATAAAAATTCAAGTCCACTTTTCACCTAATCTTAAACAAATTGCACAATATTTTTCAAAACAAAATTTATTTCCAACAATGAGTCAAGACAAATCGTTTTCTTTTTCTCCATTTGTTCGCAACAGAAAGACAAAATTCTTTCTTTTTTCGATTGCACTCGTTTATCGGAAGTATTTCTTCCTATATAATACTGTATCATAATTTTCAGCAAGAATAAATATCCACCGGCCTAGCCGGTGGTTTTTCATTTGCGGGCATAGCCCTGCT
>NZ_JBJEJK010000017.1:0-21944 GCF_051877975.1 Anaerotignum sp.
AAGCACGGTAACGTGTTCAGCTGACCAATACTAATAGATCGAGGGCTTGACCAAAATAAAAAGGAGACAACGAAAAAGTTGTTGACAAAAGAAGCGATTGATGATAAACTATAAAAGCTTTCACGTGTATTCAGTTTTGAAGGTGTGAGACACATAGCCAAATATACTAATCCTCGATAGCTCAATGGCAGAGCATCCGGCTGTTAACCGGAGGGTTGCAGGTTCGAGTCCCGCTCGGGGAGTTTCAGAAGCTAAATGCTTTGGAGTTTGTAAACAAACTCCATATATGGTCCGTTGGTCAAGGGGTTAAGACACCGCCCTTTCACGGCGGTAACGCGGGTTCGAATCCCGCACGGATCATATGGCGCCATAGCCAAGTGGTAAGGCAAAGGTCTGCAACACCTCTATCCCCGGTTCAAATCCGGGTGGCGCCTCTGAAAAGAGTCCTGATTTTGCAAAGGCAAGATTAGGGCTTTTTTGTTTTATCATCATGAAAAAGAACGAGTATGTGAATAGATGGTGTTGAAACTGACTATGGCTTTGTTACGATTTATGTCGGAAAAAGAACGGCAAAAAGGATTGACGAAACCAAAAAACAGGAGTATACTGATAGAGAACAAATGAACATGGTGCCATAGCCAAGTGGTAAGGCAAAGGTCTGCAACACCTCTATCCCCGGTTCAAATCCGGGTGGCACCTTTGAAAGTCCTGATTGAGAGATCAGGACTTTTTTCTGTGCAAAATAGCAGGGGACTTTTTTTATAAGCTGCTGCGGGCAGCTGCAGGTATTAGAAGGAATTCTGTTCATCATATTTAGATAAATATCTAAATATGATTGACGAATCAGAAGAAACATGATATCATTTAGACAAATATCTAAATGATAAGGGGGCAGGAGCATGGGCTTGCAGGAAACGTTGAAAGCCATCAGCGATCCCAGCCGCAGAGAGATTCTGGATATTTTGAAGGATGGACAGAAAACAGCAGGAGAGATTGGTTCCCATTTCGATGCTACAGGTGCGACCATTTCCCATCATTTATCTATCTTGAAGCAGGCGGGATTGATTTCCGATGAGAAAAAAGGAAAATATATTTATTACGAATTGAATATGTCTGTGTTTGAGGAAATTTTAAGCTGGATCACAGGGTTGACAGGGGGGAAGGAAACATGAAAATAAAGAAAATATCAATGCTGATTTTAAGCGTACTGCCGCTTTTAATGGTATTGGCGGTATATAGTAGACTGCCGGAACAGGTGCCAATGCATTGGGGGATCGATGGAACCGTTGACCGTTATGGAGCCAAGTGGGAATTGTTTTTTCTGGCAGGATTGAATATTTTATTGGGCATTCTGATGCCATTTTTGGCAAAAATCGATCCGAAGCATAAAAATTATAAAAGATTTCAGAAGACCTATGACTGGATGATTCTATGGCTGCTGGGATTTTTGGCAGGGATTATGGGATTGACATTGGCAGAAGCGATGCAGCCCGGCAGATATGACATGTGCAAATGGGTTTGTGCGATGGTCGCAGTACTGTTTATTTCCCTGGGAAATATGCTTCCCAAGGTGAAACAAAATTATTTTACAGGAGTGAGAACTCCGTGGGCTTTGCAAAGTGATACCGTTTGGAATAAAAGCCAGAGGCTGGGAGGAAAGATATTTGTTTTCGGGGGGATTTTGATGCTGATTTCTGCGCTGTGCTTTGCGCCCAGGGTATCTGTGGTTTTGACAATTACGGTGGCTATAGGAATTTGTCTGATACCAACGGTGATGAGTTATGTATGGTATCGGCAGGAAATGGGGAAAAAAGAAGAATGATGTAAGGAAATGTACCTCGAATTGTGATATTTGAGGTACATTTGCTGTATAAAACAGATAAAAAATATTTTCCAATGAACAAGTTCACGAAAATACTTTTTTACCTTTCTTTCTTCCATTTTATCAGATATACTAAAACTGGAAAAATGTTAGTAAGAATATGAAAGAAAAAAGAATAGAGGTGTTTCTTCGCAGCACGGGGCTTTCCAATGCCATTGGGCAATAGATGGCTGAAAAAATGCTGCGAAATCTGTTTATAGAGAGGAGAAAAGAGATGCTGAAGGAAAACAAGACTTTTGTCATTGGCCATAGAAACCCGGATACAGATTCTATCTGTTCTGCCATTGCCTATGCCGCACTGAAAAATCAAACAGAGGAAGGGACATTCGAAGCCAAAAGAGCTGGCGAAATCAATAATGAAACAAAATATGTGCTGGATTTTTTTGGTGTGGAAACCCCGGATTTTATAGCCCATGTGGGGACGCAGGTTAAGGACGTTACCATTAAGCCGACCCCTGTGCTGACTGCGGATATTTCGATCAAAAACGCATGGAACACCATGAGAGATTTACAGGAATCCACCATGCCTGTTGTAAACGACGGCAGATTGGAAGGGATTATTTCTGTCAAGGATATTGCTACGGCCAATATGGATATTTATGAAACCCGTATCCTTGCCATGTCTCATACAAAATATACCAACGTACTGGATGCGATTGATGGAACGATGATCGTAGGCGACCCTGAGGAAGAAATCACACAGGGGAAAATTCTGATTGGCGCAGCAAACCCGGATCTGCTGGAAAATTATGTGGAAGATGGGGATATGCTGCTGACAGGGAACCGCTTTGAAAATCAGCTTTGCGGGATTGAAATGAACGCAGGGTGTATCATCGTTTGTACCGGGGCGCCAATTTCCAAAACCATTCAGAAACTGGCAAGGGAAAATAATTGTAAAGTCATCAGCACACCCCATGATACTTTTATGGTAGCGAGATTGATTTCCCAGAGTGCGCCGGTGCGCTATTTTATGAGAAAAGACAATCTGATCACATTCAGCAGTGAAGATTTTATCACAGATATCAGAGAAACACTGGCAAAAATCCGCCATAGAGATTTTCCTGTTTTGGACAGAGAGGGCAACTATTGCGGGATGCTTTCCAGACGTTCCCTGCTGAGTATGGATAATAAAAAGATCATTATGGTAGACCATAATGAAAAATCTCAGGCGGTAGACGGCATTGAAGAAGCGGAAATCATGGAGATTATCGATCACCACAGACTGGGCAGCCTGGAAACAACGATGCCTGTATATTTCCGCAACCAGCCCGTAGGCTGCACTGCAACGATTATTTATGATCTGTATCAGGAAAACAATGTGGAGGTGGAGCCTAAGATTGCCGGGCTGCTTTGCTCCGCCATCCTGTCTGATACATTGATGTTCCGTTCTCCCACCTGCACAGCCAAGGATAAAAAAGCGGCGGAAGAACTGGCAGCCATTGCAGGGATTGAGATTCAGGATCATGCGGAAAAAATGTTCCGTGCCGGCAGCAGCCTGGCAGATAAAACGCCGGAAGAGATTTTCTATCAGGACTTTAAGAAATTCAGCGGACATGGCAAAAATTTTGGCGCAGGGCAGATTTCTTCTATGGACAGAACAGAACTGGAACAGTTGCGTCCGAAAATAGCGTCTTATATGGAAGGGGCTGTCAAGGAAGGGGAAATGCTGTTCTTCCTGCTGACAAATATCCTGACAGAATCCTCCGATCTGGTATTTGTTGGCGAAGGCGCCAAGGAACTGGTAGAAGATGCCTTTGGTTCCGGAGAGGAAAATTGGGTACATGTGCCCGGCTTGGTTTCCAGAAAGAAACAGTTTGTGCCCAATATACTGCATGCGCTGCAGCAGTAAGATGAAGGAGATTTTATGAAAAATTATAAGATCATTCTGGCTTATGACGGTACACGTTATAATGGCTGGCAAAAGCAGGGCAATACAGAGAATACGATACAGGAAAAGCTGGAACGTATCCTGAAAGAGATTTGTGGGCAGGAAACGGAGGTTTTCGGTTCCGGCAGAACGGATGCGGGAACCCATGCCACCGGGCAGGTCATGAATTTCCATATGGATTGGAAAGGAACGGCGGAGGAGCTGCTGGATGCCTTTAACGAAAGACTGCCTGAGGATATTGCGGGGCTTTCCATTGAGGAGATGCCGCCCAGATTCCACAGCAGGCTGAGCGCTAAGGCAAAGCACTATTCCTATACCATTTGGAACAGCAGACGCTCCCCTGTATTTGAACGGAAATATGTATTCCGCTGTGGAGAGGATTTGGATATTGCGGCCATGCAGCAGGCGGCAGCAGCCTTTCTTGGGGAGCATGATTTCAAAAGTTTTTGTGCCAATAAGCGGATGAAAAAATCTACAGTCCGTACGATTTATGATATTTGCTTGGAAGAAACAGAAGAGAAACTCATCCTGCATTTTTATGGCAGCGGCTTTTTATACCAGATGGTGCGTATCCTGACGGGCACCCTCATCGAAGTAGGGGAAGGCAAGCGAAAAGCCTCTGAAATGGCGGATATCCTGCGGGCGGAAAGCCGGGAAGCGGCAGGCTTTACAGCCCCTAGCCGCGGGCTCTTTCTGCGGGAAGTGTTTTATGAAGAATGGGAAGGCAGGGAAGAAAAATGATTCGAGTTTCCGAACTGAAACTGCCGATTGATGGCAGCCAAAAGGCGTTGGAAAAGAAGCTGGCAAAGGCTTTGCGTGTTCCCATGGAAGAGATCGAGGGGTATCGCATTTTCAAGCGTTCTTTGGATGCCAGAAAAAAAGACAACATCCACTATGTTTATGTGGTGGATGTGGAAGTGAAAAATGAAAAGAAGCTTTTAGAGAAGAATCGGGAGAAAAATATCTCAAAAACTCCTGATTTGGCTTATCATATGCTGAAAGGGGAAAGAATGCCCGAAAAACGGCCTGTTGTGGTTGGCTTTGGCCCTGCGGGGATGTTTGCAGGGCTTCTGCTGGCGGAAATGGGCCTGCGCCCTATTATTTTGGAACGAGGCGGCGATGTGGACAGCCGCAGGGAAGCCGTTGAGTGTTTCTGGAACACAGGCAAGCTGGATACGGAAAATAACGTACAATTTGGGGAAGGCGGTGCAGGCACTTTTTCCGATGGCAAGCTGACCACCCGTATCAAAGACCCCCGCTGCCGTAAGGTGCTGGAGGAAATGGTGGATGCCGGGGCTCCGGAAGAAATCTTATATGACGCGAAACCCCATATCGGCACGGATTTGCTCCGGAGTGTGGTAAAACAGATTCGGGAGAAAATCATTTCCTTGGGGGGAGAAGTACGCTTCTTTGCAAAGGTGACTGGTTTTGAATGGGATGGTAATCAAATCAAAGGGGTTCTTTTGAAAGACGGCGAAAGAATCGAAACAGAGGATGTGGTGCTGGCCTTGGGGCATAGCGCCAGAGATACCTTTGAATTGCTTTATACAGAAAAATTCGCTTTGGAACAGAAGCCCTTTGCCATGGGTGTCCGTATCGAACATCCCCAGAAAATGATAGATACAGCCCAATATGGAGAAGCGGCTTATAAATTGCCTGCGGCGGATTACCGCCTGACTTACACAACCTCTAAAGACAGAGGGGTTTATACTTTCTGCATGTGTCCCGGGGGGTATGTGGTGGCGGCAGCTTCGGAAGAGGGGAGGCTGGCGGTCAATGGCATGAGCGAACATGCCCGGGATGGTAAAAATGCCAATTCCGCATTATTGGTGCAGGTATTCCCAGAGGATTTTGGCAGTGACCATCCTTTGGCGGGGATGTATTTCCAGCGGGAGTTGGAAGAAAAGGCGTTTCAAGCTGGCGGCGGTGATTATACTGCTCCGGTGCAGCGGGTCGGCAGTTTCCTGAAAAGGGAGACTGTTTCTGCTGTGGAGGTGGAAGCAACTTATCGCCCTTCCGTCAAAGAAAGCGATATGGATGAGATTTTTCCTTCCTTTATGACAGAGGCATTGCGGGAAGCCCTGCCTGCCATGGGCAGAAAGCTGAAGGGCTTCGACAGGGCAGATGCCCTGCTGACGGCGGTGGAAAGCCGCAGTTCTTCTCCCATTCGCATCCTGCGGGATGAAACAGCCATGAGTATGAATAAAACGGGTGTTTACCCTGCGGGAGAAGGAGCTGGATATGCCGGCGGGATCGTTTCCGCGGCTGTGGATGGCATTTATGTTGCGGAAAAGATCGCTGAAAAATATGGTTGGCAGAAATAAAAAAGCAGAACTGCTGGTGACATACCTTGGAAGAAAACGAACATTGAAAAAGAATAAAAGGGATGAATCCTTATATTATAAGGATTCATCCCTTTTTCATGTTTTCTTCTAAGGATGCGCCATAGAGTCTGCTTTCACAATTTACAGGGTCTTTTGCAAAAGAACGACACCGAAAGTACGATCCAGTTTGTGTCCGATTTCTTTCAGTTCGCCGATAACGGCAAAGCCGTGTTTCTGATGGAAAGAAAGGCTGCTTTTATTTTCTGAGGAGACTTCTGCGATCAGGTGCTGAATGCCCATAGCTTTAGCTTCTTCCTCTAATTTTGCAAGGCAAAGGGAACCGATGCCTTTGCCAGTGCTGTTTTCTGCCAGAAAGTAAGTGACACAGGCGGCAGAACGGAAAGTGGGAAAGGGGCTGTAGGCACTGAGCTGGCAAAAGCCAACGATGGAGCCGCTTTCTTCCTCTTCGCATATGTAGGAAGGATAGCCCTCTGCCTTTTTCAGGAGCATTCCGAAAAAGGGCTCTGGCAAGGGGTTGGAAGGAAAGGCCGCGGTGCCTGTTTTGATGTGGTAGTTGAAAATTTCCATGATGGGTGTCTGGTGTTCCATTGTCATAGGTTTCAGCTGGATTTTCATGGAGATACCACCTTTCTTTTCATCTGCATTTTATTTTATGGATACAATACGATTCGCACCTGTGGCTGTATCAGCAATATAGCCGAAGGTGAATCCATCGCCTTCCTGCAAAGAGGAAATCTTTTCGGCCACTTCGGAGCCTGCATCAAATTGGAATGCCTGAATGCCGCCATCGGGCAGAGTCACTTCTACAGTATGGGAATCGGACAGGCCGTTGAAGATTGCCGTTATGGTTTCATCAGGCGTTTCGCTGCTGTTTCCGCTGCCATTGCCTCCGGAGGACTCTTTTTCAATTTGTTTCATGGAAGAAACACTGCAAAGATACAGAGGATTTTCGATTTCTTCAGAGAAGGTGTTTCGGATCAATGTTACATCCCATGCAGCGATCAGATCTTCTTCCGGGCCTGTGGACCAAAGTTCTGCCACCAGGGTATAACCTTCATTTGTTTCCGCTACGTTGGTCAGTCTTGTTTCGGAAAGGCCGATATCGCCGCGGGAAAGATAGTAAGCATCTTCATCGGGGTCGTAGGAAACATTGCCTTTCATAATAGAGGGCAGATCCATCAGGCCTTCATAATCGCTGAAAAGGGCGATGGCATGTTCTTCCATTACCGACTTGGGAACTTTTAGCTGATAGGTATCCGGAACCTCTTCTACCTGTTCATGTTCCAAGCCATAGGCACCTGCGAAGTAGTAGAGGGCAGTCCAGAAGAAATCAGGATCTTCGGGATCATATTCCATATCGTTTTCCAGCATACATCTTGCCAGAGCATCGATAGGGGCAGTCATAGAAGCCACGGCTTCTTCTGCGGAAGGGGAAGGCGTTTCCTCTTCTTTGCCGCCGCAGGCAGCCAAGCCCAACACCATGGTGCAGGCAAGAAAAAGCGCAAGTAATTTTTTCATTTTATATTCCTCCTTTTCGGTCGAATCCTTTTTTTATTATGGGATGACTCATACTAATATAGTATAACGTATCTTTTTGAATAATCCATAACAAAAATCTTTCAAAAATATAAAGATTCTGTCTTTTTTCGTGCACAAAGACAGAGGGCAGCTGCATAAAATGGGAAAAAGGCTTTACCGGGCGTAAAAAAAATGATATAATCAGTCGATAATGCCTTTCTATGCGCAAAAAAAGAGAGGCGGCTTCCGATCGGTCATTTCAAAGGAAAGGAAGGTTTTACAGACAATTTAAGCGCCAGAGCCGCAGATCGGGCGGCTGACGAGGCAGGAGTTTATCGAATATTCGGCGGATGCTCCTCGCCCTTTCGTTCAGGGACGCAGGCCTTTTTATAAAACGGAGCGGTCAACACTCCCGACAAAAGAAAGGCAACGGACGAATAAATATTTGGAGGTAGAAGATTATGTGCGGAATCGTAGGATATATTGGGAAAGAGCAGGCCGTTCCTGTATTGATGAATGGTCTTTCCAAGCTGGAATACCGTGGATATGACTCTGCAGGTATTTCTGTATATGAGGGCGGTATTCGTACCATCAAGGTAAAAGGCAGACTGGCAGGGCTGGCGGAAAAGCTGGAAAAGGAAGGGCAGAAGTCTTCCCACATCGGCATCGGTCACACCCGTTGGGCAACCCATGGAGAACCCAGCGAAACCAACAGCCATCCCCATAACAGCCAGAATGGTAAAATTTCCGTGGTACACAATGGTATCATTGAAAATTATCTGGAACTGAAGGAAATGCTGAAAAAAGAAGGCTATATCTTTAAATCTGAAACAGATACGGAAGTGGTAGCCCATCTGTATGAATATCTGTATGACGGTGATATGATCTCCACCACAAGAAAGCTGCTGGAAAAAATCCGCGGTGCTTATGCTTTGGGCATCATGTGCAGTGATCATCCCGATACACTGGTGGCAGTGCGCCAGGGCAGCCCCTTGCTGGTTGGCTTGGGCGAAGGTGAAAACTTTATTGCTTCCGATATTCCCGCTCTGTTGGAATACACCAGAGATTATTACCTGCTGGATGAACATGAGATTGCAGTGCTGAAAAATGACGGCGTAAAGCTGTATGCAATGGATGGCAGCGAAATCAAAAAAGAGGTCTACCATGTGACATGGGATATCGATGCGGCGGAAAAAGGCGGCTATGATTATTTTATGATGAAAGAAATCATGGAACAGCCCGAAGCCCTGAAAAAGACCATTCAGCCCCGCATGACGGAAACAGATATCAAGCTGGATGAAATTTCCCTGACAGAAGAAGAAATCAAAAACTGCGGCCGTGTCCATATCGTAGCCTGCGGCAGTGCCATGCATGCCGGTATCGTAGGCAGATATGTGATGGAGGAAGTATGCCGTATCCCTGTGGAAGTGGATATTGCATCCGAATTCAGATACAGAAATCCTATTTTGAATAAAGGTGATCTTTGCATCATCATCAGCCAGAGCGGCGAAACTGCCGATACACTGGCTGCCTTGAGGGAAGCGAAGAAACAGGGCATCAGAGTCATCTCTATTGTAAATGTGGTAGGCAGCTCCATCGCCAGAGAAAGCGACGATGTGATCTATACATGGGCGGGGCCCGAAATTGCCGTTGCCACAACAAAGGGATATACCACACAGATGTCTGTGCTGTATATGCTCGCTCTGTATTTTGCAAAGGTGCGGGGCACCATGGCGGCAGAAGATTATAAAGCAGCAGTGGAAGAACTGCGGACTTTGCCGGAGCGTACAGCGGAAGTGCTGAAATTGGATGCAAGAATGGCGGAAATTGCAAAGAGCTATGCCCAGTGTGAAAATGTATTCATCATTGGCCGTGGGCTGGATTATGCGGTAGCTATGGAATCTTCTCTGAAGCTGAAGGAAATTTCCTATATCCATAGCGAGGCCTATGCTGCGGGCGAGTTGAAGCATGGCACCATTTCCCTGATCGAAGAAGGAACACTGGTGGTTGCCATTGCAACCCAGGAAAGCCTGCTGGAAAAAACAGTAAGCAATGTAAAGGAAGTAAAAGCCAGAGGCGCAAAGGTTCTGGCCATTGCGGCAGAAGATTGCACTGCCATCGAAGATGTGGCAGATGAAGTGGTGTATCTGCCGAAGGTAAATCATCTGTTCACCAGCTCTTATAATGTGCTGCCGATGCAGCTGTTTGCATACTATATTGCTGTGGAACGGGGCTGTGATGTAGATAAACCCAGAAATCTGGCAAAATCGGTTACTGTTGAATAATGGAAAAAAAGGGACTTGGATCTTCCAAGTCCTTTTCTGTTGCTCCGAAACATAAAATAGAAAAACGGGGACAGAGGGAATTGTGTATTTGCGGCGGGCAACAAAGGTTAGCTGAAATAAACTCATTTCGTTGACACTGGAAGTTAGCCGTGATATACTCATTTCTGGTGTTATTATTGATAAATTTTTTCAGTTTTTGCTGAATTTGTTTAGAGTTTAGAATAGAGGGATATTTATGACATTGAATGAACTTCCCATCGGGAAAGAAGCGGTCATTACAAAGGTAGGCGGTGAAGGGGCTTTGCGCTGCCGTCTGCTGGATATGGGCATCATTCCCAAAACAAAAGTGACGGTAACGAAGGTTGCCCCCATGGGTGACCCCATGGAACTGCGCCTGCGGGGATATACTCTGACCATTCGTATGGATGATGCGAAAAATATTGAAGTGAAAGCGGGGGAAGCAGAATGATCTTTGCATTGGCAGGCAATCAGAACTGCGGGAAAACGACACTTTTCAATCAGCTGACAGGCTCCAATCAGCATGTGGGAAATTTTCCAGGCGTAACGGTAGATCAGAAGGTGGGGGAAGTGCGGGGAGAAAAGGACTGCTCTGTGGTGGATTTGCCCGGGATTTATTCTATCCGCCCCTACACCAGCGAAGAGATTGTGACAAGAGATTTTATTTTAAATGAAAAACCCGATGGTATCATCAATATCGTCGATGCCACAAATATCGAAAGAAACCTTTACCTGACACTGCAGCTTATTGAAATGCATATCCCCATGGTATTGGCACTGAATATGATGGACGAAGTGCGCAGCAATGGCGGCACCATTGATATCAGCAAAATGAGTGAGGAACTGGGAATCCCTGTAGTTCCCATCAGTGCGGTAAAGAACGAAGGGATCGACGAACTGATGCAGACAGCTGTTCGGGTGGCAAAGGGAAGGGAATACCCCAAGGTATACGATTTTTGCCCTTCCGGCCCTGTCCACCGATGTATCCATTCTGTCTGCCATCAGATTGAGGACCATGCAGAGCGGGCAGGCATTTCCACCCGTTTTGCGGCGACAAAATTGATTGAGAATGACCCTTCCATTGCAGAAAAGCTGGAACTGAGCCAGAATGAGCTGGAATTGGTGGAGCATAGCATTATCCAGATGGAAGAGGAGCATGCCATGGACAGAAATGCCGCATTGGCGGATATGCGGTATGATTTTATCGAAAAGGTCTGCAATGCTACGGTGATCAAACCCCAGGAAAGCAAGGAACATATCCGCAGCGTTAAAATCGATAATATTCTGACCAATAAATTTCTGGCGATCCCCATTTTTATTGGGGTCATGTTTTTGGTGTTTTATTTGACTTTCAATGTCATTGGTGCATATCTGAGTGATTTACTGGCAGCAGGCATCGATGCCATTACAGCTATGGCAGATGCGGCGCTGACAGCCTATGGCATCAATCCTGTGGTACATAGTTTGTTGATCGATGGTGTATTTGCCGGTGTAGGCAGTGTATTGAGCTTTTTGCCCATCATTGTGGTACTGTTTTTCTTCCTTTCTATTCTGGAGGATACGGGCTACATGGCGCGGATTGCCTTTGTGATGGACAAACTTCTGCGAAAGATCGGCCTTTCCGGCAGAAGCATTGTGCCTTTGCTGGTGGGTTTTGGCTGTACGGTTCCTGCGGTCATGGCAACGCGAACCTTATCCTCTGAAAGGGACAGACGCATGACAATCATGCTGACACCTTTTATGAGCTGTTCCGCTAAGATTCCCATTTATGCGGTATTTGCGGCAGCTTTCTTTCCTGATTATGCGGCGTTGGTGATGATCGGTCTGTATGCAGCGGGCATCATCGTAGGCATTGTGATGGCTCTGCTGATTGGGAAAACAGTATTCCGTGGAAAACCGGTTCCTTTTGTTATGGAATTGCCAAACTATCGTTTCCCTTCCGCAAAAAGTGTATTGCTCCTGATGTGGGATAAGGCGAAGGATTTCCTGCAGCGGGCATTTACCATCATTTTTGTAGCAACGGTTATCATTTGGTTCCTGCAAAGCTTCGACAGCCGTTTGAATGTGGTGGCAGACAGCGCAGATAGTTTGCTGGCGATGCTGGGGCATTGGCTGGCACCCATTTTTGCGCCGCTGGGTTTCGATGACTGGCGTATCCCGACGGCCCTGATTACGGGCTTTTCTGCAAAGGAAGCTGTTGTCAGCACCTTGGGCGTTTTGACCGGCACTTCCATGGAGGCTTTGGGGCCTGCCCTGAGCGGTTTGTTTACACCTATTTCCGCCATCAGCTTTTTGGTGTTTACGCTGCTGTATACCCCTTGCATGGCGGCCATTGCGGCGGTGAAAAGAGAACTGGGCAGCAATCTTTTGGGTTGGGGCATTGCGCTGCTCCAATGTGTAGTAGCCTGGGTCGTTGCTTTTGGGGTATATCAGGTGCTTCATTTGATTTTTTAAAGAGGTGAGAAGCATGGGTATTTTTGATTATCTCATCCTTGGGGCGGTTTTGGCGGCAGTGATCGCTGCCATCCGCTTTTTAAAAAAGAATGGTACTGGCTGCGGCGGATGCAGCGGCGACTGCAGCAGATGCAGCAAAAAAAGATAAATGATATAAGGATATGAGGCTCTGGAAATTGTTCCGGGGCCTTCTTATTGAAAAAAATTATCATGAAGAAAGTTTATGAAAAAATATTGGCTAATTATTGGAAAAGTGATTGACAGAGAAAGTTAGTTGTGATAAACTTCGATAAGAATTAGTTGTGACTAATTATAGTAAGGAAAGCGAGAGGATAGTATGAACCTGACGGCTGTAAAAGAAGGAGAAGAATATATCATCAAAGAGATTGTAACAGACGATGAAGAAATGGATGCGTTTCTCTTTTCTCTGGGCTGCTACAGCGGAGAACCCATTACGGTGATTTCCCGCCTGAAGGGTGGTTGTGTTGTTTCCATCAAGGATGGCAGATATACCATCGACAATCTTTTGGCAGAAGCGATTATTGTATAAGTGGTGATTTTATCACCACATATATTTTGTCCTTTGGTTAGCATCCCCTAACTATTCTTGGAATAAAAAGACTATATGCAGTCAGATTCAGAACGATTATTTTTCTAGGAGGAATCCAAAATGAGAATTGCTTTTACAGGTAATCCAAACAGTGGGAAAACCACCATGTACAATGCGTTGACCGGGAGAAACGAACGCGTTGGCAACTGGGCGGGCGTTACGGTAGATAAAAAAGAAAGCCCAATCAAAAAAAGTTTTTATGATGGAGAAGAGATGATTGCGGTCGATCTGCCTGGGGCCTACTCCATGTCTCCCTTCACATCGGAAGAAAGCATCACCAGCAGTTATGTGAGAAATGAAAATCCTGATGTTATCATTAATATCGTAGATGCGACAAACCTGAGCCGTTCTCTGTTTTTCACAACACAGCTGCTGGAACTGGGCATTCCTGTGGTAGTAGCCCTGAACAAGAGTGATGTAAACGAAAAGAAAGAAACGCAGATTGATGTGGAACTGCTGTCTGCAAAGCTTGGTTGCCCCGTCATCAAGACAGTTTCCACAACAGCAAGTGATAAAGGCCTTGCGAAAGTCGTGAAAACAGCGGCAGCCTTAAAAGGCAAAGGGCAGCAGGCACCCTACGATGAAGGCGATATTGATTTGACAGATAAGAAAGCGGTTGAAGCTTCCGACAGAAGCCGTTTCGCCTTTGTAAATGATATCGTAAAGGCTGTTGAAACAAGAAAAGTACTGACAAAAGAGAAAAACAGCCAGGATAAATTGGACAATATCCTGACAAATAAATGGCTGGGGATTCCCATTTTTGCGGTTATCATGTTTTTGGTATTTTATATTTCCCAGTCCACCATTGGGCCTTTGATTGCCGATATTCTGGTTGGATGGATTGAAAGCTTCCAGGAATATGTCGCAGGGCTGGTAGAAAATGCATCTCCATTCTTGCAGGCACTGCTGGTAGATGGTATCATCGGCGGTGTAGGTGCTGTTATTGGCTTCCTGCCATTGGTAATGGTGATGTATTTCCTGATTGCTTTGCTGGAAGATTGTGGTTACATGGCTCGTGTCAGCGTTGTTCTGGATCCGATCTTTAAGAAAGTTGGTTTGTCTGGGAAATCCGTTATTCCTTTTGTCATTGGTACTGGCTGTGCTATCCCTGGCGTTATGGCTTCCAGAACGATTCGGAATGAAAGAGAACGCAGAGTGACAGCTATGCTGACACCTTTTATGCCCTGCGGTGCAAAGCTGCCTGTTATCGCTCTGTTTGCAGGCGTATTCTTTGCAGATGCTTCCTGGGTAGGGACACTGATGTATTTCGTGGGTATTGCGCTGATCTTCTTTGGTGCGCTGCTGGTAAATAAAATTGCGGGTCATAAAGTCAGAAAGTCTTTCTTCATTATGGAATTGCCCGAATATAAAGCGCCTAGCCTGAAGAGAGCGTTCCTGTCTATGTGTTCCCGCGGGAAAGCGTATATCATCAAAGCTGGTACGATCATCCTGGTGTGCAACACAGTAGTGCAGATCATGCAGGCATTCAACTGGAATTTCCAGTTGGTAGAAGAAGGTATGGAAAGTACCTCCATCCTGGCCACCATTGCGTCTCCCTTTGCAGTATTGCTGATTCCTTTGGGCTTCGGCGTATGGCAGCTGGCAGCGGCATCCATCACAGGCTTTATTGCAAAGGAAAATGTAGTTGGTACACTGGCTGTTGTTTATGGAATCTCTAACTTTATCGATACAGAAGAACTGGCCCTGACAGGCGGCGCCGGCGAAGTTGCTACCATTATGGGCCTGACAAAAGCTGCAGCACTGGCTTACCTGATGTTCAACCTGTATACACCTCCCTGCTTTGCGGCAATGGGGGCTATGAACTCTGAAATCAAAGATAAGAAATGGCTGGCAGGGGGCATCGCCCTGCAGTTTGCGACAGGCTTTACAGTAGCGTTCTTTGTATACCAGATTGGTACACTGATCACAGAAGGTACTTTAGGCGCAGGCTTTGTTCCCGGTCTGATCGCTGTAGCAGTAATCGTTGCTATTATCGTTGGCCTGATTCGGAAAGCGAACAAAAACATTGCAGCGGAATATACACTGCATGGCACAGCGAAAAGCGTATAAGAAAAAGGAGTTTTCTGCATGACAAATTTTATCATTCTGGCGATTGTTCTGATCTTGGTCGGAGCAGCGGTGCATTATATTAGAAAAGAAAAAAAACGCGGCGTGACGTGTATTGGCTGCCCTGTAGCAGGTACTTGCGGCAAAAACCACGATGGCGGATGCAGTTGTCATGCTGAGAAATAAGTAGGATTGGAAAAACCGTTTACAGTAATGTAGACGGTTTTTTTATATGAAGCTGGTTTTTTATATGAAGCTGGTGACACAGAATTTGTTCTTCCGGCCTCTTTAGGAAAGGGGCGTTTTTCTGCCCAGCTGGGGGGCCTGTTTGGAATCGGTTTATAAAATAGTTTGCTTACACAACAAAAGCATGGAGGTATTCTTATGAACCATTATGAACCCCCTCGTGGATGCCTTATAGCCACTCTACATTTTGTTTTGAAAGGAAATAAAAGGGCACTATGACACTTCTATCAAAGGGGATGTGAGGCGGCAAGATAAAAAGATAAAGAAGCCTGCGGCACAGCGGCCGTTTTCCATGAGGATTTTGCAGACAGAGGAAGATGATGGGACAGTATGGCTGATATTTTCTTCAAATCGAAATTTCCTGTCATGCGATCCTCGATTGTTTCTGTACAAGGCAGACGCCGCCCCTGTTCTGTTTTTCCGCATCCAACAATCCCCTGATCTACCTGAATAAAAGCTGCATCAGAGGCTCTTTGAGGCTCTTGTGGAAGGATGCCAAAGGCAGCACGGAATAGCATACACGAAAATGATAGAGCCAATTGCTCCAGGCTGTCCAGGGAGAAAGAAACGGCCATTTATGCCGGATCCTGACAGCAATGAGTCTCTCTTATGCATTTACACATAAAGCAGACAAAACAAAAACGAGCCCGAAGGGACTCGTTTTCGTTTAGAGAGATAATAGAGGATCATTTTGAGTTTAATATAGAGAGTTTCATTGAGGAGTTTTATAAGAAAACATCTGAGGTCAGATGCTATCTATCGTTTTTAATATGCTGCAAAGCCTTCACCGTAGGCAGTGCACTGTACTTTTGCGTCGCCTTCGGGGAACCCATTGACGATCAGACCTTCATCATACAGGTTTGCGCCTGTTTTTGCGGTACGGTCTGCCCAATCGCGCATCCACTGCCCATCGCCCCAGCCGTAGGAACCAAACAGAGCTACTTTTTTGCCCTTCAGGCTGCCTTCGATGGATGCGAAGAAAGGTTCAAATTCGCTTTCTTCCAGCACTTCATCCCCCATGGCAGAGCAGCCAAAGGCGATTTTATCATAGTCTGCAATATTTCCTGTAAATTTATCTACGGAGAAGATTTCGGTATCTTCGCCCATAGCTGCGGCGATGGCTTTTGCCATTGCTGCTGTGTTGCCTGTACCACTCCAATAAATTACTGCGTTTTTCATGTTGTTACGCCTCCTAATTGATGTAAGTTTTTATATGCAAACAGTTGTATGGGCGCATACGGGTGTCAGAAGGGACACGATGCTCGCGCCGGCAGCTGCTTGTTCCATCAGTCTTTTTCTGCATCTGGCATAGCTGCGGAAGGTATGCAGGGCAGCTTTGCCGTCGCCGTATACTTTCCAATCGCCTACCAGCTTATAATTACGGCCTTTTTCCCGGATGAAAGCGAAAACGTCTTCTGCGGGATAGCCAAAAAAGAACCCGATCTCATGGGGAAAATCATTTCCCTGCAGGATATGCTGGCGCAGAGTGCAGAGGCATGCATCGAAGGATGCTTCTTCCCCCACGTTCGCAGGATAACCCTCTTGTATGAGGAAGGTTTTCACGGCGGGCTGTCTCAGGTACTGCAAGAGCATATCCTTGCGGTAGATCAGCAAATATACCCGCTGATGGCGGCTGTAGAGATATTCTACAGAGATGCCAAGGGGAGCCAGTTCTTTCCTGTATGTTTCGATTTCCTTCCGATAATCTGTCAGACAGCTGATGGGGAAGGAAAAGAGATTTGCCTGTTTTCTGCCTAAAAGAGCAGGGGAGGCATAATACAGCATTTTTTCTTCAAAATCAGACATAAATACCTCCTGATAGTTAGCCGGAGCTAACTAAATGTTATAAAGATTCACAATATTGACCAAGAATACGCTTCAACGCAGAAGAAGAACTGCTGTGGCTGCGTTCGATGGTAATATTGTTTCGTTCTGCCTCTTGCACCGCACCATTTGCCATGATATGGGAAACAGTACTGGTGAAAAGGATGATGAGGTCTGCCTGACCGATCTGTCCCTTGAAATTGCCAGGGAGTTGAGTGAATACCTTGCCCTTGCAGTTGAATTTTTTACAAATATCCATGTATTGGCGAACCATTCTGTCATGACCGCCTACGATGACTACGCTCATGGAAGAACCTCCTTTCATATCTTGAGTTAGCCATAGCTAACTCATGTATTTAAAATACCATAGGGGGAAAAAGATGTCAAGAAAATCCAAGTAGTTTTATATGAAAAAGATTCTCAAAAATATCAGATTCATATTTTTTCTGGAATCAGGGAAACTAAAGGAAATACTTTTTTGGGAGGTAGAAAAGATGGTCGAAAGAAAAGTGATCTTGAAAAATAAAACAGGGCTTCATGCCCGTCCTGCATCGGAAGTGGTAACTTTTGCAAAGCAGCTGCCCTGTAAGGTCTATATTGCCCACAATGGAAAAAAGGCTGCCGCGGACAGTATCCTGCAGCTTCTGACTTTGGGGGCAAAGGAGGGCAGTGAACTGATGCTTTCTGCCGATGGGGAAGGAGATAAACATTCTGTGGAAAAACTGGAGGCCTTTTTGGCGCTTCTGGAGGGATAAGTATGGAAGAAATCAGAACGGAACAGAGGGCATCCAAAGGCGTGGCAATAGGAAGGGCTTTTCTGGTACAACCGCCGGATTTAACAGCAGAACACATGGAAATAGAAGAAAGCCGGCAAGAAGGGGAAAAGAATGCGTTTCGCCGGGCGGTGGAGCAGACCAGGGATGCCCTGCGCCCCTTGGCCGGGACAAACCCGATTTTTGCGGCCCATTTGGATATGGCAGAGGATGATACCCTGCTTTTGGGAGTGGAAGAAAAAATTGAAAAAGGAAAAAATGCCCAGTGGGCGTTAGAGGAACAGATGGAGGAAACCTGTGGGTTGCTGGAAAGCCTGGAGGACGCTTATTTGCGGGAGCGTGCGGCAGATGTAAGGGATGTTTGCCGCCGCATCATGGCATTTTTGAAGGGCATTGAAAATGACCCTTTTCGGAATATCAAAGAGAAGGTCATTCTTTTTGCCGAGGAACTGAATCCTTCCGATACGGCAAAGATGGATTTTCGCTATATCAAAGGCATGGTAACAGCCAAAGGCGGCAGCACCAGCCATGTGGCCATTCTGGCCCGAAGCTTGGAAATTCCGGCTTTGTTGGGGGTAGAAGGCATTTTGGAGAAGGTACAGCCGGGGGAAGAGGTCATTTTGGATGGAAACGAGGGACTTCTCCTGCTTTCTCCTGAGGATGCGGCAAAGAGAATCTATACCGAAAAGCAGGAAGCAGAGCGGGAAATGAGGCGAAAGCTAAAGGAAATGAACCGCTTGCCGGCGGTGACGACAGACGGGCGGCAGGTACATCTTTATGCCAATGCAGGCAGTTTAAAGGATGTGGAAGCGGCGAAAAAACAGGGGGCGGAGGGAATCGGTCTGTTCCGCAGTGAATTTTTATATATGGAAAGCAGTCGTTTCCCTACGGAACAGGAACAGTTTGAAATCTATAAAAAAGCGGCGGAGATTTTGAAAAAGCCCATTATCATCCGAACCTTGGATATCGGCGGGGATAAAAGCCTTCCCTATTATCAGTTTGAAAAAGAAGAGAACCCTTTTCTGGGCTGGCGGGCCATCCGTTTCTGTCTGGATATGCGGGATGTATTCAAAACCCAGCTGAAGGCCATCCTGCGGGCAGCGGCCTTTGGGGATATCCGCATCATGTATCCGATGATTGTTTCCTTGGAGGAATTTCGTAAGGCCAATGCATTATTGGAAGACTGTAAACAGGAACTGCGGGAACGGAATGTCCTCTTTCGGGAAAGCATCAGTACGGGGATTATGGTGGAAACACCGGCGGCGGTATTCGTGGCAGAAGAATTGGCGAAGGAAGTGGATTTTTTCAGCATCGGCACCAACGATTTGACTCAATATATCCTTGCGGCAGACAGAGGGAATCAAAAATTGACGAAACTTTACAGCCCCTTTCATCCGGCAGTGCTGCGGGCGGTGGCGAAGGTCATCGAAGCGGGGCATAAAGAAGGAAAGGAAGTTGGCATGTGCGGAGAATTTGCCGGGGATGAAAGAGCTGTACCGATCCTGGTAGGCATGGGGCTGGATGAATTCAGTATGGTTTCCAATGAAATCCCCGCTGTGCGCTATCAGGTGCGAGGGCTTTCTGAAAAGCAGACTCAGGGCTTCGCTAAGCGGATATTGGCGGCAGGAACGGAAAAAGAAGTGAAAAGCCTGCTGGAACGGTGAACAAAAAGGCATATCTTGTCCGGATATGCCTTTTTGCCTGCGATTAAGAGAAATTTAAAGGATTCTTCCATTGCGTCTGCATTGGATTCTGTAGTACAATGAAATAGAAGAATTATGGCAATTTAGCCGAAGGAGGAACCCTTTTGGAAATCATAAATTGGAAAGAATTGCTTTATCCCTATGAACAGGCAGTGGAAGAATTGCTGCTGAAGTTCAAAAATCTGGATAAAGAGTGTCGGCATTTGGGCATTTATTCCCCCATAGATTCCGTTACGGGCAGATTGAAAAAGCCTGCCAGCATTTTGGATAAGGCGGGCAGAAAGCATATCCCGCCGGAACGGATTGAGGAGGAAATTGAGGATATTGCCGGCATCCGTATCCTCTGCCAGTTCGTAGAGGACATCCAGAAAGTGGTGGATATGGTACGTTCTCGTACAGATATGACCATTGTAGAAGAAAGAGACTACATAACAAACACCAAGCCCAGCGGGTATCGCAGCTATCATATCATCATCAAATATCCCCTGAGCACGGCTTTGGGGCCGAAAGAGATTTTCGCGGAGATTCAGATTCGCACCAATGCTATGAACTTCTGGGCAACGGCGGAACATTCTTTGCGCTATAAATACAGCGGGAATATTCCCCAGGAATTGCAGGACAGGCTGACCAACTGTGCGGAAGCAGCCTTCCATCTGGATCAGGAGATGTCCACTATCCGCGGAGAAATCACAAATGCCCAGCGGTTGAATGAGATCAGAAGAAACATGACTTCTAATATTCTGGATAACATCCAGAAGCTGCATTTTTTGGCAAAGCTGGAGGATATGGATGCCATCAATCGGGAGTTTTCTGATGTCTGGAACAGCAATGACATTGACAAACTGCGGGAATTCAATGAAAAACTGAATGTGTTGGTTGAGGTTTACCGTGTATAAAAAGGAGGAAGGACATGGGCTTATTTGCCATTGCAGATCTGCATTTTGCTTTTTCCGTGGATAAGCCTATGGATATCTTCGGGGAGCATTGGAAAAACCATAGCCAGAAGATTATAGAAAATTGGAAGGCGTGCATCAAGGAAGAAGATACTGTCCTTTTGCCGGGAGATTTATCTTGGGGCATGCGGATCGATGAAGCGGCAGCGGATCTGGATGTGATCTACAATTTGCCGGGGAGAAAGATCCTGCTGGGGGGCAATCATGATTATTGGTGGAAATCCTCTTCCAAACTGGAGGCCAGATACCCTGGGATGCGGTTTTTAAAGAATACTTTTGATGAATATGAGGATTGGGCCGTCTGCGGCAGCCGCGGCTGGCTCTGTCCCAATGATACCCGCTTTACCGAGCAGGATAAAAAGTTATATGAAAGAGAGCAGGTGCGGCTGAAATTATCGCTGGATGCAGCAATGAGAAAGGGTGCGGAAAAAATTATCCTGATGATGCACTTTCCGCCCATGAATGATAAAAAGGAAGACTCCGCCTTTACGGAACTTTTTCAGCAATACCCCGTCCAAAAAGTAATTTATGGGCATCTGCATGGCGCGGCCAGCCATGCCACTGCCTTTGAAGGGGAACGATACGGCATCACTTATGAATTGGTTGCGGCGGATTATCTGGATTTTCGCCCTAAGCGCATCTTGTAAGGAGGAAGAAACATGAAATTGGAAGAAAAAAAGATACTGACATTTCTGTGTGCCCTCTGGCCCGGCGGCGGGTATATGTATTTTGGCATGATGAAAAAAGGGGCATTGCTGATGGCACTCTTTACGGCTTTGACAGGGCTGACCCTGACCATCGGCTGGAAATTTCTTGCCTTTTTGCTGCCTGTCATCTGGTGCTACTGTTTTTTTGATACCTTCCATGTGGCAAAGCTGCCGGAAGAGATGCGGGCTGCAGAGGATCAGGACTGTTTTGATCGGGTCGTTGCTTTTTGCAAGGACGACCCCCTGCAGAAATTTGAAGAGAAACGTACTTTTATCGGGGTGCTGATCTTGCTGGCGGCGCTGTATACCATGATCTACGGCGTCCTGCTGCCTTTCTTCCGTTGGGGGGAACAGTTTTATTGGGTACAGCTGATTCTGACGGTGATCCCTACGGCGGTGGTGGCGGTGCTGCTGTTTATGGTTGGCAAGCATATCCTGCAAAAGGAACAGGACAGAAAGGATGCTGAAGCCGCAGAAGAAATAGAGAATACCCAAGCCACGGAAGAAGTCGTAGAAGAATCTTCTCTGGAAGAAGGCAATGTGGCAGAAATTGTAGAAGCAGTTTTGGAAGCGGAAGAAGAAAAAGAAGCGATGTAACATAAAAAAGAGCCCGAAGGGACAATGTCATTAAGATAATAATGACGTAAAAATAAAAAACACATAGTAATCGC
>NZ_JBJEJK010000018.1:0-51249 GCF_051877975.1 Anaerotignum sp.
CCATGAAAGCAGCAGTCTGCAGAAAAAATTTTTATAGAGTCATTTGACGATGGCCCAGGGGGAAGAGGTGCATCGTTTTGGGGGCGCTCCGAATGTTAATAGATTTTTAAGAATTTCTAAATTGACATGGTTTCTTTCAATAGAGTACAATAGCCTTTGGCTATAAAGAAAAAATTGGAAAGTGGAGGAATTTGATATGAAAAAGAGAACCCTTGCGCTGGCTCTGGCGGCAGTATTGGCTTTGGCTGGCTGCGGCGGCGGAACATCCGCGGAAAATGCAGACCAGGCAGCAGATACAGATACAACAGAAATTTTGCAGGCACAGATGCCGGAAGAAGGCGATGAAATTGCAGTCATTACCACTTCTGCAGGTGTGGTAAAGATGATGTTCTATCCCGAAGAAGCACCTAAAGCGGTGGAAAATTTTAAAACACTGGCAAAAAGCGGCTATTATGACGGCCTGTTGTTCCATCGTGTTATTGATAATTTTATGGTGCAGACCGGCGACCCGGAAGGCACAGGCAGAGGCGGCGAAAGCTGTTGGGGAGAACCTTTTGAAGATGAAATTTCCGCAAAGCTGCATTATTACAGAGGCGCAGTTGCCATGGCAAACAGCGGCCCCAATACAAACGGCAGCCAGTTCTTCATTGTACAGCAGAAAGATGTAATGGAAGATGCCCTGACAGCTTTGAAGGATGCAAGAGATAACAATGAAGAAGAACTGGGCGTTACCCTGACGGATGGGCAATATTATACCTTCAGCCAGCTGTTCCCCGATGCGGTGCTCAATTACTACAGAGAGCAGGGCGGCGCTGCCCATCTGGAATATGTTTTCGGCAATCCTTATACGATTTTCGGCCAGGTATTTGAAGGACTGGATGTGATCGATGCCATTGCAGGGGCAGAGACCGATGAAAACGATAAGCCTGTAGAAGATATTACCATTGAAAGCATTACATTTGAAAGCTATACAGCAGAGTAAGCCTGGAAGGAATTTGGGAAGATGAAAAAAAGAATGTTGACGATGATGCTGGCGGCTTTTGCGGCAGTCGGCATGGCAGCCTGCGGCAGCAAGGAAGTGGCTACCCAGGAAGTAGAATATGATATGATGTTTGAAAACCAGACAGGGAAAGATGTTTCCAAGCTGGAGATCCGCTATGCGGATGATGTGGATTGGTCTGAAATCACCCTGACAGAAGCAGAATGGAAAAACAGCTATGAAATGCCCGTTTCTATGGCAGGGCAGATGCCTGTGGCAGAAGACGGCTGGCAGGTGCAGATGACTTTCGATGACCATGAAACCATGATTTGGGAAGGCGTGGATTTTGCAGATGAAACAAATCTCACTTTTTCCATCGGGCCAGATGGCCAGCCTTTGGTAGAGATTGGCATAGAAGCCCCTGAAACAGGGTTGACGGAAACAGAAGCCCCGGAGACAGAATTCGACGGGGATGCGGATGAACTGGAAATGGAAGAATAAAAAAATAAGAAGCATGTTCTGGAAAAAGGACATGCTTTTTGTTTTTGTAAGAAAGTCTTAATGAAAATGTCGGAGATTTCTAAGAATCATTTGCTACACTATACAATAGAAAAAGAAAGGGGCGGTGTAAAAAAAGGAGGAATTTTATATGGAGAAAAAGCTGGAAAAAATTTTGGTTTTGGTAACAGCGCAGAAAAGTTCTCTGCGATTGATCGAATATGGTTTTGAGGTTGCCCAGTCCTGCGGAGGAGAATATCACATTCTTCATGTGCAGAAGGGCGATAGTTTGTTTCAAAGCAATGACAGCCTGAAGCTGCTGCAGAATCTGGCGGATTATGGCTGCAGAAGGGGCGGCATCCTCCATCTTGCCTGCGAAGGAGATGTGGCTGCCTATATCGGCCGCTTTGCCGAAGCGGAAGAAGTGACCCAGGTGATCCTGGGGCAGCCGCCCGCGCCGGAAGGGAAAAAAGGCAAAAAGAAAAGAGAAAGCGAATTTGAAAAAATTCTGGCAGCCCTGCCGGAGGGGGTAAAGGTATTGCAGTATCCCCCTGCGGAGCTGGAACAGGCAGACAGACGAAAAATCGGATAAAAAATGCTGGCCCTGGGGGTTGTTTCCCGGGGCTTTTCTTTGGAAATACGGGATTTTCCATTGCTGAATTTGCTTTTTTTGTTGCAAATGGGGGGAAATCATAGTATTATTTGAAAGAATGGAGTAATCTGTGAAAAAATAAGAATTTCGAAGGAGAGACAATCATGAGCTTATATGAAAATTGGATGAAAAAGGCATTTTCTCAGGAAGGGCGCAGCATCGAAGCCATCTGGGAAGAATATCTGCCCAAAGAACAGAAAATTTATGAATACATCATCGGCGGAAAGGTGGAAAAAGTAGAAGGCAAGATTTCCGAACTGGCGGAACGCTTCAACATGACAGCAGAACAGATCGTTGCTTTCGTGGATGGCATCAATGCAGCCCTGCCCGAACAGATCGAGATGAAAGAACTGACAGAAGACAGCGATATCTGCCTGCATATCGATTTTGAAAAACTGTATAAACTGATGATCGAATACAAAGCAGAACACCTGTCCAGCCTGCCCCAGTGGGATGGTATCTTCGATGAAGAAACCAGAAAGAGACTGGCAGTGGAACAGAAAAGATCCAGAACAATCGTAAAAGGCGAAAAGATCGGCCGTAACGATCCCTGCCCCTGCGGTTCCGGCAAAAAATATAAAAAATGCTGCGGCGCAAACGCATAAGACCATGAAGACGATACTGGCAAAGGTCGACCTGAGCCAGCCCGAATCTGCAAAAGTCATCCAGACGGCTGCAAAAATCTTGCAGGAAGGAGGTCTGGTTGCTTTTCCGACAGAAACCGTTTACGGCTTGGGCGGAAATGGACTGGATGGTTCGGCCTGTGAAAAAATTTACCTTGCCAAAGGGCGCCCTTCGGACAACCCTTTGATCTTACACATTTCCGAATTTGAAGAACTGAATGCCATTGTGCGGGAGATTTCCCCAGCGGCAAAAAAGCTGATGGATGCCTTTTGGCCCGGCCCTTTGACGATGGTATTCCCCAAGGCGGATATCGTGCCTGCCAAGGCGACAGGCGGGCTGGATACGGTTGCCGTGCGCTTCCCCAGCCATCCGGTGGCAAGAGCCATCATACGGGCGGCAGGCCTGCCCATTGCAGCCCCCAGCGCCAATTCCTCCGGTAAGCCCAGCCCTACCCGTGCCTCCCATGTGGAATATGACCTGAATGGGAAAATCGATATGATCGTAGATGGCGGCGCGGCGGAATGGGGGCTGGAATCTACCATTGTGGATGTTTCCGGTGATGTGCCTATGATTTTGCGCCCCGGCGCGGTGACAAAGGAAATGATGGAGGAAGTCGTTGGGACAGTGGAAATTGACCCGACGATCCTGTCAAAGCCTGCGGCGGATTTGAAGCCTAAGGCACCGGGAATGAAATATACCCACTATTCCCCTAAGGCGGAGGTCGTTCTGGTGAAAGGGGAAAGACAGGCGGTTGCCGATGAGATCAATCGTCTGGCGGCTGTCGATATGTCCTGCGGAAAGAAAACAGGCGTCATGGCGACGGAGGAAACCAAAGACCTCTACCAGGCAGATGTCATCCTTTCTTTAGGCAGCAGGGAAAACCTTGAGGAAATTGGGGCGAACCTGTTCAAATTATTGCGGAAATTTGACTTTCTGGGAGCGGAAAAGGTCTATTCCGAAGTATTTTCCGAAGAAGGAGAAGGAATGGCCATCATGAACCGCCTGAATAAGGCGGCAGGCTATCAGATCATTGATTTAGATAAATAAAAAGGAGTGTTTTATATGCTGGCATTGGGCTGTGACCATGGCGGTTACCCTTTGATGAAAGAAGTCATCAAATATTTGGAAGACAACAAGATTGAATATAAAAATTTCGGCACATTCTCTGAAGAATCTGTGGATTATCCTGTATACGGCAAAGCCGTTGCCCATGCAGTGGCCGATGGGGAATGCGAAAAAGGCATCCTCATCTGCGGTACAGGCATTGGAATCTCTATTACGGCGAATAAAGTGAAAGGTATCCGCTGTGCCCTGTGCGGGGATGTTTTTTCCGCAAAAGCGACAAGAGAACATAACGATGCCAACATTCTGGCCATGGGCGCCAGAGTGACAGGCCCCGGGCTGGCTCTGGAAATCGTCAAAGTCTTTTTGGAAACACCGTTTTCCAATGATGAACGCCATATCAGAAGAATCAATCAGATTGAAGACTGAGAGGTCATAGTATGAGCAAATTTTTCGTATCTGAGCATCCCCTGATCCATACCAAAATGGCGATGCTGAGAAGCAAGGAAACAGGCACAAAGGAATTCCGTGAGATCATTGGGGAAGTGGCATCTTTGCTGTTTTATGAAGCCACCAGAGAGCTGCCCCTGACAGATGTAGCGGTAACAACCCCCATCGCTGCTGCCACCTGCAAGACTATCGATACCAAGCTGGCAGTGGTGCCCATCCTGCGGGCAGGCATCGGTATGACAGATGGTATCCTGCATCTGGTGCCTACGGCGAAGATCGGGCATATTGGTTTGTATCGGGATGAAGAAACGCTGGAGCCTGTGGAATATTACTGCAAGCTGCCTGCCGATGTGGCAGAAAGAACGGTATTTCTGGTAGACCCTATGCTGGCTACCGGCGGCTCTGCCGATGCGGCCATTGGCTTTTTGAAGGCCAGAGGCGTGCAGAAAATCATCTTCCTGTGCATTTTGGCAGCACCCACCGGTGTGGAACGCCTGCAGAAGAACCACCCTGATGTAGATATCTATGCGGCGGCCTATGACGGCAAGCTGAATGAACACGGCTATATCGTGCCCGGGCTGGGGGATGCCGGCGACCGTATCTTCGGTACAAAGTAACATTGGCATAAAAGCGGAAGGGTTCGGGAAACGAGTGTCCATCACTTTGCTCCGCAAAGCAGGCTCTGCCTGCTGCCCCATCTTGGGCGGTGAGTTAGTTTCCCGAGTGGAATCCGCAGGCGGTATGGCAGTTCGCAAGGCAAAGCGGCCGAAGGCTGCTGCTTGCAGTGCCTATATTTCCGCCGAGGAAAACAGCGAGTTTCAAGGCATTTATGCCGCTGGAATGAGTCTGTTTATTCTTCTGTTATAACTCGCCAAAATCCTGATTTTGGCGAAGGATGGTGGCTGTGCCGCCATTCTGGGAGGAGAGATTCATTTTGACAGAACATAATTGGTTATTGTATATTGCAGCTTTTGCCTGTGCCTTCGCCATTACCCTGGTGACGACACCCTTTGCCAAATGGCTTTCCATGAAATGCGGTGCCATCGATTATCCAAAGGACAGAGGCGTGCATAAAAAACCGATGCCCCGTATGGGCGGGGTAGCCATCGTGCTGGGGTTTATCATTACAGTATTGATGGTGTATCATTTTGATAAAAGCATGGATGCCAAGCAGTTTGCCGGCTTTTTGATCGGCGCGCTGCTGATTGCAGGCTTGGGCATGGTGGATGATATGAAAAATCTGCCTGCGAAGCTGAAATTCTGTGTGCAGGTTTTGGCGGCGCTGATCGTTATTATGTCCGGCACGCGGATTCAGGTGGTGCTTTGGCCTGTGACGACCTATCTGCAGAAATTCAGCATCCCTATTACGCTGGTTTGGATCGTTGGGGTGACCAATGCCGTAAATCTGATCGATGGTTTGGATGGCTTGGCGGCGGGGGTTACCTCTATTGCGGCCCTGAGCCTGATGGTGCTTTGCATTATGACCGGCTCTACCACGGCGGTGGTGCTGACGGCTGCATTGGCGGGGGCATGTCTGGGCTTTCTTCCCAGAAATTTCAACCCTGCGGAAATTTTTATGGGCGATACCGGCTCTACCTTCTTGGGCTTTGTGCTGGCGGTGACCAGTATCCTGGGGGTATTCAAGGGCTATGCGCTGCTGGCGCTGATCGTCAGTGTGCTGTGTGTTGGCCTGCCCGTGTTCGATACCATCTGCGCCATGCTGCGCCGTATGGCGAAAAATCAGCCCATCATGCAGGCGGACAGAGGCCATCTGCACCATAAGCTGATCGACCATGGCTTCAGCCAGAGACAGGCGGTGCTGATTATGTATACCATCAGCCTGCTGCTGGGGCTTTTGGCTATCTTTATCAGCTTTAAGGATTCCGGTACCATCGTCGTTATGGTGCTGACGGTGATTGTATTGTGCTTTATCATCTATTATTTCAATGCCCATATCAGGAATAAAAACGACAGCGATAAACAGTAACGGCTTTCTCCCTGTTTCCAAAACAGGGAGATTTTTTTGTTTGCGTTCCCCTGTTTTTGTCGTTAGAAATATGATATAATAAGCCTTGCGCCGATGTGCGCTGGCGGATATCGGCATAAGGCGAAAAAACACGGAGACGTCAGTCGACGTGTTATACTAATTTTCTAAATATCCTCATCCCAAAACTTGTTTTGGGATGAAGTATCGGGTCGAGGAGTGACCCCCTCGCAGAGGACGAGAGGGGACAGAGTCCCCCAAAGAAAGGAGAGGTGAGAATGGCAGATAAAATTGAATTGAGCAAAGCATTTATCGAAACAGAACTGCCGGCGGCACCTCCTTTGTATGTCTCTGTATATTTGATGACCCTTGTGGTAGGGCGGGATTCCGCAAAGGTGGCGGAAAAATTGCATGCCACAGAAAGCGATGTCCTGCGGGCGTGGGCCTATTGGATGGACAGAAAGGTGATGCAGAAGGGGGAGGAGAACAAACATCCCCAAAGACGCACCTTGGTTTCTTCGGAACGCCCGGAATATTCCCCGGCGGAATTGTCTATGTACATAAAAAATCAGGATGTCAAAAATCTATTTGAATCTGCTCAGAAAAAACTGGGCAAAATGCTTTCCCATCAGGATATGAGCCTCCTGTTCAGTTTTCATGATTGGCTGGGGCTTCCCTTGGATGTGATCGATCTCTTGCTTTCCTATTGTGCCGCCAATGGGCACACGGGGATGCGCTATATCGAAAAAGTTGCCCTAGGCTGGGCGGAAGAAGGCATCGATACCGTGGAAAAAGCCGCGGAATCCATCGAATTGAGAAAAACAGGCTTCCGCAGCATTTTGCAGGCCTTTGGCCAGAACCGCCTGCCTGTGCCGGCGGAAGAAACCTATATGAAAAAATGGCTCAAGGAATATAAGCTGCCCATGGAATTGATCAAAATGGCCTGTGAACGTACCGTTTTGCAGACGGGAAAGGCTTCCTTCCCCTATGCCGACAGCATTCTGCGCCAGTGGCGGGATGCAGGTGTGAAGGATGCCGCAGGGGTGGCGGAGCTGGATAAAGCCTTTGCGGCGAAAAAGAACCGGAATAATCAAACAGGGCAGAAGCCTGTCCAGAAAGAGCCGCCGAAACCGAAGCAGAATCGGTTTATCAACTATACCCAGAGTGAATGGGATTTTGCGGAGCTGGAGCGGCTGGAACGGGAACAGAGGGAAAAATGGTAACAGAAAAAAAGCGTTGATAGGAGGGGAGAAACTTGGCAACGAGAACGCAAATTTATCGGGAAGTGCTGCGGGAATATGACGCCCTGCGCACCCAAAAGACGGCGGAGCTGCGCCAACGGAAGGAAAGCCTGTATGCAAGATTTCCCCGCCTGGCGGAAATAGAACAGGAGCTTTCCCTGCTGGGGGTTTCCACGGCGAAGCTGGTGCTGCTGAGCCCCGATGCCATGGAGGCGGCAGTGGCAGAAATGAAACAGAAACAGCAGGACCTGGAAGAGGAAAGAATGGGCATCATGGCGAAAAATTGCCTGTCTCCCAGTCTGCTGAAAATGGAATATATCTGTGAGACCTGCAAGGATACGGGATATGTGGGAAATACTCCCTGTGCCTGCATGAAGCATAAATTGATGGATCGGCTCTATGACCAATCCAATGTGCGGGATATCATCAAGGCGGAAAATTTTGATACCTTTGATCTGCGCTTGTTCAGCGATACTGTGGTGCCTGCGGAAGGCATTTCTCCCAAGGAAAACGCAAAGCGCAACCTGAAAATGGCCATGGCCTTTGCGGAGGATTTCACAGGGGATAATCTGTTGCTTTACGGCGGCGCGGGCAGGGGAAAAACCTTCCTGTGCAACTGCATTGCCAAGGATGTGCTGGCCCAGGGCAAGACGGTCCTTTACCTGACAGCGGGGCAGCTGTTTAAGCAGCTGGAGGAAATGCGCTTCCATCGGGATGAGGAAGAAGAAGCTGTGGATTGGGATGGGGAACTGCTGGATGCAGACCTGCTCATCATCGATGACCTTGGTACGGAATTTGCCACCATGTTTACAGCATCGGAACTGTTCCGTATCATCAATGACAGAAAGCTCCACAAACGCCCTGTGGTGATTTCCACCAATCTGGATTATCAGGCGTTGATGGAGCAGTATTCCGACCGTGTCATGAGCCGGTTGATCGGCGAATATACCACCTTGAAATTCTTCGGGGAGGATATCCGCATGAAGAAAAAATACAATCGATAAACAAAAAGTAGAGTCCGAAAGGGCTCTTTTTTATTTGCCAATGAGAAACAGCCCTGCGGCGCAAACGGCAATGCCTGCCATCTGCTTGGGGGTAATGGTTTCATGATACAGCAAAATGCCCACAAAAAGCAGGATACAGGCCACGGTGATATTGCAGACAAGAGAAGCCAAGCTGACCTGCCACTCTGCCCGATAAACGCAGATATAGCCGAATTCCAGAAAAACGATGGAGGCGGACAGGATGAGGGTGGCCCAGTTGGCTTTTGTCATTTCCTGCAGGATATTTTTTTGCCCGCTGGTCAAAAAGAACATCACCACGGAGACGCCGCCGGCGATGAGATAGGTCAAAGCCAGAGAAGCAAAAGGGTTGATATCCGCCGGGGTGGATTTGGCGCAGGTATGGTAAAGGGTATTTGCGCCGATGACGATAAGAATAGGCCAAAGCATTTGCCACATAACAATTCCTCCTTCAAATAAAAAAGCTGTACAAAAACGAAAGGATCCTTGTACAGCAGCTTACCCGTTTCTTTTTTCTTATCTTACTGCTGATGGATGCTCTCTGCAATATGAAAATGCGAATACTGTCGAAATTTTCTTTTCCCTCTCGACTCTGTTTGACAAAAAAAGCAGTTCTATTTGATTACAATGAGCATAGATGGAGGGAAGCAGTATGGAAAAAACAGAAATCACATTGGAATATACGGAACAGGCTCCGGCTTTTGGGAAGATGATCCTGCCGAAAAAGGAACCAAAGAAACCCTTTCCCTGGAAAGCCCTGCTGAAAGGCGGCGGCTTTTGCCTGGTGGGGCTGCTTTGGGGCAGGGTGGAGCTGTTGGGGCTGCTGCGCCCCATGGGGTTAGCCTATCTTTCTGCCTTTTTCGGGGAAGGATGGCTTTTCTGGGCGGTTTGGCTGGCGGTGGGCGTGGGTTCTTTCCCCCATGCGCCCTTGAAAACAGGAGCGGGGCTGGCTGCCGCTTTTGCCATTCAGCTGACCATGGGGCGTTTCCTCCAGCGGGAAGAAATAGGTAAGAAAGCCCTTTTGGGTACCTTTGCTTCGGCTCTGGCAGGCATTTTCTTTGCCATCAGCCGCCAGGGGCTGGGGTTTTATTTTGCCGTTGCGGCAGTGGAAGGGGCATTGACCCTCGGCATCAGCTATCTGCTGCAGAAGGGCACTTCTCTGCTGCTGGAACGGGAAAAATATTTTATCCTGACCCGGGAAGAAACCCTTTCCCTGCTGCTTTTTGCCGGCGGCGCGCTGGCGGGGCTGGCATCCTTGGAACAGCCCCTTTTGCGGGATACACTCCTGCCGGCGGCTGCGGCTTTCTTCCTTCTTTTTTCCGCAAGGCAGGAAGGCATTGGCGGCGGGGCGGCTGCCGGTGTGTTTCTGGGCTTCCTGCTTTTTCTTTGCAATGGGGCGGAGCTGCCCCTTTTTGTAGCCCTCTCTTTAGGGGGAATGCTGGCGGGCTGCGTCAGAGGGTTGGGCAGGTTGGCCTCTGCTCTGGCTCTGGTGTTGGCGCCCTGCATTTTTCTGTTTTACATAGATATGACGTTGCTGGAACCGATTTGGATGGGAGGATTGGTAATCGGGGCGGTGCTGTTTTCCCTGTTCCCCAAAGGCTTGCTGGAAAAATGCAGCGGTATGCGGGAAACGGAAAGCCCTCAGGACAGATACACAAAAATGAAGGAGCTGACAGAAGAGAAGCTGCTGGGGGTTTCCGCGGCCTTCGAAGCACTGGCAAAAACCTTTGTCAAGGAAGGGGAACGAAAGGACAAGGGAGAGATTGGAAGATTGGTCGATACCATTGCAGGAAGGGCTTGTCAAGACTGCGGGCTGGCCCATTACTGCTGGGAAGAAGACCTTTATAAGACCTACAGTATGACTTTTTCCGCTTTATCCCACTGCGACAGCCGGGGAAGGTTCACCGAAGCTGAACTGCCGGAATCTTTTCGGGAGAACTGCCCGCGGGTGGAAGGGTTCGTGGAAACAGTCAACGAGGTCTATGAAATGTATCGAAGGGACTGCCTTTGGCTCAGCCGCCTGACGGAATGCAGAGAGTTGGTAGGACAGCAATTGCAGGCAGTGGGCGAAATCATGCAGACCCTTTCGGGACAGATGGAGCTCAGCTGTGTCTTTCTGGAAGGCACCGAAAAGGCACTGAAGGATGCCCTGAAAAAACAGGGATTTCGGCCGAAACAGGTAGTCGTCACAGAAGAGAAAAACAGCAGAGGGGGCACCAGAGGTTTCCGGCAGGTGCGGCTGGTACTGCCTGCCTGCGGCGGAAAAGGTATTTGCAGAGATAAGATTTTGCCTTTGGTCAAAAAGACGTTAGGCTGCCCTATGGTCTTATTGGAGGAAGGCACTTGCTCTGTAGATGGGATGGCGCGGGATTGTACCCTGCATTTTTGCGAGGAGCCGGCCTTTTCCCTGACCACTGCCACGGCCTTTGCCCCTGCGGAGGAGGGCAAACCTACGGGGGATGCAGCGGCCTTTTTGGAAACAGAGCGGGGCAATGCCCTCCTCGCTCTTTCCGATGGCATGGGCACAGGGGAACGGGCGGCGAAGGAAAGCCGCATTGCCATCGAACTGCTGGAACAATTCACGGAAGCCGGCTTTGACCGTGAACTGGCAGTTCGCATGATCAATTCCGCTTTGCTGCTGCGGCGGGGCGAGGAGACCTATGCTACCCTGGATATTTGCCATGTAGACCTGTTTGACGGACATGCGGAGTTCATCAAGCTGGGGGCTGTGGCAACCTATATCTGGCGGGGCAGCCGTATCATTTCTTTGCGCTCGATCACGCTGCCTGCGGGCATTTTGCAGCAGGTCAGCCCAGAGAAAAATGAGATACTCCTGAAAGATGGGGATATGATTCTGATGGTGACCGACGGCATAACCGATGCCCTTGGGGGCGAAGAGCAGACAGGCGTCTGGCTGAAAGGGAAGCTGACCTCCTTCCCTATGGCAAACCCCAAGGATGCGGCGGATTATATCCTGCAGGAAGCCAAAAAGGAGCGGCAGGAAGGCAGAAGGGACGATATGACCGTATTGGCCAGCCGTTTCTGGCGAAAACGGGCCTGAAACAGGATGGACTTGCGTTTTTTCCCCAATTCGTGTAGAGTGATGATACTATGGTGACAGACCAAACAAGGAGACGAATCATGCGGGAAAAAGTACGAAAGACCATCGCAAAATTTCATATGTTCCCCCCGGGTGCAAAGCTCATTGTGGGGCTTTCCGGTGGGGCGGATTCCGTGGCATTGCTGCATCTTCTGCATAGCTGGCAGGAAGAGGAGAACTGGCAGATCACCGCTGTCCATATCCATCATGGCCTGCGGGGCAAGGAAGCTGACGAGGACGCTCGTTTTGCGGAGGATTTCTGCGCTTCTCTGGGGATTCCCTGTATGGTGAAGCGGTATGATGTGGCGCAAGAGGCCAAGAAATGCGGTCTTGGCGAGGAAGAAATGGGGCGCATCCTGCGCTATGCTGCCTTTCGGGAAGCAGCCGGCGGGGAAGGCCCCATTGCCGTTGCCCACCATCGGAAAGACCAGGCGGAGACAGTGCTGATGCGCCTTTGCCGGGGGACAGGCCTGACAGGGCTTACGGGCATGTCCCCTGTGCGGGGGGATATCTGCCGCCCTCTGCTTTTCTGCGGCAGGGAAGAAATCGAGCAGTATTGCCGGGAAAACCATCTGCCCTGGCGGGAGGATGCCACCAACCATCAGGAAAAATATACCCGGAATAAGCTGCGCCTGCGGGTGCTGCCCCTGCTGGAGGAGATCAACCCCAAGGCGGTGGAACATATTGCGGAAACGGCTTCCCTTCTGGCGGCGGAGGAAGATTTTCTGGAACAGCAGGCGGAAGCTTTTTTTGCCCGGGTGCGGCTGCCCTCCGGGCCGGGGGAAGTCCGCCTTTCCAGAGAAAAGCTGAAAGCCCTCCATCCTGCCATGAAGCGGCGGGTTCTGCGAAAAGCCATGGCAAATTTTCTGCAAACTGATATTTCTCAGGCACAGATTGCAGCCATGGCAGATCTGCTGGAAAAAGAAACGGGAAAAAGCTGTGATTTTCCCGAAGGCATCTATGCCGAAAATCAATATGAAGCCTTGGTGCTTTCCCGCAAAAAAGAAAAGCATACAGAAGGCTACTGCTATGAACTGCCTGTGGACGAAGAAGTCCTCATCCCCGAAGGGGGCATTGCCGTAGGCGTTTATTTTGATGAAAAAAAAGCTGAAATTTCTGCGGAAACCTGTACGAACGTATTCGATTATGATAAAATAAAAAACACGCTGTTTTGCCGAACCAGAAAAGCAGGGGATAGGATTCCTCTGCAAAATGGCAGAAAAAAAATCAAAGATCTGTTTATCGATGAAAAGATTCCCAGAGACCGGCGTGCGGCCTATCCCCTCATTGTTATGGGGGAGGAAGTGCTTTGGGTGCCCGGTCTGCGTGCTTCCGCGGCCGCAGGGGTGGATGAACAGACGGTTCGGAAGATTTGGATTCGAATACGGAGGGTACAGGAATGAAAGAAAGAGTAGAAGTGATGCTTTCTGCGGAACAGATCGATAAAAGACTGGCAGAGCTGGCAGATGAATTATATCAGGAATTTGGTGAGGAACAGGTAGAGCTGGTCTGCGCCCTGAAGGGAGCCGTTGTGACCATTGTGGATCTGGCAAAGAAGATGAAAATGCCTGTGACCATGAATTTCATGAGCGTTTCCAGCTATGGCGACAGTACAGAAAGCTCCGGTAAGATCAATATCAAGATGGACTTGGATGAGGATATTGCCGGGAAAAATGTGCTGATCGTAGAGGATATCATCGATACCGGCAGAACCCTGAAAAAATTGAAAGAATTGCTGGAAAGCAGAAATCCCAAAAAGCTGAAACTGGTGACACTGCTGGATAAGCCCGACCGCCGTGTGGTGGATATCAAGGCAGATTATACAGGCTTTACCATTCCCGATGCTTTTGTGGTGGGCTATGGCTTGGATTATGCCCAGAAATACAGAAATCTGAATTATGTAGGCGTGCTTCATTTTGATGAGGACTGACAGAGAACAGCCGTGAACCCTTTGGTTTGCGGCTTTTTTTCGGTGTTTTTTTCGCCTGTTCTGTCAAAATCCTGCGTTGCGTTTCTTTTTAAAGTATGCTACAATTATAAATTGATATGGTCTGGTTTCTATGGGGTAAAGAAGGCCGGACAGTCAAAAGTATTATGAGAATAAGGAGGAACGCTCTTGAACAAATATTTCAAATCCATAGGGCTTTATGCTCTGGTGTTTATCGTCATTCTGGCGGCCTTGGCCTATACCGGCCCCCAGATGCTTCCCCAGGAAAAGGAAGCGGCGCAGGAAGCCTATGTTTACAGTGACCTGATGAAGGAACTGGAAGCCAATAATGTGGCATCCGTAGAGGTGGTAAAAAGTACGGAAGTCAGCGACTATGGTACTGCGGAAGCTGTCCTGAAGGATGGCAGCATCATTAGCGTAAATGTACCCAGCATCTCTACCCTGCAGGCGGAATTGGATGAAAAAGTCGTGGAAAACGGCATCAAAGTAGAAGTGGGAGATCTGCAGAGACAGAGTATGTTTTCTCAGATTGTGCCTTCCCTGATCATGCTCATCGTGATGATCATCGTATTCTCCCTTCTGTTCAACAGAATGCAGGGGGGCGGCGGCAAAATGGCCAACTTTGGCAAAAGCAAGGCGAAGATGAGCGTAGAAGGGGAAAATAAAGTAACCTTCGATAACGTGGCAGGCTGCGATGAAGAAAAGGCAGAGCTGGAAGAACTGGTGCAGTTCTTGAAAGCACCCCAGAAATTCACAGAGCTGGGGGCGAGAATTCCCAAGGGTGTGCTTTTGGTAGGCCCTCCCGGTACAGGTAAAACATTGCTGGCAAAGGCTGTTGCTGGTGAGGCGGGCGTGCCTTTCTTCAGCATTTCCGGTTCTGATTTTGTAGAAATGTTCGTCGGCGTGGGTGCATCCCGTGTCCGTGATCTGTTTGAACAGGCAAAGAAAAATTCTCCCAGCATCGTATTCATCGATGAAATCGACGCTGTCGGCCGCCGCAGAGGCGCCGGCTTGGGCGGCGGTCACGATGAAAGAGAACAGACCCTGAACCAATTGCTGGTAGAAATGGACGGTTTCGGCATCAATGAAAGCGTTATCATCATCGCTGCGACAAACCGTGCGGATATCCTGGACCCTGCCCTCCTCAGACCCGGCCGTTTCGACAGACAGGTCTATGTGGGCAGACCCGATGTAAAGGGCAGAGAAGCCATCCTGCGTGTCCATGCCAAGGGCAAGCCCATGGCCCCCGAGGTTGACCTGAAAGTAGTGGCACAGACCACAGCAGGCTTTACCGGTGCAGACCTGGCGAATCTGCTGAATGAAGCAGCCCTTCTGACAGCCAGAGACGGCAAAAAACACATTGACATGGAAGAAATCCAGAAGGCTCTGATCAAGATCGGCGTGGGTACCGAAAAGAAAACCAGAGTCATTTCCGATAAGGAAAAATACATCACAGCATATCATGAAGGCGGTCACGCCATTCTGTTTGAAGTGCTGAGTGAATTGGATCCTGTCCATAGTATTTCCATCATCCCCACGGGGATGGCCGGCGGCTATACCATGCCCCTGCCCGGTGAGGATCGGATGTATATGACAAAAATGATGATGGAACAGGAAATCGTCAGCCTGCTGGGCGGCCGTGCGGCGGAAGAACTGGTCATCAAGGATATTACCACAGGTGCTTCCAATGATATTGAACGGGCCACAGCCATGGCAAGAGATATGGTGACAAAATATGGTATGAGTGAACTGTTGGGGCCCATCCAGTTCGGCGGAGACAGCGATGAAGTCTTTATCGGCAGAGACTGGGGCCATGCCAGAAACTATGGCGAAGGCGTGGCAGCCACCATCGACCAGGAAGTCAACCGCATTGTGACAGAAGCTTATCGGGAAGCAAAACGCCTCCTGAAAGAAAATATGGAAATGCTCCACGCTACCGCAAAGCTGCTGGTAGAAAAAGAAAAGGTGACAGGGGACGAATTCCGTGCTCTGTTTGACCCAAAAGTACGCAATGAAATTTTGGGCATTGCCAATGAAGAAGAAACCGCGGAATCCGCAGAAACAACAGATATGGAAAACTGAGAGGAGAACGAATCATGGAATTCAAAAACATTGTACCCGGCATGACATTTGAAAAAGAATTTATCGTAGAAGAAGGCGATACCGCAGCACATTTCGGCAACGACCGTGTGCCTGTATTCGCTTCCCCCAGACTGATCTCCTGGATCGAAGGCACAGCCATTGGCACAGTGGCGCCTTTCCTGCCCGAAGGCTGGGAAACCGTAGGTACAACCTTCAACCTGTCCCACCTGGCAGCCACTCCCGTTGGCATGAAGGTGCGCGTGGTAACAGAAGTGACCGAAGTAAAGGGCAAACTGTTGACATACAGCGTAAAGGCTTACGATGAAGTAGATAAGATCTGCGAAGGCACCCATGGCCGTGCCATCATCGAACTGGATAAATTCCTGGGTCGTGTAAACAAAAAAGGCAACAAATAAGAAATTACATGCAAGCCCCGCGGAGACGGGGCTTTTCTTTTAGAATCAAGGAAAAGGGGCATCCCGATGGAACACTATACACAAAAGGCATTGGAAACAGCCATCAAAACAGAAAAACTGGGACATCCTGTTTATTTTTATGAGGAAACCGATACCACCAACGACCGTATTCGGGACCTGGCAGGGGAAGGTGCACCGGAAGGTACATTAGCCATAGCGGAACAGCAGACGGCAGGGCGTGGGCGCAAAGGCCGCCCGTGGCAGGCACCGGCGGGAACAGGGGTCTGGATGAGCCTGCTCTTAAGGCCAAATATTCAGCCTGTGCAGGCATCGGTGCTGACCCTATTGGCAGGCATGGCCCTGACAGAAGCGGTGGAAGAGGTGACAGGAATGAAACCCGGGATCAAATGGCCCAATGATATCCTGCTGAATGGCAGAAAGCTGGCAGGCATTCTGACGGAAATGGATTGTGATATGGAAACCATCCATTCTGTTACTGTGGGCATGGGAATCAATGTGAATACCAGGGAATTTCCTGAAGAACTGCAGAAGATCGCCACTTCCCTGTATTTGGAAGGCGGCAGAGAATATGACCGTTGTGAAGTAGTTGCCCGCAGTATGGCCCACATGGAGGCACTCTATGGTGAATTTTTGGCGGCAGGCGGCAGGTTTGCCCCTTTCCGGGAACGCTACTGTGGGAAATGCCTGAATATGGGCAAGGAGGTGCGTGTCATAGGCAGGGAGACTTTCCTTGCCACAGCGCTGGATATTACCCCCGAAGGGGAACTGATTGTAAAAAGAAAGGATACCGGAGCGGAAGAAGTGATTTTTTCCGGCGAAGTATCCATCAGAGGAGAGGAGAACTGACCATGGCAAGAAAAGTGTTGGCGGCTGCCAATAATCAGCAGCAGAAATATTATATTGAAGAGAATTTTGGCTTTTTGCCTGATGCCATCAAGGAAGACCTGAAAAAGATCTGTGTGTATATGGCGGAAAAGCTGAACTGTACCTTTGTGGTAGGGTTCGAGGAGAACGGTGACCTGTATTTTGAAACGGTAAAGCACGAAGGGGACTGCGATTTTGATGATATCGGCGCAGAACTGGAAATCAAAAAGATCCAGAAGGAAGAATTGGAACTGTTCCGTGCGATTGAACTTTGGTATGTGATTTTCTGCACAAAAGAAGGGGAGCCTGCCAAGCAGGAATTGATGCGCAGAGCCGCGGAAGAGGGAAAAACCCTGTGAAAACAGGCAAAAATCACTGAAAAAATCGAAAAATATGTTGTAATATTCGCATTTACTGTTATAATGAATTTGATTGCGTTGCAAAAGCAAAAGGGATGGAAAGCAATAGCATGACCCCTGACAGGGCAGGTATATCGGCTTTCCTTTTGCGGAAAAATGCGGCAAATGATATGATCCAAATCATCTTGTATCTGAAAGCCCCGGCCAGGCATTGGGCGGGCAAAGGGATAAGAATGAGAATGAAGGGAGCTATTTAAAATGAGCGAAATAACAAACACAACTGCTGAAAAGAAAAAGAAGGGCATGACAGCCCGTGATCTGACGACATTGGGGCTTTTGACGGGGGTTCTGCTTCTGATGAGCTTTACACCGCTGGGGTATTTCCGCACACTGGGGCTGGATATTTCCCTGATGATGATTCCTGTCGGCATTGGGGCAATGCTTCTGGGGCCGAAGGCGGGCGCGTGGCTGGGCTTTATTTTTGGGGCCACCAGCTTTTATCAGTCCATGTCCGGTTCTTCCCCCTTCAGCACGATGCTGTTCAATATCAACCCCTTTTATACCTTCCTGCTCTGCATTCCCACCAGAATGCTGATGGGTTTTTTGACAGGGGTGATTTTCAAGGCAGTACACAAGCTGGATAAAAAGAAAACAGCATGTTTTTTCATTGGCGGTTTCTTTGCTGCGTTTTTGAATACGGTGTTCTTTATGTCCGTCCTCATTCTTTGTTACTGGAACACAGAATTTATCCAGGGCATCAATGAAACACTGGGCAGCCTGAACCCTCTGCTGTTTGTGGTTGCTTTTGTCGGCGTGAATGGTGCGCTGGAAATGCCCGCAAGCTGTATTGTCGGCGGGGTGGTTTCCAAGGCAGTCAGCAGAACATTATATAAAAAGGTAGTTTAAGATACATAAATCAGAAATGCATACGGCGCGGGATGGATTTTCCCGCGTTTTTTTATAAAAGCGGAAAAAGCATTTTTCTTCTGTACTTATATTGATTTGCTCGCCGGGAGCGATGCAGGGAAGCATAGCAAGAAAAGCAAATGCTTTTTAAAATCCATTCCGAATAGGAGAAGGCAAATGTTATTGGTAATTGATGTAGGCAATACGAATATGGTTTTTGGTGTGTTCGATGGGGACGAGCTGGTGGCAAACTGGCGCCTTTCTACCCAAAGCGGGCGAACCTCCGATGAAACGGGGCTTTTGATCCGCAGTTTATTCGAATATTCCGAAGTTTCTGTAGAGGAGATCGAAGCGATCATTGTTTCTTCCGTTGTGCCCAATGTGATGTATTCCACCCTCAACGGTATCAAGAAATTTTTGAAAAAAGACCCTATCGTGGTGCGGGCGGGCATCAAAACAGGGATCAACCTGCGGATGGAAAACCCGAAAGAAATGGGGACTGACCGTATCGTCAACCTGGTGGCAGCCCATGAATTGTATGGCGGCCCGGCCATCGTGGTGGATTACAGCACGGCGACAACCTTTGATGTTGTCAGCAAGACCGGTGAATTTCTGACAGGCATCACGGCTCCCGGTTTGCAGACCTGTGCCGATGCGCTGTATCAAAAGGCGGCAAACCTGCCGAAATTTGAGATCGTTAACCCCAGCAGCATCATCACGAAAAATACCGTGGAAAGCATGCAGGCGGGGCTTGTGGTAGGTCATATTGGGGAAGCCAAGTATATTATCGAAAAGATCAGAGAACACTTTCGATGCCCCGATATGAAAGTAATCGCCACAGGCGGTCTGGGAAAAGTAATTTATGAAGAGAAAAAAGGTATTTTTGATGTATATGACCCTGTTCTGGCGCTCCATGGTCTGCGCCTGATTTATGAGAAGAACAAGAACAGAAGGTAAGTAGGAGGAAAGCAGATGCTTTTGGTAATCGATGTGGGAAACACGAACTTTGTTTTAGGCGTATACGAAGGGGAGAACCTGATCAATTGCTGGCGCATGACGACAGGGGATAATCGCACAGCCGATGAAACAGGAATTTTCATCCATGGCCTGTTCGATGCATCCGGGCTGGATGCCAAAAAGGTAGAAGCAGTCATCATTTCCTCCGTTGTGCCGGATATTATGTATTCTTTGACCCAGGGAATTCGCAAATATTTTGGGATAGAACCTATGATTGTCGGAGTGGGAATGAAAACAGGCATCATCATCAAACGGGATGATCCAAAAACTGTCGGGGCAGACCGTATCGTCGACCTGGTGGCAGTCAATGAAATTTATGGCGGCCCTGCCATCGTTATCGACTATGGCACAGCCAATACCTTTGATGTCATCAATGAAAAGAATGAGTTTATCACCGGTTTTATCACACCGGGGATTTCTTCCTGCGCCGATGCGCTGTATCAGAAAGCGGCACAGCTGCCGAAAATCGAAATCAAAGCACCCAAGTCTATCATTGCAAAAAATACGGTGGATAGCTTTCAGGCGGGCTTGGTGCTGGGGCATATCGGCCAGACCAGATATATCATTGAGCAGCTGAAGGAGCAGCTGAATCTGCCCAATATGAAGGTCATCGCTACGGGGGGCTTGGCAAAGGTCATCGACCCCAATAATGAGATTTTTGATGTGCTGGACCCTGTATTAACTTTGAAGGGGTTACGCATACTTTATGAGAAAAACAAATAACAGGCGATTCCTCGCCTGTTTTTTCTTTCGTGGGACGCTGTCCCACATCCTGTGAGGGGAATGATTCCCTTCAACCCCCATTTGAAAATCAAATTTCAAAGAAATTTGATTTTCGTATAAAAGTTTTTGGCTCGCTTTTTTCAAAAAGCGAGTGGGGGTTTGGTGCAACGCCCCAAAGAAAGAAGGTGTAAATATGAAAATTGGAAATTTGGAATTGGAAAATAACGTGTTTCTGGCACCTATGGCAGGGGTGACCGACCTTCCTTTTCGCCTGCTCTGCAAGGAAATGGGCTGCGGTCTGGTCTATTCCGAAATGGTCAGTGCCAAGGGTATCTTATATGATAATAAAAATACAACAGAACTGCTGGAAGTATCCCCGGAGGAACGCCCGGTAGCGGTGCAGCTTTTCGGTTCCGACCCGGAAATCCTTGGGAATATGGCGAAAAAGATTGAGGAGTATCCCATTGATATCATCGATGTCAATATGGGCTGCCCTGCACCGAAAATTGTGAAAAACGGGGAAGGCTCCTGCTTGATGAAAACCCCGGAACTGGTGGGGAAAATCGTCAAATCTCTGGTAGAAAGCCAGCGTAAGCCTGTGACCATCAAATTCCGAAAGGGCTTCGATGATGATCATGTGAACGCTGTGGAGATTGCCAAGGTGGCCGAGGCCAATGGTGCCTCCGCTGTGGCTGTCCATGGACGCACCAGGGAGCAGTATTACAGCGGGAAAGCCGATTGGGATATTATCCGTCAGGTGAAGGAGGCGGTCAGCATTCCTGTCATCGGGAATGGGGATATCTTTACCCCCCAGGATGCCAAAGCTCTGCTGGAACATACGGGCTGTGACGCCATCATGGTGGGCCGTGGGGCCCAGGGGAATCCCTGGATTTTCAAGCGTATTCTTCATTACTTGAAAACAGGGGAATTGCTGCCGGAACCCACTGCTGAGGAACGGGTGGAAAAGGCCCTGCGCCATTCCCAAATGCTGATTGCCTATAAAGGGGAATATATCGGCATCCGGGAAATGCGGAAGCACATGGCGTGGTATATGAAGGGGCTGCCTGGCGCGGCGGAACTGCGGGGCAAGCTGAACTATGCCGAGACCATGGCGGAAATGGAAGCCCTTTTGCAGGGATATTTGGAAAATCATAGATAAAAATAAGGCTCTCGATAGGTGATATGTTTCAATGTTGCCTGTTGAGGGCTTCTTTTTTGTAAAAATGGAAAGCGTGCTTGACATTTTACTATGGGGGTGCTATATTTGGTTTATGGAAAGTAAGCTTTACATTTTGGAGGAGAAAGCCCATGAAAAATAGATTGGAGGAGATCCGAAAGGCACGGGGCATCCGACAGGAAGAGCTGGCGGCGGCGTTGGAGGTGTCCCGACAGACCATCGGGTCTTTGGAAAACGGCAGATATAACCCGTCCATCATACTGGCCTTTAAAATCGCCCGTTATTTTGGAATGTCTATTGAAGAGATTTTTATTTATGAAGAGGAGGAAAAGGGATGAAACCAAAAGGAAAAGGCAGTTTTGTGATTTTCATTGCGGGAGCGATTTGTGTGCTCGGGTCATTTTTTTTAAAGGATGAGTATTACGCAAACATGCTGCGGGCGTGGGGCATTGCGTGGGTGGTCAACGGCTTCCTGCAGCTGAGGCAATATTTTTACTATTCCAAACCGGAGCATCAGGCGGAATATGAGGAAAAACAGACAGAGCGGCGCATCGGCCTGAAAGACGAAAGAAAGATCATGCTGCGGCAGATGGCAGGGCACAAGTCCTATCAGATCATGTTTTTTCTGTTGCTGGCGGCGAGCTTTCTGTTTGCCCTGCTGCGGGTGGAATGGTGGATTACGGCCATTGTATGTTTGCTGTGGGTGGCCCAGTATGTGATGGGGATCGTGCTGTTCCGCTATTATGAAAAACGGCTGTAAGACCGTGGGACGCTGTCCCACACCCTGCCAAGGGAGTCACTCCCTTGGAACCCGAATTGCACAAAACAAAGTTTTGTGCGGAAAAATGAACTATCTTAGAAAAAAATAAAGGGCTTCTCTACAAGAATATGAGAGAAACCCTTTATTTTTTATTATCGTGCAAAACATAGTTTTGCAAAAATCGGGGTCAAAGGGATTTGTGCACCGCCAAGACGAAGGCGGCGGCGCAGCCGTCTTCCTGCAGGGAAGATGCTTGACCAATTCCCCTTGTGGGAGTTTGAGGGTGAAACCCTCAAGAAAATCACTGAATATCTACCACTTCATACCCAGCGTCTGTTACCACTTTCACCAGTTCTTCATCGCTGATATCCTTGCTCAGTTCCACTTCTGCGCATTTGCCTTCCAGAGAAACGGTTGCGGATACACCGTCCATTTCATTCAGAGCCTTGTCCACTCTGCCTGTGCAGTGGCTGCACATCATGCCTTCGATTTTCAATACCTTTTTCATTTTGATTTCCTCCTTATTTGGAACATTGTTATTTTCCTGTATGGTTTGTGCCGCCGGTGCAGCGTTGTATTCTGCATAGGTGGGCTTGAATAATTTCAGCCGCAGGGCATTGCCTACTACAAAAGCGGAGCTGAAGCTCATGGCTGCCGCCGCAAACATGGGATTCAGTTTCCAGCCCAGAACGGAGTAAAATACCCCCGCCGCCAAGGGAATGCCGCAGACGTTATAGAAGAATGCCCAGAATAGATTTTGCTTGATGTTTTTGATAGTAGCGTGGCTCAGCTGCACTGCTGTTACCGCATCCAGCAGGTCGCTCTTCATTAAAACGATATCCGCCGATTCCATGGCAACGTCTGTGCCTGCGCCGATGGCGATGCCTACGTCCGCCCGGGTCAGGGCAGGGGCATCGTTGATGCCGTCGCCGATCATGGCTACTTTTTTGCCGCTTTCCTGCAGGCGGCGGATTTCCATTTCCTTATCTTGGGGCAAAACTTCTGCAATGGCATGGATGCCCAGTTTATCTGCAATGGCGTTGGCTGTACGTTTATTATCCCCCGTCAGCATGACTACGTCAATGCCCATTTGATGAAAGGCATCGACAGCGTCCTTGCTGGTGGGCTTCAAGGTATCGGCTAAACCAAGGACGCCCAGCAGTTTTTTCCCTTCGGCAAAGAAGAGGGGGGTTTTGCCTTCTTCCGCAAGGGTTTCTGCTTTTTCCGCAAAGCCCTGCAGATCAATGCCCTGTTCCTGCATCATTTTCAGGTTGCCGCCTAAAATATGTTTGCCATCCACATCGGCTTCGATGCCCTGTCCTGCCGTTGCCGAAAGGTTTTCCGCAGGGTTCAGGCTGATCTCCTTTTCCTTGGCATAGCTGACCACAGCCTCTGCCAGAGGGTGTTCCGAAAGGGTTTCCAGAGAAGCGGCCATCCGCAGGAAGGGATTCCGCAAAACGCCGGGAGCAGGGAGAATATCTGTTACAACGGGATGTCCTTCCGTCAGTGTGCCTGTTTTGTCCAGAACTACTGTATCAATTTGATGGGCAATTTCCAAACTTTCTGCAGATTTTACCAGAATCCCATATTCTGCGCCTTTCCCGGTACCAACCATGATCGCCGTAGGCGTTGCCAGACCCAAAGCACAGGGGCAGGAAATGACCAGAACGGCAATACCGATGGAAAGGGCAAAGGAGAAGGGCTGCCCCAGGAGCATCCATACGATGGTGGCAATGATGGCGATGGTAATGACCACAGGCACGAAAATGCCGCTGACCTTATCTGCCAGCTTGGCGATGGGCGCTTTGGAGGCACCAGCTTCCTCTACCAGCGTGATAATTTGAGAAAGGGTGGTGTCGTTGCCCACACGGGTGGCTTCCATTTTGAAGAAGCCATTTTTATTTACCGTTGCGCCAATGACTGTATCGCCTACCTGCTTGTCCACAGGGATAGATTCCCCGGTGATAGCACTTTCATCCACGGCAGAGAAGCCTTCGATGACTTTCCCGTCCACAGGGATACTTTGCCCAGGGCGAACGAGGATGATATCGCCCACGATGACCTGCTCTATAGGAATCTCCTGCTCTGCGCCGCCCCGCAGGACAGTTGCCATTTTCGGCGCCAGATCCATCAGTTTGCTGATAGCTTCGGAAGTCTTGCCTTTGGAGCGGGTCTCCATATATTTCCCTACGGTGATGAGGGTCAGAATCATGGCTGCCCCTTCCAGATACAGCTCCATGGCGTATTGATGGGCTGTTTCCAGATCACCATGGCCCATGTAATATGCCATAGCATAGATAGCAAAGAGGCTGTATAGATAGGAAGCAGCGGAGCCCAGCGCCACTAAGGAGTCCATATTTGGCGCACGGTTCCAGAGGGCTTTGAACCCTACTATGAAGAATTTTTTGTTGATGATAAGAACAGGCGTTGCCAGCAGCAGCTGGGTCAGAGCGAAAATCATCATATTTTCATGCCCCAGCAAAATAGCCGGCAGGGGTGCATCCATCATGTGCCCCATGGAGATATAGAACAGGGGGATGAGGAAGCAAAAGGAAGAAATCAGTCGTTTTTTCATGACTGCCATTTCCTCTAAAGCTACGTTTTTCGGCGGTTCCGCGGCAGAGGATGCTGCCTTGGCACCCTGCAGGGATGCGCCGTAGCCGCCGCTTTCCACTGCTTTAATGATATCTTCTGTATGCAGTGCTGTTTCGTCGTATTCCACGACCATGCTGTTTTGTAAAAGGTTGACATTGACAGTCTGGATCCCTTCCAACTTTCTCACTGCCTTTTCTACATGGGCAGAGCAAGCGGAGCAGGTCATCCCTGTCACGTCGAATTTTTGTTTCACGTTGGAACACCTCCGGTGAATCGTTATAGTTAGTTTAGGTAAACTTTTCTATTCTATTGCAGTATAGACCGTTTTATGACAAATGTCAATAATGAGATGAGCAGGGCAAGAAAAAGCAGAAAGGGGCGTGGGATTTCAGAAAATCCATACTTTTGCGAATGCTTATCATTTTTTTGCGGCAAGCACAATGAAAATCCGCAGAAATGGGGGACGCTTTGCTGATGGGATTAGTATACCCTTTTTTCCTGCGGAATTTTATGTTAGACTGAAAAAAACGAATCGGGAGGGAAAAAGATGAGAGAAGGACAGAAAATGCGCCGACAGGACAGGCTGGTTTCTGAAGAACGGGCGAGAGAAATTATGAAAAATGCAGAATACGGCATCCTTATGACAGCCGATGGGGAGGGGCAGCCTTACGGGGTCGCGGTGTCTCCTGTTATGGAAGGGGATCGGATTTATTTCCACTGTGCGTTGGAGGGCAGAAAGCTGGAGAATATCCGCATAAACCCGAAGGTCTGCATGAGCTTTGTTTCCAATGCTTATGTGGATCAGGAAAAGTTTACCCATCGCTATGAAAGCGCCTTGGCGGAGGGAATGGCAGCTATTGTTGCGGACAGGGAAGAAAAGCTGCATGCCTTGCGGCTGATTTGCAGGAAATATGCGCCCCATTCCTTCAAGGATTCTGACGAGTATATCCTGCCGAAAATGGATAAGACCGGTGTTGTCCGCATTGATATAGAGACCCTTTCCGGAAAGGTGAATGCCAGATAATATTTGTTTTAATAGAGAAAAAATTTTTTCTGCAATGAAAAAAGCCATCCCATCGGGATGGCTTTTGCTTTGTCGTGGTTTTGTTTTTGCTTTCAATATTTCTATGCTTCGATCAGCTCAAAACATATACAGTTACATTCCGGACGCCCCAGCCGAAAGCTTCGCTCTGGGAGCCATAACAAACGTCTACACGGTTGCCCTTGATGGCACCGCCGGTATCTGTAGCCGTTGCTACACCATAACCGGGGATATAAACTTTAGAGCCTAAGGGGATGACATTAGGGTCTACAGCGATGGTGCCATAGCCAGCTTTTGTGCCGGAGGCTGTGATGCCGCTGCAGCCTGCGTCGTAGGGGGTATAAGCAGTTACCTTTGCGTTGATGGCTTTGGAATATCTCATGCCGTTGATGGTATGGGCTGTGCCGACTTCAACGATTTTATCCTGCGCTGCTGTTACCACTTTTTCTTCCACGAATTTTGTATCGATCAGTTCATTGCCATGATAAATTTCTTTGCTGATGATGGTGGATACACCATCTTTCCCTTCCTGAACCACTTTTGTTTCGCCGTATTCCAGGTTGGCGTTTTCCCGTTCGATGGTTTTGTAAGGGACAGTTTCTGTAGATGCGACTGTCTTTTCTGTTACAGATGTCAGAGACAGTGTCATCATTGCTTCAATGGGGTCGCTTTCCTCTGCGTCCTCCAGGATATAGTCTGTGTCGATGGTGTTTGCCAGATCTTCCAGCAGTTCGCCCACAGTTTCCTTATCTGTGGAGACCATTCTGGGAGCACCGTCGATGTTGATGACTACAGATTGCATATTTGTTTTGCTGTAAGCAGATGCTGTTCCGCAGCCGATTACCAATATAAATACCACGATAGCAAATACTCTAAGATGTGTTTTCATTTTTTCCTCCTTGAACGAGCCGTACTGCCGTTTTTGTGGGAATGGCAGGGGATGTCGCTCCTGTTAGTAATAGATGATAGACATTAGATTTTATGCCTTTCTCCCGTCCTTGAATGGGGGACGGTCGCAGTCGTATTTACACGGGGAGTCGTCACTTCCGCATAATGATTACGCTTTCTTTTTTTGACTGCATGTATGCCATGAAAGCAACCTTTCTGGTGTCCGCGGAGGATGATCTGCAAGTAGCCATCCTGTCTGCGTTCATTGCCAATGCTTTCATCGCATAAGAAAAGACATATCATTTCTGATATATCTTTATGCTTCGTACAGTGAATATATTAACACATTTGTAACAATTACGCAACCTTTTTTAAAAATCTTAACGGAATTTCTTAAAATAAATGGCAAAAAAATGCAATTATTTTGCAATAAAAAACCCCGGAAAGCCTTGATTTTACAGGGTTTTTCGGGGTTTATACTTTTTCTGGAAAGGGAGCAAAATTTTTTTGATTTTTTATTTGAAAAATAAAGATTTTGCGTTTTCCTCTGTGATTTTTGCCACTTCTTCGGGCGTCATATTTTTGATTTCCGCGATTTTTTCCACGATGTATTTCAGATTGGTAGAGTCATTCCGTTTGCCTCTGTTGGGGTTGGGCGCCAGGTAGGGGCAGTCTGTTTCGATAAGGATGCTTTCGATGGGAATGGCTTCCACTGTCTCCACCAGTTTTTTCGCATTGGAAAAAGTCACCACACCGCCAACGCCGATATGAAAGCCCATTTTCACATAATCCTGCGCCATTTGGGCAGAGCCGGAATAGCAGTGGATGGAACCCCGGCGGATATTGGTGGATTGGATGATGTCAAAGGTTTCCTGGGAAGCTTCCCGGGAATGGATGACAACAGGCTTATTTACTTCTTCCGCTAGGCGCAGCTGCTGCCGAAACCAGAATCGCTGCAATTCTCTGGGGTGGGTGTCGTAATAATAATCCAGGCCGATTTCCCCGATGGCAACTACCTTCGGGTGTTCGCTGAGCTTTTTCAGCTTGGCGATGGTCTGAGAGGACATATCATAGAGTTCATGGGGGTGTACGCCGACGGCAGCGTAGATATAGTCATATTTTTCCGCCAGACGGATGCTCATTTCAGAGCTTTTTACGTCGCAGCCGATATTGATGACATGATTGACCCCGGAAGCAGGGAGAAGCTCCCGCAGGAGCTCCTCTCTGTCTTCTTTGAATCGCTTATCATCGTAATGCGCGTGGGATTCAAAATAGTTCATTAGCTGATGCCGCTGCCGCTTTCAAAGTCTTTATCATCTGTGGTCAGAATGGACAGGTTGCCGTCGCTGTCTTCTGCGCACAGGAGCATGCCGTAGCTCATTTCGCCCATCATCTTTCTGGGTTTCAGGTTGTAAGCAACGACAACACGTTTGCCAACCAATTCGCCGGGGGCATAGGCGTGTTTGATGCCGGAGAAGATGACTCTTTCTTCATCACCAATCTTTACGATATTCCGCAGCAGTTTTTTAGACTTGGGCACTTCCTTGCTTTCCAGCACTTCGCCCACTTTCAGCTGCACCTTGCAGAAATCATCAATGGTAATTTCCGCGGGGTATTCGGGTTCTTCATGGCCTTTCTTGGCTTCTTCTTTTTTGGGTTCCTCTTTTTGGGGCGCTTCTTCCTTCTTCTGCTGGTTTGCAATGGAAGTTGCCTGAGAAGCCTTGATCGCAGCTTCCAGTTCTGCCAGTTCCTTTTCCATATCGATACGAGGGAAGAGGGCTTCGCCTTTCTGTACAGCCAGTTCTGCGGGCAGGAGGCCCCATTTCTTTGTGCTTTCCCATTCTGTCAGTTCGCCGGCCGTGATGTTCAGCTGCGCCCAGATCTTTTCGGGGGTCAGAGGCATGAAGGGCTGGATCAGGATAGAAATGATACGGATGCTTTCTGCCACATTATACAGAGCGTTTGCCAGCTCTGCTTTCTTTGTTTCATCCTTGCACAGAACCCAAGGCTGTGTTTCATCGATATATTTGTTGGTACGGCGGATCAGGTTCCAAATCTCGATGAGGGCATCGGAGAAGAGCATATTATCCATTTTTTCTTCTACTTTGGGAATGGTGTTTGCTGCCATTGCCTGCAGGTCTGCATCAAATGCTGTTGCAGCTCTGTCCGCAGGCAGCTTGCCGCCGAAATATTTTTCGATCATGCCTACGGTTCTGGAAACCAGATTACCCAGGTCATTTGCCAGGTCGGAATTGATGCGCTGGATCAGGGCTTCGTTGTTGAAGTTGCCATCCTGACCGAAAGCGATTTCCCTCAGCAGGAAGTAGCGGATAGCATCTACACCGTATTTATCAACCAATACGTTGGGGTCTACTACGTTGCCAACGGATTTGGACATTTTGCCGCCGTTGATAACCAGCCAGCCGTGGCCAAATACCTTTTTGGGCAGAGGAATATTCAGAGCCATCAGCATTGCGGGCCAGATGATGGCATGGAAACGAACGATTTCCTTCCCGACAACGTGTACATCTGCGGGCCAGTATTTTTTGAAGTCGCTGTCATCATCGCTGCCGTAGCCCATAGCAGTGATATAGTTGGACAATGCGTCGATCCAAACATATACGATATGACCGGGGTCAAATTCTACAGGTACGCCCCATTTGAAGGAGGTACGGGAAACAGCCAGATCTTCCAGACCGGGTTTCAGGAAGTTTGCGATCATTTCATTCTGGCGTGTGTTGGGCTGCAGGAATTCGGGGTTTTCTTCATAATATTTAATGATTCTGTCGCCGTATTTGGAAAGGCGGAAGAAGTAGCTTTCTTCTTTCAGCAGTTCAACATCGCGGCCGCAGTCGGGGCATTTGCCGTCTTTCAGCTGTGTTTCTGTGAAGAAAGATTCACAGGGGGTACAGTACCAGCCTTCATAGGCGCTTTTGTAGATATCACCCTGATCGTAGAGCTGCTTGAAGATTTTCTGTACAGCTTTTACATGGTAGTCATCTGTGGTACGGATAAATCTGTCATAGGAAATATGCAGGGTTTCCCACAGTTCTTTGATGCCTGCAACGACTTTATCTGTGTACTGCTTGGGAGTCATGCCCTGGCTGGTTGCGATACGTTCGATTTTCTGACCATGTTCATCTGTCCCTGTCAGGAACATAACATCATAGCCGCGCAGTCTTTTGTAACGAGCCATTGTGTCTGTTGCTACTGTGCAGTAGGAATGACCAATGTGCAGTTTATCACTGGGATAGTAAATGGGTGTGGTGATGTAGAATTTTTCTTTAGCCACAATTATCTCTCCTTTTTGATTATAATTAGGTAAATATATAGGTAAACCATTCCTCATGCACAGCATGAGGAATGTATTTGCTCCGCAAATCACCTTCATTCAAGCCTTAACCGGCATTCTTTGTAAGTTAAGGATTGAATGAAAATGGTTTTGTTACAAAAAAAGTCCATCCTTCTGAAAGGACGGACTGATTTGCCGTGTTACCACCTAACTTCGCTTTTTTCTCACGAAAAAAACCTCAGCGAGTAAATACCCAAAAGGATATTTACCTCCACGCAATAACGGGCGAACCCGTCGCAGCCTAATGCCTGCCGGGGCAGACACTCGGGGCGAAGCTCCAAGGCCATCTTCGGTGATTCTTCTGCGCCCCTTTTCAGCCGCCGGGGCTCTCTGTCAGCAGAAGGAGATCACGTACTCTCCTTTTCATAGCTGTTTGTTTTAATAGAAAATATTTTACTATATTTCCCGCTTTTCTGTCAATGGATACAGGGGAAAAAGAAGGGATTATTGGGGAGATTTTGGCTTTCCGTAAGAGTTCTTGCTTTCCAAAATATGGAATTTACGCTGGAAGGGAAAAAGGACAGGCCGAGAGCGCCTTTGCGAAAAGCAAACAGCCCGGACAGTTAACTGTCCGGGCTGTTTGATAGATTGGTTTTTCCCGCTGAATGAGCGGAGTGTTCTCATTTTTTATTTTTCAGGGACATTAGGCAGACCCTTGAAGCCGATTTCCAAATCGTCATCTGTAGGGATATAGTCGCCCATTTCGCCGTTATTGAATTTTTCATAAGCTACCATATCGAAATAGCCTGTACCGGTCAGACCGAATACGATGGTCTTTTCTTCGCCGGTTTCTTTGCATTTCAAGGCTTCATCGATGGCTACACGGATGGCATGAGAGCTTTCCGGTGCCGGCAGGATGCCTTCGATACGGGCAAACTGTTCTGCCGCTTCAAATACGGCTGTCTGTTCTACAGAACGAGCTTCCATCAGGCCATCATGATACAGCTGAGAAACCACGGGGCTCATGCCGTGATACCGCAGACCGCCTGCATGGTTGGGAGAAGGGATGAAACCGCTGCCCAGGGTATACATTTTCGCCAGAGGCGTTACCATACCGGTATCGCAGAAATCGTAAGCGAATTTCCCTCTTGTCAGGCTGGGGCAGGATGCAGGTTCTACAGCGATGATCTGATAATCCTTTTCGCCGCGGAGCTTTTCACCCATGAAGGGAGAGATCAGACCGCCCAGATTGGAGCCGCCGCCGGCGCAGCCGATGATCACATCCGGCTCAATGCCGTATTTATCCAGAGCCGCTTTCGTTTCCATACCGATGATAGACTGATGCAGCAATACCTGATTCAGCACGCTGCCCAGAACATAACGATAACCTTCCTTGCTGAGTGCCGCTTCTACGGCTTCAGAAATGGCACAGCCAAGGCTGCCAGTAGTGCCGGGATGTTCCGCCAGAATCTTTTTGCCCACTTCTGTTGTCATAGAAGGGGAGGGAGTTACATCTGCGCCATAGGTACGCATCACTTCTCTGCGGAAGGGTTTCTGTTCATAGGATACTTTTACCATATATACATGGCAGTCCAGCCCCAGATATGCACAGGCCATGGAAAGGGCTGTCCCCCACTGGCCGGCACCGGTTTCTGTCGTCACGCCTTTCAGCCCCTGCTTCTTCGCATAGTAAGCCTGGGCAATGGCGGAATTCAGCTTATGGCTGCCGCTGGTATTGTTGCCTTCAAATTTATAATAAATCTTTGCGGGTGTCTGTAATTTTTCTTCCAAACGGTAAGCGCGAACCAACGGAGATGGTCTGTACATTTTATAGAAATCCTGAATTTCCTGGGGGATATCGAAATAAGCTGTTTCGTTATCCAGTTCCTGCTGTACCAGTTCATCGCAGAATACCGCACCCAATTCTTCCGCTGTCATGGGATGCAATGTGCCGGGGTTCAGCAGGGGAGCGGGTTTATTTTTCATATCTGCCCGCACATTGTACCATTGTTTGGGCATTTCCTGTTCTTCCAGATAAATTTTATAGGGGATATTTTTGTCCTGTTTCATTTTACATTTCTCCTCTCGTCTTTTCTTTTTTCTCGTCTGTCTCATCTGGCGGGCGGAACTTTTTTTAAACAACAAAAAACTCCTGACCCAACAACATCTTTCTCTGCTGGGACAAGAGCTCACTCCTGCGGTGCCACCCTGCTTGGTACGAATGTACCCTCTCATGTGTACTGACATACACTTCGTTGATAACGGAGCCTTCTCCGGCTTGCATTTCCGCTCGCCCTCGGGAGCCCATTCCTTCCTTGCATCCACACCGCATTTCCACCACCAGCGGCTCTCTGTTGTTTCCGTCAGGGAAGTACTTCCTCTCCTTCGTTGGTTTATTTTTGATGGGCTTATGATATCTCTCTCAAGGACATTTGTCAATACACCATGGGCAATTTTGGCAGAAACGTCTGTTTCTTTTTCTTATGAATGCGGCTGTATTGGTATATTTTTCATAAAAATAATGACGATATTTTTTATATTTTGTTCTTATCACTGAATTTTTTAAATCTATTTTTTCAAAAATTTACATTTATTAAAAACGGAAGAAAACAAAAAAACGGCCTGCATTTCTGCAAGCCATCTTTTTTAAATCAAAATTTCAGTTCGTCAATATCGGCTGTCCCCATAGGGATGCTGCCGCCGCAGCCGGGACATTCGATTTCCGTTTCCGTTTCCATGGTCTCCTCATCCACATCGATTTCTTCGCCGCAGTTGGGGCAAATGAAAGAATAGAAGAAAATGGGTTCATCTGCTTCATCCAGATCTTCTTCCTCCATCACCATGTCTTCATCATCCATGAATGTTTCCAGCATGAAAGCCATGTCATCCAGAACATCCAGAATACCATGGAAGATTTTTCCCTCTTTGCTTTCTTCGGGGAAACCGCTTCCATCGCAAAGTCCTCTTAAATAAGTGATCTTCTTTTCAAAATATTCCATTGGTCACGCCTCCCTGCTGTTTCAGCAAATAAACGGATTATGCTCTGCCCAGGTATTCACCTGTTCTTGTGTCGATTTTGATCTTTTCGCCCTGGTTGATGAACAGAGGAACCTGTACCTGTGCGCCTGTTTCAACAATAGCGGGTTTTGTTGCGCCCTGTGCTGTATTGCCAGCGAAGCCGGGTTCTGTATCTGTGATTTCCAGTTCTACGAAGAGGGGAGGTTCGATACCGAACACCTTGCCAGCGTAGGACAGAACTTTTACAACATCATTTTCTTTTACGAATTTCAGAGAATCGCCAACATCTGCCGCATTGATTGCGATCTGGTCGAATGTTTCAGAGTTCATGAAATGGAACAGATCGCCATCGCTGTACAGATACTGCATATCCTGTCTGTCGATGTGAGCTCTGGGCATTTTTTCAGTAGGTCTGAATGTTTTTTCCAGAACTGCGCCTGTTTTCAGGTTTTTCACTTTTGTACGAACAAAAGCTGCGCCTTTACCGGGTTTTACATGCTGGAATTCCACGATTACATAGGGATCGCCTTCATATTCCATTGTTACGCCGTTTCTAAATTCACCTGCAGAAATCATAGTATTTCCTCCTCAAATGCTTTATCATTTTATAATTCCAAATTTCAATGCTTTTTTCTATTAAAACAAGCACCTATGACGGTTTCCTGCAAAAGCCGCCATCGCAGTTTGGCTGCGCCAAGCCTGCTTATCCTTTTATATTTTAATAGATTAGGCTATATATTTCAATAAAAAATTAAAAAATCGCCATAAATTCGTTTTTTATTCGCCATATTTTTTGAAATATACCTTCATAACCTGCCGTTCCGCGCCCCGCTTCACTTTGGTGATGAGCTGATCCCTATCGCAGATGGGCGCCGTCATGATGCAGAGCAGACCGCCCTTGTGGCCGCACCACATATCTGTAAAAACCTGATCGCCCACCATGGCGGTGCTTTTGGGCGTTGTCCCCATGATCTCCATGGCTCTGTTCAGCTTTTTGATGCCGGGCTTGCCTGCCTTATGTATGGCCAGAGCCCCCAGTTTTTGGTTGAACAGATGCACTCTCTCCTTTGTATTATTGGACAAAATGCAAAGTTTAAACCCTTGTTTCCGCAGATATTCGAAGAGCTCTACGATCGCTTCATCAGGCTCTGCCACATCAAAGGGCGCAACAGTATTATCAATATCGAACACCAGCCCGCGGATGCCCAGCTTTTTCAGATCATCCAAAGGCAGTTCGAATACAGATTTCACATAAATATCAGGAAAAAAACGTTCCAGTAATGCCATAAATTACTCCTCTTCTCTGCCTGCTCTCCAGTAGGCGTTTTCATCAATATCCCCCAGCCGTTCCCCGCTGAGATACCGGATCATCACATCATCCGCCTCGCCCATGACGCCATAGGTCAGCTCGATGCGCTTTGTACGCAGCGTATTGCGGGCAGAGGAACGGATATTGCCGCAGATGACGGCGTTGATATCCTGCTCCGTCAGGAAATCCGACACAGTGGTCTTTCCTAGAGGGATGATCTCTTTTTTCTTCACCAGCTCGATCTCCACTTCATAAACCGTAAATTCTGTCGCACGGCTGTACTGTTGGTCGATCCTGCCATTTTTTGTAGGAATGGCGACACGCATAAAAACTCACCCCATTGTAACATACTTTCTTATATTTTAGAATCAACCGTATCTCTTTGTCAATTTTTTTGCGTATTTTTCCAAAACGGTGTACAATACTATGGAAGAAAACCTTGGGACTCTGTCCCAAACCCTGCAAGCCTTTAAAAAGGCTTGACCGTAACTTTATACGAAAATCAAATTTCAAAGAAATTTGATTTTCAAATCGGGTTAAGGGACAAGTCCCTTGTGGGGGTATTGGGGGTAAAACCCCCAAGGTCTTGAAAGGAGAATTGAAAATGGACGAAAGAATCAAAACACTGGCATATAATTTGGTGCATTATTCCTGTAGATTGGAAAAAGGAGAAAAGGTTTGGATTTCCTGCAACGGCATCCACCCCATGCCTTTGGTGAAACAGATCATCAAAGAAGTCTATCAGGTTGGGGCCATTCCCTTTGTACAGCTGATGACAAACTCTCTGGAACGGGAACTGCTTCTGGGTGCAACAGAAGAACAGCAGAAAATGCTGGCAGAGGTGGACTGCCACCTGATGAAACAGATGGATGCCTTCATCGGCGTACGGGGCGAGGATAACCTGACAGAACATTACGATGTGCCAACCGATAAAATCGATATGCAGAACCGCCTGTATGATGACCCTGTCCACCATCAGATCCGCGTGCCCCATACCAAATGGGTCGTTCTGCGCTACCCCACCAATTCCATGGCACAGGCAGCAAAGACCTCTCTGGAGGATTTTGAGGACTTCTACTTCAATGTCTGCAATCTGGACTATGGAAAAATGAGCAAAGCCATGGATAATCTGGTGGAACTGATGAACAAGACCGACAAAGTGCGTTTGGTGGCAAAGGATACAGATATTTCCTTTTCCATCAAAGATATCCCCGCTATCAAATGCGCCGGTGCCTGCAATATTCCCGATGGCGAGGTCTATACTGCCCCTGTACGGGATTCCATCAACGGCGTGATTACCTATAATACCCCTTCCGAATACAATGGTTTCACCTTTGAAAACGTGAAGCTGACCTTTAAGGATGGGAAAATTGTGGAATGCGACGGCAATGACAAAGAACGTCTGGAAAAGGTATTCAATACCGATGAAGGGGCGAGATATGTGGGGGAATTTGCCATTGGCGTGAACCCTTATATCACTAAGCCTATGAATAACATCCTCTTTGATGAAAAAATCGCCGGCTCTATCCACTTCACCCCCGGCAACTGCTATGATGATGCCCCCAACGGCAATAAATCTGCCATCCATTGGGATTTGGTGCTGATTATGACACCGGAATACGGCGGCGGAGAGATTTGGTTCGATGATAAACTGATCCGCAAGGATGGCATCTTCGTTGTGCCTGAATTGGAATGCCTGAATCCGGAAAATTTAAAGTAATATTTAATGTATAAAATAATAATGTATAAAAGCCACAGGAAATCCTGTGGCTTTTATACATCTAAGTTGAACGAAAATCCCCCTCAAATTCTATTTTGATGGGGATCCCCTTCGATTTCGTTTTTCTCGGCACCAACTAGTTCATCAACTGTTACATCCAAAGCATTTGCAAGCAGGATCAGAACATCTATAGAAGGCTCGTTCCTGCCGCTTTCGTAATTTGCGATTGCAGTATAGCCATAGTGGATATACTGCGCCAATTTTGTTTGAGAATACTTTTTCTGTTTTCTATATTTTTTTAGATTTTTTGCAAAATCCGACATAGAATCACCCCATAATTTTATCCTACTTTATACTACTTTAAGCGAATTGTCAATACGAAGAAGGATAATGTAGTATTGTTTTACTAGAGGTGAAAAGGAAATGAGACCACTAAAACAGAAAGTAAGTGTTACGTTAGATGAGGACATCGTAAAAAGAGTGAAGGAATTATCCGAAGAACAGCAACGTTCCTTTTCTCAGTATGTCAATTTGGTTTTGACTGAACATTTAAAAGAACTGGATAAAACCAAAAAATAAAATCGTTTTCATAAATATGAGGGCCTTGCAAATGCAAGGTCTTTTCTTTTTGCCGCTCTCCGCACAACCAATTTTGCAGGGGCATCGCAGATAAATTTCTGCCTGTCGTTTTTGTCATAGCTTGCAGGTCTACCGAAATAGCCATAAATGAAAACAGCTGCCGCATGATGCAGGGGCGTTGTCTTTAAAAAAATTAGGATTCTTCTTCATCCGTTTCCTCAACTTCGCAATTTTCCAATGCATACTCCAAAAGCATGCCAATCAATTCATTTCTGTTATGCCCCGTTCTTGCACAAATTTCTTCCAACTGTGCTACGATTTCATCTTTTACACGGATAGAAAATACCTTATGCCCATCTTCCCCCTTCGGTTTTTTCGGCCGCACAATCAAATTTTCGTTTTTCACAAAACCGCCTCCCTGCACATAGTTTATGATTGCAATTTGGCTATAATATATGTTATTTGTTTGGGGTGATGAAGATGGAATTGTACCGTGATATGTTATGCAGAATATTGGAGTCGGAGGAATTTGAGAGTTTACTGCCCAAGTGGAAAATGGACGTTGAAAAAATGATGAAACTAAAATGTTATCAGGCATTGAATGAAATCAAAAAAATTTTGGATGAGGAAGCTTTAGATGACATCGATTGTTTTGAGCGTATCGAAAAGATCATTTCTGTTTTCGAGAAATTGGGGGAGGGGTGTAATGGAAAGACACGATTTCGGATAAACAAAAACACTGTTTTTTCTAATATCGGAACGGTTGGGGAAGCATCAATAAAGCCCGCATCCTTTTGGATACGGGCTGATTTTCTGATTTTATGCTTTTGCAGCGGGTCTGGGTCTGTTTGTCAGCAAAACCCGTTCTACACTCCAGTAGAAGTTTTCGTCACCGATGATATCATGCAGATCGGTACGATCCATCATTTTCATTGCATGGGTGGGCAGACCGCAGAGAACAACGTCCACGCCTTTTTTCCGCAGGCTTTCCACCAGTTCCCGCAAAGTCTGGGCGCAGGAGATATCAATGTTGGATACCCCTCTCATAGAGAACAGGACCGTGTCATAGCCTTCCACCTTCAGGGCGATATCCGCAATGGACTGTGTGTTTGCGAAGATCATAGGGCCTGTGATGTAAACAACCTTCGCATTGCTGTAGCGCTCGCAGAGAACGGGATCTGTTACATGCATACGGTTCATATCCACATCTTCATAGTTGATTTCGATGAAGGACAGGCGGGATACCAGAAATACCAGACCGATTACAACACCAATCAGGATGGCTACGGTCAGGTCGAATACGATGGTTGCCAGCATAGTTGCAACAAATTCCAGCATGGCACCTTTGAATTTATGGGAGAAAATATAGCGGATGGATTCCCATTCGTTCATTCTCCAGGCAGTTACCATCAAAACCCCGGCCAGAGCCGCCAGAGGGATTTTAGACATAACAGGAGCCAGCAGGAACATGGAGATCAGCAGGCCGACAGCATGGAATACACCGGTCAGTCTTGTTTTTGCGCCGGATTTGATGGCTACGCTGGTACGGGCAATGGCCGCTGTGGCAGGGATACCGCCGAAGAAGGGCAGGAAGATATTGCCGATACCCTGGGCGATCAATTCCTGATTGGCATCCAGACGCACCCCAGTCATTCGTCCTGCAGAAGCGCCGCAGAGCAGGCTTTCGATCATGCCCAAAATGGCAATGGAGAAAGCAGGGGTTACCAGTGCGCTGATGGTTTTCAAATCCAAGGCGCTGAACAGCAGGCGATTTTCCGGTGTCAGTGTTTTAGGGATTTCCCCAACTACTGCAACATCCAGCTTCATAGAGATGGAGGCAGCTGTGGCGATGATGATGCTCAAAAGGGAAGCGGGAACTACCGCATTCCACTTTTTCGGGAAAAATACCATGAACAGAACGACAAAGACACCGATCCCGACAGCAGTCATATTGGGAGAGAAGCCAAGGCGGGCATAGCTGAACAGCTTTGCGATATTGGAAGAACCTTCAGAATAGGTGCCAAAGAAGTTATCAATCTGCCCCAGTGCGATGATGATAGCGATACCGGAGGTAAAGCCGGTGATAACAGGGGCAGGGATAAAGGATGTCAGCTTGCCCAGATGCAGGATGCCTGCCAGCAGCAGGATGATACCGGCGATCAGAGTAGCAATAAACACACCATCGATACCGTAGGAAGCTACCAAAGGAATCAAAATGGCAGACATGGCACCGGTAGGGCCGGAAATCTGATAATATCCGCCGGAAAGCAAGCTCATAAACAGGCCGGCGATAATGGCAGTAATCAGCCCGGCGGCAGCATCGGCACCACTGCTGACACCGAAGGCCAACGCCAAAGGCAGGGCAACGGCGGCAACGGTCAGCCCGGCCATCAAGTCTTTTGTCAATGCGGCTGCATTATAGCCGCGGAATTCATTTTTCAAGCTGCTGATGAAAGCGCTCAGCATGTTCAAAATCCCCTTTCGTATCGTTCATATCTGTAGCTGATTTTTATGGAAAGCAGCAAATATCACATTTTGCTGCAGCTTTTTGGCGAGACAAAGCACGCCTGCTTATCATAACAAAGCGGATGCCAGTTCTCAATCGTGAAAATGCAGATTTTTCCAATAGTTTTTTGTGCAAAATTTGTGTGAAAATGTCAAAATAGAAAAAAATAAATAAAAAACCCCGCCGTTTCGGCAGGGAAAAATATTTTTTACGGAAGATCAATCCTTGAATGTGATGTGACCATTTTCGATTTTGGTGATGACAGCCAGAGAATCCACATGGTAGCCGGCTTCTCTCAGCCTTGCGCTGCCCCCCTGAAATTCCTTTTCGATCACAGCTGCGATGCCGCAGACAGTGCCGCCGGCCTGCTCCACCAGAGAACAAAGCCCCATGGCAGCCTCGCCGTGGGCCAGAAAATCATCGATAATGAGGACTTTATCTGTTTCCTTCAAATATTGCTTTGCCACCCGGGCAATGGAAACGGTACCTTTGGTGAAGGATTTTACGGAGGCACCGTAGAAATCATCAGACATGGTATTGGGCTGTGTTTTTTTTGCAAATACAACGGGAACCAAATCGAAATACATGGATGTGATGGCAGCGATAGCAATGCCGGAAGATTCGATGGTCAGGATTTTATTAATGCCCAGATGTGCAAAACGACGATGGATCTCTTTCCCGATAGCCATAAAAAGACCAATATCAAGCTGGTGATTCAAAAAAGAATCTACTTTTACGACTTCTGTACCCACTTCTGTCCCGTCTTGGACAATTCTTCTCTTTAATAAATCCATGCTGCGGCTTCCTCTCTACTTCTTTCCTTCTCAAATCTCAAAAAGACATTTCGTTTATTATACGGCTTGCATTTACCAATGTAAATAAGGGATTTGCCAAAAAGTCTGTTTTCTGGGAGAATTGGGAATTTGAATAGAAAGTTTCTTTTTTTTAAAAAAGTTTTGGGAATTTTGCGTGCAAAGAAAAAAATTTTTTTAAAAGCATAGACGTGCCAAAGGGCACGCCTATTTTCGCTTGGCTGTTTTTTCCAGTTCATCTGGGGTATTTGCCATGTGGATCCGATTCAGCACTTCCTGCCGTTCTTCCGTGGAAAGGGTGTAAAAACGGTTCATATCCCTGCTGTTATGCAGAATCAGCTGTGCAACTTCCTCCGGCAAAGTGTCCCATTTGCGAAACCAATCCATAGCTATCACCTCCTTTTTAATATGAAGAGATTTTGTTTTTTCATGCAGAAAAAAGGCGGACAGAAAAAGGAATTTTAGGAAAAAAAGCGAAAATATATCATATAGATAACGAACGGAACAGCGAGGAGGAATAAGGATGGCTTTCTTTGACAAATTAGGCGAAATGGCAAAAACTGTATCGGAAAAGGCGAACGACAGCCTGGAAACCAATAAACTGATCAGCGAAATCAATTTGACCAAAGGCAATATTCAGGCATATCAGAGAGAATTAGGGGAATTTTACTGGGCGAAATTTGCAGTTGGTGAAAAACTGGAAGAAGAAGCAATGCTGATTTGCGATAAGATCGTTGCCGCGCAGGATAAAATCCGGGATCTGGAAGGACAGATCGACCAGATCAAAGCGGAAGGCGAAGCCAGAAAAGCTGAACGGGAAGCAGAAAAAGCAGAACGTAAGGCAGCGGAAAAGGCGGCAGAAGCGGAACAGGCGGCGGAAAAGGCAGGCATCGAAAAAGATCCCGTTCCTGTCTGTGCGGAATGCGGCGCAGTTTTGGCGGAAGGCCAGAAATTCTGCGGCTCCTGTGGTAAGCCCGTGGCATAATGCATTGATTTTCGGATAAAGAATTTCTTCGGAAACGAGAGGGAATCTCTACCGGCGGTATAGCCCGCGAGCAGGAATCTTTCCTGCAGAATTCGTTTCGATTACGAAGCCGACAGACGGTCTGGATGGGAGAAGAAAAGCGGTTAGGAAACTGTTTTTTGTGGAAGAAGAAAGGAAAAGCGTTTCGTGACTTGCGGGGCGCTTTTTTTGCTTTTCCCTGAAGACGGACCGTTTGGAAGGAGGAAACAGCATGACAGAAACAAAACAGAATATCTTAGGGACAGAGCCCATCGGCCGGCTGCTGTTGAAATTTTCCATTCCAACAGCCCTCACGCTGATGGTGAATTGCCTTTATAATATTGTAGACCAGATTTTTATCGGCCATGCTGCGGGCATCGCCGGGATAGCGGCTACCAATGTCGCCTTTCCCATTTCTACCATAGCGGCCTCTTTGGCCCTTTTGATCGGCGATGGCTGTGCGGCAAATATCAGCCTGCACCTTGGCAGAAAAGAGCAGGAAGAGGCGGATCGTGCCTTTGCCAATGGGGTCGTTCTCTTATTTGGCACAGGAATATTGCTGGCTTTTTTTGGCCGGCTGTTTGCGGAAAAACTGGTGATATTTTTTGGCGCATCCCCCGGGGTGGCGGCGGAATCGGTGCGGTATATGAGTATCATCCTGCTGGGGCAGCCCTTTGGCATGTGCAATATGGCCTTTACTGCCATCATCCGTGCCGATGGCAACCCTCAATATATGATGCGGAGTATGATGATTGGGGCAGTGCTGAATGTTATTTTAGACCCTATTTTTATTTTCGGGTTCCATTGGGGCATTACGGGGGCGGCCTTGGCAACCATCATCGGGCAGATTGTTTCCGGCTGTATCGCCTTGGCATACCTGCCCAGATTTCAGCATTTCCGCCTGAAAAAGGAAAACCTTCGTTTGAGGGGCAAAACAGTGCGGGATATCGTGCAGCTGGGGTTTCCCAGCTTTTGTACCCAGACGGCAACGGCGGCAACGCAGATCGTCATGAATAACCTGATGCGTCATTATGGTGCCATGACTATTTACGGCAGTGATATTGCCCTTTCCTGTTATGGGCTGATGATGAAAATTTATCAGATTGCCCATGCCATGTTTGTGGGGCTGGCTTCCGGCACACAGCCCATCAATGGCTACAATTTCGGGGCAAAGCAGTTTGAACGGGTGAAGCAGACAATCAAAATGGGGGCCAAGGCTTCTATCATCATTTCTGTGGTATGGTTCTGTGTATTCCGTTTTGGCGGTGGCTTTTTGGCGGCTTTGTTTGTGGAAGAAGAACCTCTGTATCAGGAATTTGCCGTGCATTGCTTCCGTTTGTATATGCTGGGGTTTTTCGTCTATGGCCTGCCCAATGTGACATCATCTTTCTTTCAGGCCATTGGCAGCCCTGCAAAGGCACTGACAGTATCTTTGTCCCGTCAGGTCTTTTTTCTGATTCCCCTGGCATTGCTGCTGTCCTCCCGTTTTGGGCTGGATGGTGCCTTGGGGGCGGCGCCCATTGCCGATGGGCTGACCTTTTTGCTGGCGGTAGCACTGCTGGGCAAAGAATTGAAAGGCTGGAAGGAAAAAGGAATGGTTTCTTAAAAGAAAATATACAGTGTTCAGGCATCGGTTTTCGATGTGTGATATAGCGGAGAAAAATTGAGGGATACTGTAGTCTATGAAACGGTTTACAGGTTTATGGGCTATAGTATCCCTCAAAAAGTTTGCGGAGCAAACACATGCGTAAGGCGAAGCCTTACGAATAGTTTTTCACATAGGGGACAAGAAAAGGGGATAGGAATAGAGTAACGGAAAAAAGAGGGGCGATTTGAATGAAATGGAACTGGAAAAAGGGTGTCGGTTATTTGATGCTGTTCAGCCTGTGCTTTTTGGGGGGCAGAACGGCGGCGGCAAAGCAGGCGGAAAAAGCTGTGACCGTCAGCGGGGAAAAAAGGGGCGAACTGGCGATTTTGATTGATGACTTCGGCTATTGCGGAGAGGGGACGGAGGAAATGCTGGCGCTGCCTATCCCTTTCACGGCGGCCATCATGCCCTTTTCCGCCTGCACAGTTTCCGATGCGGAAATGGTGCGGCAGGCGGGAAAGGAAATCTTTATACATATGCCCATGGAATCCCTGACGGGGAAAAAAGAATGGGTGGGGAAGAAGGGGGTGTTCCGCACCATGACCGATGAGGAAATTCGTCTGCGGGTGGAGGAGGCCTTTTCCATCCTGCCCGATGCTGTGGGGATGAATAACCACATGGGCTCTGCCATCATGGAGGATGAGAGAAGCCTCTCCGCCGTCATGGATGTTTTGCAGGAAAAAGGTGTTCTTTTTGTGGACAGCATGACGACGGCGAAAAGCTTGGGCAAGACCCTTGCAGAGGAAAAGGGCGTACCCTTCCTGGGGCGGGATGTATTTCTGGACAGCACCGATTCTCTGGAACAGGTGAAATCCAATCTCCGCAAGGCGGCGGAGGTAGCTCTGGAAAAAGGGGAGGCCCTTGCCATCGGCCATGTGGGGCCCGAGGGCGGGAAAGTGACTGCCCAAGCCATCAAAGAGCTGATTCCCGAATTGGAGCAGGCGGGCATCACCTTTGTGACCGTATCCGAATTGGCAAAATAGGACAGAGTGTGCTATACTTATTTTTTAAGTAAGTATTTTGGAGGAAGCAGAATGTCCCATTGGAATTCCAGAGGGCTGCGGGGCAGCACCTTTGAAGAAATCATCAATTTTACAAATGAACGCTACAGGCAGGAGGGGCTGGCGCTGCTCCAGAAAATCCCCACTCCTATCACCCCTGTGCGGATGGATGCGGAGACAAAGACCATTACGTTGGCCTATTTTGAAAAACAGTCCACCATCGACTATATCGGCGTGGCCCAGGGCGTTCCTGTGGCCTTCGATGCCAAGGAAACGGCGGGGAAAAGCTTGCCTTTGCAGAATATCCATGCCCATCAGATGGCATTTATGGAGGAATTCAGGCAGCAGCGGGGGCTTTCCTTCCTTTTGGTACATTTTTCCGCAGGGGATGAATATTTTCTGCTGCCCTTTGAAACACTGAAACTATACTGGGAAAATGCGGAAAAAGGGGGGCGGAAATCCATCCCCTATGAAGCATTTGAGGAAAAATACCGTATCCGACAGAACGGCAGCCTCCTCCATTATCTGGAGGCAGTCAGCCTGTATTTGGAGGAAACAGAAAAAGAAACAAGGAAGTGAGAAAACATGCTGAAAAAAGCAGCAGTGGAAAATATACTGACGGCGGCATTGGAAAGCGGCGCGGATTTTGCGGAGATCTATGCAGAAGAAACCAAGCGCAGCAATATTGCCATGGTCAACGGCAGGGTGGAAACAGCCTTAGGCGGCATGGATTATGGTGCGGGGGTGCGCCTGTTTTTTGGCAATCAGACCATTTACGGCTTTACCAACGACCTTTCCGAGGAAAACCTCATCCGCATCGCCAGAGAAGGGGCGGCGGCATTGAAGGGAGACCGCATCTATCAGGTGAAGGGCTGGAAGGAGATGGCGGCAAGATGTATCAACCCCATCCGCATCCTGCCTGGCAGTATCGCCAAAACCGCCAAGGCGGAGCAGCTTCGCTTGGCTTCTCAGGCGGCGAAGGAGTTTGATGCTTTGATCACCCAGACCAGAGCAGGCTACTTGGAAGTGATGAAACACGTTTTGGTTGCCAATAGTGAAGGCATCTGGGGGGAAGAAGACCGCACCCGCAGCCGTTTTACGGTGGAAGCGGTGGCTTCTTCCGCTACGGAAAAGCAGAGCGGCCATCTGGGGCCCGGCGGCTCCGAAGGGTATGAGCTCTTCGACCGCATCAACGTAGAGGATACGGCAAGGGAGGCGGCCCGCATTGCTGTCACGATGCTGGGGGCAAAGCCCTGCCCTGCGGGGAAGATGCCTGTTGTTATCGATAATGGCTTCGGCGGGGTCATCTTCCATGAAGCCTGCGGCCATGGCCTGGAGGCAACGGCAGTGGCAAGAAATGCTTCCGTTTTCGCAGGAAAGCTGGGGCAGCAGATTGCCTCTCCCTTGGTGACAGCCATTGATGATGGCACCATTCCAAACGGCTGGGGTTCCGCAGAAATGGACGACGAAGGCACACCCACCGCCAGAAATATCCTTATTAAAGACGGCGTTCTGCAATCTTACTTGGTAGACCGCATGAACGGCAGACGGATGGGGGCAGCCATCACCGGCTCTGCCCGCCGGCAGGATTACCACTATGCTCCCACCAGCCGTATGACTAATACCTTCATCGATAACGGCAAAAGCACGCCGGCGGAAATCATCGCCAATACGGAATTTGGCCTTTACGCAAAGCAGATGGGCGGCGGCAGTGTAGACCCTGCCACGGGCTCATTCAACTTTGCTGTACTGGAAGGATATATGATAAGAAATGGCAAAATTGCCGAGCCTGTCAGAGGGGCGACCCTTATCGGCAAGGGGGCAGAAGTCCTCAGGGATATTGATATGGTAGGCAATAATCTGAAACGGGCTCAGGGCATGTGTGGCAGCAAGAGTGGCTCTATTCCCACCGATGTGGGGCAGCCCATGATCCGTGTCAGCAGTATGACCGTAGGCGGAAGGGGGTAAGCACTTTGGATAGAAATGCATTTTTGGAAAAAGTCCTTGCCTATGGCACGAAGGAAGGTTTCGCCGAATGTGAAGTATTTTATCGGGGCGGCAAAAGCTTCGAGGTGCTGGTTTTGGAAGGCGAGGTCGCCAATTATGAAAACAGCCGACAGGAGGGGCTTTCCTTCCGTGGTAATATCCATGGACGGACAGGTTATGCCTATACGGAGCAGCTGACAGAAGCGGCCATCCCTTATCTGGTGGAAACGGCCAAGGAAAATGCGGCCCTCCTTTCCCCGGAGGATATGGAGGAGCTTTATGAAGGGGAAGAAAGTTATCCCCTTTTGGAAGGCGTCAACGAAGAACTGGAGCAGCTGCAGGTAGAAGAAAAAATCCATGCGGCTATGCGGATGGAGCAGGCGGCTCTGGCGGGGGCGGAGGAAGTGGCTTCTTTGGATTACTGCGCCCTGGGGACAGGCCTGGCGGAGCTGGCGATCAAAAATACAAAGGGATTGGATGTTTCCTTTGCGAAAAACTTTGCTACCGCATATGTTTCCGCCATCGCCAAAAAAGGCGAGGAAACGAAAACAGGCTCTTATTTCTGGAAGGATCAGGATTGGAAGGGCTTCGACCCGGAAGCAACGGGCAGAGAAGCAGCCATCCGTGCGGCGGCTCATCTGGGGGCAGCCTCTGTGCCCAGTGGAAAATATGATGTGGTGCTGGATGGCAGAGCCATGGTTGCTCTGCTGGGGGCATTTTGCGGCATTTTTTTCGGGGAAAATGTGCAGAAGGGCTTTTCTTTATTAAAGGAGAAAACGGGTGCAAAAATTGCATCGGAAAAGGTAACTTTGCGGGATGATGCCCTGTTGCAAGGGGGCTATGCCTCTATCCCCTTTGACAGCGAAGGGGTTTCCGGGAAAAATAAGGCTGTCATTGAAAAGGGTGTGTTGAAAACCCTTTTGTATAACAGAGCCTCTGCGAAGAAAGACGGCGTCCAATCCACGGGCAATGGCTTCAAGGCAGGGCTGACGGGCTCTGTGAAAACGGGATGCACCAATTTTTATCTGCAAAAGGGTGAAATCAGCAGAGAAGATTTGTTCCGCCGGATGGGGAATGGCCTGTTTATCACCAGCCTGATGGGGCTTCACGCAGGCACCAATGCCGTTTCCGGGGATTTCTCCCTTTCGGCGGAGGGCTTCCGGGTGGAGGCTGGCAAGATTGGCAGGCCTGTGGAGCAGATTACCATTGCGGGGAATTTCTATCATTTGCTGGAAATGGTGGAGGAACTTGCAGATGATTTGTATTTCGGCTCCGGCGGCGTGGGTTCGCCTTCTGTTCTGGTTCCTAGTCTTGATATTGCAGGCAACTAAACAAAAAAACAGACTGTACATAGTACGGTCTGTTTTTTTATATCGAGTGCAGGGGATGATCCCCTGCTGGAAAGCCCCGAGAACTTAGCTTTCTAATTTATCACACAGCTCGTTGATCTGCTTCAGCAGCTTTTCCATATCCCGGTTGGCACCGCCCTTGTTCTGGCTGATGATGCGCTGCAGCCGTTTGCCGGCTTCGTCCAGCTGATCTGCCAGATACATGGCCCGCTTGCCTCCTTCAGATTGAGCCCGTGCCTTGGGATATTCCTTGGGCGCAACAGGAATCTTGACCCCTTCGGAAATCATCTGGTTCGTCAGCAGGTCGAAGCAGGCACCACTATAGGGGGCGAAGGCATTGTAGCCATATTCCTCCTGCAGGCATTTGGTGAAATCCTCGCAAACCATATCTTCCCCGTGGACAACAAAAACTCTTTCGGGCTTCTGCTCGAAATGGTTTACCCAGTTCAGCAGACCTTTTTTATCTCCATGACCGCTGACCCCGGCCAGTTCTTCGATATGGGCATTGACGGAAATGGTCTCGCCGAAAAGCCGTACCTCACGGGCGCCGTCGATGATATTTCTGCCCAGCGTACCCACTGCCTGATAGCCAACGAAGAGGATGGTACATTCCGGCCGCCAGAGATTGTGTTTCAGATGATGGCGGATGCGCCCCGCTTCGCACATGCCGGAAGCGGAAATGATGACCTTCGGGCTTTTATCAAAATTGATGGCCATGGAATCATCAGGAGTGACTGCCACTTCCAGGCCGTTGAATTCCAGCGGGTTGATGCCCTGTTTTACCAGTGCCATGGCAGCGGTATCATAGCAGTCTAAGTAATTTTCCACGAAAACCTTTGTTGCTTCGATGGCGAGGGGGCTGTCTACATAGACCTTGAAACCATCATGCCCCTGCACCAGCTTCCGTTCTTTGATTTCCCGGATGAAATAAAGCATTTCCTGCGTACGCCCCACGGCAAAGGAAGGAATGACCAGATTGCCGCCCCGGTCGAAGGTTTCCTGAATATGCCGGGCCAGTTCTGCCACATAATCGGGGGGTGCTGCATGGTAGCGGTCGCCGTATGTACTTTCCATGATAACGTAATCTGCTTCGGAGGTATAGCGGGGATCGTGGATGATGGGCTGATTGATGTTGCCGATATCCCCGGAGAAAACGATTTTTTTCGTGACACCATCCTCCGTCAGCCAGATCTCTATGCTGGAGGACCCCAAAAGATGCCCCACATCGGTAAAACGTATCTGGATTCCGTCGCAGACAGGTACTTTCTTCATATAATCACATTCCACGAAATGATCCAGCACGGCGATGGCATCCTCTGTGGTGTAAAGGGGCTCAAAGGGCTCTTTGCCGGCACGCTTGTTTTTCCGGTTGCGCCACTGGGCTTCAAATTCCTGGATATGGGCGCTGTCCAGCAGCATGATGCGGCAAAGGTCTGTGGTGGCTTCGGTGGCGTAAATTTCACCCTTGAAGCCGTTTTTGTATAACAAAGGAAGAAGCCCGGAATGGTCGATATGGGCATGGGAGAGGAAAACATAGTCAATATCCGATGCGGATACGGGGATTTCCTGATTTTCATAGGTATCCCGTCCCTGTTCCATGCCGCAGTCCAAAAGGATGCTCTTGCCGCAGGCTTCGATATAATGGCAGCTGCCGGTTACCTCATGGGCAGCGCCTAAAAACATCAGTTTCATAGAGATTCCCTCCTTAGAGATGTGATTTTTTAGCAATATGGACAAATGTCTTTATGTAAACAGTATATCTGTTTTCTTTTCTTATGACAAGCCCTTGCAGGATTCTTTCTTTTTTCGTAAAATAAGTCCTTTTTATGGCAAAATCTGGCTTGGTTTTTGGTGTGGCAATATAGGCAAAATATGCTATAATAAAGATACTGGAAAATGGGGAAATATCCATTTTAATTCGAAATCCTGATTTCGACGAAGAAAGACAGCAAAGGGGATGAGAATATGCTCACAACCACAAAACTTTATGATATTTTCCATATTGTAAATGGGGAACATGGTGACCCGCATACGGTGCTGGGGATGCATGAGGTGGAACAGGACGGCAAAAAAATGGTGACTGTCCGTGCCTTCCTGCCCGGCGCCAAAGCCATCACCGTGATCGATCAAACCAACAAGCGAAAAAAATATCCCATGGAGCTGCTCCATCAGGATGGCTTCTTTGAAGTGACCATCGAAGACCGGGAAGAGTGGTTCCGCTATCAGCTGGAATATACCGATTACAGCGACCATAGCTGGAAGGCATACGATCCCTATTCCTTTGCGCCGACCCTGTCTGAATTTGACAGACATCTTTTCGGTGCCGGTACCCATTATGAAATTTATGAAAAGATGGGCGGCAGGCTGATGACCCATGGCGGTGTCAAGGGGGCAGCCTTTTCCGTATGGGCGCCCAATGCCAAGGCAGTCAGCGTGGTGGGGGATTTCAACAATTGGGATCACCGCAGACACTTGATGCGCAGGCTGGGCAATTCCGGCATCTGGGAAATTTTCATTCCCGGCCTGAAGGAAGGGGATAAATACAAATTCCATGTGGTACAGTGCAACGGCAGGCATGTGGATAAGGCAGACCCCTATGGTCTTTCTGCCGAATTGAGACCTAAGACGGCCTCTGTGCTGTATCCCTTGAAGCGGTATAAATGGAAAGACCGCCGCTGGATGACTGCCAGAAAGAAATATGATTTCAAAACATCTCCTATGAATATTTACGAGGTGCATCTGGGCAGCTGGAAGCGGGGAGAGGAAAACAGATTCCTGACTTATACAGAATTGGCGGAACAGCTGGTGTCCTATGTCAAGGAAATGGGGTATACCCATATCGAAATCCTGCCGGTGGAGGAACACCCCTTCGATGGCAGCTGGGGCTATCAGGTAACGGGCTATTATGCCCCTACCAGCCGCTACGGCAGTCCCGATGAATTTAAATATTTTATCGATACCTGTCACCAGAACGGCATCGGCGTCATTCTGGACTGGGTGCCTGCTCATTTTCCCAAGGATGATTTTGGCCTGGCCCGTTTCGACGGCACAGCCCTCTATGAGCATGAAGACCCTCGCATGGGCGAACACCTGCAATGGGGTACCTATATTTTCAATTATGGCAGAAAGGAAGTCATGAATTTCCTGCTGGCCAATGCCCTTTTCTGGGTAGATGCCTATCATATCGACGGCCTGCGGGTAGATGCGGTGGCTTCCATGCTGTATCTGGATTTCTGCAAGAATGACGGGGAATGGCTGCCCAACAAATACGGCGGCAGAGAAAATCTGGAAGCAGTGGAATTTTTGAAGCACATGAATTCCATCATGGCAAAAAGAGAGCCCGGTGCGGTTATGATTGCCGAGGAATCCACTTCTTGGGAAGGCGTCACTAGGGATGCGGAAGAAGGCGGCCTGGGCTTCACTCTGAAATGGAATATGGGCTGGATGAACGACTTCCTGTTCTATATCAAGAAAGACCCGATCTACAGGAAGTATCACCATAATAAGCTGACCTTCGGCATGGCTTATCATTATTCCGAAAACTTTATTCTGGTTTTGTCCCATGATGAAGTGGTACACATGAAATCCTCCATGATCGGCAAAATGCCCGGGGATACCTGGCAGAGCTTTGCCAACCTGCGCCTGGCCTATGGCTTTATGATGGGGCACCCCGGTAAGAAGCTGCTGTTTATGGGCGGTGAATTTGGACAGTATCAGGAATGGAGCGAGGCCCGTTCTTTGGATTGGCATCTGCTGCAGTATGCCGATCATCAGCATATGCAGGCCTATGTGAAAGAGCTGAACCATCTGTACGCCAAAGAAAGCGCCTTCTGGGAAGAAGATTTCGACCCTGATGGCTTTATGTGGATCGAATGTGATGACGCGGACAGCTCTGTAGTATCCTTTATCCGCAGAAGCAGGGAGAAGGAATTGATCTTTGTCTGCAACTTTACGCCGGTGGTACATCAAGGCTTCCCCTTGGGGGTACCCAAGGAAGGCGTTTATCGGGAGATCCTGAACAGCGATGCAGAACGCTTCGGCGGCAGCAATGTGGTGAATACATCTCCTATGGAAAGCACCGCAGCCCCCTGCAACCGCTGCCAGTTTAGCATTCATGTGGATGTTCCTCCTTTGGGGATGATCATTTTGGAACGGGAAATCCCTAAAAAAATTCCTGTAAAAAAGAAGGGCACTGCAAAAAAAACAAAGAAATCCGCGGCTAAAGAAGATTTGGCATGATTTTTCTGAAGAATTTCTCTTTGTTCTTATTGACGTTGCGAAAGTTTTTGTGTATAATTCTTAGATGTATGGTAAAAAAAGGCGCAAAAGCACTTTTCTTGCCATCAACGAATCTCGCACTGGGAGGGAGGGAAATTCAATGTCAGAGGTAAAAGTTAAAGAAAATGAATCCTTGGACAGCGCACTGCGTCGTTTCAAAAGAACATGTGCCAGAGACGGTATCATGGGCGAAGTACGCAAAAGAGAGCATTATGACAAACCCAGCGTAAAACGCAAAAAGAAATCCGAAGCCGCTAGAAAACGTAAATTCAGATGATTGATAGTTTACTTAGGCGAAAAGGGATGATGATATGTCATTAAAAGAGCAGCTTTTTGCA